>NZ_QFLS01000009.1:0-497924 GCF_004136695.1 Enterobacter cloacae complex sp. 677-3DZ2D5B | reverse complement strand
TGATCGGGGAAGACCCATATATATACAGTAATAAACGGAGGCAGCATGGACTACAGCATCAGGCAGCAACAGAAACGTACGATTGCAGGCTTTCATCTCGTGGGGCCGTGGGAAAAGACGGTCAAGCAGGGATTTGAACAGCTGGTCATGTGGGTAGATGGTCGTCATATTCAGCCGCAGGAGTGGGTGGCCGTTTATTATGACAATCCGGATGACGTGCCGGCAGAAAAGCTCCGCTGCGTTACCGCCGTAACGGTAGTAGACGATTTCACTATTCCTGAAAACAGCGAAGGGGTGATGATGACCGAAATTGCTGCCGGAGAGTATGCTATTGCCGCCGCGCGCGTTGAAAATCATGATTTCGCTACTCCATGGTATCAGTTCTTCAACTCCCTGCTGGAAGACAGCAAATTCCAGATTGCAGCAAAACCCTGCTTCGAACGCTATCTGAACGATGGCAATGCTGACGGCTACTGGGATATTGAGATGTTTGTACCGGTAGAGCACAAAGTGGGATAATCCTGCGAAACGCAGGGTTTTTCAGCCGGGCGCGATCCACCCGGCTGAAAACACAGTACAATTGTGGTTTGCCGTAGAGCTGGAGACGGGTGTGCGCCCCGACAAGTCATTAACCCCTTTTGAAATTCGGTTATACAAACATTATCGCGTGGTGCACGGTTGCCGCATTGCGCTGGCGTTTGTGTTGACCTTCGTACTGGTTCGTTTGCTGGATATCCCGGAAGGGACGTGGCCGCTGATCACGCTGGTGGTGGTGATGGGGCCGATCTCATTCTGGGGGAACGTGGTCCCGCGCGCTTTCGAACGTATAGGCGGTACCGTTTTAGGCTCAGCGCTTGGGCTTATCGCCCTGAAGCTGGAGCTGATTTCATTTCCGTTCATGTTGCTGTGGTGCGCGGTGGCGATGTTTCTTTGCGGATGGCTGGCCCTCGGCAAGAAACCGTATCAGGCGCTGCTGATTGGCATTACGCTCGCGGTTGTGGTCGGCGCACCTGCGGGCGATATGACCACCGCATTGTGGCGAAGCGGGGACGTGATCCTCGGCTCGTTGCTCGCCATGCTGTTTACCGGCATCTGGCCGCAGCGCGCCTTCCTGCACTGGCGCATTCAGATGGCAAACTACGTCACGGCATTTAACCGGGTCTACCAGGCCGGGTTTTCGCCGAATCTGATTGAGCGTCCGCGGCTGGAAAAGCATCTGCAAAAAATCCTCAATGATGTGGTCAAAATGCGCGGGTTAATTACGCCAGCAAGCAAAGAAACCCATATCCAGAAAGCCATCTTTGAAGCTATTCAGACGGTCAGCCGTAATCTGGTCTGTATGCTTGAACTGCAAATCAATGCCCACTGGGCCTCACGCCCCAGCCATCTTCTGATGCTCAACGCGCATACGCTGAAAGAGACGCAGCAGATGACGCAACAAACCCTGCTGACCATCGCTCATGCGCTCTATGAAGGTAACCCGCAGCCAATACGGGCGAACAGCGAGCGGCTGAACGAAATCGTCGCCGAGCTCAAACAGCTGATGAATGAGCGCCAGGGCGACAATGTGGCGGAAACGCCCATCCATGGTTATGTCTGGCTGAGTATGGAGCTGGCGCGGCAGCTGGAGTTGTTATCGCAGCTGATTTGCCGGGCTCTGCGCAAATAAAAAGCGTATGTGATGCCTGCTGCTTCGATTCAGCAACAATTAGGGTTATGATGGTTTTAAACGATATACTCATTGTCATTCGCAGCCGCTGTCTGTTAAAACGGTTGCTTTAACGAATCCGAATCTCACATTATCAGGGGTGTAAAAATGGAAACTACCAAGCCTTCGTTCCAGGATGTTCTGGAGTTCGTCCGCCTGTTCCGCCGCAAAAACAAGCTACAGCGCGAAATCCAGGACGTAGAGAAGAAGATCCGTGACAACCAGAAACGTGTCCTGCTGCTGGACAACCTGAGCGACTACATCAAGCCAGGTATGAGCGTTGAAGCTATTCAGGGCATCATCGCCAGCATGAAGAGCGATTATGAAGATCGCGTTGATGACTACATCATCAAAAACGCTGAGCTGTCCAAAGAGCGTCGCGACATCTCCAAGAAGCTGAAAGTGATGGGCGAAATCAAAAACGTCGACGCGAAAGGCGAGTAATCGCACACTCTGTTGCCCGGTGGCGCTGCGCTTACCGGGCCTACAGGACTGTTATCACGTAGGTCGGGTAAGGCGAAGCCGCCACCCGACAATTTTACCGAACGCAAAAAAGCAAAAAGCCTGCTCTAAAAGCAGGCTTTTTAAATTTGGCTCCTCTGACTGGACTCGAACCAGTGACATACGGATTAACAGTCCGCCGTTCTACCGACTGAACTACAGAGGAATCGTTGTGGAGGCTTATCTTAGCGGCGAAAAAACTTTTGTCAAACCTGATCTCAGGCAAAAGCGTTTGTTTGATGATTCTGTCGTCATTTTGTTGTAAATCCAAACATAATTTTATGGAAAATACTTTGCAGGATACGCATTTCTGCCCCATCATTTGAAATGGAGTTTCAACTTTCTCGCTAAGGTCCATTTTGAACGTCACCGCACCCCTACGCCAGGCGATTATGCGCACGCCCTGGTATGCAAAACGTAAAAGTTATCGAGTTCTCTTCTGGCGTGAAATCACCCCCCTTGCTGTGCCTATTTTCCTGGAGAATACCTGCGTCCTGTTGATGGGCGTGCTGAGCACATTCCTGGTGAGCTGGCTCGGTAAAGAAGCTATGGCCGGGGTAGGGCTGGCGGACAGTTTCAATATGGTGGTGATGTCCTTCTTTGCCGCTATCGATCTCGGTACGACGGTGGTGGTGGCGTTTAGCCTGGGTAAGCTCGATCCGAAGCGTGCCCGCGAAGCGGCCAGACAGTCGCTGATGATCATGACCCTCTTTTCGATCATCCTTGCGGCGGTTATCCATTATTACGGCAAAGAAATTATCGACTTTGTCGCGGGAGAAGCGACCAGTGAGGTGAAGGATCTGGCTCTCACCTACCTGGAAATGACGGTGCTGAGTTATCCGGCGGCTGCCATCGCGCTGATTGGTAGCGGTGCGCTTCGTGGAGCAGGGAATACCAAAATTCCGCTGCTGATCAATGGCGGCATGAACATCCTGAACATCATTATCAGCAGCGTTTTGATTTATGGCGTCTTTTCCTGGGAGGGGCTGGGCTTTGTCGGCGCGGGTTTAGGGCTGACCATTTCCCGTTATATTGGTGCGGCAGCGATAATTGGCGTACTGATGGCGGGAATTACGCCATCGCTGCGCCTGACGCTGAAAAGTTATTTCCGTCCGCTTAACTTCGCCATTATCTGGGAAGTGATGGGGATCGGGATTCCGGCCAGCATCGAATCCGTGTTGTTTAACGGCGGGAAACTGCTGACGCAGATGTTTGTTGCCGGGATGGGAACAGACGTCATCGCCGGCAACTTTATTGCCTTCTCCATTGCCTCACTCATTAACCTGCCGGGAAACGCGCTGGGGTCGGCGTCGACGATCATCACCGGCAGACGTCTCGGAAAGGGGCAGATAGGGCAGGCGGAACGGCAGCTTCGGCATGTCTTCTGGCTTTCAACCATTGGGCTGACGGCGATTGCGTGGGGAACTGCGCCTTTTGCCGGGCTGATGGCCTCGTTCTATACGCATGAAAATGACGTGAAAGAGGTCGTGAAGGTGCTCATTTGGCTCAACGCGGCGTTTATGCCAATCTGGGCCGCGTCCTGGGTACTTCCTGCCGGGCTGAAAGGGGCGCGCGATGCCCGGTTTGCGATGTGGGTCTCCATGCTCGGCATGTGGGGCTGTCGCGTCGTGGCGGGCTACACGCTGGGGGTGATGTTAGGTATGGGCGTTGTCGGCGTCTGGCTGGGGATGTTCCTTGACTGGGCCGTGCGCGGCGCGCTGTTCTACTGGCGCATGGTGAGCGGGCGCTGGCTGTGGAAATATCCGCGAAAAAAACCGGAGCAGGAGGTTTCGGAAACGACAAGTGCCTGACAAATGTGCGAAGTGGAGAATAAATCGGCAAACGATTGAAAATCTGCATTCACCCTTTGACATCCTCAGGGCGCATCGATAATATGCGCCCCGTTCACACGATTCCTCTGTAGTTCAGTCGGTAGAACGGCGGACTGTTAATCCGTATGTCACTGGTTCGAGTCCAGTCAGAGGAGCCAAATTTAAAAAAGCCTGCTTTTAAAGCAGGCTTTTTGCTTTTCTGCGTTCGGTAAGTTTGTCGGATAGCGCTCCGCTTACCCGACCTACGAAATCCCAGGCCGGGTGAGTGGTGTGCGTGATGTGTCCTTGTTATCAGCGGAACGGTGGCTCATTGAAGGTGCGCAGCTTGCGGGAATGCAGTTTGTCGCCCTCTGCACGCAGTAAATCGATGGCGCGAATACCAATCTGAAGGTGCTCTGAGATCGCCCCTTCGTAAAAACGGTTCGCCTGGCCCGGCAGTTTGATCTCGCCGTGCAGCGGTTTATCGGACACGCACAGTAGCGTGCCGTAAGGGACGCGGAAGCGGTAGCCCTGCGCGGCAATGGTGGCGCTTTCCATATCGATTGCGACCGCACGGCTAAGATTGAAACGCAGGGCGGAGGCGGAATAGCGCAGCTCCCAGTTACGATCGTCGGTGGTGACGACCGTACCGGTACGCAGGCGCTGCTTCACCTCTTCACCCGGCATGCCGCTCACCTCTTTGGTGGCGTCGTACAGGGCGCGCTGCACTTCCGCGATACTCGGGATAGGAATATCCGGCGGCAGAACCGCGTCAAGAACATGGTCGTCACGCAGATAAGCGTGGGCGAGGACGTAATCGCCAATCAGCTGGCTTTCACGCAGGCCGCCGCAGTGGCCGATCATCAGCCAGACGTCCGGGCGCAATACCGCCAGATGGTCGCAGATGGTTTTCGCATTCGACGGGCCAACGCCGATGTTAATCAGCGTAATGCCCTGACCGTCGGCGGTGATCAGGTGCCAGGCTGGCATCTGGTGCTTTTTCCACGCCAGGTCGGAGATGGCCTCTTCCGGTGCTTCGGTTTCGGCGGTGATCCAGATCCCGCCCGCGCAGGAGAGGGCGACGTAAGGGCTGTCCGGGTCGAGGATCTGGCTACAGCCCCAGCGGACAAATTCGTCTACATAGCGGGTGTAGTTGGTAAACAGCACGAACGGCTGGAAATGTTCGGCTGGCGTGCCGGTGTAGTGGCGCAGGCGTGCCAGCGAGAAATCGACACGGCGGGCATCAAAGTGCGACAGCGGTGAAAACTCTGCCGGGTGATAGATCCCGTCCGCCGTCTCATCGCCAATCTGCGACAGCTCAGTGGTCGGGAAATGACGGGTCAGCCCTGCGCTCATGGAGCGATCCAGCGTCAGCGCTGAGCCGTCTATCACGTACGGGTAAGGGATCTCGTGCAGGGACGGCTCAACGCTGATATGCGCGCCGTAATCCTGATACAGCAGGGTAAGCTGCTCTTCCAGGTACGGGCGGAACAGCGCAGGTCGCGTGATGGTTGTGCTGTAACAGCCGGAGTGGGTGAAACGCGCATAGGCGCGGGTTTTCGGATTACTGCTGGCGCTGCCGTCCCAGGTGACAGAGAGCGATGGATAAACAAAAAGGCCCTGGGTTCTGGCCTTTTCATCGGGAAGTTTCCCTGTTTCGATATAGTCACTGATGGCGCTGCGCAGTGCATTGACGGACTGTTCATACAGCGCGTCGAGTTTTTCCAGCGCCTGAGCCGGGGTCAGGCTGGAGCCCTTATTATTCATGTCTGTCTCCTTGTTCCACAGGTGTGCGGCTATACCCGATAGTATGTCACACGCCTGTGAAACAAAAGTGAGGAGATCAGCTGTGCGCGGTTTCCTTCATCAACAGGGCGGTGGCAGCAGAAAGCAGGCAACCCGCCAGCAGATAAATCGCCACGCTATGCCAGTTACCGCCGGAGAACGTCACCAGCGCGGCGGCGATAAACGGCGTAAACCCGCCGCCGACCACGCTCGCCACCTGATATCCCACGCCCGCGCCGCTGTAGCGGTAGCTTGCGCCAAACAGCTCGGTAAACATCGGCTGCTGCACGCAGACCACCATATCGTGAGCGATGTTCGCAAGCATGATCGCGAAGAAGACAATCCAGAAGACCGACTGTGCCTCCAGCGCCATAAAGAACGGCCAGGCGCTGAGTGTGCCGATAAGCGCCCCGGTGATATACACCCGTCGACGGCCAAAGCGATCCGCCAGCCAGGCGAAGCAGGGGATGGTCAGGCAGCTGATCCCGCCCACCACCAGGCCAATATTCAGGAACAATTCCCGCGGAAGGCCGAGGTTTTGCGTGGAATAGTTGAGGGCAAAGGCGGTGACGATATACATCGTCAGCAGTTCGCACAGGCGCAGGGCGATAATTTTCAGAAAAGCGCCAGGGTGCTGCACCAGCGCTTCCATCACCGGCAGCCGTTTTTTGGCGACCGGTTTTTCGCGCTGCTGCCGCTCAAACTCAGCCGACTCTTCCATGCCGTTACGGATCCACAGGGCCACCACGACCAGCACAATGCTGAAGATAAACGGAATACGCCAGCCCCAGCTCAGGAACTGCTCGTCTGTCGTGAGCTGGCTTATTAGCGACACCAGACCCGTGGAGAGCAGCAGACCCACGCCATAACCTACCTGCACGCCGCTGCTGTAGAACGCTTTCTTGTTCTTCGGCGCGCTTTCCACGGACAGCAATGCCGCGCCGCCCCATTCGCCGCCAACGGCAAAGCCCTGAATGGCGCGCAGCGTCACCAGCAACACCGGGGCCCACCAGCCAATCGATGCAAAGGAGGGCAAAATACCGATTAGCGCGGTGGCAATACCCATCATCCACACGGTGAGCATCAGCATACGTTTCCGGCCAAGGCGATCGCCGAAGTGGCCGAAAATTACCCCGCCCAGCGGACGAAACAGAAAACCGACGCCGAAGGTGGCAAACGCAGCAAGCGTACCCATGGCGGGGCTGATCTGGGGAAAGAATTCACGGTTAAAGACCAGCGCAGCGGTAATACCGTAGAGCAGAAAGTCATACCAGTCGACGACGGCGCCTGCGAAGCTACCTAAAGCGGCGCGGCGGGCGCGGTTAAGCGAAGGTGTCTCCTCGTTGCGGCGAGCGGAGATAAGGGTGGAGTCCATAGTTGTCCTGTCTGTACTGATTTTTAATTATTGGTATAAGAAAAGGTCACTCACATCACGGCCGTCATATTGGCGGAACGTATGAGACTACCGCGACACGCGGCCTGAGAAAACGTTTTTATCTTTCCTGAAAGCGCAGAATAAATAAATTTCATCTTATCGGGCGACAACATAAATCAGCCTGTTTGGCTCCGGTTAGGGCTGAATGGTTTACAGTAATAATGATCGCTGTATGACGTAAGCTGAGGGAATAACGATGCAACGCCTCTTTCCTGCACTGTGGGTAGTCCTGTTTTTAGTCGTATCTCCGCTGCATGCGGAGCCGAAAGTCTATGGCGAACAGCGTATTCATCGCTGGTGGGATGCAGTAACGGACGATATTGCGCAAACCTGGGAACAGCCGGATCGTTACGATCTCTACCTTCCGTTTTTGAGCTGGCATGCACGCTTCATGTATGACAAAGAGAAAACGGATAATTACAACGAAATGCCGTGGGGCGGGGGGCTGGGCGTGTCTCGCTACAACGACGAGGGCAACTGGAGCGCGCTGTTTGCCATGATGTTTAAAGATTCCCACAACGAGTGGCAGCCCGCGATGGGTTACGGCTGGGAGAAGGGGTGGTATCTGGATAACGCAAAAGATTTCCGTCTGGGGCTCGGGGCCGCCGCGGGGATCACCGCGCGCGACGACTTTGCCAACTATGTCCCGCTGCCTTTTATCTTCCCGCTTTTCTCTGCCGGATATAAGCGCGTCACCGTCCAGTTCACCTATATTCCCGGGACCTACAACAACGGCAACGTGCTGTTTGCCTGGCTGCGCCTGGGCTTTTAGAGGGTGATCACTTTTTTGGCCACTGTGTTGGACAGGATCAGCAGCGAAAACAGGACCGACGTAACAAACGTAAGCACAATCAGAGCAAGTTTGGTGCTCAGGGACGTCACCGGAATGAGCGCGGTCAGCAGGTGAAACACCGAGTAGTGCATGATATAGACCCCGGTCATCGTTTTGCTAATGGTGGCCAGCACGGACTCTTTAAACTCCGCATTGCGGCGAAACCGTACGCCATTTGCCGCAATCACCAGGGCAATAATCAGAATGTAAATTTGCGATCCGGTGAGGATAAAGGCGTTTCTGTCTGCTTTAAATAGCGCAAAAAAGAAGTGCCGTTCGTAAAACCATGTGAAGAGATAGATAAACGGTATCGCAATCACCGCGGCCCTGACCACGTTTTTGCGGCCGATCCACGCCGCGATCTGCGGATCGCAAAAGAGCTGGCCTGTCAGATAAAACAGCAGCCACGTCCACAGGCGATACTGCGGCGACAATGAAAGGACGTGGGCATCAGGATAGAGGGCCGACAGCAAATCGTACCCGTAAGAGAAAAGCAGCAGGGCGGTAATCACCCCGCAAAAGAGCATTCGTCGCTGGCTGAGCCGCTCCACCACCGGGTGAAACGTGTAAATCACGATAAACGCGAACACGAACCAGGGCTGGATCAGATATCCGCGCTGATAGGGTTCCCACAGGTAGTAAATCGTTACCCAGAACAGAAAGACGATCACCAGGCGTTTGATCTTATCCAGCTGCCAGCGCGTGCCGTGTCGGGATTGCCCGTCCAGATACCCTGCAACCACAAAAAACAACGGCGTGGCGATGGTCGAAATGAAGGTTAAAAAACCGAGGATCCAGTGATAGTCATAATCGTAATGATCCCAGGTGTTGTAGATGGTGAAAAAGGTAACCGCCGTCATACAGCCCAGCGTCTTGATGATATTCAGCCCTGTCGCATTCATTGTTGTTCAGCTTTGTCCTTACGATGGAAACACGCGTAAATTACGGGGAGTACCAGCAGCGTCAGGATTGTAGCAAACCCAAGCCCAAACATAATCACAACGGCCATGCTCTGGAAGAACACATCCAGCAGCAGAGGGGCGAGGCCTAGTACGGTCGTAAAGGCGGTGAGGAGGATGGGACGCAGGCGCGACGTGGCGGCGTAAACGATCGCACTGTGCTGATCCTGCTGCGCTTTCTGCTGTTCTATCTCTTCCACCAGCACAATGCCGTTGCGGATCAGCATCCCGCTCAGGCTCAGCAGGCCAATCAACGCCATAAAGCCAAAGGGGATGCCGGTAATTAAAAACCCCGGCGTCACGCCGATCAGCGCCAGCGGCACGGTCAGCCAGATAGCGACGGCGTTTTTCACCGAACTGAACATCAGCACCGTGATCACAAACATCACCAGATACCCGATCGGCAGCGTGGTAAATAGCCCCTGCTGCGCTTCGCTGGAATTCTCCGCGTCCCCGCCCCATTCAATGCTGTAGCCGTGAGGCAGGGGCAGGGCATCTATTTGCGGCTTCACGCGGGCGAGAATATCGCCGGACGTTTGCTGGCTTAGCGGGTCAGGGTCGGTCTGCACGGTCAGCACGCGCGAGCGGTCGCGACGCAGGATCAGCGGATCTTCCCACTCCAGCGCGAAGCCGCTGACGACGTTGCTCAGCGGAATATACTGCTGCCGGGTCTGGCTCCAGACCAGGACGTTGTTCAGGTGGTTGGCGTCCAGCCGCTCGCTTTCCGGCGGGCGCACCACCACGGGTAACAGATCGCTTCCTTCTCTGTACAGGCCTGCCCGGCTGCCGGAGAAATTCATCTCCAGTGCGTTATCGACGTCCTGCTTATCCACGCCAAGCTCACGTCCGAGCGCGGTGACGTACTGCGGGCGGATCACTTTGCTGCGGTTTTGCCAGTCGTTCCTGACGCTGTCCGTCGCCGGATCGCGCGTAAGAATGTTGTCTACCTGGCTGGCGATCAGACGCAGCCTGTCGGGATCGGGGCCTTTAATACGCACTTCAATAGCGCTGTCGCCGGAGGGGCCAAACATCACCCGCTTCGTGCTGGCGTTAACCTGCGGATAGTTCCGGGCGATGTACTCATCAACGTGGCGGGTCAGGGCGGGGATGTTACGCTGGTCGTCCATTCTCACCATGATTTGCGCATAGTTGCTGTACTGCCGCTGTCCGCTGTAGGTCAAAATAAATCGCATACTTCCCTGACCAATCGTCGAGACCGTGGTTTCCACGCCAGGCTGGCCGTTAATGGTTTTCTCGATATCACTGGTCATCTTCTCGGTCCATTTAATGTCGGTACCGTAAGGGAGCCAGAGGTCGACAAAGAAAATCGGCGTGCTGGAGGAGGGGAAGAAGTTCTGCCGCACCGAGCCAAAGCCCCAGATGGCGGCTGCCAGCAGTGCGGCCATCACCACCAGCGTTGGCGCTTTACGCCGTAACAGCGCGTTGAGCACCGCCTGATAGATCCGATAGATGCGTTTGTCATAGGGATCCGTTTCGTCAGCCTCTGGCGGCGCAGCGTCCCGTTTAAACAGCCACCATTTGATCAGCACCGGTGTAATGGTGAGGGCAGAGAACCAGCTCAGCATGAGCGAAATCAGCAGAACCTGAAACAGCGACTTACAGTATTCGCCGGTAGAGTCCTGCGACAGCCCGACGGGCGCAAAGGCCAGGATGGCGATCACCGTCGCACCCAGCAGCGGCAGCGCAGAACGGCGAATAATGTTGCTAATGGCGTTCATCAGGGACGAGCCCTGCTGCCGGGCTATCAGTACCCCTTCGACAATAACAATGGCATTGTCGACCAGCATGCTGAGGGCGATGATCAGCGCGCCCAGTGAAATGCGCTGTAGTTCAATACCCCAGAGATACATGATCAGCAGCGTACCCAGCACATTAAGCGCGAGGGAAAAGGCGATAATGATCCCGCTGCGTAAGCCCATAAAGATCAGCAACACACCGACGACAATCGCCAGCGCCATCAGGAAATTAATGATAAATCCGTTGACGGAATGCCCGACCTCCGCCGCCTGATCGTAAAACAGGTCGATGTGGATACCTGCCGGTTTCTCGGCTGACATCTGCTCAAGCTTCGCCTCCAGGGCATCTCCCACGTCGATCACGTTAACGCCGGGGATAAAGGAGACGCCCATGGTGACGGCTTTTCTGCCGTTGGCATGGTAGATGCTGGCAGGGGAGGCATCCAGCCCGCGTGACAGGGTGGCAATATCCCGTAAGCGGGTAGCCGCCCCAACGCCCGGCGGGGTCACGATGAGATCGGCCAGCTCGTCAATACTTTCGAATTCACCGGTAGGATGCAGACGAATTGACTCAGTACCGGAGGGGATCTCTCCCGCGCTGGAGACCACGTTCAGCCTGCTGAGCTGGGCAGAAAGCTGGTTCAGCGTTATCCCGCGCGCGGCCATTTTGCTCAGAGAAATATCCACGTTAATCTGCTGGGTGAGGGCTCCGCCGATGGCCACTTTGCCCACGCCTGGCACGAGGACCAACTCCCGGCGCAGCTGCTCGGCATACCGGACCAGTTCCGGATTGCTGAATTCATCGCCGGAAATGGCAAAGAAAAAGCCGAACACATCGCCAAAATCGTCATTCACAAACGGGGTCACTACGCCGGGTGGAAACTGTCGGGCGGCATCTCCCACCCGGCGACGCAGTTCATCCCAGATTTGCGGCAGCGCATTTGAGTGGTAGCGCGAGGCTATATTGACCGTGATCTGCGACAGGCCGCTGGAGGAGATGGAGCTGACGTTATCCAGGTAAGGTAATTGCTGAAGCGCGTTTTCCAGCGGCAGGGTGACCTCTTCCTCAACCTGCTGCGCCGACGCGCCCGGATAATGGGTGATCACCACCGCCGTTTTGATGGTAAACGCCGGATCTTCCAGTCTGCCGATGTTCAACAGGGCAATAATGCCACCTACGCCCAGCAGCAAAATCGTCAGCCAGACGCGAACCGGGTTGCTGATAAACTGACGAGAGATATCCATTATAGTCCCCGTTCACGCGTCCAGATACGTACCGGCTGGTTGGGATGTAACTCCCCAACGCCTGCGGCCACCACGCGTTCACCCGCCTTAAGCCCACCGACGATGATGACCCCCTCAGCGCTGACTTGTCCCACGCTGACCTTACGATCTTCAAGGTGCAACGTATCGCCTTCGCCCGTCACCACCCAGACGTGTGGCTCATTGCGCGGGCGGTTATCCGGGTTAAAGACCGCTTCAACCGGCACCACCAGCGCCTCACTGCCGACGCCCGCCGGTAGGTTGGTTAAATTGATGGTGACCGTTCCGCTGACGCCGCCCACGACGGGAAAATCATCCGGGCGGGGCATGGTTAAAATTACCTGCCAGGTCAAAGTGTTGCTGTCACTACTGCCTGAGTGCTCTTTGTACACAGCGGTAAACTCGCGACCGGGCAGGGCGTTGATCTTCACTACCGGTTTGTACTGCGCATTGCGAATATCGAAGGTGTTAAACAGGTTCTCTGGAAGGCTGAACACCACGTCCAGTAGATCGGTACGGGTCAATGTGACGACGGGCTGGCCGGCTGAGACGACCTGATGGTTTCGCACATGTACGCTGGCCGCTGTCCCGCTAAAGGGGGCGACGAGCGTCATCTGACTCAATTCTTCGCGTGCAATCTGAAGCGCGGCGTTTGCAGAATCGCGGTTTGCGCGCTGGACATCCATCTCGGCCTTCGACACGGCCTGGCGTCCTGCCAGGGTCTGGAAGCGGTCGAATTGCCGCTGAGCCAGGGTCGCCGCCGTTTGCCTGTCGTTCAGACGCTGCCGGGCTTCGCGATCGTTAAGACTGGCGAGCCGTTGCCCCTGTTTGACAACGACACCCTGGCGAATGTCCAGGGTCTCAATCTGCCCGGCACGTTTGAACGCAAGATCCGTGGCGTCGCCGGATTCGATACGGGCGGGAAAGACGCGCTGCTGCGCGTTGCCAGCCTTCACCACCTCTGCGACTTTTACCATTTTCGGCAGGGGCGCGGCGCGGTCGGATTTCGGATCGCACGCCGTCAGCAGCAATAAAACAGCAGGCAGAAGAGAGAGGTAGCGCTTCACAGTATTCCCCTGATAATAATTGTTTTATTTATTTCGTCATCAATGCTGGGGTGGCGCTATTCTGCCAGGGCCGAGACGACCACATAGGTAAATAAACCGATTGCTGTGCTGGCGATAATGGCGAGCGCAATAAACAAACCAAGGCGAATCAGGCTTAAACCGTACATGCATTCCTCCATGAGGTTGAAGGTGGCGCGGGATAAAGAGAATGAACGTGTTGCATGCCTGACTATGAGCATAGTCGGTGAATAAATAAATGTTAAATAACCATTATTAGTGGCGTGACATACTCAGGCGAAACAAGCGTTACAATAGCGTATCCCCTTTGAATAACATCCTGATATTCCTGTGCTACGTTTAATAGCATCCATTCCTTTTTTCCGTAAAAGGCATTCACGCCTGTACCCATGGGGTTGATGCGATCTCTCCTGATTCACTCACTGTTGTGTTGGTTATAAAAAGGATGCTTGATATGTATAAAACGATTCTGGTGCCGGTGGATGTATACGAAACAGCGTTGTCTGATAAAGCGCTACAGCATGCCCAATTCCTGGCGCAAAGCGCATCGGGTAATGTCCATCTGCTGTACGTTATGCCAAAGTTCTCCGCGGAACTGACCCGCGGTTTTATTGCAGACGCGAGAAAGATGGATGAATATATGATTAATAATGCTAAAGAAAAACTGGCTGCGCTGGTAAAAAAAATCAACCTGCCGGAAGCAAATGTCCATCTGCATGTTCGCAGCGGGAATATACGTGATGAGGTAATCAAACTGGCGGATGAACTTAACGTCGGTGCGATTATTGTGGGATCGCGTAATCCCAATATTCAAACCCATTTATTAGGGTCAGAGGCGGCGAGTATCGTTCGTTATGCGCATGTTCCTGTTTTCGTTATTCGATAATGACATGAAAGCAAGGTGATTTCTGAAAAGAACCCGAGGAAGGAACGATGATAACAGAAAAGCCTCACCGCCCGTATTATCAACAGACCGTTGATGAAACTCTGACAAATATCCAATCCAGCCTCGACGGACTCAGCAGTACAGAAGCGACCGCCAGGCTGGAAAAATACGGCGAAAACGCCTTACCGCAAAAACCGGGTAAACCCGGCTGGCTGCGCTTTCTGGCCCATTTCAACGATGTCCTTATTTACGTCCTTCTGGCGGCGGCGCTGCTGAAGCTGATAATGGGACACTGGGTGGATATGTTTGTCATTCTTGGGGTAGCTATCATTAACGCCCTGATTGGCCATATTCAGGAGAGCAATGCGGAGAAATCGCTGCAAAGCATTCGTAATATGCTCTCCAGCGAGGCTGTGGTCATCCGGCAGGGCAACCATGAAACTATCCCGACGACAGCGCTGGTGCCCGGAGATATCGTGGTGATACGCGCCGGGGATCGCATTCCTGCCGATCTTCGCGTGATAGAGGCGCACAACCTGCGGGTGGAAGAAGCTATTCTCACCGGCGAATCCACGGTAGTGGAGAAAAGCAGCGATGTGCTCAGCGGCGAACTCCCGTTAGGTGACCGTTACAATCTGCTGTATTCGGGCACCACCGTCAGCTCCGGCGGGGGAAAAGGGCTGGTGGTGGCAACCGGTGGGGAGACCGAACTCGGCCATATCAACCAGATGATGTCAGACATTGAAAAACACCGTACCCCGTTGATGGTGCAAATGGACAAGCTCGGTAAGACCATTTTTATCACCATTCTGGTGATGATGCTGGCGCTGTTCGTTTTCAGCCTCATCTTCCGCGATATGCCCGTTTCAGAGCTGGTGCTGTCGCTGATTAGCCTTGCGGTGGCGGCGGTGCCGGAAGGATTACCGGCCATTATCTCGATCATCCTCTCGCTGGGCGTGCAGGCGATGGCGCGTCGCAAGGCGATTATTCGCAAGCTGCCTACCGTGGAAACGCTGGGGGCGATGACGGTTATCTGCTCGGATAAAACCGGCACCCTGACCATGAATGAGATGACGGTAAAAGCGGTGATTACCGCGGACACCACCTACCGCGTCGAGGGAGACAGTTACGAACCGGTGGGCGCTATTCACCCTGTTGACGATCCAACACCGGTCACCGTGACCCAGGGGTCTGTGCTTGAGCGCTATCTGCGCACCGTCGATCTCTGTAATGACAGCCAGCTGATCAAAGATGAGCAGGGGCTGTGGAAAATCACCGGCGGGCCAACCGAAGGCGCGCTGAAGGTGCTGGCCGCCAAAATCCCGCTTCCGACAATTGACGCCGAATTGCGCAGTAAAATCCCATTCGATTCGCAATATAAATACATGTCCACCCTTTATCGCCTGGGCGACGAAGAGGTGATGTTAATCACCGGTGCGCCGGACGTCCTTTTCCGTCTTTGCCAGCACCAGCAGACCCAAAACGGGCTGGAGCCGTTCAACCTGCACTATTGGGAAGAGAAGATTGAAGAGTATGCGCGCGAGGGATTGCGCATGGTGGCTGCGGCCTGGAAACCGGCCGCCAGCGGGCAGCGCGAGCTGACGCATGCGGATCTGCAAGAGGGGGTCATACTGCTCGGCATTGCGGGCATGATGGATCCCCCGCGCCCGGAAGCCATTTCGGCCATTGCCGACTGCTTGCAGGCGGGCATTCGCGTGAAAATGATTACCGGGGATCATCCACAAACGGCGATGAGCATTGGACAGATGCTGGGTATTGGCAACGCGGCGAGCGCCATTACCGGGCGCGAGCTGGAAGCGATGGACGACCACCAGCTGAGCGAGGCGGCGCAAAAATACGATATCTTTGCCCGAACCAGCCCGGAAGATAAATTCCGCCTGGTGCGGGCGCTGCAAAGTAAGCAGGAAGTGGTCGGAATGACCGGGGACGGGGTGAACGATGCGCCTGCGCTGAAGCGGGCGGATGTCGGCATCGCGATGGGGATCAAAGGTACTGAAGTCACCAAAGAAGCCGCCGATATGGTGTTAACGGATGATAACTTTGCCACCATTGCCCGGGCGGTCCATGAAGGGCGTCGGGTCTACGACAACCTGAAAAAGACCATTTTGTTCGTTATCCCGAGCAACATCGCCCAGGCCCTGCTGATCATTATTGCCCTGCTGGCGGGGAACCTGATCCCGTTAACACCGGTACTGATCCTGTGGATGAACATGGCAACCTCGGCAACGCTGTCGTTTGGCCTGGCGTTTGAAGCGGGTGAGAAGGACATCATGAACCGGCCTCCGCGTAAGTCTAACCTGCATGTGATGGACGGTTATGCCATCTGGCGAGTGGTGTTTGTCGGCCTGATGATTGCCATCAGCGCCTTTGTGCTGGAGGCCTGGCTGCAACCTCGCGGCTACTCGCCGGAGTTCATCCGCACCGTGTTGCTGCAAACGCTGGTCACCGCCCAGTGGTTTTACATGCTCAACTGCCGCGTCACCGACGGTTTCTCCCTGAGTAAAGGTCTGCTGGCTAATAAGGGGATATGGATCGTGAGCGGCGTACTTCTGGCCCTTCAGCTTCTGATCATCTATGCGCCGTTCATGCAAATGCTGTTCGGTACCGAAGCGCTACCGTTCCGCTACTGGATCATTACCTTCCTGATTGGGTTTGCGATGTTCATGATTGTTGAAGCAGAAAAAGTCCTTACCCGGAGATGGCGCACGACGAAAAGATGACTGAATGAGCAGGCTAAGCCTGCCCACCGGCAGGCTTTCTCTTTGACTGAGTACAGAACACTATGATTCGATTTGCCTCGTTCGTTTTTACGCTTGGTATTCTGGTTCCCGCTGCATCTGCTGTAACCTACCCCCTCCCTCCGGAGGGCAGCCGCCTGGTGGGGGCGCCGATCACCATCACCGTGCCTGAGGGCAATACTCTGCCGCTCGAAGCGTTTGCAGCACAGCACGGACAGGGGTTGAGCAATATGCTGGAAGCCAACCCGGGGGTGGATCCGTTTTTACCGCGAGCCGGAACACAGCTTGCGGTGCCGCAGCAGCTTATTCTGCCGCCAACGGTGCGCGAGGGAATTGTGGTGAACGTCGCGGAAATGCGACTTTACTATTATCCACCCGGCAGCAACACGGTTGAGGTGCTGCCTATTGGCATCGGTCAGGCCGGGCGCGAAACGCCGCGTAACTGGGTAACCGCCGTTGAGCGCAAACAGGAAGGCCCAACTTGGTCACCCACGCCAAATACGCGACGCGCTTACGCGAAGGAAGGGAAAACGTTGCCCGCGTTCGTTCCCGCCGGGCCGGATAACCCGATGGGGCTGTATGCCCTTTATATCGGCAGGCTGTACGCGATCCACGGTACCAACTCAAATTTCGGCATTGGTCTGCGCGTCAGCCAGGGCTGCATTCGCCTGCGTAATAACGATATCAAATACCTGTTCGATAACGTTTCGGTGGGGACGCGGGTACAGCTTATCGATCA
Organism: Enterobacter cloacae complex sp. 677-3DZ2D5B; assembly: GCF_004136695.1. Classification (NCBI taxonomy): domain Bacteria; kingdom Pseudomonadati; phylum Pseudomonadota; class Gammaproteobacteria; order Enterobacterales; family Enterobacteriaceae; genus Enterobacter; species Enterobacter cloacae complex sp. 677-3DZ2D5B. The sequence goes on along the minus strand of NZ_QFLS01000009.1, from coordinate 480,404 downwards.
GCCCGTAAAAGTGACCACGGAGCCGGACGGTAGCCGTTGGGTAGAGGTTCACGAGCCGCTTTCACGCAATCGCGCGGAATTTGAATCGACAAATAAGGTGCCGCTGCCCATTTCAGCCGCACAAAGGACGCAGCTGATAAGTGAAGGGGCGGGCGCTGAACTGGAACGGCGGTCGGGGATGCCGGTGAAGCTTGCTATGACTGGTAGCGCTTCGCTTGCCGGGCCTTGAGTACCGTAGGTCGGGTAAGCGGAGCGCCACCCGACAAACTTACCGAACGCAGAAAAGCAAAAAGCCTGCTTTAAAAGCAGGCTTTTCAAATTTGGCTCCTCTGACTGGACTCGAACCAGTGACATACGGATTAACAGTCCGCCGTTCTACCGACTGAACTACAGAGGAATCGTGTGAACGGGGCGCATATTATCGACCTCCGTACGCCTTGTCAAAGGATGTATCGCCCACTTCAGACTGTTTGCTGACAAAACCAGCAAAGTGACGTTTTTGCCAACGGAATGCACCATTATTGTGCAGATATACCCCGAATGGGGCAGATCGGAAACCGTTGTCCCCGTCTCAAAAAAGGCATCAGTGATTGGCTTTCCTTATTTTCAGCCGCTTAGCAGAGACATACACCCGCTGCAAAAAACTGGCATCCATATTGCAAAACCTGTTTAACAACACAGCCGTTACCGGCACGCTATTTTCGAACAGGGGGCAACATGAACTTAAGACGACTGAAATACTTCGTAAAAATCGTCGATATCGGCAGCCTGACCCAGGCGGCTGAAGTGCTGCATATCGCGCAGCCTGCGCTGAGCCAGCAGGTCGCGACTCTGGAAGGCGAAATGGACCAGCAACTGTTGATCCGCACCAAGCGCGGCGTAACGCCTACCGAAGCGGGAAAAATTTTATATACCCATGCCCGCACGATCCTGCGTCAGTGTGAACAGGCGCAGCTGGCCGTGCACAATGTGGGTCAGACCCTGAGTGGCCATGTCTCCATCGGGCTGGCGCCGGGAACGGCCGCATCGTCGGTAACCATGCCGCTGCTTCAGGCGGTGCGCGCAGAGCTACCGGAAGTGCTGGTTTATCTGCATGAGAACAGTGGTTCCGTGCTCAATGACAAACTGCTCAACGGTCAGCTGGATATGGCGGTGCTGTACGATCGCTCCCCGGTTGCCGGGATCACCAGCCAGCCGCTGCTGAAGGAAGATCTTTATCTGGTCGGTACCCGTGATTGCCCTGGCCAGAGCATTGATTTAACCGCTGTGGCAGAGATGAACCTGTTTCTGCCGCGCGACTACAGTGCCGTGCGCGTGCGCGTTGACGAAGCGTTCTCGCTGCGCCGTCTGACGGCGAAGATCATCGGCGAGATCGACTCCATCTCCACGCTGACTGCCGCCATTGCCAGCGGCATGGGTGTAACGGTTCTGCCCGAGTCTGCCGCACGTTCACTGTGCAGCGCGGCAAACGGCTGGATGGCCCGTATCACCACGCCATCCATGAGCTTACCGCTGTCGTTAAATATGTCCGCGCGCGGCTCCCTGTCACCGCAGGCGCAGGCGGTGAAAGAGATCCTGATGTCTCTGGTCAGTAAGCCGTCGCTGGAAAATCGCGAGCTGCAACTGGTCAGCTGATATTCCAAATAAGCATAAGATGCTGGTTTTTATTATTTGTTCTCCAGCCCGGCTGACTCTAACAATAGCCTTATGTCAGATGCGCCGGAGTGAATTGTGAATTTCCAGCAACTTAAAATTATTCGTGAGGCGGCCAGGCGGGATTACAACCTGACCGAAGTCGCCAATATGCTTTACACCTCTCAGTCGGGCGTCAGCCGGCATATCCGCGAGCTGGAGGAGGAGTTAGGCATTGAGATTTTTATCCGTCGCGGCAAGCGCCTGCTGGGTATGACCGAGCCAGGCAAGGCATTACTGACCATCGCTGAGCGCATTCTCAACGAGGCCAGCAACGTTCGCCGGCTGGCGGATCTCTTTACCAACGACGCTTCCGGTGTGCTGACTATCGCCACCACCCATACACAGGCGCGCTACAGTCTTCCGACGGTTATCAAAGCATTTCGTGAGATCTTCCCGGACGTACGTCTCGAACTGATCCAGGGCACGCCGCAGGAAATCGAAGTGCTGCTGCATAACGGCGGAGCCGATATCGGTATCGCCAGTGAACGGCTGAGCAACGACCCGCTGCTGGTGGCGTTCCCGTGGTTCCGCTGGCACCACAGCCTGCTGTTACCCGCCGATCACCCGCTGAATCAGGTTTCGCCGTTGACGCTGGAAGAGATCGTCAAATGGCCGCTGATTACCTACCGGCAGGGCATTACCGGGCGCTCGCGCATTGATGAAGCGTTCAAGCGTAAAGGGCTCACGCCGGACGTGGTGCTGAGCGCGCAGGATTCCGACGTGATCAAAACCTACGTCGAGTTAGGGCTGGGGATTGGCCTGGTGGCCGAGCAGTCTGGCGGAGAATATGAGGCCGGAAATCTGGTGCGTCTGGATACGCGTCACCTGTTCGATGCGAATACCGTCTGGCTGGGGCTAAAGCGCGGGCAGCTTCAGCGTAACTACGTGTGGCGTTTTATTGAGCTATGCAATGCGGGGCTGTCGGTGGATGAGATCAAACGCCAGGTGATGGAGCCGGAAGAGGTGGCGATTGATTATCAGATTTAGTCGCTAATCAGTAGGCCGGGTAAGGCGCAGCCGCCACCCGGCAAATTTACCGAACCCACAAAAGCAAAAAGCCTGCTTTAAAAGCAGGCTTTTCAAATTTGGCTCCTCTGACTGGACTCGAACCAGTGACATACGGATTAACAGTCCGCCGTTCTACCGACTGAACTACAGAGGAATCGTGTGAACGAGGCGCATATTATCGACCTGCGTGCGCCTTGTCAAAGGGGAAAACACCGTTTTTGTTCGTTTGTCGACAATTTCAGCAAACCGATGATTTAATAGCAAATTTGCTTTCAAATTGCACAGCAAATCGCGCCGCCCGCAGACAGGCGGCGCGCAGGATCAGAACAGAACGGAGTAGTTCAGACCAAACGTACGTCCACGGCCTTTATAAGTATAAAGACCCGGTGCGCCGTAGGTTGGGCTATACAGCCCCGGTGCGCGCTGGCCCCAGGCGGTGGTGTAGTCTTTGTCCAGCAGGTTCTCCACGCTGAAGCTGACTTTGCCCACCGGCAGGGCGTAGCTACCCAGGAAATCAACGGTGTTATAGCCATCAATCTTCTTACCGTCGGCGTCAGACACGTCAAAGGTTTGTGTGCTCTGCACGCGTAGCGTCCAGTCGCCCGGCGCCCAGTTGACCCATGCGCTGGCTTTAGACGGGCTGGCGCTGTCGACCGTCAGCTTCTCCCATTTCCCGTTTTCACGCGTTTCGGACTTGATGGCGTTAAAGTTCGCCCCGGTGCTCCAGTCGCTGTCGGTGAAGAAATAGTCCACCTGGCCTTCAACCCCATAGATACGACGTTTGTCGTCCTCCAGGTTGATGGTCATGTCGCTCTTGTTGATGGTGATGGTTTTATCCGAGAGCGAGTAGTATGCCGCCACCTGGGTACGCAGGTTATCGCCGGTGAAGCGCCAGCCGAGCTCGTAAGCATTGACCTTAATCCCGTCCAGCGTTGAGTCGTTCACATTGACGCTGTTTTGCAGACGATAGTGACCATCGACCAGCTGATAGGTGCCGGAGCCGTAGTACTTCGCCAGGTCCGGGATCTCGAAGCCCTGGGAGAAGTTAAACCACAGCTGTTGCTGTTCGGTCAGACGTCCAAGGATCCCGGCGTTAAACAGGAAGTTGTTGTAGTCGGTTTTCCCGCCCGGCACCGCGTCAGCGGAGGTGGCTTTGCCCGTGGCGATTGCCTGCTGCTGGGCGTAACCGACAAAATCGTCCACCTTGTTTTCGGTGTACTGATAACGCACGCCGCCGCTCAGGGTGATGGCGTCAATGTCATAGCTGGCTTGCAGGAACGGCGCGAGGTTGGTAATGCTGTAACCCGGATAACGGCCCACGTTGTAGGCATTGTCCAGCTCCATGCCGCCGCTCGCCGCCGCTTTGCTTAAGTCGAAGAACTGCTGGTTGGCATCGAACGTTTCATGGTCGGCATCCACGCCCCAGGTGAGGGTCAGGTCGTCCATCGGCTTGCTGTTCAGCGTCAGCTTGCCGCCGTAAAAATCGGTTTTCTGCTGGGACGCGCCAATGCTGGTCACCGCGCCTTTGCTCAGCGTCGGGAACGGGTAGTAGGTCAGACTCTCATCACGGTAGTAAATCTGCGCAACCAGATCCTGACCCCAGAAATCGGTGTTCGAGTATTGCAGGTTGATCAGGTGACGCTCTGTGCCCGGGATACGGTCAGAGTTCAGGTTGTCTTTGTTATAGGCTTTGGCATCGCCCGTGACCGCAGCGAAATTCTCCCCAAGGAACAGGCCGTGCTTGCCGTCAGATTCGCTCTTGTAGTACTGCGTGGTTAACTGGAGCTGCTGATGATCGTCGATGTTGATGGTGCCTGTCCCCATCACGTCGATACGGTCGGAATACTGCAAGCCGGTCTGGGTGTTATCGATAATCACCTCGTCGCCGTTGCCGTCATACCAGCCGCCGTAGCGCTGATAGGAGACCGACAGACGACCAGAGGCGTTGTCATTGCCGCCGCTCACGGCTGCGGAGACGTTCTCATCATGGTCGTTATGGCTGTTAAACCCGCTTTTTGCCCCGGTCTGGAACTCCACTTCGGTCTCCGGCTGGCCTTTTTTGGTGACGATGTTCACCAGCCCGCCGGTACTGCCGCCGCCGTACAGCGAGGTGGCGCCGGAGATCACTTCGATGCGGTCAATGTTGAACGGATCGATAGAGTCGAGCTGGCGGCTGTCGCTGCGGGACGAGTTCAGACGTACGCCGTCCACCATCACCATCATGGAGCGACCGCGCAGGTTCATGCCGTAGTTGGTACGTCCCTGGCTGCTGACGTCCATGCCGGGGATCAGCTGGGCCAGAACGTCTTTAATCTCTTTCCCGCCCTGAACCTGCTGCTCAATTTCCGCCCGCTCAATAACCCAGGTGGTTTGCGCCATCTCTGCCACGCTGCGATGTGCCCGGCTGGCGGAGACCACAATATCTTCTTCCTTTTGTTCTTCCGCCCACGCAGAGGTAGAAAGCATGGCAAGCAAGCACGGATTTAAAACCCAAAGATGAGAACGTTTCATTGTTATGTTGATCCTGAATGTGTGTGTCAGTACTCGGTGGTCTTTATTAATGATTTAATAACCTGGCTGCTCTCCGGGCTGGTGGTGCTCCGCCAGTGGATCACGCCGGGGGTGGTTGCCAGCTCAAACGGCTCGTCATCGTGAGCGCGATTCAAAATTCGCGCCGCGCGCCAGGCCATCAGGCTGAGCTGGGGTTCGGCAATACCGAGACGGTGCATCCCGGCATTCACGGCAAACAGGCGGTTGCTCTGCGGGCCGTCCCATTCAAGGGTAAAATCGTTGTTGATGCAGAAGGCTTCATCCTCATCCAGACGCAGTCGGGAAGAGAGCGGGGCGAGAAAAGCAGGCTGCACGGCGCGGTAGCCGGTGGCGAAAATCACCACGTCGCTTTCAAGCTGTTCGCGCCCGCCGTCCAGGTGATGCTGGATGCTGAGGCGAGGTCCGGTTTCCTGGCGCGTCAGCGCCGTCACCGAGCGGGACGGCATCAGGTGCGCCCAGGGTTTTTCACGCAGCACTTCGAAACGGTGGTACATGGCGCGGTAAATCGCCAGCAGGGACTCGGTGGTGATCCCGTCGGAGGTCATTTTCTGCTCCTGCAACATCTGACGTCGGGCGTCGTCACCGAGGGTCGAGAAGCTGTCCACATACTCTGGCGTGAAATACTCGTTAGCAAACGCGGCTTCATCCAGCGCGTTGTAGTTGTTGCGGCGCGACACCCAGTTGAGGCTCAGCGGCTGGCCCCATTCCCCACGGAAGATATTCAAAAACAGATCCGCACCGCTCTGGCCGCCGCCGACGACGGTGACGCGCTTGCCCGCTAAATCCGGCGTGCGCAGCATCATTTCGCTGGCGTGGAAGCAGGTATCGTCCTGCGCGGTGACGCAGTCTGGCAGATTGATCTGCTTCCCAATCCCCACGCAGACGTGCCGCGCCAGGAAGCGATCCCGCTGGGTCACGATCTCAAACAGGCCGTTTTGCTCATCAAAGCTGACCTGCTGTACCTGCTGGCTGAAGGCCAGGTTGGTGAGGTTATCCGCCGCCCAGCACAGGTAGTCGGCAAACTCCTCGCGCGACACGGTTCGCTGCTCGGTGGTGAGGAAACGGTAGAACTTTTTGCGCTGTACCAGGTAGTTCAGGAAGCTGTGGCGGTTGGTTGGCTCTACGGCGCTGACCAGATCCTTCAGGAAGCTGGTCTGCATATGGCAGTCCGGCACCATCATCCCCGGGTGCCAGGAGAAGTGCGGCTTGCGTTCAAGAAACAGCGAGCTAAAACCGTCCAGCCCCTCCGACAGCGCGGCAATACTGAGGTTGAACGGACCGATACCAATGCCGATGAAATCATAGGTTTTCATTGCGCTGACTCCCGGGAGACCAGAAAAAGAGGGTTATCAAGATCGCAGACGTAGTTCGGCAGCATGCGGCTGCCGCCGTCGTGTTCAGAGAAGGTTAGTTTGACCGGGTTGAGGATCACGCGAATAATCTGCGGCTTAAACAGGTCGAACTTCGCGAAGCGCGCCGCAAGATCCGGATGGGCGGCCATATAACGATGTAACACCAGCGCCAGGATCTGATAGAAGCGGGTTTCATTCACGCCGCATTGCAGGGTGAGGCGGGATATAAAGCGCAGCACCGTGACAAAGTTGCCGGTTTGCAGGTCGTGGATGATGTAATCCGCGCTGAGGCGCGCCGTCACCGCTTTTACCTGCTCCGGCAGGCCCTGCGCCTGCGGGAAATCTTCATCCACCAGGCGCATATCGCCCTGGAAATCCTTCAGCAAAATGCGCTGCGGAACGTAATCTTTCATCACCAGCGTGACGTTCTGGCCGTGGGCGATGAGCGCCACCCCGTAGCGACAGAGCAGGTGATAGAAGGGGATCACCGTCGCCTCAAACAGCTTTTCCAGCCATGCGTCAGCGGTTAACCCCGAGCGTTTGATCCATGCGTCAATCAGCGGGCGCCCCTGATTATCGGTTTCCATCAGCGCCGCCATCAGCACCGCCTGTTCACCATCCTGTAAATAGCAGGATGGGTTCTCGCGCCAGATCACCCCCAGCATCTCCTGATAGCGGTACGGCGCCTCAGGCAATGCGGCATAACCCGGATGCGACAGATATCCGGCAGCGGGTTCGCCAAGCACCTGCGCCCCGGAGCGAATCAGCGTGGCATCGCTGGCAAACTGCTGCTGTAGCCAGCGCGAGGCCAGCGGACCGGCGGCAATATACTTGCCCGGAATACCGCGATAGCAGGAGGTGTTGTAGATGGTCAGCGGCAGCTTGATGTCATACGGCGCGCGACGGCTGGCGTTGGTCAGCGTGCGCAGGGACTGCTGCGCCAGATACTCATCGCCGAACTCACCCAGCTCCACCATTTCACCGCGTGCGAGCTGCGCCAGGAAATGAATGGCAATTTTTTGTTGCCACTGCCACGGGTGCAGCGGCACCGGCAGCCAGCTATCATCCAGATCCAGCTCCTGCCAGCGGGCGTCGAACCGCTCGCGCTCGGCATCGTCCATGGCGCTGGAGAGCAGGGCGTTAATATCGCAATCGGCGTCGCTGCTCCAGACCAGACGATCGCGCTGCACGGCGACCCAGTGCAGACGAAAACGCCCGCGATATTCCGGCGCGTACAGGCGCAGGGCATCCAGCCCCCAGCCGCGGCGTCCCTTGTTGAAAATAAACTTCGGGTGACCGCGCATCAGGCACTGTAGCTCGTCCGGGTCAAGGTGGATCAGCGCATCGGCATCCAGCGTTTCACGCGCCTGCAACAGCTGCATGTCGCCCCGCAGCGTGGCGTAGAGATCTTCCATGTGCTCCGCCGTTTGCGCGTCGCTCATCTCCAGTACGGTGGCCAGTTGCAGCAGCGCGTTTTCCGCTTCGACCGCCGCGCCGCTGGTGGTGGTCAGGGTATCAGGGTCAATATGCAGCCAGCCCCAGATCCCACGCGTGGCGCGAAACTGCCAGCACGCGTTGCCCATACTGATGCGCCAGTAGTCCGCCGAATCCGGCTCGGCGCGCAGGGTGCGTTCATATTCCAGTTCGGCGAGGATCTTCGCCACCATCTCGCGGTTCACTTTCTGCCAGAGCGCGTTCACAGTTCCACCTCGTGGAAGAAGCGATGACGCTCGCTCATGATGAGACGGGAGCGTTTGTGCGGGAAGTCGAACTCTTTCACTGTGTCGAAACCGGCGGACGCCAGATGGCGGAACAGACGCTGGTTGTCGAAGCGCGGTTCCGCCACAATGCGCGCCGTGCGCGGTTCATCGAGATACAGATAGTGGCTCAGGCCGCGCAGCCAGCTGCGGATATACTGCGCTCCGCGCCAGTTCTCTTCGCCCACCAGCATATGCAGCCCGCGGTCAAAGGGCTGCCAGCGATAGTGGCGGCCAATGCGGTCTTCCGCCGCCCAGTAGAGTTCAAAATAGCCGAATGGCTGATCGTCAAAGCAGCCGATCACCGGATAGCAATAGGTCGAGTCGAGCTGGCGACGCAGGTAGTTCTCCTGCTCGGCCTGCGGGCCGGCCATCTCCCAGAAAGCGTTCACGCGTGGGGTGTTCATCCAGCGGGTAAAACGCTCGCCGTCCAGCGCCACGTCCGCCACGCGGAAGCTCAGGGTGCGCTTAATCTGCGGATCGTAACGGCGATACACCTCGCCCTGCGGGCGGTGAGGGCGCAGCGGGAAGTACAGCTGACGGCTTTCATCAAACTGCATTCCGCCGCTCGCCTGCGGACGCTCGCCTTTCAGCCACAGCGGCAGCTGCCAGAAAATTTCACGCGCCAGATAATCTCCGTGAACGAGGCTAAACAGCGCCTGCGCCTGAGGTTCATCCTGCCAGGCTGCCCACGGCAGGGTAATGCCGGTCAGGGCGGGCGCGGCAACAAACAGCTGGTCGAGGGCGTCCACCAGCCAGCCGTCCGGGAGCCCGGTCAGCCGCTCCAGCACCGCGCAGCCGTCGAGACCCAGCGTCAGCGGCAGGTTTTGTTCCGTGGCCGTGCAGCGAAAGCCGTAGCCGGAATGGACGATATTCGCGTTTGCCATCACGCCTTCTCCTTATAAAACGGGTTGCTAAAGTCGAAATAGATCACCGCCGGATCGACGATGGTGTTTTCGTTGCGATCGTGCAGGTAGCAGAAGAAGTTGCCTTTGCAGTTCCAGGTCGGGCTGTCGAGCACATAATCAAGGCAGCGGGTCTGCTTCGCCGTCGTGCGCAGTTCGGCCAGCGCGTCACGCACGCGGGACATCAGGTTCTCTTCGCTGTCGAAACCGGCAGCGGCGAGCGCGGCGGTGACGGCAAGGGTAGAGTTCAGCAGCAGGTAATAAGGGAAGTAGCGCAGCAGCTGGCTCTCACCGAAGCGGTTTTCAACTTCGGTTTCACCTGCCTCATTCAGCCACGCGTCGGCCCCTTCGGTCCAGGCGCTGCCCTGGCAGTCACGGTAGATCAGTCCAACGGGGAAATCCTGCTGCATCTCAACGAGGATATTTTGCTGGTGCGCCAGCAGGACCAGACCGTAGTCCGCCTCGGCGCTGAACAGCGGAAGCAATACGCGGTCGCAGTAGGCATCCAGCCAGCAGCGCGCGGCCTGGGCGAGGGGTAAGTCCAGACGCTGGCTCAGACGACGCACCGCCGCGGCGAGCAGGCTGTCGCCGCCGTCCGGCGCGGCCTGGGTCAGGCTCACCAGCACGTTGGTTTGCGTTTCAGGGGTATCGAACAGCAGATTGACGCGCAGGGCCATCAGGCTCTCTTCCTGAATGACGCCGTGCTCATCGCGCAGCCCCGCCCAGCCGTCCTCCTGCATCACGCGCATGGTCGGGTAGCGAGCCTGGAGCCCTTGCCAGCGTGCCGTTTTCGCCAGCCGCGCCAGGCGCATGCCGCGCTTAACCTCTTTCACCGACAGCGTGCGCACGGAGTTGGTCAGGCGCACGCTCAGGGAAAACTTAATCATGTCGCTGTTGGTTTCACTGTACAGCGAGCGGGAAGAGCTGGTGGGTAGCCATGGCGCACCGGCTTCGCCCAGATCGCGCAGGGCGCCTTTTTCTACCAGACGCTGGCACCAGTCCTGCTCCAGCAGATAGTCGGCCTGCCACGGGTGCATCGGCAGTAGCCAGCAGGTGTCGGTGAAGTGACCGAGAAGAGCCGGCGCGCTCTGCGCTGCAAAGCGCAGCAGACGTTCCCGCAGGGAGACATTCAGGCTGTCGCCGGTAATCAGCTCATGCTCAACCGCAAACCAGCGCAGCGGGAAGCGGGAGGCGAAATCCGGCAGATAGCGACGCGCCTCGGCCTCGTTAAACGGCTCGTGCGACTTTGGGGCAGGATGAAAAGCATGGCCGACCAGCAGCGCCTGTTCCGCTTCGGCAAAGGTCAGCGGCTTATCGCGCAGGTTTGCCCAGTTGTGGCGTAAATCAATGGCCTGCCAGGTGTGTGTATGGCTTTCCAGGACGCGCTGCTTAAAGCGAGCCAGCGTATCGGCATCCAGAGCGCCTTTAACCGTCTCTTTTTCAATAATTAAATCAATCAGTTGATGGAATGTGACCGTGTCACCGCCGTCGCTGTCGGCCTGAATCAGCGTTGCCGGGAAAAGATACTGGTGATGCTGTGTGGGGGAGAAATAGCGTACCGGAACCCGAATGGCCTGGGTTGGGGAGAGCGGGATATGAATCAGTGATAACTCATCCGCACGGGTTGCGGGAAGATAGTGCCAGTCCTTCGTTTCGCGCAGCAGCGCGTTCAAAAAACACTGGGCCGCAACATCTGTACCGGCGGAGCGGAGCAGAGTACGCATAGTTGTACCTCATTCCATGACTGATAATAATTCTCGTTATGATATTCATTCTGTTTACAGTGGCAACTATTTTTGCAATATTTGTTTTCATAAACTTCATAATTTCCACACATTTATTGACATTATCTTCACAATTTTATGCGCACCCGTACCGAGAATCTCACTGACGTTGTGGCCCCCAAAGCTAACTGGTCCCTGGCACTGGGCGCCGGTTTATTAGGTATTGGACAAAACGGTTTGCTGGTCATGCTGCCGCAGCTGGTCTCCCTGACCGGATTGTCGCTCTCCGTCTGGGCCGGGCTGTTGATGTTCGGCTCGATGCTCTTTTTACCCGCATCGCCCTGGTGGGGACGCCAGAGCGAGCGGCACGGCTGTAAGATCGTTATGCTGGCCTCGCTGGGCGGCTACCTGGCGAGCTTCGTCGTGATGGCGCTGGTAGTCTGGGCGATGGCGAACGGCGCGCTGAATGCCCTATGGGGAATGGCGGGCCTGGTTCTGTCGCGCATGCTGTACGGCCTGACGGTATCAGGGCTGGTGCCTGCGGCCCAGACGTGGGCCATTCAACGCGCGGGGTTGGATAAAAGGATGGCGGCGCTGGCGACGATAAGCTCTGGCCTGAGCTGCGGGCGTCTGCTGGGACCGCCTCTTGCCGCGCTGATGCTCGGCGTCAGCCCGGTCGCACCGCTCTGGCTGATGGCGCTGGCGCCGTTGATCGCGCTGCTGCTGGTGCTGCGCGAAGCCGCCGATCCCCCGCTGCCGCCGGTGGCGCACCAGTCGACGCGGTTACAGGCCTCCATGCTGCCTTTCCTGGTGCTGGCGCTGCTGCTGGCAGCGCTGGTCAGCCTGATGCAGCTTGGCTTATCGCCGCATCTTCATCCGTTATTCAATGGCGATGTCGTGCAAATCAGCCATCATGTCGCGCTATTGCTGAGTCTGGCCGCCCTGGCGACCCTGGCGGCGCAGTTTCTGGTGGTACGCCCGCAGCATTTTACCCCGAGAGTTTTACTCTTAATTGCCGCAGTGCTGATGGTGGCGGGTCTTGGGCTGATGTCTCTCGCCAGTTTAGCCCTGTTCTACGTGGGCATTGTCATCACTTCGCTGGGGGCCGCCATGGCAACGCCGGGATACCAGCTTTTGCTCAACGATCGGCTGACGACGGGCAAAGGCGCAGGGGTGATCGCCACCAGCCATACGCTGGGCTACGGGGCCAGCGCGCTGCTGGTACCCGTGGTGACGCGCTTTTACGGTGAGCAGTTTTTGATTACTGCCGCATGGGGAATGGCACTGCTGTTTCTCGCGGTGAGCGTGTGGGTACGATCGACCGATCGTACCCCTTAAACATTAGTGGAACGGATGAGAGGATGTGCTGGCTGCGTCCTCACTTTGCCGCAGACGCTGGAGTGGATCCTGCTGATAAAACTGGCAAAAACGCTGCCACAGCGCCGGGAAGCGCGGGGCAAAAAGCTCAGGTGCGCTAAAGAAATACTCGGACAGCACCGCAAAACACTCGGCGGGATCGGTCGCGGCGTAGGCATCAATGCTGGCCGCGCTTTCACCCACCAGGTCGATCTCATCCTGAATGTTTTCCATCGCCGCGTGCAGGTCGTGCTCCCATCCCGCGACTTCACGCAGCGGGATCAGCGGCACGCCGCTGGCGCGATCGCCGTTACGGGTATCCAGCTTATGCGCCACTTCGTGAATGATCAGGTTGAAGCCCGAGGCATCGAACGAGTCTTGAATATCCAGCCAGTTGAGGATGATTGGCCCTTGCTGCCAGCTCTGCCCGGACTGCACCATACGCTGGTTGTGCACCAGCCCGATGTCATCCTCCCACTCATCATCGACGATGAACGGCGCCGGGTAGATCAGCACTTCGTGGAAGCCATCCAGCCATTCGATACCCAGCTCCAGCACCGGCAAGCAGAAGAGCAGGGCGATGCGCGAATTTTTAAGCGGATCCAGTTCGAAGCCCTGTAGCGGTACCAGCCGTTTTTGCTGTAAAAAACGCTCGGCCAGCTGAATCAGCTTTGATTGCTCTTCAGGCAAGAGATTCGCCAGCACGGGGATCGCCAGAGCCTCATCCCAGGGGAGCGCCATATTTCGACCAGCGTCGTTCGTTTTCCAGGGCCACTTAATCATCGCTTTGCTCGTTACTCGCACGTGAACAAAATGGAAAGGTCAGGGGCTGTTAGCATGCCAACATACTCTGTTAAGCAGTATGACACTCCTCATCGGCTGCATGCAGAGTGGCGGCCTGTTTAAGAGGAATCCAGCCCGCATAAACTATCACTATGTGCCGTCAGGTTGATAGCGCTTTAGGGGTATCCCCTTCATTTTGTGAAGTATGTCGTGCGCGGCTATGATAAATCTCTTCTTACCCTACCATGCTTAAGGATCCCGTCAGTATGCCCGTCAATTTTGACCTCAACGATCTCTATGCCTTCCGCGCTTTACTGGAATACGGCAATTTCCGTCTTGCGGCAGAATCTATCTGCCTTTCCCAGTCGGCGTTGAGTCGCAGAATTGAAAAGCTGGAGGCGGCACTGGGGACAAAACTGTTCGACAGAACCACCCGGCGCGTCACGCTGACCCTGTATGGACAGACCTTTGCCGACCGGTGCGGGCAACTGCTTGCTGACGTGGAGTCCATGCTTTCGGATATCGATAAGGCCAGCGAAGAGCGCACGGGGCTGATCACCGTGGCGACGGTGCCGTCAGCCGCCTGTTACTTTATGCCGGATGTGATCCGCCGCTTTCAGTCCCGTTACCCCCGCGTGCGCATAAAACTGATCGACAGCAGCGCCGGAAATGTTATCGAGGCCGTCACCCGCGGACAGGCGGATTTTGGTATCTGCTTTGCCCGGAGTTTGCAGCCCGACATCGAGTTTGTCCCGCTGGTGGAGGATGTCTACGTGGCCGCCTGCCGACGCGACAGCCCGCTTGCAAAAAGAAAAAGCCTGACGTGGCAGGCTTTTTATCAGCAGGATTATATCGGTCTGGATAAGACCTCCGGCAACCGCAATCTTCTCGACCAGCGGGTCGGGCATATTCGGCCTGAGCGCCCCAGCATCTGCGAAACGCGGCACGTGACGACCATGCTGGGGATGGTTGAAGCCGGGATCGGCATTGCGGCCGTTCCCGCCATGTCAATGCCCCGCGCAGAGCATTCGCTGCTGACGTCGGTACCTTTAACCGAGCCTGAAGTCAGGCGAACCGTGGGGCTGATCCGCCGCCGCGGTCGGATCCAGTCCTATATTGCTGCCGAACTCGAAACGCTGATTACCGAGCAGTATCGCGAGGTGCACTGACGGGCGTTAAGCCCGTTGCCGTAATGACGCTGGCGGCCTGTGGCGAGGCGAGAAAAGTCAGCAGCGCTTTTCCCTGTTCAGGATGGTCGGCCTTCTGCGTTACGGCTCCGGCGAAACGAGTAATGTACTGCATGTCGTCAGGCAACTTACCGACAAACGTCACCCCCGGGACCGGCAGAAGCTCGCTCACCTGCTGAAAGCCGAGGTCGTATTTCCCTTTTGCCACTTCAGACGCCACCGGGATACGCTCAACCCGGTGCGCTTTATCGTGGACCTGGCCGTCTATGCCCAGCTTACGGAACAGCTGGCTCTCAACATACCGGCCGCTGGCGCTGTCGGAATAAGCCATGGAATGCGCCTTCAGCAGCGTTTGCCGCAGGGCAGGCACCGTACTGATATCCGGCACCGGCGCGCCCGCTTTGACGACCATCCCGACGGGCGAATCCGCCAGCTCCACGCGGGAGCCCGCCGCCGTCCTGCGATCCTGTTCCAGTTTCGCCAGCGCATCGCCCACCATAATCACCACGTCCGCTTTTTCGCCCCGGGCGAGCCGGGCCGGAATGGCCTGCGGCGTTTTGCCCATCGACGGGCCGGAGATCACAATGAGCCTGTCGCCGCTTTGCGCTTCGTACTGCGGCGTCAGCTTCTCCAGCGCCGCTTTGAAGCCGCCAGAAATCATCACCGTCACATCCTGCGCAAGCGCGCCCGCGCTGAGGGTGGCGAAGGTCAGGGCGGCAATCACCGTTCTGAATGTAAGCATGAGGGATCACTCCTTAACGGCAGTTTGCAGGATTAACGTGCGACGACGATAGAGATAGAGCGTTGCCAGCAGGGCGCAAACGGCGGCAAAGCTCATCCAGTAGCCCGGGGAGGCTTTGTCGCCGGTGTACTCAATTAAGGCGGTCGAAATCACCGGCGTGAAACCGCCAAAGACCGCCGTTGCCAGGCTGTAAGCCAGCGAGAAGCCCGCCACGCGCACCTCTGCTGGCATGATCTCAGTCAGGGCCGGGATCATCGCGCCGTTATACAGACCGTAGAGGAAAGAGAGCCACAGCAGCACGGTCAGCATCATTGAGAAGCTCGGAGCTGCCGCCAGCATCGTCAGCGCCGGATAGCTGGTTGCCAGCGCCAGCAGCGTCATGGCGATCAGCACCGGTTTACGCCCGAAGCGATCCGACAGCGCGCCGCCCACCGGCAGCCAGATGAAGTTGGACACCGCCACCAGCAGCGTGACCAGAAGACTGTCCGACGCGCTGAGCATCAGGACTTTTTTACCGAAGGTCGGCGCGTAAACGGTGATCAGGTAAAACGCGGTGGTGGTCATCGCCACCATCAGCATGCCCGCGACGACGACCGGCCAGTTGGCGAGCAGCGTTGTGAAGACCTGACGCATCGCCAGATGGTGGCGACGGGCGCTGAATTCCTCGGTCTCTTCGAGCTTGCGGCGCAGGAAAAAGATGAACGGCACAATCAGACAGCCAAACAGGAACGGAATACGCCACCCCCATTCGCGAATGGCACTCTCTTCCAGCACCACATTCAGCGCGAAGCCCATCGCCGCCGCGATCATAATGGCGACCTGCTGGCTACCTGACTGCCAGCTGGTATAGAAACCCTTGCGGCCCGGCGTGGCGATCTCCGCCAGATAAACCGAAACCCCGCCCAGCTCGGCACCTGCCGAAAAACCCTGCAACAGGCGGCCGGTCAGCACCAGCAGCGGTGCCCACAGGCCAATGCTCTGATAAGAAGGGATCAGCACAATCAGAAAGGTTCCGGCGGCCATAATCGACAGGGTGACGATCAGCCCTTTACGGCGGCCCACTTTATCAATGTAAGCCCCCAGCACAATGGCCCCGATCGGACGCATCAGGAAGCCCGCGCCAAAGACGGCGAAGGTCATCATCAGTGACGCAAATTCACTGCTTGCCGGGAAAAAAGTATGGGCGATGTAGGTGGCATAAAAGCCGAACAGAAAGAAGTCGAATTGCTCAAGAAAGTTGCCCGACGTGACGCGGAAAATCGCGCCCGCTTTCGCACGAACCGTTGCAGGTGAGGTTGAGGAAACCATGATTATCTCCAGTTTTATAGCGACGTTATGCTCGTCTGTTTCTGAAAACTGGATCAGGAAGTGGAAATTAATAAGCGCAAATAGCGCATAAACCGATGCGTGTGGTGCATTAATGACAATGCGTTGACCAGTATTTACATATTCAACAATAACTTAACATTTCGATGATCTTTTATACACCACGTTTCGCTAAGTCGCTGATATATCAGTTTTGTGACACCGCGCAGATGAGAAGCCAGGCGGGGCCTGGCTTGGGATTATCAGCGCAGCGCGTTCGCAATCGCGCTAAACATCAGCGACGCTTCCAGCGGCTGGGCGCTGAATGACGGCTCTGCCTGCGGCCAGGTGGACCACTGGACGATAACCAGATTTTCTTTATGATTAACCATGATCATCTGCCCAAAAATACCCAGCGCCCACAGGGAATCCTTCAGCGAATTTTCGACTTTCGGCTCCACATTTGTGGCGGTGGCTGGCACTTCATTGTTCCACCACTGGTAGCCGTACAACCCCTTCGGATGCGCCTCGGACACCGATCCTTTGGCCTGTGTCCAGGCTGAGGACTGTTTCACCCAGCCCTCGGGGAGGATCTGCTTTCCGTCCGGCAGGGTACCGTTATGCAGGATAAACTCCCCGAAACGCCCCCAGTCTTCCAGCGTGGCGTTGAACCCATGCGCACCCACGTCGTGCTGGCCTTTGCTGTAGGCATGCCACACGCCGTCGCTCGCCATACCGTACGGCTGCCAGATGCTTTTCTCCAGATACGCCGCGAGCGTCATGCCGGTGGCGCGCTCAAGCACATCGCCTAACAGCCAGGCACCACCCGAGGAATAGGACCAGTTTTCGCCCGCCGGGTGTTCACGGTGTAACTCCTTCACCAGGGTGCGCACACAGTCGTAGGTGCCCGGTTTCGCTTCGCATTCGGTAAGCCGGGCGAAGTCAGATTGCGCGTTGGTGTAATCTTCAGTCCACGCCACGCCCGAGGTGTGGGTGATGAGCTGTTTCAGCGTTACGCCCTCCCAGGCGGTGCCTTTTAAATCCGGTTCGTATTGGGTGACAAGGTCGTCCAGGGAGTGGATTTTCCCTTCTTTAATCGCAACACCCACCAGCGCGGAGACCACGGATTTGCCCACGGAACGCGACGTCCAGAGCGTAGAGTCGGTATTGCCTTCTCCCAGATATTTATAGGCCACTTTGCCATTTTTCAGCACCAGCATGCCGCTGACGTTCTGGCGTTTCAGGTAATCCTGAAGATTGTAAATCTTACCCTTCACCTGATAGCGGGCATCGGTGAGCGGTTTTTCTGCGGGCAGCAGTGGCGTAGCGTTGCCGTGGCGGAACACATCGCCCGCGTAGTTGCGGTAGTCATTGCGAAAGCCCACCACGCGATCGGCCTGGCTCCAGGTGAGCATGGTATGTGCGTCCGGGAGTCTGGCATCGAAAGGCGCCGGACAGGTCGTGAGGTCGGTACCGTTGCAGGCCGCCATGACGGCGGGCGAGAGCAGGCTGCTGATAACCAGCGCCGCGAGCAGTGTGCGGTTTGTTTTGATTTTCATATTTATCTCGTTTGGCTCAGGAAGGACTTCAGTTTAAGAACCTGAGGCCTATAATAAAAAACGCGTTATGGGGGAAAATCCCCCGGAAAAATCGCGTGGAGAATGACGTGGCATCACTGATCTATTCCTTTGCCCAGCTTGAGGCGTTCACCGCCGTCGCTGAGCACGGCAGCCTGATGAAGGCGGCCAGTAAACTCGGCAAAGATCGTACAACCCTGCGGGATCTGATCGATTTCCTTGAGGATGGGCTGGGCTACGCGCTGTTCCTGCGGGAGGGGCGTAGCCTGCGCCTGACGCCGGAGGGGGAGCAGCTTCAGCGGCAGGCGCACCTGCTGATGCGGCAGGTCAAAGCGTTTGAGGCGTTTGCCCGTACGGTGCCGGACAGCGCGACGCAGGACATTGCCCTCGTTTACGATCCGTTCACCCCCAGAGCCTTTTTGCAGGCGCTGATCGCTACGCTGGCGACGAAAAAGATCCGCCTGAGCCTGACCAGCGCATCGCGCGATGAGGCGGAAGCCATGCTGGCGAACGGTCAGGCCGATCTGGGGATCTGCCAGGCGCGCAACCGCAGCGTGGGCAATGAGATGGAGTGGCGGGCGCTGGGGGCGATCGAAATGGATTTTTACGCCGCAACGGCGCTTTTTGCGGAGGTTGCGTCGCCGGTGTCGCTGCTCGATCTCTCTCTGGTTCCACAGGTGGTTATGCATGCCGCGTCAGACGAGCCGGTTGCCCGTCGCCTGCAAATTTCAGGGCACACGCTTTTCACTAACGAACTGGAGATGCTGCGCGGCCTGCTGGAGCAGGGCTGCGGCTGGGGATTTTTGCCGACCCATCTTCACGCAACGCAGTGGAAAAACGTAAAAAGGCTGCCCACCGAAGTGGGCAGCCAGGGGATAAGCCAGACGATGGTCACCATCTGGAAGCCGGGCAGCGACAAGCGCGGGTTGATCAACGATACGCTCTCGCAGCTTCCGGCGTTATGGAAACGCTCAGCGCTGTGAGCACCCTTTGCACTGTTTATTCTGGATCTGATGGAAGAAGTCGTTGCCTTTGTCATCCACTAGGATAAACGCCGGGAAGTTCTCCACTTCAATTTTCCAGATCGCTTCCATACCCAATTCCGGATAGGCCACGCACTCCAGACTCTTGATGCTGTTTTGCGCCAGTACCGCCGCAGGGCCGCCGATGCTGCCGAGGTAGAAGCCGCCGTGCTTATGACAGGCGTCGGTGACCTGCTGGCTGCGGTTACCTTTGGCCAGCATGATCATGCTCGCACCGTTGGATTGCAGTAAGTCTACGTAGGAGTCCATACGCCCGGCGGTGGTTGGGCCTAAGGAGCCAGACGCGTAACCTTCTGGCGTTTTCGCCGGGCCTGCATAGTAAATCGGGTGATCTTTAACGTACTGCGGCAGTTCTTCCCCGTTGTCGAGCAGCTCTTTCAGCTTCGCATGGGCGATGTCACGCGCCACGATGATGGTGCCGCTCAGCGACAGGCGGGTGGATACCGGGTGCGCGGAAAGCTGCGCCAGAATGTCGGGCATCGGCTTGTTCAGATCAATGCTTACCACGTCGCCTTCTCCCTGCTGGCGCAGGGATTCAGGAATATACTGGCCCGGATTGTGCTCCAGCTTCTCAATCCAGATCCCCTCGCGGTTAATCTTCGCCTTGATGTTGCGGTCAGCTGAGCAGGAGACGCCCATGCCGATCGGGCAGGAGGCGCCGTGGCGCGGCAGACGGATCACGCGAATATCGTGCGCGAAGTATTTCCCGCCAAACTGCGCGCCCAGGCCGAGGTTTTGCGCTTCCTGAAGCAGTTCCTGCTCGAGCTGGACGTCGCGGAACGCCTGGCCGTGCGCGTTGCCTTCGGTTGGCAGGCCATCGTAGTAGCGCGCAGAGGCGAGCTTGACGGTTTTCAGCGTGGCTTCCGCAGAGGTGCCGCCGATAACGAAGGCGATATGGTAAGGCGGGCAGGCCGCGGTGCCCAGGGTCCGCATCTTCTCAACCAGATAATTTTTCAGCTTCGCCGGGGTGATCAGCGCTTTGGTTTCCTGATACAGATAAGTTTTGTTGGCGGAACCGCCGCCTTTCGCCATGCACAGGAATTTATACTCGTCACCATCAACGCTGTAGAGGTCGATCTGCGCGGGCAGGTTGGTGCCGGTATTCACCTCTTTATACATATCCAGCGCCGCGTTCTGCGAGTAGCGCAGGTTGTCTTCAATATAGGTGTTATACACGCCCTGACTCAGCGCCGCTTCGTCGCCGCCGCCGGTCCAGACGCGCTGGCCTTTCTTACCCATAATGATTGCCGTACCGGTATCCTGACAGGTGGGCAGCACGCCTTTCGCCGCAATTTCGGAGTTGCGCAGGAATTGCAGGGCAACGTACTTATCGTTCTGGCTGGCTTCCGGATCGTTAAGAATGGCGGCAACCTGCTTCTGATGAGACGGACGCAGCATAAACGCGGCGTCGTGGAAAGCCTGCTGCGCCAGCAGGGTCAGGGCTTCCGGCTCCACTTTCAGCACTTCCTGACCGTCGAACTCGGCAACGGAGACATGCTCTTTGGTCAGCAGATAGTATTCGGTGTCGTCATGCGCGAGAGGGAAGGGGTTCTGGTAGATAAAGGGTTTGTTTGACATAGCTTGCTCCACAAAAATAAAACCGCCGGAGGATATGTCCGGCGGTCAGGAATCAGAACATCATGGACATCCACGGGTAACCAATCAGCAGCAGGGCCGCCAGGAAGATGGCACCGAAGATGGTGCCGAGGCGCCAGTAGTCTTTGGTTGGCAGGTAACCGCTACCGTAGTAAATCGGGCTTGGACCCGTACCGTAGGGGGTGATGATCCCCATCACGCCCAAAGAGGTCACCATCAGCAGGACGAACACTTCCATATTCATGCCCGGAATGGTGGAGGCGATAGTCAGCATCGCCGGCAGCAGCGCCGTGGTGTGCGCGGTGGTGCTGGCAAACAGGTAGTGCAGCAGGTAGAACGCCAGCAGCAGCACGATGGTGGCGACACCCGGAGAGATACCGCTCATCAGCAGGCCGCCTTCTTTACCCAGCCAGCTGATAAAGCCGGTGGAGGAGAGGCCGTCCGCCAGCGCCACCAGGGTGGCGAACCAGACGAAGGTGTTCCACGCGGCTTTGTTACCGGTGATATCGTTCCACTCCAGCACGCCGGTCCACAGCATCAGGCCAACGATCAGCAGGGCAGCCATGGCCGGTTCAATCCACGCCGCGGCGAAGATCCACATCAGCAGCGCACAGCACACGAACACCAGCAGCAGGATCTCATTGCGCGACAGTTTGCCCAGTTTTTCCAGTTCACGGGTCGCCCACAACGGTACTTCGTTGTTTACCTTCACTTCCGGCGGGTAGAACCAGTAAGCCAGCAGCGGCATGGTCAGGATCAGCAGAATACCCAGCGGCAGGAAGGCGAGGAACCAGGTCCCCCATGAGATATCAATTCCGACCGTGCTTTTTACCAGCGCCAGCGCCAGCAGGTTAGGTGCCAGAGCGGAAAGGAACATCGAGCTGGTGATACAGGCCGCGGTAATTGCCACCCACATCAGATACGAACCGATTTTGCGCGCGCTTGGGTCGTTGGGTTTTGAACCGTACAGCGGCGGCAGGTTGGCGATGATCGGGTAGATGGTCCCACCGCTGCGCGCGGTATTGGACGGGGTAAACGGGGCCAGCAGCAGGTCTGCGAAGGTAATGGCGTAACCGAGCGTCAGGCTGCGACGGCCCAGATATTTCACCAGTATCAGCGCCAGGCGGCGGCCGAAGCGGGTTTTGTCGTAGCCCGCAGCAAACATAAAGGCACCGAAGATCAGCCACACGGTGGAGTTACCAAACCCGCTGACCGCCCATTTAAAGGAGGCGCCCGCCAGCTTGAATTTTGGGTCAGCCAGCTGTTCCGGGCTAAAGAGCACCCACTGGCTGCACAGCGCAATCGCCACGACGCCGGTAAGACCGATCACGGCGCCCGGCAGCGGTTCGAAAATTAACCCGACGATGACGCCGACAAAGATGGCGAAGTAGTGCCACGCATAAGGCGGCAGCCCGTCCGGAACGGGAACAAACAACAGCAGGACGGCAACAATGACGGGCAGGGCCATCATCAGCAGGCGTTTTGCTGTTCCATTTGATGCCAGATTCGCCGCAGGAGGCGTTACAGCAGTTTTTGTTTTCATAGTTTCACGTCTTAAGTTGTCAAAAATTCGTCGTACAGCGAAAACACAAATTCGATTGCTTTATTCGTTTTGCTTTTTTTAGTTATTTAAGGTGCGTTTTTGTGTTTTCAGTAATAGCGATTTAACGCATTTTTGTTTGCGCCAAATAAAAAATGATGATGTTTTTATATTGCTCTTTTGAATGCCATAACTATTGATCACGATCAAAAAAACGGAACTGAATGGCTATTTTTATATTTTTTATAATAACCACTCTGAGTAGTGTGGTTATTCGCTGATTTTACGCATTTTATGTATCAAAACTATAACATTTAAATTTTGGTGCTTTTGCTTGTTGTTGTTTTATTTGGTTTTTTGATAGTTGTGGTGTATTGGTTTGACCTTTTGTGATTTAACTTTTTTTAAATTATTGTGAACGAGTGAAACATTCCCGCTAACACCAATGTGTTATTAATGTTATCGAAGGGATTAAATAGTTTATTAACTAACGTAATGGCTTTAGAAACTAAAAAAAGCTTTATATTACTATCATGACATCGGCAAAAGACACGAAATAAAAAAATCATCCCGATAACGAATTCTTAATTTTTAAAGTTTGGAGTTTCTATTATGAGCACTAACGAACGTATTTTAAGCCCCTTCACATTACCGAATGGTACTGAACTGAAAAACCGTTTGTTAATGGCCCCGATGACAACCTGTACCGGTTATTACGATGGCACCGTGACCAGCGAGCTGGTGGAGTACTACCGCGCCCGCGCGGGCAGCATCGGCACCATCATCGTTGAGTGCTGTTTTGTTGACGATCTCGGCCTGGCGTTCCCGGGCGCAATTGGCATTGATAACGACGAGAAAATCGCCGGGCTGGCAAAAATCGCTGACGTCATCAAGTCAAAAGGCTCCAAAGCCCTGCTGCAAATCTACCACGGCGGCCGTATGGTCGACCCAAAACTGATCGGCGGTCGCACGCCGGTTGGCCCAAGCGCCGTTGCCGCGCCGCGTGACGGTGCCGCCACGCCGGTTGCCCTGACCGCGGAAGAGGTGGAAGGCATGATCGGCAAGTTTGGCGAAGCCGTGCGCCGCGCAATTCAGGCCGGGTTCGACGGCGTCGAAATCCACGGGGCGAATACCTATCTGATCCAGCAGTTCTTCTCCCCGAACTCCAACCAGCGCGACGACGAGTGGGGCGGCAGCCGCGAAAACCGCGCGAAATTCCCGCTGGCGGTGCTGGACATTACCCACAAGATGGTGCGCCAGTACGCGGACGACGCGTTTATCATTGGCTACCGTTTCTCTCCGGAAGAGCTGGAAGTCCCGGGCATTCGCTTCGAAGATACCCTGTATCTGCTGGAAAAACTGGCCGCGCGCGGGGTGGATTATCTCCACTTTTCCCTTGGCGACGCCCTGCGTCCTTCTATCGTCGATACTCAGGACCCGACGCCACTTATCGAAAAATACTGCGCCATGCGCTCAGACACGCTAGCTCAGGTACCGGTGATGGGCGTTGGCGGCGTGGTGAATGCCACGGATGTGAATGAAGCGCTGGATCACGGTTACGACCTGATTGCCGTTGGTCGTGCCACCATCGCCTATCCGGACTGGACCGATCGCATCGCGGCGGGCGAAAGCCTGGAGCTGTTTATGGACAGTACCCGACGCGAAGAACTGAACATCCCGGAACCGCTGTGGCGCTTCTCGCTGGTGGAAGCGATGATCCGCGACATGAGCATGGGCGAATCTAAATTCAAACCGGGCACCTTTATTGAAAAAGTGCAGGACGATGCTAACGAACTGGTGATTAACGTCAGCCTCGAAACCGATCGTATTGCCGATATCGAACTGGCCTCCGGCCCGAGTGAAGACGTCGAGTTTGTCACCAGCTTCGAAGAGATCCGCTCCCGTATTCTTGATGCCAACACTCCGCACGTGGATGCTATCACCGGCGCGACCAGCCAAAGCGAGGCGGTGAAAAAAGCGGTCTCGAAGGCGATGCTGAAATCCAGCAAAGCGCTGGCAGCGGAAGAGGGCGCTGACCCGAATGAGACTAAAAGCGTGGATGTTGTAGTGGTCGGCAGCGGCGGCGCCGGTCTTGCGGCGGCGATTCAGGCGCATGACGAAGGCGCGAGCGTGCTGATCGTCGAGAAAATGCCAACCATCGGCGGGAACACCATTAAAGCCTCGGCCGGGATGAACGCGGCGGAGACCCGCTTCCAGCGCGTGAAAGGTATTCAGGACAGCAAAGAGCTGTTCTACCAGGAAAGCCTGAAAGGCGGTGGCAACAAGAACAACCCTGAACTGCTGCGTCGCTTTGTCGAGAACGCGCCGCAGGCCATCGAATGGCTGGCAACGCGCGGCATTATGCTGAACGACATCACCACCACCGGCGGGATGAGCATCGACCGTACGCACCGTCCTAAAGACGGTTCCGCAGTGGGCGGGTATCTGATCAGCGGCCTGGTGCGTAACGTCAACAAGCGCAACATCGAGGTGATGCTGGATACCTCCGTGAGCGACATCATCTTCGAAAACGGCGAAGTGACCGGCGTGCGTCTGACCACCGAAGAGAACGAAACCCTCACCGTGGCAACCAAAAGCGTGATTGTCGCAACGGGCGGCTTCAGCGCCAACAGCGAGATGGTGGTGAAATACCGTCCGGATCTGGCAGGGTTCGTTACCACTAACCACAAAGGGGCGACCGGGGGCG
Organism: Enterobacter cloacae complex sp. 677-3DZ2D5B; assembly: GCF_004136695.1. Classification (NCBI taxonomy): domain Bacteria; kingdom Pseudomonadati; phylum Pseudomonadota; class Gammaproteobacteria; order Enterobacterales; family Enterobacteriaceae; genus Enterobacter; species Enterobacter cloacae complex sp. 677-3DZ2D5B. Next base: position 455,577 of record NZ_QFLS01000009.1, on the reverse strand, counting down.
GTATCGCGCTGCTGGAGCGTATCGGTGCGGGCACAGTGGATATGGGCGAAATTCAGATCCACCCAACCGTTGAGCAGAAAACGTCGTATCTGATTTCCGAATCCATCCGCGGCGGCGGGGCGATTCTGGTAAACCAGCAGGGCAACCGATTCTTTAACGAAATGGAGACCCGCGATAAAGTCTCGGCGTCAATCATCGCGCTGCCGGAGAAATACGCTTACATCGTCTTTGACGAGCATGTTCGCGTCAAAAATAAAGCCGCGGATGAGTACATCGCGAAAGGGTTTGTTACCAGCGCCAGTTCGCCAAAAGCCCTGGCGGAAGCGCTGGGGATGGATCACCACCAGTTCCTGGCAACGCTGGAACGCTACAACGGCTTTGTGGAGAAACAGCACGATGATGATTTCGGCCGCACCACCGCGCTGCGTGCGCCAATCAACGAAGGGCCGTTCTACGCCATTCAGATTGCCCCAGGGGTTCACCACACCATGGGCGGCGTGACCATCAATACCGATACCTGCGTGCTGGACAGCAACCACAACGTATTGCAGGGAGCGTTTGCTGCGGGTGAGGTGGTCGGGGGCATCCACGGCGGTAACCGCATCGGCGGTAATGCGGTGGCAGATATCATTATTTTTGGTACGCTTGCAGGACATCAGGCGGCTATGCGTTCGAAAACACGGTAAGGCTCCTGTTTCCCCGGCGGCGCGGTGCCTGCCGGGGCTACACCTGAGGACTCATGCAATGCCTGATAGCCATCGCGTTTACAGCTACTCCGCCGTTCTGATGGGCTCGCCCATACTCCTGAAACTCTTTTCCCATGACGAAGCGCTTGCCTCCCGCGTGTTTCGCCTGATCAAACAGTACGAGGATCTGCTCACCGTTAACCGTGCGCACTCCCAGGTAATGGACATCAACCATGCGGCTGGTCAGCATCCGGTTGCCGTCAGTCGTCCGGTGTTTGAGCTGATCCGCTGCGCGAAAGCGGCAAGCCTGCTTAAAGACAGCGCCTTTAACCTGGCGATCGGCCCGCTGGTGAAATGCTGGAAAATTGGCTTTAAGGGGGACGCGGTACCGCCCGCGGACGAGATCGCCGCCTTGTTGGGCATCACGGATCCTGCGGACGTGGTGCTGGATGAAGCCAATAGCAGCGTGTTTCTTACTCGCCAGGGAATGGAGATCGATCTGGGTGCTATTGCTAAAGGCTATATCGCCGACAGGGTGCGGGATCACCTGCATAAAGAGGGCGTTGAACTTGGGCTGATCAACCTTGGCGGCAACGTCCAGACGTTAGGTTCGCCGGAGGGCGGCTGGCGCGTCGGCCTGAAAAAACCGTTCGCCGGTGACGCGCTGATTGGCGCTATGACGGTAGAGAACCGGTCGGTGGTGACGTCAGGCACCTATGAGCGCTATTTCGAGCAGAACGGCAAACGTTATCACCACATACTTGACCCGCGCACTGGCTACCCGCTGGATAACGAACTGGACAGCGTGACGATTATTTCGCCAGACTCTCTCGACGGCGATATCTGGACCACGCTGATCTACGGCATGGGTGTGGAAAAGGGCTGCGCCGCGCTGCGTTCGCGCCCCGATATTGAAGCCATTTTTGTCACCAAAACAAAAGAAGTGGTGATCTCCTCGATGCACCACTTCCGTTTTACCCTTCTGAACGACAGCTACCGAATTACTGGCAGTACTGCTTGAGCAGTCCGACCTGTTCCGGCTGCAAACGGTAGCGATATACCGGTCGGCCGGTAGCGCCGTAATGAATGCTGGTGAACAGGATATTAATTTGCGCCAGCCAGATCAGGTATTTGCGGCAGGAGACGCGGGAAATGTTGACCGCATTCGCCAGATCGTCGGTGGAAAATTCTATCTCCGGATGGCTGTCGATCCACTGGCAAATGGTGCGCAGCGTCTGCGGCGTTAGGCCTTTAGGTAATTTTTTGCTGTCAGCCAGCTCCGGCGCGCCGCCGTGGATCAGCCTGTCGACGTCGGCCTGTTCATAATACTGATGCGATCCCATCAGGCTGCGCTTTGCCTTCCAGCCGTTCAGCGCCTCTTCAAAACGCGGGAACTGGAACGGTTTAATCAGGTAATCCACCACGCCATAGTGCATGGACGTCTGGATTGTTGCGGCGTCGGAGGCCGACGAGATCATGATGACGTCAATCGGGCGACCCGACGCGCGAATGATGGGGAGCAGATCCAGCCCGTTATCCTGCTGCATATAGACATCCAGCAGCACCAGATCGATCGGCTGGCCTGGGTTGGCGATCAACGCCTCGGCCTGGTTGAGCGTGGAAGCGACGCCGCAGCAGCTAAAACCCTCAACGCGGTTAACATACAGACGGTTGAGGTCGGCTACCATGGCGTCATCATCGACAATTAACACATTTATCACGCGATATTCCTCTCGCTATCCCAGGGGATCTGAACAAAAAATTGGGTAAATACGCCAGGTTCAGACTCGACGGTAATATCTCCGCCCAGATTCTGGATCTGCTGACGCGCAAGGAACAGCCCAACGCCGCGGTTTTCACCTTTTGTTGAGTAGCCCTTTGTAAAAATAGCCTCCAGCCGCTCGGGATCAATACCGGGACCGTCATCGCTGACCTCACCGCTCAGCCAGCCGTTCTGATAATGCAGCAGCAGGCCGATCTCGCCTTCCGGCTGGCCTTCCAGCGCATCAAGGGCATTTTCGATTAAATTGCCCAGCACGGTGATCAGCACCGCAACCTGCTCTTCATTGGCGGTGTCAGGAAGCTGACTCTCCTCCGCCAGCGTCAGGGTCACTCCGGCCTCTTTGGCGCGGTTAATTTTACCCAGCAGGAAACCCGCAATGACCGGCGATTTAACTTTGCGCTGTATCGCGCCGATATCCGTCTGATAATTCTGCGCGGTCTGGATGATGTACTCCTCCAGCTTATCGTAGCGCTTCATGTGCAGCAGGCCGAGGATCACGTGCAGCTTGTTCATAAACTCATGCGTATGGGAGCGCAGGGCATCAACATAGTTGACCATGCCATCGATACGCTGCATTAACTGGCTGATTTCGGTCTTATCGCGGAAGGTGCTGATTGCCCCGATCACCTGATTCTGGCTTTTCACGGGGACCATGTTGCACAGCAGTAGCCGTCCGTTACAGCCGATCTCCTGATCCTGGCGAGCAATGCCGGTTTTCGCCACTTCCCGCAGGCTGGCCAGCAGTGGTTCGCCGCTGCTCTCGGAGTGCTCACCCGAGCTCAGGAGCAAAATCTCTCTGGCGGTGTGGTTAATCATCGTCACGCGCCCGTGCATATCCACGGCCATCACGCCTTCGCGCAGGGACTGCAACATGGCCTGGCGCTGCTCAAAGAGGGCTGAGATCTCGTAAGGCTCCAGCCCAAAGAGGATACGTTTCAGAACCCGGACCAGACCCCAGATCGCCACTGAGCTCATCAGAACGCTGAATAAGATGGTCCACACGGCGTTGAGCCGCCCGCGGGCAATCTGATCTTCAACTTTATTCAGCGAAATGCCCACCACCACCACGCCGATCTGGTCGTGCTGGTCGTCATACACGGGGGTAAAGACGCGCAGCGCTTCCGCGAGCGCGCCGCGGTTAACGGAGACATTCTCTTTCCCTTCCAGGGCGGGCGTCAGATCGTCGCCAATAAAATGCAAACCTAACAGCGCTTCGTTTGGATGGGAATAGCGGATCCCACGCAGGTCGGTGACCACGGTAAACAACAGGTCGTTGCGCTTCGTCACCGCCTCGGCTATCGGCTGGATGATGCCAGCCTGCGGCGATTCCATCAGGCCACGCTTGATCTCCGGGCTGTCGGCCAGCGTCCGGGCGATACCCAGCGCGGTATCTTTCACGTCATCGCGCGTGGCGCGGGTGATCTGCACAGAGTAGAGCGCGAAGACCACCAGCAGCACCGAGCCGATAATCGCGCACACCATCAGCGTAACCAGCGTATTCAGCTTCATAGGGCGCTTGCGCGTCGGGGGGAAAGGCTGCAAATCGCTCATTAACACTCCGCGATGAAAAAGAAAGGGCTAATTATCGCTGATGACGGGCGTTTCATAAAGCCATGTAAAGAGAGGCGTTTCGTGAGCCTCCTCTCAGGTGACCTATATAAAACACTTTATAGTGTGTGGGTACTCATAATAAGGAGGCAGTTTATGAGCATTATGCTTACCGGTACGGCCAGGGAAAGACGGCACGCCAGCACGATGAACATCGACAGATTATCGACGCTGGATATGCTTAACGTCATACACCAGGATGACGCGCAAATCTCTTCTGCACTTACCCCACACTTAAGTATGCTGGCCCGCGTGGTGGATAACGCGGCGGCGACGCTTAGCCACGGCGGACGTCTGGTGCTGACCGGCGCGGGCGCGTCCGGACGCGTGGCTGAGCAGGCGGCAGAAGCGTTTGCGCCGGGCAAACACCCCGTCATTGCGATGACAGCAGGCGATAACGCCGGAAGCTACGCGAGCGGCGTTGCCGACCTTCAGACGATAGAATTTGGCGAGCATGACATGATGCTGGCGCTGTCCGTCAGCGGCAAAACCCCATGGGTATGGGGCGCGATGCGTCATGCGTGGTCTCTGGGCTCAACGGTTGCGCTCATTACGGAGGATGCGCAAAGTGAAGCGGCGCAGCTGGCGAGTATGGTCATTGCTCCCGATCTGGGCGCGGATGTGGTGGCCGGGTATACCAACGCTAAAGCAGGCATTGCGCAAAGCATGATCCTGCATATGATCACCACCGGTCTGGCGGTACGGACAGGACGGGTGTACAGCAACCTGCGCGTTGATCTGGAGGCAAGCAACACCAGATGGGCCGAACGACAAATTGCCATTGTGATGGAAGCGGGGGGATGTAGCCGGGCGCAGGCGAAGGCCGCGCTGGAAAGCTGTAACCACCAGTGCAAAACGGCGGTACTGATGGTGCTGACGGGTCTGAATGCCTGGAAAGCGCATGAATTGCTGGCGCAGAATAACGGGTTTGTTCGCCTGGCCTTGCAGGAAGCGCCATAACATTTCAGCGTCAAATAAAAAAGCCCGCGTTGCGGGCTTTGCTATTTATGGGGATCAGAACTGGTAGATCATACCGATGCCAACGATGTCATCGGTAGCAATACCGTTGTCATTGTAGAAGGCATCATCTTCGTCCAGCAGGTTGATTTTATAATCAACGTAGGTGGAGAAGTTCTTGTTGAAGCTGTAGGTCATGCCCACGTCGATATAGTTAACCAGATCCTGGTCAACATAGTCATAACCATTGCCTGGATGATAATCGTTACCACCCAAATCGATGCCTTTAGAATAGACCCACGCCAGGGATGGACGCAGACCGAAGTCAAACTGGTACTGTGCTACGGCTTCAAAGTTCTGGGTTTTGTTGGCGATGCCATCGTTGCCGTACGGAGTCATGTTACGGGTTTCCGCATACATCATGGCCAGATAGACATCATTAGCATCGTATTTAGCGCCGATTGTCCACGCTTCCGCACGTTCACCGCCAGCATATTTGCTGAAGCGGTTATAGGTGCCAGCGCCGTAAGCGACCTGGTCGTTAGTACGGTCAGAGGAAGAATAAGCCGCACCCAGCGTCAGGCCGAAATCGAAGTCATAGGTGGTAGACATACCGAAGCCGTCGCCGTTCTGGAAACGAACATCATCATGACCGTTTTTGGTGCCTTCCTGATTTTCGTTTGCGTTAGCACCTTCGTTAGCACCCTGATATTGCAGCGCAAAGTTCAGGCCGTCGACCAGACCGAAGAAGTCATTATTACGGTAGGTCGCCACACCGTTAGTACGGCCAACCATATAGTTGTCGGTCCAGGTATAGGAGTCGCCACCAAATACCGGCAGCATATCTGTCCAGGCTTCAACGTCATACACGACGCCGTAATTGCGGCCATAATCGAATGAGCCATATTCGCCGTATTTCAGGCCAGCAAAGGCCAGACGGTTAAAAGAGGTGTCGCCTGCGCCTTCGGTATCGTTAGCGTAGGTTTTATATTCCCACTGGCCGTAACCTGTCAGGTCGTTCGTGATCTGCGTTTCGCCTTTGAAACCCACCTGTACATAGGTTTCATCGCCGTCGTCGCCTGGGTTGTCGGAGAAGGTATGACGCGCATCAACCTTACCGTACAGGTCAACTTTGTTGCCGTTTTTGTTATACATTTCCGCTGCATTTGCTGCGCCAGCCATTAATAACGCGGGTACGAGAATTGCCAGAACTTTTCTTTTCATTATATATTCCCTTTAAATATAAATTGTCTGAATATATGTAATTACCCTCCGTAACTACATGGCTGATACTATTCTATGGATTATTATTTAGGTTCAAAAATAAATGTAATTAAACCGGTAAAAATATTACAAGATATTTCTTTTTATCTCTTTATTTTTCATGTGAATTAATTAATTGAAAATATAGCGGGTAATTAGTATTAAGTATTTCGTAATTCTATTTATTAAAGATTTTGATTCGGATGTATTATAATTCACTCTCTTTTGAGCAACAGGATGGGATGATGGAACTTGCGCAGTGGCAGCACCGTTATGAGCGCTGGCTCGACGAAAATCATTTTACTGATGATGCGGCGCACGATATCGCCCATTTTCGCCGCGTCTGGATGACGGCGCAGGGTATTATGGCTGACGAGAATAGCGATCCGCTGGTTGTGTTGACCGCATGCTACTTCCATGACATTGTCAGCCTGCCGAAAAATCACCCGGAACGTAGCCACTCCTCGCGGCTGGCAGCGCGAAAAACGCGCGAGATCCTCAGTCGCGACTTTCCTGATTTTCCGCCGGATCGTTATGCAGCCGTTGTGCATGCTATTGAAGCGCACAGCTTCAGTGCCGGTATCGCGCCGCAAAGCCTGGAGGCCAAAATTGTGCAGGATGCCGACCGGCTGGAGGCGTTAGGCGCTATCGGCCTGGCGCGCGTCTTTGCCGTCTCCGGTGCGCTGGGCGCCGCGCTGTTTGATGCCGACGACCCGTTCGCCGGAACACGAGCGCTGGATGATAAAGCCTTCGCGCTCGACCACTTTCAGACCAAACTCCTGCGCCTGCCGGACACTATGCAAACCGCGCGGGGGCGCAAACTTGCGCGTCACAATGCCGATTTTCTGATCCAGTTTATGGCGAAGCTGAGTGCCGAATTACAGGGCGATTACCTCGGAACCGACAGCCAGATATTGACCCATTTCCGTCGCAGTGTGCGATCCTGAACTGTGGTACTCTGTTTTCTGTCTTTATTGTCCGGTTAAGAGAATGCAGGAAAATCGATCAGTGACTGTGCCCGCGCCTGAGCGGGTTGAGAAATCAACGGCAGCCGTGCAGGCACTCCTGCGTCAGCTGCTGGAAATGTATGATGCTAAAACGCTGGCAAACCAGCTGGTGGCCCATGGCGAGAGTCACTGGAGCCCGGCGATACTCAAGCGGTTGCTGATAAGCGACAGGGCAGGGCACCGCCTGAGCGACGGCGAGTTCCGTTATCTGCGCAACCTGCTGCCGCGTCCTCCTGCTGCGCATCCGAATTATGCCTTTCGCTTTATCGATCTCTTTGCCGGTATCGGCGGCATTCGCCATGGCTTTGAAGCTATTGGCGGGCAGTGTGTGTTCACCAGTGAATGGAATAAACATGCCGTCCGTACCTATAAAGCCAACTGGTATTGCGACCCCGACGCGCACCAGTTCAACGCGGATATTCGTGATGTCACGCTGAGCCACAAAAATGGCGTCAGCGATGAAGAGGCCGCCGAACACATTCGCAATACCATTCCGGCGCACGATGTGCTGCTGGCAGGCTTTCCGTGTCAGCCGTTCTCGCTGGCTGGCGTGTCGAAAAAGAACGCGCTGGGACGCGCACACGGCTTTGCCTGTGATACGCAGGGCACACTGTTTTTTGACGTTGCCCGGATTATTGATGCCCGCCGCCCGGCAATTTTTGTGCTGGAGAACGTCAAGAATTTAAAGAGTCATGACGGCGGCAAAACCTTCCGCATTATCATGCAAACGCTGGATGAACTGGGTTACGACGTGGCGGATGCAGAGGATATGGGGCCGGACGATCCGAAAATTATCGACGGCAAACACTTCCTGCCACAGCACCGCGAACGCATCGTGCTGGTGGGCTTCCGCCGCGATCTCAATCTAAAAGGCGATTTTACGCTGCGTGATTTGCCTTCGCTGTATCCGGCGCGCCGCCCGACGGTGGCCGATCTGCTGGAGCCCGCCGTCGATGCGAAATTCATTCTGACCCCGGTGCTGTGGAAATACCTCTATCGCTATGCCAAAAAGCATCAGGCCAAAGGCAATGGCTTTGGGTTTGGCATGGTCAATCCGCTTAATCCTGACAGCGTGACGCGTACGCTGTCGGCGCGCTATTACAAAGATGGCGCGGAAATTCTTATCGATCGGGGCTGGGATAAGGCGCTGGGCGAAAAAGATTTCGACGATCCACAAAACCAACAGCACCGACCGCGGCGCTTAACGCCGCGCGAGTGCGCTCGCTTAATGGGCTTTGAGACGCCGCAGGGCTACAGTTTTCGCATCCCCGTGTCGGACACCCAGGCCTATCGTCAGTTTGGCAACTCGGTGGTAGTGCCTGCCTTTGCCGCCGTAGCTAAACTGCTGGCCTCACGTATCAGCAAGGCCGTTAAGCTTCGTCAGAGTGAGGCCGTCAATGACGGACGTTCACAATAAGGCCACGCGCAGTAAAAACATGCGTGCCATCGGCACGCGTGATACCGCGATCGAAAAACGGATCGCGGGCCTCCTGACCGCCGTCGGGTTTGAATTCAGGGTTCAGGATGCCACGCTTGCCGGGCGTCCTGATTTCGTCATCGACGCGTACCAGTGCATCATCTTTACCCACGGCTGTTTCTGGCATCATCATGACTGCTATCTGTTTAAAGTCCCGGCGACACGCACCGACTTCTGGCTGGACAAAATTGGCAGGAACGTCGAGCGTGATAAACGCGATGTTTCGCAGCTTTACGCTCAGGGCTGGCGGGTGCTGATTGTCTGGGAGTGCGCGCTGCGCGGAAGAATGAAGCTGAATGACGTGGAACTGACGGAGCGGCTGGAAGAGTGGATCTGCGGCGGCGGTCAGGCCGCGCAGATCGATACCCAGGGCATTCACCCGATCACGGTTTCTCCACCTCACACCTCGTAACAATCGGTTTCGCGGGCAGCAAATATTTACCCAGCGTGACCAGCACCACGGCAAAGACAATCACGCCCAGCGCCAGCCATTCAATCGTCGACAGCACTTCGCCCGCAAAACCGGTACCCAGCAGCACGGCCACCACCGGGTTAACGTAGGCGTAGCTGGTGGCAACCGCCGGTGAGACGTTGCGAATCAGGTACATATAGGCATTGATGGCGATAATGGAGCCAAACAGCGCCAGATACCCGACGGCCAGGAAACCTGAAAGGTCTGGCATCGCCGTCAGTTTTTCACCCGTCAACGCGGAGGCCATCAGCAGCACAATGCCTGCCGCGAGCATCTCAATGGCACCCGCCATCATCCCGGAAGGCAGCTCGATGCGGGAACCGTAGACCGAGCCGAAGGCCCAGCTCATGGAGCCGATCATGATCAGAACGGCAGCCCAGGGGTTCCCGCTCAGGTTACCGCCGCTGTTCAGCAGGATGATACCCACAAGCCCAATCGCGATGCCCAGCCATTCGAGCTTACGGGTGCGGATCCCGAAGAGACGACTAAAGCAGAGCGTAAACAGCGGCACGGTCGCGACGACCACGGCGGCGATGCCCGACGGTACGTTCTGGTGCTCGGCGACGGTTACCGCGCCATTGCCCACCGCCAGCAGCAGCAGGCCAATCAGGGCGGCGTTAAGCAAGGGACGCAGCGGCGGTAGCCTGTGGCCGCGCAGCAATAAAAACGCCATCAGCAGCACGCCGGCCGTAAGGAAACGAATACCGGCCATCATCAGCGGGGGCCAGCTTTCCACGCCTATACGAATGACAAAATAGGTGGATCCCCAGATGATATACAGAGAAAAGAGTGCTCCAATGAGCGGTAATAAATGCCGAAAACGCATAGTCCCTCACGACGAAATAAAAAGTTCGCTCATAGTTAACGCCAAAACTATCGGGCTGGCGAGTGCTTTAATTGTGTAGTTAATGTGAAATTTTTGTTGACGTGAGGTGCCTGTTTCCGGGCGGTGAGTTTTGTTCCATACTATTCACTTAATTAGCAAAAAAAGAAGGATAGAGATTTTGGCAGGAAGTAGCTTATTAACATTGCTGGATGATATCGCCACCTTGCTGGATGACATTTCGGTTATGGGAAAACTGGCGGCGAAAAAAACCGCCGGGGTACTGGGAGATGATTTGTCGTTGAACGCGCAGCAGGTCAGCGGCGTGCGGGCGAACCGTGAGTTGCCGGTGGTGTGGGGCGTAGCGAAAGGATCCTTTATTAACAAGGTGATCCTCGTTCCGCTGGCGTTGCTGATTAGCGCCTTTATACCCTGGGCCATTACGCCCCTGCTGATGATTGGCGGGGCGTTCCTGTGCTTCGAGGGTGCCGAAAAAGTGTTGCATATGTTCGCTGCACGCAAAGAGAAAGACACCCCGGAAATGCGCCAGCAGCGTCTGGAAGCGCTGGCCGCGCAGGATCCAAAAACGTTCGAGCGCGATAAGGTCAAAGGCGCGATCCGTACTGACTTCATCCTCTCGGCCGAAATTGTGGCGATTACGCTGGGGATCGTCTCAGAGGCCCCTCTGATGAACCAGGTGCTGATCCTGTCCGGCATTGCGATCCTCGTGACGATAGGGGTTTATGGTCTGGTCGGGCTGATCGTCAAGCTGGACGATATCGGCTTCTGGCTGGAAAAAAAATCCAGCGCAATTGCGCGCGGCATCGGGAAAAGCCTGCTGGTGGTAGCGCCGTGGCTGATGAAAACCTTATCGGTGGTGGGAACCCTGGCAATGTTCCTGGTCGGCGGTGGAATTATCGTGCACGGTGTTGCTTCGCTGCATCACATGATTGAACATTTTGCGTCAGGCCAGGGAGCGGTAGTCGCTGCGATCCTGCCCACACTGCTTAACCTCGTGCTGGGCTTTATCGTCGGTCTGATTGTGGTAGCCGTTGTTAAGCTGGTTGAAAAAGTACGCGGGAAATCGCATTAATTATTGCTGACCCCGGGTGCAAAAAGACTATTCCTCGTCTAAATTGAAAACGTTTCACCCTGATACAGGAGGCAGGTATGGTCTTTTTGATCAGTGATGAAGTTAAGCCTAAAAATGGTGGTCCAGGCATGATCGTCACCGGGTATTCCAGCGGAATGGTGGAGTGTCGGTGGCATGATGGATACGGCATTAAGCGGGAGGCTTTTCGTGAAGACGAGCTTCAGCCTGCTAATAAAAGGCAAAAACGCGACAAGGCTTAATCACACAACGCCCGGCCTTGCCGGGCGTTTTTACTGGCAGAAGACTTATCATATCGGATGGTGAGCGACAATCAGGGAGTGTGTGTGCAGCACGATACCTTTGTTGTAAAACAATCTTTTTTGCAGTGGCTGCATAAGCGTAGCAATCCCAGTTTGATTGTTAACCTCTGTTTTATCGTTGTCCTGATTTTTTCCACTCTCCTGACCTGGCGCGAAGTTGTGGTACTGGAAGATGCTTATATCTCCAGCCAGCGTAACCATCTGGAAACGGTTGCCAGTGCGCTGGACAGACAGCTTCAGTTCAGCGTCGATAAAATGCTGTTTTTTCGCCACAGCATGCATGATGCGCTGGAAACGCCGCTGGCGTTTGGCGCGCTGCATGATGCGGTAAAGCGTTTTGCGCATTTGCGCACGTCTCCCACCTGGCAAATTGCGGTTGATAAACGGCGCACATTACCGATCAACGGTGTTTCGGATGCCTTCGTTGAAAAGACCACTCTTCTGAACCGTGATGATGAGTACCTTGATAATGAATTGTCCGCGGCGCTTGAAGTGGGGTATTTACTGCGTCTGGCATCCAGCCCTTCCCGCAACGAAGAGCGCGTGATTTATGTCTCTCGCGCCGGATTCTTTCTGGAAACGGATACGCCGGGAAATTCCAGCGATATCGTGCAGCGCTATTATCATCTGGTCACTCAGCCCTGGTTTACCCAACAGTCCGAGCGTGAAAACCGTGCGCGTGCCGTGCGCTGGTTTATCTCGCCGCCTTCCTCTTTTGTGGGCAAAAAGCCGCTGATTACCGCCAGCGTGCCGGTTTATTACCATCACGTCTGGTATGGCGTGGTGGCGATGGATTTCACCTTTGCCACCCTGCGTCGCCTGCTGGTGGAAGCCGTGGGCGATAACCCGGAAGGGGAATACCAGCTGTATGACAGCCGGCTTACCCTGCTTGCGACATCTGAGTCACCTGCTGTGGACGTTAATCATTTTGACGCGCGCGAATTAGCCCAGTTAGCGCACGCGATAGAATCGGATTCCGAAGGCGGCATTCGTCTGGGGAGTCGTTTTGTCAGCTGGGAGCGTCTTGACCATTTTGATGGCGTCATCCTGCGCGTGCACACCCTGGATGAAGGGGTGCGCGGCGATTTCGGTAGCATCAGCATTGTGCTGGCATTGCTTTGGGCGCTGTTCACCGCGATGCTGCTCATCTCATGGCTGGTGATCCGGCGCATGGTCAGTAATATGTATTCGATGCAGAACTCGCTGCAATGGCAGGCCTGGCATGACCCTCTGACCCGGCTGAATAATCGTGGATCGCTGTTTGATCAGGCGAAAATACTGGCGAAGCAGTGTGAACAGCAGTCGCTTCCTTTCTCGGTCATTCAGATCGATCTTGACTGCTTCAAGAGTATCAATGATCGGTTCGGGCATCAGGCGGGTGATAAGGTGTTGTCCCATGCCGCGGGGCTGATTGCCAGCACCCTCCGTGATAAAGATATTGCCGGACGTGTCGGGGGGGAAGAGTTCTGTGTGGTGCTGCCCGGCATGACGCTTGAAGAGGCGGCGGAAGTCGCAGAGCAGATCCGCGAGCGTATCGACAGCAAAGAGATCCTGATTAAGAAAAGTACCACCCTGCGCGTGAGTGCGTCGTTTGGCGTCTCTGGTGCGCAGGAGAAGGGCAATTATCACTTCGAAAATCTGCAATCCACCGCCGATGCGCGTCTGTATGAGGCGAAACAGCGCGGGCGTAACCGGGTCATCTGGCAAGATCACCTCAAAAAGTAATCAAGTCCCTCGCACCAGCCGGTCGGCCCGGTGTGCTGAGTGTGATAAACCCGGGCTGGATCGTTGTTTATAAGGCTGATACCCTCCCGGTTGAAGCCTTTCACCACCACGGCGAAGCCTACGCTGTCCAGCAGCGGGGCATCATTGGGGCCGTCGCCCAGGCCCAGCGTCGTCGGTTCGTAGCCCTCGTGCAGGCGATACTGGTCCACAAGCCAGTGAACCGCCACGTCTTTGCCGCAGCAGGTGTCCAGAATATGCCAGAAGCGTGCACCCTGGACGATCTTCAGCCGCTGCCGGGCGAGTTCGGCGGCAAAGTATCTCATTTGTTCATCACTGTCACGCCAGATCAGCGTCACGGAAGCCTCGTGCTTGCGCGCAAGCACCGAACGGGGACGGCTCAGCCCGGTCCATTCGGCGACTACGTGCTCGTCCACATCATCGAAGGTGGTGAATTTCAGTTGCATCTCCTGGCGTACCCGGGCAATACACTGCCGGATATCGTCATGCTTCTTTTCTGAGATGAACCGTGCGGCGTTTTCCCACCGTACGTCAGGCTGGATCACCGCGCCGTTTTCCGCAATGTAGGGCAGCCCGCCAAGCCCCAGTTCCTGCTGGATGTCATCCATCTCGGACGCGGTTTTGCTGCTGCACAGAATGACCGGTATCTGTTCATCCATTAATTTTTCCAGCCACGGGGCCGCAGGCTGCCAGTCAAGGGTGTGAAAATCCAACAGCGTGCCGTCGAGGTCGGTAAAGACAAGAAGAGTCTCCTCAAGCGAAGGCATAATGTCTCCCGGATGATGATTTTTCCTAAGAAAAATCTTAAAAAAAATAGGCATTGAAGCGCCGTTTAAGTGGAAACGATCCCGACAAACCCACACGCGGCGCAGGTTTATACTCATAACCAAAATTCACATGTATAAAATATAATATTCGCTAAGAGAATATATGCTTGTAAGACAATTCTGTTGGGGATAATGTCTTACCTGCATCAGATTTCCTGGTGTAACGAATTTACAAGTGCTTCTTGCATAAGCAAGTTTGATCCCGGTCATCCCCATGACCGGGATTTTTTTCGTCTTAGCGGTTCGTCTCCGAGACGCTAAAGTCATGGATATCCAGCTCGAATGCTTCAGCCAGTTCACGGTAGGTATGGTAATCCCGACCATTGACCACGACACGGTCTGAATTATCCTCCGCGCGATGAACTTCGGACTCACTAATTTCATTGATGGCGGCAAGCAGGGCATCGACATCCACTTCAACCTCACGCTTAATGGTGTCGCTGTACTCTTTGTCAGTCTTCATGGCGGGCTCCTCATTTAACCGTCTCAACAGCTAAGTATAGACCGCACACAAAAACGCCATTCGCGCCAGGCGGCGATGCCAGGCAATGTAATTTGTTCTACACTGGCTCAAAACCACAGGAGGAATGTATGAAGGTCAACGATCGGGTAACCGTCAAAACGGACGGTGGGCCGCGCCGCCCGGGCGTGGTTCTGGCAATAGAAGAGTTTAATGAAGGCACAATGTATCTGGTGTCGCTGGAAGATTACCCGCTCGGCATCTGGTTCTTCAACGAACTGGGGCACCCGGATGGGATCTTTGTGGAAACGGCGGAATAGGGTGGCGTCGGGGGCGTCTTCTCCCCGGCTCCGGCTGCTTAAAAGCAAAATCTCTGGCCAGGCCAGAGATCAAGGTAGGGTACAACATGGCCGTGCAAATTAGCGCATATTAACGAAAATCCCATTCGTCACATTATCTGTCAGGCGTACTACATGGTATATCACTTGCTTATTATGCGTTTTAATTTTCCTTTTAATATTTCCTTTGTGTGACGATACTGTTTTTGCCTTGATATTCATCTGGTCTGAGATCTGAATTGTCCCTTGTCCAGCCATCCACATTCTTAGCATACTTGATTCAGTTCTGCTTAATGATAGGGTGGGTAAGTTAACCGCCCCTACATTCTTAACTTCTTTATTCAAATAATCGCCCAGAATGTCATCAAGTGACTCTGGTTTAATCGATTTCGAGCTGATTAATAAGTTTTTACGCACCAACAAATACTCATCGAAATGAATATTGGCGATCGCCATAAAAACAATAAACAGGGTCTTAGGATGCTGATTAATGATCTGCTTAATGTGCTGACTGTTAGCGGGGTCGTGAATGAAACAGTCCTCATTAATAAACACCACGCCGGGCTTGTGGGCGTCACAAGCGGCTGCGAGTTCTTCAACGGTGTGTGCATCGTTGATGTCTCTCTTTCTAACCCCTCTGCTTGCTAAGTACCCGGTTAACCCTAGCCGGGTGTAGCTGCATAAATCCATAATGATCGTTGACATGGCATACCCTCACTCAATGCGTAACGATAATTCACCACCTGCCTGAGAGCTCATAAACAGCCATACGGGATGGAAAAAATCTAATAAAACCTGTGAGCATGACAAAGACTTTCAGGCGAACTCACTATCCCGTAAAGTTACGTATAATTTGCCAGGAATCATCTTAAAGTAAAGTAAATATTAAGTATTGTGAGGTGGTTAGAAACATTTAAACCGCGTCAGATATATCCTGGTAGATGTTTTTCGAGATTATTTTTAGGAATATCCTCAGAAAGACATTGCAAACACTGCGGGTTATTATTTGCGTGGAAGTTCGCTAACAATATCCGCTAACAGATTGAATATCTCACTGAATAAATGTTCGCAGAAGGGGGCGATAAGTGGCATCAATAATGACATTAATAAAAGGCCAACCGTCAACGTCACCGGAAAGCCAATGACGAATACCGACAGCTGCGGAGCCATTCGGTTGAGTAAACCTAATGCGAGGTTAACGGTGAGCAGCAGGGTAATGATCGGCAGCGCCAGCATCAGCCCGTTGAGGAAGATCAGCCCGGCAGCCCTCACCAGCGCCAGAAACGCGTTGCTGTTTACCGGGTTGTCGCCAATCGGCAGCGTGTGGAAGGTGTCCACCAGCATCGAGATGAGCCACAGGTGGCCGTTGAACGAGAGAAACAACAGCATCGCCAGCAGGTCGATAATACGCGCCAGCACGGGCATATTCAGGTGGCTGCCCGGGTCAACGAACGTCGCGAAAGACAGGCCCATTTGCAAACCGATAAGTTCACCCGCCGTTCGAACCGCGGCGAAGGCGAGCTGCATCGTGAACCCCACCGCCACGCCAATCATCACCTGTTGCAGGGCAATCCAGATCGCATTCGGGGAAAAGATCGGGATATCCACCGCCGGCAGGGAAGGGGCAACGATAATCGTGATAACCATGCCCAGCCCAATTTTGACGCGTTTAGGCACCGACTTTTCACTGAGTATGGGGGCGGTGGAGATCAGCGCCATGATGCGCAGCATCGGCCAGAAATAGATCCCGAGCCACTGAACAAACTGATCGCTGGTGAAATGCAGCATCGTCCGTCAGCCGATGATGTAAGGCAGATTGGTGAACAGATTGCGCATATAGTCCAGCAGCAAATTGAGCATCCATGGCCCGGCAACGATAATCGCCACGAAGACGGCAATGATCTTCGGGATGAACGACAGGGTCATTTCGTTAATCTGCGTGGCGGCCTGGAGAATACTGATAATCAGACCGGTGACTAGCGCAACTAGCAGCAGGGGCGCGGCGACAGCAATCGCGACTTTCATCGCCTCCGTGCCCATCATCATGACCGACTCAGGCGTCATTGCGCGCTCCTCAACTGTAGAAACTCTGCGCCAGCGAGCTGACCAGCAGCTGCCAGCCGTCGACCAGCACGAACAGCATGATCTTAAAGGGCAGGGCAATGGTCGCGGGCGGAACCATCATCATCCCGAGCGCCATCAGGACGCTGGCGATCACCAGGTCGATAATCAGGAACGGAATGAAAATGGTGAAGCCAATCTGGAACGCGGTTTTCAGCTCGCTGGTGACATACGCTGGCAGCAGGATGCGCATCGGCACCGCTTCCGGTCCCTGTAACTCGCCCGTGTTAGCGAGACGGGCAAACAGGGCCAAATCCGCTTCACGCGTCTGGCGAAGCATAAATTCACGTAATGGCTGAGCCCCCTTTTCCAGGGCAACCTGCATGGAAATTTTATCTTCGCTGAACGGCTGGTACGCCTCGGTGTAAATCTTGTCGATAACCGGCGACATAATGAAAAAGGTCAGGAACAGGGCTAAACCCAGCAGCACCTGATTGGGCGGTGCGGACGGTGTGCCGAGCGCATTTCGCAGCAGACCAAACACAATGATGATGCGGGTGAAGCTGGTCATCATCAGCAGGATCGCCGGGATAAAGGTCAGCGAGGTGATGAACACCAGCGTCTGCACGGACAGGGACCAGCTTTGTCCCCCGTTCGCCAGCGGCGTGGAAACCAGCCCCGGCAGTTGCGCATACACAGAGGGCGCGAACAGGCCCAGGCCTGCCAGCGTAAGGAATAACAAACGGCGCATCAGGATCTCCCGGGACGCTTGAGCAAACTCTTCATAACGGACTGGAAATCCGCAGGGGCCTGGGCGTTAGCCTCCACCGTGGCAGGCGCAGGGGGCAGCGTGTGAAGAACGTTAATGCTGGAGGCGGTCACGCCCAGCACCAGTCGCGCATCTTCCACCTCCACAATGACCACGCGTTCGCGCGGTCCTAGCGGGGTGCTGGCGCTGACCTTCAACCCGCGGGTACCGGCCGTTTTCCCCGCCAGACCGAAACGCTTTGCCAGCCAGGCGGCGATAAGGATAAAGGCAATAATACCGAACAGCGCGCCGCTCACCTGGAGCAGCGGTGAGCCGGGTACGGCGGAGGGCGCGGACAGTGTTGCCTGGGTTTTCATACTTAACGGCTCAGACGACGCATACGTTCGGAAGGGGTAATGATGTCGGTGATACGTACGCCGTATTTATCGGCCACCACCACCACTTCGCCTTGTGCAATCAGGTAGCCGTTGATCAGAATATCCAGCGGCTCACCCGCTAAACCGTCAAGCGCCACCACGGAACCCTGCGTCAGGCGCAGCAGCTCTTTAATGGTCATGCGGGTGCGACCCAGCTCAACGGTGAGCTTGACCGGAATGTCCATAATCAGGTCGATGTCCTGCAACGTGCCGCTGACGTCGCCGCCGCCTAACTGCTGAAAGACCGCGTCTGCCGCGCTTTTCGTCGGCGTCGTTTTCTGCTCGTTTAACGCGTCAGCCCACAGATCGTCCAGTGCTCCGCTGTTTTCATCGGACGGATTGTTCATGTCACTCATTTGGGCTGTTCCTCATTCAGCGAATTCAAAATCGGGTTGATCAAGTGCTCAACGCGTAACGCATACTGGCCGTTAATCGTGCCGTACTGGCTTGTCAGCACGGGTACGCCATCCACATGGGCAATAATGCGGTCGGGTTTATCTATCGGCAAAACGTCGCCGGGTTGTAATTTCAGGATCTGCGATAACCGCATGGAGATGTCGGCAAAGTTGGCTACCAGCTCCAGCTGCGAGTGCTGCACCTGACGCACCAGGTTCTCACGCCAGTTCTGATCTTCGTGACGTGAGTTCTCCAGCGGCGGGTTCACTAGCAGTTCGCGCAGCGGTTCAATCATGCTGAACGGCAGGCAGATGTTGAACTCACCCGTCAGGTTGCCGATCTCGACGTGGAACGGGGTATTCACGACGATGTCATTCGGGGAGGTGGTGATGTTGGTAAATTTCACCTGCATCTCGGAACGCACGTACTCCACTTCCAGCGGGTTAATCGCTTTCCACGCGTCGCTGTAGGATTCCAGCGCCAGCTTCAGCATGCGGTTAATCACGCGCTGTTCGGTATGGGTAAACTCCCGGCCTTCCACTTTGGTCGGGAAACGGCCATCGCCACCGAACAGGTTGTCCACTGCGATGAACACCAGGCTTGGCGAGAACACCACCAGGCCGGTACCGCGCAGCGGTTTCAGATGGATCAGGTTAAGGTTGGTTGGCACCGGCAGGTTGCGGGCAAACTCATGATACGGCTGAATGCGGATGGCACCGACGGTGATATCCGGGCTACGACGCAGCAGGTTAAACAGCCCCATACGGAACTGACGTGCGAAACGTTCGTTGATGATCTCCAGCGCCTGTAAACGCTCGCGCACCACGCGACGCTGGGTATTGGGATCGTAGGGACGAATATTATCGTCGCCGGTCAGACCCGGTTTCGGTTCGTCACTCTTATCGCTGTCGCCGTTGAGCAGCGCATCGATTTCTGCCTGAGAAAGAATACTGTCGCCCATGTCGTTACCGCAGAATGAAGGCTGTATACAGAACGTCAGTGACTTCCTGCTTAGGTTGGCCGTTTACCAGCGGGGTCGCCAGCGTCTGTTTGATGGCATCGACCAGCTTTTGCTTGCCCACATCGGTGGCGAGCGCGGAGGCATCCTGACGAGAAAACAGCAGCAGCAGACGGCTACGCACTTCTGGCAGGTAGTCGTTCAGACGTGCACGGGTCGCTTCATCTTTCAGACGCAGCGTAATACCCACGTAAAGCACGCGATCCGCATCGCCCAGGTTCACGGTGAACGTATCCAGCGGGTAGAAGACCGGCGCCGGTGGAGGCGGCGCTTCAGCTTTGGCGGCCGCGCTGGAGGGTTCCTGCTGCATACGCCAGTAACTGTAGCCTGCGGTGGCGCAGGCCGCGAGGGTAATCAACACCAGCAGCGGGATCCAGATGGAACGCTTGCTTTTTTTGGTGATAGCGGAGTCTGTCATCTGATACGAGCTTCCTGTTTCGGTACAGCTTAATACGGTGATTATCCCGTGTCCGGCTTAGGTCAAAGCGTGGAAAAGACGGGGATAATCACGTTACCTCTGGCGTTTAGGCAAAGATGTCTACGGCACGGCTGCCGCGCGCGGCGGATTGCAGGGCGGCAGGGGCAGGCAATAACTCTTCACTCTCATCGTTAAACCCGCCATGCTTGCCGGAACGCGAAGCGTGCTGTTGCTGCCCGGATGAGGACTGCTGCTGCCCGGCAAAGCCCTCGCTGCTGACGCTGCTTTGGGAAAGCTGAATGCCGTTTTCCGCAAGCTGCGTGCGCAGGATCGGCAGGGCCGCTTCCAGCGCCGCGCGAACGTGGCTGTGGGGCGAAACCATCTGCAACTGTGCCTGGTTGTCATCCAGCTTAAGCGAAATTTGCACCTGACCCAGATCTTCCGGGTGCAGACGCAGCTCTGCGGTCTGCTGTCCCTGTCTGGTGAACAGGGTGATGTGCTGGCTCAGATTCTGCTGCCATTCGTGCGTGCCCAGCGGCTGGCTTAACATCGGCGCTGTCGCAACGGTAGCGGCAGGCTGTGAAGGCGCCAGGTGACTGACGATCGGGGCCAGCGTCGCGGTTGGGCTGGCGGCAGGCGACGCCGCGCTCGCTACGTCCTGCTTCTCCGCGACGGCGGCGACGGCTGGCGTAACGGCTGCCGTGGCGGGCAGCGAGGTGTCGCTGTCCTGAACCGGCATTTTTTCCTGACCCGTTAACGCATGGCTAAGCGGCTGATGCTGGCCGTTATCCGTCTGGGCTAGCGCAGAGGGGAGGGCGGCACGGGGGGCGATCTCCCCGGTGCTCGCAGGCTGCGTCGCTACCGGGGTGGTGGTCTGCTGGTGCGGTAACATCGCCATCAGCGCGCTTAACCCGGCCAGCTCCTCTTCTTCAGTCGTGGTCTCGCTGTTTGTTTTCGCCTCCGGCTGGGTTAGCGCCTTCAGCGCATCCGTATTCGCGGCGGGTTTCAGGCCGGAGACGAGGCTTTGCAGGGAGACGGCGGTATCTTCACCGGTCAGCGTCTCCTGGCGGGAGAGCAGCTCGGCGATTTTGGCCTGGAGCGTGGTATCACCGTTTTTTTCCTGTGCCGCTGTCGACAGCTTGCTTCCCGCCGCTTTTAGATCGGCCAGCGTCAGCGGAGCATCTTTGCCTTTGCCAGTGGTCTCGGTCAGCGCGCCCGCCAGCAGAGAGAGAAAATCTTGCGCGCCCTCAGCGCCTTTCCCGGCAAGCGTGCTGCCGGACGGGTCGCTGTCGGTCATCAGCAGTTGTTGCAGTGTGATCATTCAGGTTTCCTCATTGATGCGCGCTGGGCAAACTCATCCATTTTTTTCTGATCCAGACGGTTTTCCGCCAAGGTCGAGGCTGCAATCTGCCGGTCCTGTAGGGTTTGCCAGGCCTGCAACCGCTGTTTTTTCTCGCGCCAGAAATTCAGCGCGGTATCGACTTTTTGCGTCCACTGGTTAAGCTGCTGGCGATGCTGCTCAATCGCCTTTTCCAGCGTCTGGATAAACTGCTGATAGTTAATCCAGCGCTGGCTACCAATGCCCTGCGTCATGTCGGTGTTAAGGTTGGTGCGATATTCATGCTGATAGTCGATTAACATCTTCAACTGTTCTTCAGCCTGCTGGCACCCGCGTCGCATTGCGCCAAGCTGCAATGCGGCATCATCAACTTCTTTTTCAGCCAGATCTTTCAGCGTTGATAACGCGCTGTTCTGCGCCATGACCTTCGCCCTCCACCTGTGTTACACCTGCGGGAAAATCAGCTCCAGTGCCTGGAGGGAATCTTCCCAGTCGGCGCGTTCAAAAATACCCTGTTGCAGAAATGCCTCCAGCTGCGGCCAGAGGGCAATCGCTTTATCGAGCATCGGGTCGCTGCCTTTGGCGTACGCCCCGACGCTTACCAGATCGCGGTTGCGCTGGAAGCTGGAGAGCAGTTGTTTGAAGTTACGCACGCGGGCGTAGTGTTGCTCGGTGATCAAGGCCGTCATCGCACGGCTGATCGACGCTTCAATATCAATCGCCGGGTAGTGCCCGGCTTCGGCCAGACGGCGCGACAGCACGATATGGCCGTCGAGGATCGCGCGCGCGGAGTCGGCAATCGGGTCCTGCTGGTCATCACCTTCGGTCAGTACCGTATAGAACGCGGTGATGGAGCCGCCGCCGCTGATGCCGTTCCCCGCGCGCTCAACCAACGCCGGGAGCTTGGCGAAGACCGACGGCGGGTAGCCTTTGGTCGCGGGCGGCTCGCCGATGGCCAGCGCAATCTCACGCTGCGCCATCGCGTAGCGGGTCAGGGAGTCCATAATCAGCAGCACGTGCTGGCCCCGGTCGCGGAAATCTTCCGCAATACGCGTGGCGTAGGCGGCACCCTGCATACGCAGCAGCGGCGACACGTCCGCAGGCGCGGCGATCACCACCGAGCGGGCGCGGCCCTCCGTACCCAGAATGTTTTCGATGAAATCTTTGACTTCGCGACCACGCTCACCAATCAGGCCAACGACGATCACGTCAGCCTGGGTATAACGCGCCATCATGCCGAGCAGGACCGATTTACCCACGCCGGAACCGGCAAACAGCCCCATACGCTGGCCGCGTCCCACGGTGAGCAGGGCGTTAATCGGCCGCACGCCGGTATCCAGTACGTGCTCGATTGGCGTGCGTTGCAGCGGGTTGAAGGGTTGGGTGATCAGCGCGCCGGTTTCGGTGGTATCAGGGGAGGGCAGGCCATCGAGCGGTTTGCCGCTTCCGTCCAGGACGCGGCCCAGCAGCGCCGGACCGAGCGGGAGCTGTTTGCCGCTTTGCAGGCCGTCACCGCTAATGTTTTTCGCGTAGACGCGGGCGCCGGGCAAAATCCCTTCCACTTCTTCAAGGGGCATCAGAAACAGGCGCTGACCGTTGAACCCGACCACTTCGCTTTCCACTTCACGCGTCTCCCCCCCGTCCTGCCGCTCAATCACGCAGGTGGCGCCGAGCGGAAGTTGCAGCCCCGTGGCTTCCAGAACCAGACCGGTGGCGCGCGTCAGGCGTCCATAACGACGAACGGATGGCAGCTGCGCCATCTTCGTTTCAAAATTATCAAGCGTGTTAAGCCAGCGCGTAAGGCGAGCGGTCATCAGACGACTCCCGGTGCCGCCAGGCGGCACAGTTCCTGCCAGCGGGTCGCGACGCTGGCATCCAGATCGCCCTCATCCGCAGAGACCTTACAGCCTCCGTGATGAAGTGACGGATCGCCGCGCAGCCGCCAGCCGTGCAGGCTCAGCGTCGCGCCGAGGCTCTCTTCCACGCGCTGCAAATCATCAGGATGAACGCGCAGCTGCGGTTTGCCGCTGAACAGCGGCTCCTGCTGGAGTAGCCCCTGGATCTGCTTAATCAGCGCGGCGTTATCCACTATCGGCGTCTGGCCGATCACCTGACGGGCCGCCTCCAGCGCCATCTGCATCAGGCGCGAAGCAATCACGCTGTCGAGCGCATCCAGCGTATGCTGAAACTCGCTCACCAGCTGCTGCATGCGGGCATGTAGCGGCGCCTGCTGCTGGCGCGCCTGCTCGATGCCCTGCTCTAAACCTTTCGCCAGCCCTTCCTGATAACCCTGTGCGTGCCCGGTCTGACGACCTTCGTTCATCCCTGCATTGAAGCCCTGTTCGTGCGCCTGCATTTGCATCTGGGCCAGCAACTGGGCGCGCTGTTCCTCTTCACTCAGCTCGGGTTCGCCCGCCCCGGCGTCGCCCTCGTCGGACGACACAACGGCAGGGGTGAACTCTGCGCTGGGAGGGGAGAGGTCGTCAGGCGTCCAGCGCTTCCACGACAGTTCATCAGACATAGGTGTCGTCTCCGCTGCCAATCACCATCTCGCCGGTTTCGGCCAGTCGACGAACAATAAGCAGGATCGCTTTCTGTTCGTTTTCCACCTGAGACAGACGTACCGGGCCACGGTTGGCCAGGTCGTCGCGCAGGATATCGGCCGCACGCTGGGACATGTTGCGCAGGAACTTCTCGCGCAGCGGCTGCTCGGCGCCTTTGAGGGCGATAAGCAGCGATTCGGAGTCCACCTCCTGGAGCAGGCGCTGGATGCTGCGGTCGTCCACTTCGACCAGGTTTTCGAACAGGAACATCTCGTCGATAATTTTCTGCGCCAGCTCGCCGTCGAACTCGCGTACTGCCGTAATAACCGCCTCTTCCTGCTGCGTTTTCATCAGGTTGATGATTTCCGCTGCCGTTCTCACGCCGCCCATTTTGCTGCGCTTGAGGTTCTGGCCGTCGAGCAGGTTGTTCAGCACTTCGGTCAGCTCCGCCAGCGCGGCTGGCTGGACGCCGCCGAAGGTGGCGATACGCAGCATCACGTCGTGGCGCAGGCGCTCGTCGAACAGCGCAAGAATATCGGCCGCCTGGCCCCGTTTGAGGTGGACCAGAATGGTGGCGATAATCTGCGGGTGCTCGTCGCGAATAAGATCGGCGGCGCTTTGCGGCTCCATAAAGTTGAGCGTTTCGATCCCACTGGCGGTGTCGCGCGTTTCGAGAATATCTTCCAGCAGGCTGGCGGCGCGCTCTTCGCCCAGCGCCTTAACCAGCACGGAGCGCAGGTATTCGTTGGCGTTGACGTTGAGGGCGGCAAACTGCTCGGCTTCCTGCTCAAACTCCGCCAGCACCTCGGTCAGCTGCTTGTTAGAGATCTGGCGCACGTTGGCCATCGCCGCGCTGAGGATCTGCACTTCTCGCTGGGAGAGGTGTTTAAACACCTCCGCCGCGCGATCTTCCCCAATGGTCATCAGCAGGATGACGCTCTTATCGGTGCCTGTAAGCGTATTACTCATGTTCGTTACCCATCCAACCGCGGATGACCAGCGCGACGACGCGCGGATCGTTATCTGACATTTCGCGAATGCGCTGGCTCATCACCTCTGCGCCCATGCGCTGGTTAGCACGACGCTGCTGCATCTGTTCATCTTTGCTGAGACGAACTTCAACCGCTTCTTCCTCGTCCGGACGCGCGTTCTTCTGTTCCAGCGCGGCTTTCTCGGCTTCAGCACGACGCTGTAGCTGAGGACGAACGCCCTTACGCCACAGCAGCCACGCGACAATCAGCACCAGCAGCCAGCGGCCTGCGGACATCAGCTGATCGAAGAACGCCTGCTGTTGCCAGAACGGCAGTTCGCCACCGGTCTCATCCACCGGGTTGAACGGTGAGTTCACAACGTTGAGGGTATCGCCACGTTTTTCAGAGAAGCCCATCGCTTCGCGGGTCAAATCTTCGATCTGCTTCATCTGCTCCGCCGTGAGCGGCAGCGGTTTACCGTCCGGCAGCGTTTTGTAGTTCACCACCACGGCAACAGAGAGACGCTGAATATCGCCCGTGTTCAGTTTGGTATGGCGGATGGTCCGGTCGACTTCGTAGTTGGTCGTTTCGTTACGGCTGCTGTTACGCGGGCCGGTACTGTTCGCGGTCGAGGTCGTCTGCTGATTCGTTTGCTGACCGTTCTGCGGGTTTGCCGGCGGGGTGGAGATTGGCGCGGCGTTGGCAGGTGCAGGCTGGTTAGAGAGCGCGCCCGGCACACCGCCAGGATACTGGCCGCCGACCTGTTCCGACTCATTGATCTGACGCGAGCGTAACACGGCGCGGGAGGCATCCCCGTTCGGAGCGTACTGCTCTTCGGTTTGTTCTTTATTCGAGAAATCAATCTGCGCGGTGACTTGCGCGTGTACGTTGCTGCTGCCGACCACCGGGCCCAGAATCGCTTCGATGCGACGCTGGAGACGGCCTTCCACATCCGCGGCGTATTTCAGCTGAGCGTCATTGAGATCGCGCCCGGCGGTGTTGGACTGCGTCAGCAGATGACCACTCTGATCCACCAGCGTGACGTTACCTGGCGGCAGACCGGCCACCGCGCTGGAAACCAGGTGCGTAACGGCGCTGATCTGCCCTTCATCCAGCGCACGGCCAGGTTCGAGGTTAACGGTCACAGAGGCAGAAGGGGACTTTTGTTCGCGGACAAACAGGGACGGCTTAGGCATCGCCAGGTGCACACGGGCACTTTTCACCGGGCCTAAGGTTTCAATCGTACGGGCCAGCTCACCTTCCAGCGCGCGTTGGTAGTTAACCTGCTCGCTGAACTGACTGATGCCGAATTTTTCCTGATCCAGCAGCTCAAACCCAACCGCGCCGCCTTTCGGCAGCCCCTGCTGGGCGAGACGCAGGCGAAGCTCGTGCACTTTATCTGCCGGTACTTCAAGTGCACCGCCGTTATCGGCAAAGCGATACGGGATGTTCATCTGGGTCAACTGGGTGACGATGGCACCGCCATCCTGGTCGGAAAGGTTGCTGTAGAGCGTGCGGTAATCGGGGCTTTTTGCCCATAAGACCATCGCGACAACGATCGCAATGGCGGCAGCGCCTGCCACAATCAACGGGATCTTAGGGTTGGCGCGAAGGCGGTTCATCCACTCGAGTGATTTATTCTGTGGCGCTGTCGATGCTGCTGTCGCACTCATTGCGCACCTCTTAAATCCTGGTGGTTTACGTTATTCGTGTAGAGAAACAAAACTGACTCCCGGGTCGGCAAACACGACAAAAGTTCCATACTGATGGCCCTGCCATTATTTGATGATTCGGGATTTTCTATGCGTCAAATAACCTGGTTTTTTAACGCTATTTACCGCCATTATCTTATTGACAAGCTGTTAGTCTTGACCTCGTAAAAAACCATCCAGGGGAGAGTCATGGCTATACAGGGCATTGAAGGGGTACTCAGTCAGTTACAGGCAACGGCGATGACCGCCCGTAATCAGAGCGTGGCTGACCAGCCGCCGGGCGTCAGTTTCGCCGGTCAACTGCATGCGGCGCTGGACCGGATCAGCGACAAGCAAAACGCGGCCCGTACCCAGGCTGAGAGATTTACCCTTGGCGAACCCGGCGTGGCGCTCAACGATGTGATGGCCGATCTGCAAAAAGCGTCGGTGTCATTGCAGATGGGGTTGCAGGTGCGTAACAAGCTGGTGTCGGCATACCAGGAAGTGATGGGGATGCAGGTTTAATCAATACCTATCTTACGCTGGCAGCCTGATGGCTTTAATGCCACAATATTTTTTTCTTCGCATGCAGGAAAGATGATGAAAAAAGTAGCAATTGTGGCTGCGATGCTGACGTTAGCGGGATGTGTTCAGGTTGATAACTATCAGGAAGTGATTAAGCACCCGGTACCTTCGCAACTGGCAGGTTACTGGCAGTCGAAAGGTCCGCAGAGCGCGATGGTGAGCCCGGAAGCGATCGCCACGCTGGTGGTGACGCCAGAAGGGGATACGCTGGATTGCCGTCAGTGGCAGCGCGTTATCGCGGTGCCGGGTAAGATCATGCTGCGTTCAGATGATTATTATAACGTGACGCGTAAGCTGGATGTCTATCCGCTGGAGCGTGATGGGGCGGCGCTGGAGTATGACGGTATGGAACTGTACAAGGTTGACCGTCCAACGGTGGAATGCGCAGATTACCTGAGTAAGAATCCGCTGGAGAGTAAGCTTCCGTAACTTTTAACCCGAAGCAAAAAACTTGTTTGAGAACGACTGAAGGCTTTCAGCGATGCTCTGGTCCGGCTGTAAATCGCTGAGGCGTTTCCTGTAGGCCGGGGCGAGGCGCAGGGATGCGCCGAGAGGGCGGGCTTTACAGGGATGTTACCTCCGCCCGTCCCCGATAAGCCGGAAGGAATAAGCCGAAGGCACCGCGAAGCGGCGATTTTCCGCCGGAAGCCCGGGTCGCCAGGGTGGTGGCGACTGAGCCACCCTGGCACGTTCACCGGCCATGTCGTGACAGAGTAGCAAGGAACATAACGTGAACGGAATGACCACCAGAGCCGTATGTTCCCCCTCACCCCAGCCCTCTCCCTCAAGGGAGAGGGGGCCGTCTGTGCAGACATTATTTTGTGAGGATGGCGTACGCTTCGGGAGCGGGTCCGCAGACCGCACTGTTCCAGCACTACAGCGCGTCCTCAATCACCCAGACGCTGACGCTTCCCCCGTTACAGAAGAACGTCCCTTCGCCATCCGCCGCCGTGGTCACGGTTTCCTCGCGGTTGCCTAAAAAATCACGCCAGGTCTTGTTGCCGTAATTCTCCCCGAGGCAGATCGTCTTCTCGCCGTCATCGCCATTCGACAGCACCACAACACAGCCCGGGTGTTCCTCAGTCCCGCTGCGGCTGAACGCAATACAGTTTGGATGATCGAAAAACAACGTCTGCACGCCGTGGGCAAAACGCTGCCGGGCGAGGATAAGCTCGTGGAGCTGTTCAATCACCGGCATATCGATGTGATACGTCTCGCCATCCCCGCCGGTGTCGTCATAGCTGGCGCCAAAAAGATCCGGGTAGAACACGCTCGGCACGCCGTTTTCACGCAGCAGGATGAGCGCGTAGGCCAGCGGTTTGAACCAGGCTTCAACCGGGGCTTCCAGCGCCTGCAAGGGTTGGGTGTCGTGGTTGGCAACCAGCGTCACGGCATGGAACGGATCGGCTTCCACCAGCGTACCGGTGAAAATCTGGCTCATATCGTAGTCGCGTCCCTGGCGTGAGGCTTCGTGAAATTTCATTTGCAGTGGCGCATCAAACAGCATGGTTTTGCCGTCCACCTGATTGATGTAGTGCTGCAATTTATCCACTTCGTGTGACCAGTATTCCGCCACGATAAACAGCGGCTGCGGGGCCACCTCCTGGACGTGCTCAATCCACTCTTTATAGAACCAGGCCGGGATGTGTTTTACCGCGTCAAGGCGGAAGCCGTCGCAGTGAGTTTGCTCCATCACCCAGCGCGCCCAGTATTTGATCTCCTCCGTTACCGCATGGTTGCGAAAATCAATATTTTCACCCATCAGGTAATCGAAATTGCCCATCTCATCGTCGACCTGATCGTTCCAGCCTTCGCCGGTGTAGTCGTTGACGATTTTGAAGATACCGTCCTCATTGGGGTTTTCAATGTGGTCGATACCGCTAAAGCATTTGTAATCCCAAATGAACTGCGAATACTGGCCGGCCCGAGCGGGGAAGGTGTAGCGCGTCCAGGCTTCGCATTCGATGATCTCATCGCTGATTTGGGTGCGATCCTGCGCATCCACGCGCTGCACGCGGACGGGTTCCTTCTCATCGGCCCCCATTTTGTGGTTGACCACCACGTCCAGAAGCACCGCAATCTGGTTACTTTTTAAGGCGTTGATGGCCTCCAGCAACTGGGCTTTATCGCCGTATTTGGTGGCGACGCTGCCTTTCTGGTCAAACTCACCGAGGTCGAAAAGGTCATAAGAGTCATACCCGACGGAATAGCCGCCGGATGCCCCTTTGTAGGCCGGCGGTAACCAGACCATATTGATGCCGATTTCGTTCAGGTTGGGGGCTAATGCCGTGACTTCTCGCCACAGTTCACCGCCGGTGGGGTAGTACCAGTGAAAACATTGTAAAAGTGTTGGGTTGCGCATGCACCATCTCCATGAGGTCGCGAAACTCAAGTATGGAGCAGGTTTGGCAGAAATGCCTGGCGAACGAAACGGTTAACGTTTGCCCGCCAGTTAAATGGCTAATTGATATCGCTATTACTTTGCGGAACCAGGACATGACCGCCCTGGTTACCGTAGGTGGAGAGAACGGTTTTCTGGATGGAGGATTGACCAACCAGCTTCGCCAGCTCATCCATTCTGGCTTGCAGCAACGTTTTTACCTGGCCTTCGTTGTCCAGGATCACCCGCAGCGTCGGGCGAAGCTGCTCCTGAATCTGCGTCGAAGGTTCACTTTCCTGAGTGAGACGAGCCAGTGAGTGCACCGCATTAACATAGTCGGTTTCACAGATGATCAGATCATCCCATAGTCCCTGCCGGGCCAGTCGCAACATCAACTGGCTCTGCTCAAGGAGTTGCTGATAAAGGGCATAAAGTTGCGGTGCGTTACTCATTAGACGGCGTCCTGCATCAGTTGTGGCGTACCGGCAACCTCCTTCCACCCGTCAGCGATATTGCGCAGCAGGTTTTCCACCTCTTCGATGGCGCTGGCGTCGTTATTCACGTTGGCGTGCAGGAGGCGACGTACCATATAGGCATAAAGGGCAATCAGGTTTTGCGTAAGCTCATCCCCGTTATTTTCCACCAGGCCAACCTTCAGCCCGTTTTCGATAATGTTGATGGCTTTTGAAAGCGCCAGCCCTTTTGCCGGGATATTACCGTCTGCCAGGAACAGACGCGCGCGTACCAGCGCGCTGAGGGCTCCATCAAATAGCATGATAACCAGCTGCTGCTGGCTGGCGCTCATCACCGCGCTTTCAACTTCTATCTTTGCGTAGGCTTGCGTGCCTTTTGCGCCGTACATGTTATCCCCCTCGGGTCTGATTAGCGTTTACTACTTGTTGCTGGACGTATTTTCGAACTGCTGCGTCAGGTAGCTGCTGGTGTTGTTCAGCGAGGTCATCAGTACGTCCAGCTGGGTAAACTGGGCTTTGTACTGCGCCACTCTCGCGTCAATACGTTCGCTCACGGCGTTATATTGATCCGTTAACTTGTTCAGCGTTTTGCTGACGCCATCTTTGGCCGCCTGGATAATACCTTTGCTGGAAAGCCAGTCAGTCAGATGGGTGGCCATGGTGGTGGTGATCCCGGTGGTTTTACCGTCACCCACAACCAAATCTTTCACGGCTGCCGGGTTCTCCGTCAGCGCTTTTTTTAGCTTGTCGCTGTCCAGTTCCAGCTTGCCCGTGCTTGGATCTGAAGTAATGCCGACCTGAGACAGCGTTTTATAGGCGGTTCCGCCGACGGTGTTGCTCAGCATGGTTTTCAGCTGCGTCTGGATAGTACGCAGCGTAGTGTCTCCGAGCAGGGCACCGTTGCTGGTATCTTGTTCATCCTTACCCGGATCTACCGCCGTGTATTTTGTCAGTGAGGCGAAGCTATCTTGCAGGGTGTTGTAGGCATCCACCCAGGCTTTCATCGCCGTTTCCGCTTTCGACGTATCTTTAGTTATCGTCAGCGTCTGGTTACCGGTGGTGACGTCGTTCAGGTTCAGAGTGATATCTTCCAGCGCATCGCTGATGGTGTTGCTGCTGTTTTCGATATCGACGTTATTCACCTTCAGCTTCGCGTTCTGCGCGGTGACGCTTTCCGTCATGCCGTTGCTGGCGTCGGTGCTGGTGCCGTTGTAACCCATAAAGGATTGCAGGGCGCTGTCGCCGCTCACGCTGATGCTGACCGCGTTGTCCGCCCCGGTTTCGGTGGAGGTGATGGACAGACGATACTGACCATTACCGACGTTAATAATACTGGCGGTCACGCCGGCGTCAGCTTTGTTAATCGCATCGCGAATGCCGGTCAGCGAGGAGTTTGCCGCGCTGATATCGACGGTCACCGGATCTTTACCGTTACCGGCGGTAAAGGTGATCTTGCTGTCAGCCGTGGCAATGGCCGTTTTGCTGTCCGGCTGCGCATTTTTGGTCGTCAGGGTTTGCGCCTGCGCCAGCTGCGACACGCTGATGGTGTATTTACCGGCAATCGCGCTGCCGGTGGTGGTGGCGCTGAATGCCGTGGTGCTGCTCGACGTGCTGGTCGCCGTAAACAGATCGGCTTTATTCAGCGCGGTGTTGGCAGTCTGAAAGGCTTCCAGTGAACTCTTCAACGTGCCGTAAGCGCTCAGCTTGGCGGTATAAGATGACTGTTGTTTGGAAATCGGCGTCAGCTGCGCTTTTTCGGCCGTGGTCAGACTATCCAGAATGTCTGCTAACTTAAGACCCGAACCAATCCCCAATGATGAAATACTTGCCATATTTATTCCTTAATCTATCGACACGTAGAACGAATAGTGGGGTTATCGGCCTTTATGGGGGAAAGTTTACGGTTAATTTCTTTTTTTTAATGGCGGGAATAACGCTAATAGAGAAGAGCTTTTCCGTGGCTAAAAAAATTAACGCGATCCTGAAAAAAATTTAAAGGTTGTTTTGGACCAGACGATAACACCTTTGACGGCGATGAAGCCGAAGGGTGGAAACCCAAATCTAACCAAACAGATTTGATGAACAACAGGAATCGAAATCATGGCACAGTACATTAATACCAACAGCCTCTCGCTGATCACTCAGAATAACATCAACAAGAACCAGTCCGCTCTGTCTTCTTCTATCGAGCGTCTGTCTTCTGGTCTGCGTATCAACAGCGCGAAAGATGACGCTGCGGGCCAGGCGATTGCTAACCGCTTCACCTCTAACATCAAAGGCCTGACTCAGGCTGCACGTAACGCTAACGACGGTATCTCTGTTGCTCAGACCACTGAAGGCGCGCTGTCTGAAATCAACAACAACTTGCAGCGTATCCGTGAACTGACCGTTCAGTCTCAGACTGGTACCAACTCTGATTCTGACCTGTCTTCAATCCAGGACGAAATCAAATCCCGTCTGTCTGAAATCGACCGCGTATCCGGTCAGACTCAGTTCAACGGCGTGAACGTACTGGCTAAAGACGGCAAAATGAATATCCAGGTCGGGGCGAATGATGGCGAAACCATCACCATCGATCTGAAGAAAATTGATTCAAAAACTCTTGGCCTGGATAGCTTCAACGTAAATGGTCCTAAAGATGCAAAAGGAACCTTGGGTACAGTCGCTAACGCAGACTTTACCTCTTATTACGGTTCTACCACTAGCGTCACTAAAGCGACTGTAGAAGAAAAAAGCGCAAACGACTTAGCGACCCGTCTTGGTGTAGGTAATGGCAGCGTTGCGTTAACAGCTGACGAAGTTTACAAAGATGACAATGGTAATCTGTTTGCAAAAGTAACGATTACTCCTGCAAATGCTGCGGAAGTTAACAACCTGAAAGCAAACGGTTTTGAAAGCGAATCAGGAAAGCCTAAAGAGTATTTCATCGCTCTGGATCCACAGTCAGCAGATACTAAGACTGCCGCTGACACAGCAGCGTTCACTATCGATACTTCTAGCCTGAGCCTGAAAAATCTGACTACTGGTTCTTCTTCTAACCCACTGGCTAAATTGGACGAAGCTATCGCGTCTGTTGACCAGTTCCGTTCTTCACTGGGTGCGGTTCAGAACCGTCTGAGCTCTGCCGTAACCAACCTGAACAACACCACCACCAACCTGTCTGAAGCGCAGTCCCGTATTCAGGACGCCGACTATGCGACCGAAGTGTCCAACATGTCTAAAGCGCAGATCGTTCAGCAGGCCGGTAACTCCGTGCTGTCCAAAGCTAACCAGGTTCCTCAGCAGGTTCTGTCTCTGCTGCAAGGCTAATCGCCTGATTAAGCTCAAACCCCGCTTCGGCGGGGTTTTTTCTGTCCGTATTTACGCGTAACCCCCCAAATAACCCCTCATTTCACCCACTATTCACCCGATTAAAACCCCTCCAGAATCGGATAATCATGCCGATAACTCAACTAACGCAGGGCTGTTTATCGTGAATTCACTCTATACCGCTGAAGGTGTAATGGATAAACACTCGCTGTGGCAGCGTTATGTTCCGCTGGTGCGTCACGAAGCATTGCGCCTCCAGGTGCGTTTGCCGGCGAGCGTGGAACTGGACGATCTGCTACAGGCGGGCGGTATCGGGTTATTGAATGCAGTTGACCGGTACGACGCTCTGCAAGGAACGGCATTTACGACTTACGCAGTGCAGCGTATTCGTGGTGCGATGCTGGACGAGCTGCGCAGCCGCGACTGGGTGCCGCGCAGCGTTCGCCGCAACGCGCGCGAAGTGGCGCACGCGATGGGGCAGCTGGAACAGGAGCTGGGGCGCAACGCGACGGAAACCGAAGTAGCGGAGCGTCTGGGCATTCCTGTTGAAGAGTATCGCCAGATGTTGCTCGATACCAATAACAGCCAACTCTTCTCTTATGATGAGTGGCGCGAAGAGCATGGCGATAGCATCGAGCTGGTGACGGATGAACATCAGCAAGAAAACCCGTTACACCATTTACTGGAAGGGAATTTACGCCAGCGCGTGATGGAAGCGATTGAAGCTTTACCGGAACGTGAGCAACTGGTGTTAACCCTCTATTACCAGGAAGAGCTCAATCTCAAAGAGATTGGCGCCGTGCTGGAGGTGGGCGAGTCACGGGTGAGCCAGCTGCACAGTCAGGCCATTAAACGCCTGCGCACAAAACTGGGTAAGTTATAGGTGAGTCATTCGCCTTGGAAATGCCGCACAACGTATTGACAACCAGGAGTTATCATGACGGTGCAGCAATCTAAAAGACGGCCTTTAAGCCGCTACCTGAAAGACTTTAAACACAGCCAGACGCATTGCGCCCACTGTAAAAAATTACTCGACCGCATCACGCTGGTTCGTCGCGGTGAAATCGTGAATAAGATTGCGATTTCCCGCCTCGATACGCTGATGGATGAAGCCGCCTGGCTTGAAGAGCAAAAAGAGTGGGTAGCGCTTTGCCGTTTCTGTGGCGATCTCCATTGCAAAGAGCAAAGCGACTTCTTCGATATTATCGGCTTCAAGCAGTTCCTGTTTGAACAAACCGAGATGAGTCACGGCACCGTGCGTGAATACGTGGTTCGCCTGCGCCGCCTGGGTCAGCATTTGACCATGCAAAATATCTCCCGCGATCTGCTGACGACCGGATACCTGGATGAAAATCTGGAGCCCTGGCTGCCCGCCACCAGTACCAACAATTACCGCATCGCGCTGCGAAAGTATGCACAATATAAAGTCCAGATGCCGGGCGTCATAAAGCAGAAAGTCCGCGCCGGAACAACTTCTGATATATATTAAAAAAGAATAAGATGTAGCGCAGCCGCCTTTGACGTTGCAGGCGATTTCTCTACACTACTCAAAAATTCCACTGTATCGGAGTACTTATGAAATTAGCACTTCTGGGTCGTCAGGCGCTGATGGGGATGATGGCCGTTGCGCTGGTCGCGGGGATGAGCGTGAAAACGTTCGCGGCAGAGAATCTGCTCAACAAAGTTAAAGAGCGCGGCACGCTGCTGGTTGGGCTGGAAGGAACCTATCCTCCGTTCAGCTTCCAGGGCGACGACGGTAAACTGACCGGTTTTGAAGTGGAGTTTGCGCAGGAGCTGGCAAAACACCTCGGCGTTAAAGCCTCCCTGAAACCCACCAAATGGGATGGGATGCTGGCGTCACTGGATTCCAAACGTATTGACGTGGTGATTAACCAGGTAACCATTTCTGACGAACGTAAGAAGAAGTATGACTTCTCCACGCCGTACACCGTGTCCGGTATTCAGGCGCTGGTGAAGAAAGGTAACGAAGGCAGCATCAAGTCCGCAGCGGATCTGAAAGGTAAGAAAGTCGGCGTCGGTCTGGGCACCAACTACGAAGAGTGGCTGCGCCAGAACGTGCAGGGCGTGGACATCCGTACCTACGATGATGACCCGACGAAATACCAGGATCTGCGCGTAGGCCGTATCGACGCCATTCTGGTTGACCGCCTGGCAGCGCTGGATCTGGTGAAGAAAACCAACAATACCCTGGCTGTCGCGGGTGATGCGTTCTCCCGTCAGGAGTCCGGCGTGGCGGTGCGTAAGGGTAACGAGGATCTGCTGAAAGCCATCGATGGCGCCATTGCTGAGATGCAGAAAGACGGTAGCCTGAAGGCGCTTTCTGAGAAGTGGTTCGGCGCAGACGTGACGAAATAAGTCTCTGACTGACAAAAAAAGGCGCTTTTAAAAGCGCCTTTTTTATTTCTCGCGCGTCTGCGTGCATAATGAAATAACAATTGTTTGCGTGACCGGAGGAACCATGTCACTACAGAATTTAACGCGCTTTCCCCGTCTGGAATTTATCGGCGCACCCACGCCGCTGGAGTATCTGCCGCGATTTTCTGACTATCTGGGGCGCGATATATTCATTAAGCGTGACGATGTGACGCCCATGGCGATGGGCGGAAATAAGCTGCGCAAGCTGGAATTTCTCGCCGCCGATGCCCTGCGCGAGGGGGCGGATACGCTGATCACCGCCGGGGCAATTCAGTCTAACCACGTTCGCCAGACGGCGGCAGTGGCGGCGAAGCTGGGGCTCCACTGCGTAGCCCTGCTGGAGAACCCGATCGGGACGCAGGCAGAGAATTACCTGACTAACGGTAACCGTCTGCTGCTGGATCTGTTCAACGTGCAGGTTGAAATGGTCGACGCGTTGACCGACCCGGCAGCACAGCTCGACGAGCTGGCGACGCGTCTGGAAGCGCAGGGTTTTCGTCCGTACGTGATCCCGGTTGGCGGCTCGAATGCGCTGGGTGCCCTCGGCTATGTTGAGAGCGCGCTGGAAATCGCTCAGCAGTGCGAAGGCGCGGTAAGTTTATCCTCGGTGGTGGTGGCGTCCGGCAGTGCGGGGACCCATGCCGGTTTAGCGGTCGGGCTTGAGCAGCTGATGCCGGAGGTCGAGCTGATTGGCGTGACGGTTTCCAGAAGCGTTGCGGACCAAAAGCCGAAAGTCGTCACCCTGCAACAGGCGGTGGCTGAACAGCTTGCGCTTCAGGCGAAGGCGGAAATATTGCTGTGGGATGACTATTTCGCGCCGGGCTATGGCACCCCCAATGATGAAGGGATGGAGGCCGTTAAGCTGCTGGCCCGTCTCGAAGGTATTCTGCTTGACCCGGTCTATACCGGTAAGGCAATGGCGGGCCTGATCGACGGCATCGCCCGGAAGCGCTTTAAGGATGAAGGACCTATTTTGTTTGTTCATACTGGCGGAGCGCCTGCGCTGTTTGCCTATCATCCTCATGTCTAAAAATCAGGTAGAAAAATAATAATGCAAGAAAGTATTCAACTGGTCATTGATTCGCTGCCGTTCTTGCTTAAAGGCGCGGTGTTTACTTTACAGCTCAGTATCGGCGGGATGTTCTTCGGGCTGGTGCTCGGGTTTGTGCTGGCACTGATGCGCATGTCCAACATCTGGCCGGTGCGATGGCTGGCGCGGTTTTACATCTCCGTGTTCCGCGGAACGCCGCTTATCGCCCAGCTGTTTATGATTTACTACGGGCTGCCACAGTTCGGTATCGAGCTGGATCCGATCCCGGCGGCGATGATTGGCCTGTCGCTGAATACAGCGGCGTACACCTCTGAAACGCTGCGTGCGGCGATCTCCTCCATCGATAAAGGGCAGTGGGAAGCGGCGGCCAGTATCGGGATGACCCCGTGGCAGACGCTGCGCCGGGCGATCCTGCCCCAGGCGGCGCGCGTGGCGCTGCCGCCGCTGAGCAACAGCTTTATCAGCCTGGTGAAAGACACCTCCCTTGCGGCGACCATTCAGGTGCCGGAGCTGTTCCGTCAGGCGCAGCTGATCACCTCGCGTACGCTGGAAGTGTTTACTATGTATCTGGCGGCCTCGCTGATTTACTGGGTGATGGCGACGGTGCTGTCCGCTCTGCAAAACTATTTTGAAAACCAGCTTAACCGCCAGGAGCGTGATCCAAAATGAGTGCAATTGACGTCAAAAACCTGGTGAAAAAATTCCACGGGCAAACGGTGCTGCATGGCATTGATCTTGAGGTTGAGGAGGGCGAAGTGGTGGCAATTATCGGCCCGAGCGGGTCAGGCAAAACCACGCTGCTGCGCAGCATCAATTTACTGGAGCAGCCCGAAGGCGGGACGATCCGCGTGGGTGATATCACCATTGATACCGGGAAACCTATCAGCCAGCAAAAAGGGCTGATTCGCCGCCTG
Organism: Enterobacter cloacae complex sp. 677-3DZ2D5B; assembly: GCF_004136695.1. Classification (NCBI taxonomy): domain Bacteria; kingdom Pseudomonadati; phylum Pseudomonadota; class Gammaproteobacteria; order Enterobacterales; family Enterobacteriaceae; genus Enterobacter; species Enterobacter cloacae complex sp. 677-3DZ2D5B. The sequence goes on along the minus strand of NZ_QFLS01000009.1, from coordinate 417,950 downwards.
CGCCAGCATGTCGGCTTCGTGTTCCAGAGCTTTAATCTCTTCCCGCACCGCACGGTGCTGGAAAACATTATTGAAGGGCCGGTCATCGTCAAGGGGGAACCTAAGGAAGACGCCACGGTCCGCGCCCGCGAGCTGCTGGCGAAGGTTGGCCTGGCAGGGAAGGAGACGAGCTATCCGCGTCGCTTATCTGGCGGGCAGCAGCAGCGTGTCGCTATTGCACGCGCGCTGGCGATGCGCCCTGATGTGATCCTGTTTGACGAACCCACATCCGCGCTCGATCCTGAGCTGGTCGGGGAAGTGCTGAACACCATCCGACAGCTGGCGCAGGAGAAACGCACGATGGTGATTGTGACGCATGAAATGAGCTTCGCCCGCGACGTTGCCGATCGGGCTATTTTCATGGATCAGGGGAGAATAGTTGAGCAGGGGCCAGCTAAAGCGCTGTTTGCCAATCCGCAGCAGCCCCGTACCCGTCAGTTCCTTGAAAAATTCTTAATGCAGTAGCATTTTAGCGTTCAATTTGCTCCAGATGCCGCTTCTGGAGCAAATTATCCTCCCTTAAACTCCGTTCTGTTGCTTTTTTATTCCGCCTGAAGTGGATAAGCCATCGCCAAATTAAAGATAATCTGCCTGTGGCCGATATTTTATATAAATAATCATGCTAAATGTGTTAGGTTATATTCACCATAATAATGATTATCTTTATCAGAGGCTTCATTCGGCAAGTATGAGGGATATAGACTTTTTCACCTGGCGACGGGAATGCGTCCTCCGGTTTCAGCAAATGACCTGTGCTGACGAGGTATATCAGGAACTTCAGCGACAAACGCAGGCGCTTGAATTCGACTATTATGCGCTTTGTGTTCGACACCCTGTGCCATTTACCCGCCCGCGAACATCCGTCCATTCCAGTTATCCGCAACAATGGATGGCGCAATATCAGTCCGAGAATTATTTCGCCATTGACCCGGTACTGAAGCCGGAGAATTTCATTCAGGGACATTTGCCCTGGACGGATGAATTATTCACGGATGCCCAGCAATTATGGGACGGCGCGCGGGACCACGGTTTACGCAAGGGAATAACGCAGTGTCTGATGATGCCAAATCATGCGCTCGGTTTCCTTTCCGTGTCATGTACCAGCTTACAGGCACACTCGATATCCAGTGAAGAAGTTGAGCTGCGTTTACAAATGCTGGTCCAGATGGCGCTCACTACGCTGTTGCGCTTTGAACATGAGACGGTGATGCCGCCTGAAATGAAATTCAGCAAGCGTGAACGGGAAATTCTGAAGTGGACCGCAGAAGGGAAGACGTCGGCAGAAATCGCCATCATTCTTTCCATCTCGGAAAATACCGTCAATTTCCACCAGAAGAATATGCAGAAGAAATTCAACGCACCGAATAAGATCCAGATAGCGTGTTATGCCGCGGCGACGGGACTTATCTGACTGATATCACGTTCTGCGTGTCAGACGAGAAAACGGCTGAATGCTTTGCATCCAGCCGTTTTTGTTACTGGCGGTAGGCTTGTTTAATTTGCTTAACCGTATTGGCAAAAACAGCGGATTCCGCCTGGTCTTCCATCTGCGCGATCTGTTTTTCCATTTTAATGATCACACGACCAGCATCAGCCTGGCCCATCGCCTGTAGCATAAGCGTCAGCAGCGACTTCAGGCAGTTTACTTCCTGTGCCAGTTCCTGGTTATTCTCGGCAGTGGCAAATTCAGGTGTGCTCATTTATTTTCCTCATTATAAAACAGCGCATGAGCGCGACGATGAAAGTTAAGGCGGCGGAGTATACCACAAGCTATGGCAAAAAATGCAGTGGTTGTTTTTTATACTTGTCGCGCCGCGATTATTGGTCGACGCGGATTATGAAGGTACTCTGTCCAATATGTTAGCGGCAATTAAATGTTTATCCCCGGTTCGTCATTCGTTAATTGTTGTTACAAAAAATCGCGCGCACTTTTTCGTTTGAGTTAACAACTGTTTTAGTAACTTTTTGAATATCGATGCTAGAAAATAGCGGTAAAAGCCCAGCGGACAAGGGTTTTCTTTCCACTTGCTGTACAGCCTAATTTCCAAAAACGAGACCAGAATCGTATAGCCGATTTTTTAGCGTTTTAATCTTGCATGGAAAACCGTTAATATAAACCCAATTAGCAGTCAGTAGCGTTATCCCTATTCTGGAGACATTTCCTTTGATCAACGTCCTTCTTGTTGATGACCACGAACTGGTGCGCGCAGGGATACGACGCATTCTTGAAGATATAAAGGGTATTAAAGTTGCCGGCGAGGCGTGCTGTGGCGAAGATGCCGTCAAATGGTGTCGCGCTAACTCCGCAGACGTGGTGCTGATGGATATGAACATGCCCGGTATTGGCGGGCTTGAAGCCACGCGCAAAATCGCGCGCATGTTCGTTGATACCAAAGTTATCATGCTGACCGTCCATACCGAAAATCCGCTGCCTGCCAGGGTTATGCAGGCGGGTGCTGCCGGGTATCTCAGTAAAGGCGCCGCGCCGCAGGAAGTTGTCAATGCGATCCGCACCGTATACGCCGGGCAGCGTTACATCGCTTCTGATATTGCTCAACAGATGGCTCTGAGTCAGATTGAACCGGAAAAAACGGAATCTCCGTTTGCCAGTTTGTCTGAGCGCGAATTGCAGATTATGCTGATGATCACTAAAGGTCAGAAGGTGAATGAGATCTCAGAGCAGTTGAATCTCAGCCCGAAAACGGTCAACAGCTATCGCTATCGGATGTTCAGTAAATTGAACATTCACGGTGATGTCGAACTGACTCACCTGGCCATTCGCCATGGTTTGTGCAATGCGGAGTCGTTAATAAGTCAGTGAGTGAAGCGTTCGATTCAAAAGCATTTCTGAAAACCGTCACCAGCCAGCCGGGCGTCTACCGAATGTACGACGCTGGCGGTACGGTTATCTATGTCGGTAAGGCAAAAGATCTGAAAAAACGCCTTTCCAGCTATTTCCGCAGCAACCTTGCCTCCCGTAAAACCGAAGCGCTGGTCGCACTTATACACAACATTGATGTCACCGTAACGCATACGGAAACGGAAGCGCTGCTGCTTGAGCACAACTATATCAAGCTGTATCAGCCGCGCTACAACGTCCTGCTGCGCGATGATAAGTCCTACCCGTTTATCTTCCTGAGCGGTGATACCCATCCTCGCCTGGCGATGCATCGTGGCGCTAAGCATGCGAAGGGTGAATACTTTGGCCCTTTCCCGAACGGTTATGCCGTACGCGAAACGCTGGCGCTGTTGCAAAAAATCTTCCCCGTTCGCCAGTGTGAAAACAGCGTCTACCGCAACCGTTCCCGGCCGTGCCTGCAATATCAGATTGGCCGCTGCCTGGGGCCGTGCGTTGAAGGGCTGGTAAGCGAAGAAGAGTACGCGCAGCAGGTGGAATATGTCCGCCTGTTTTTAGCCGGGAAAGACGATCAGGTGCTGACGCAACTGATTACTCGTATGGAAAAAGCCAGCGCGGCGCTGGAATTTGAAGAGGCCGCACGCATCCGCGACCAGATCCAGGCGGTGCGCAGGGTGACCGAGAAGCAGTTTGTTTCTAATACGGGCGACGACCTCGATGTTATCGGCGTAGCCTTTGACGCCGGTCTGGCCTGTGTTCACGTGCTGTTTATTCGTCAGGGCAAAGTGCTCGGCAGCCGCAGCTACTTCCCGAAGGTGCCGGGCGGCACTGAGCTGGGTGAAGTGGTGGAGACTTTTGTCGGCCAGTTTTATTTGCAGGGCAGCCAGATGCGTACGCTGCCCTCGGAGATCCTTCTGGACTTCACGCTCGACGATAAAACCCTGCTGGCGGAATCGCTTTCAGAGCTGGCAGGCCGCCGGGTGAATGTCCAGACGAAACCGCGGGGCGATCGCGCGCGTTATCTGAAGCTGGCACGAACAAATGCCGCCACGGCGCTGACCACCAAACTGTCCCAGCAGTCGACCGTCAGCCAGCGTTTAACCGCCCTTGCTACGCTGCTCAAGCTGCCGGAAGTGAAACGCATGGAATGCTTCGACATCAGCCATACGATGGGTGAGCAGACCGTGGCGTCGTGTGTGGTCTTTGATGCGAATGGCCCCCTGCGGGCAGAGTATCGTCGCTATAACATCACCGGCATTACGCCCGGTGACGATTATGCCGCCATGAACCAGGTGCTGCGCCGTCGCTATGGTAAAGCGATTGAAGAGAGCAAAATCCCGGACGTTATCCTTATCGACGGCGGGAAAGGGCAGTTGGGGCAGGCGAAGGCGGTATTCGAATCGCTCGACGTAGAGTGGGACAAGAACCATCCGCTGCTGCTAGGGGTAGCGAAGGGGGCAGATCGTAAGGCTGGCCTGGAAACGCTGTTCTTTGAGCCGGAAGGCGAGGGCTTTAGACTGCCGCCGGATTCCCCTGCGCTGCACGTGATCCAGCATATTCGCGATGAGTCGCACGATCATGCCATCAGCGGGCACCGTAAAAAACGGGCGAAAGTGAAAAATACCAGTACCCTTGAGACGATTGAAGGCGTCGGGCCAAAACGTCGCCAGATGCTGTTGAAGTATATGGGCGGATTGCAAGGATTACTCAACGCCAGTATGGAAGAAATTGCAAAAGTGCCGGGTATTTCGCAAGGGCTGGCAGAAAAGATCTACTACTCGTTGAAACATTGAGGGCTCTGTAGCAACATAGAGCTAAATTTTACTGACAACAGACAGTTACCGTCATCATGCGATTTAATATCCCTACGTTGCTCACTCTCTTTCGCGTTGTGCTCATTCCGTTCTTCGTCCTGGCATTTTACCTGCCGGTCGTCTGGGCGCCTTTTGCCTGTGCGCTTATTTTCCTGATCGCTGCCGTGACGGACTGGTTTGACGGTTATCTGGCGCGTCGCTGGAACCAGAGCACCCGCTTTGGCGCCTTCCTCGATCCGGTTGCGGATAAGGTGATGGTAGCAATCGCGATGGTGCTGGTGGCGGAACATTATCATACCTGGTGGGTGACGCTGCCTGCCGCGACCATGATTGGACGTGAGATTATTATCTCTGCCCTGCGCGAGTGGATGGCGGAGCTGGGTAAACGCAGCAGCGTGGCGGTGTCCTGGATTGGGAAAGTTAAAACCACTGCGCAGATGGCGGCGCTGGTGTGGATGCTGTGGCGTCCGAATGCCTGGGTAGAGTGGGCCGGCATTGGTCTGCTGTGGGTTGCGGCGGTGCTGACATTATGGTCAATGCTGCAATATTTGAACGCTGCGCGCGGTGATTTGCTTGAACAGTGATCGTTTCGGCTTAATTTTCAGCAAACGATCCTGAGATGCAAAAAATAACGTTGACTCATAACGTCATATCAGTAGAATGCAACGCATCGAACGGCGGCACAGTTAGCCGGACGATAATGAAATCAAGTGGTTAGGAAGTCGTTAAATAGTTACTTGATGACATGCGGGAATAGCTCAGTTGGTAGAGCACGACCTTGCCAAGGTCGGGGTCGCGAGTTCGAGTCTCGTTTCCCGCTCCAGATTAAAGCATCGGCAGTTTGCGGGTGCAGGTCGAAAGACAACAGATTTAAGGCGCGTTAGCAAAGCGGTTATGTAGCGGATTGCAAATCCGTCTAGTCCGGTTCGACTCCGGAACGCGCCTCCACTTTCTTCCCTGGCCGGATGGTGGAATCGGTAGACACAAGGGATTTAAAATCCCTCGGCGTTCGCGCTGTGTGGGTTCAAGTCCCACTCCGGCTACCATGGGAAAACTAGAATAAAATCAATGATAAGCAGTGTCGTATAAACCACCGAAAGGTGGTTTTTTATTGCCCAATTTTCGCCATTCACCATTCTTTCGCCATTACGTTTCGCCATTCGAGAATTTTTTACGGTGAAGTACCTAAGTACAAGTTAAATTTTACTTCAGGTTATTCGTTCTTGCTCTATGATGGTACTCGTGCAATTTAACGAGAAGCCGAACTCGATATTCATACAAGTAAAATATCTCTCTAAGCATAAAATTTAAGGAGAATTTTAAATGCGTGCCTTTACTTCAGTAGTTTTGTTCCTTTGTTGTATTCTCAATCCAGTCCATGCTGAAGGCTGGTACATCAATAAACGTGGTGAACCAACAGTCATGTCAGATGATGGCTATTGGTATATGCTTCTTTCAAAGTCTATGAAAGGTGATGTGAATGCCTACCTGTTGCCTCGTAACGGTATCGAATGTAAAGCTTCTGGCAGTTCGTCAAGCATGTATGTTAATGGAACTAAATTGCGTTGGTGGCAGAACTGCGACCCATCTATGGGAATGTATTGGTACGCCTATACACAAGCAGGAATAAATCACCTAATTGGTGAATTCATGCGCCGTCAAACAGTCACCATCCGTGACGGTAGCTTAACAATTGTTTTTTCTGCGGTAGGCTTTAATGACAAAGCTCGACAGTTCATCGACGATGTAGCTGATCCTGGTTTATAAGATGTTTCGCATCTTCAAGTTTGAAAAATTCAAGTAAGAGCACCCTTCTTCGATTTTGAAGATGATAACTGAATCTGATTATTCGAATGAGAATGATTATCTGAAGAGTCTTGGTTTTTATGGGTATTTGAGGAGGGCATTACTGCCCCCCGACCACCGGTACTACAGAAATTTTTCGGTTATATCTCGCCGTTTGTGATGCATTTTTATGCCCTGAAATTTCCTGCTTCTCGTGAAGTGTTCCTTTCAGATCGGATATCCCTTTAGCTTTCAGATCATGGAACGTGAAGTTAAACACAAGCTCAGGAAATTTTTCAGCGGCTAACTTTTTAGCTTTCATCCACTGCGCATTAAATGCATCTCGTGTGTAACGAGACCCTGACTGCTGGTGGATAACGTACAGACTCACCATGCCACTATTTAACGGAAGGGAATCGGCCAAGGTAATCGCTTTCGATAGGCGAGCTGTCCAGGCCTTAATCTGACTCACTGCCGTCTTGCTTTGCTGAATTAAAATGCCTTCATCAAGTATCTGACTCTTTTTAAGATCAAGAATGTCACCCTGACGTGCGCAGCATAAATATGCCAACTCCATGGCAATCTTCACTGGTACTGACGAAACGCTGAATAGAGCATCATATTCTTTGTCCGTGACGTACCGTGTGCGCGCCTGCTCCTTAAATTGCTTCACACCATGGCATGGATTCATCTTCACCTTGCCACGCTCATATGCCCACCTGAACACCCTCGACATAAACGCTTTCTCTCGGTTCGCCTGAACCCTGCTTTTAACACCTCTCTTATCCATATACTTCCTGATATGCACAGGCTTAATGTTGTCTGGCTTCATCTTCCCGAAAACAACATTTACTTTTGAACCATATTTTCTGTAGTCCTTTCTGGTTTCGGTGGCCAGTTCATGAAAGTCGCCCGAGTTAAAGAACTCTTCACAAAGTGCGTGGAAGTTGGAACCTGCCCTGATATCGTTGATGAAGTTTTCATAGGCAGCCCAGACCTGAGACTTAGTAAGATCGCGATTGCACAATCTCACAGTTCTGCCGTCTGGCGTTCTGAACTCATAGGCTGATTTGCCCCGGCGAACGCGGGGCGGCATCCAGTTATCTTCCTGGTTTTTGCGGATTCTAGGCATTACATGTCCTTAAAGTTTGGTTCTTCTTCCTCTGGATTGCTCACTACCAGCTTCAAGCCAGCAGGATTAGTCACATGATCCCATGTAGTTCCCGGCCTGCCGTCTTTTCGTGGTACAAAAAATACACCGCTTTCTTTCAGCGCTCTGCACTGAAGGGAGGGGCGGCGATAACCAGTAAGCTGATAGAGGTCATCAGGGGTAAGAAAACGTTGGCTTTGTCCGCTCATCGTATAGTTCTCCACTTAACCGGCTGCACCCGGAAAATTCAATCAGTATTCAAAACGCTGAATGCCATAAATACTTCTAAGGTGTATCTTCTGTAGAATTTTACGAAGCCACAATAAAAAACATATGTCATCAGTAGCATAGTTAAAGTTGATAAAAAATTAAACCAGAGCCCTTCGTTTGTTAGAATATTAATTGATAGTGTGATGAAAGCGACCCAGGAAAATAATAAAAACACCAAGCACACGTTCCTGCAAAATCCATACAGTGCTACATAATTTTGTATTTTAGGTTGATGATTAGAGGAATGTTCATATGAGTAATGGTAAGCTAATCTAAAAAGATCGCCTTGTAAGGCATATTTATTTTTAAGTTTAGATAAATCTACTGAAAATATTTTTTTATAAGACTGTTCTAGCTTGCTCCATAGCGTTGAGGCTAAATCCTTTGGAAGCGCTTTAGAATAAGGGTAATCAAAAAAGATTCTATCAAGAATGAAAAGTGGTAGTAATATTATCTTGGTTATTATACATATAATTGTACTGCGGTGAACTCTATTAGCTTGTTCTTTGAAATCATTATTTAATTTCCCAAAAAGATAGATAGAAGGGTACTGTAATGTATCATTCATGTACTTTTCAACTAGAAAAGCAGAGCATATAGCTATTGCGTGGCCTATTATATATGCAAGTATAATAATTGAAGAATATCCCAATAAACTAAGAGAAGATTTCTGTGCAATTGCAGTTTTCTGAAGTTGGATGATTACGTCCCAATCCAGAGTAATCCCGCAAAAATATAAAAGATATAAAAATAATCCTCCCGGTATCATGTAGCCAAGGAAATCATATATTGAAAATGGATTTTGGTTCATATCTTCTCACTCATAAAATTGTTATATGTAGAAGGCTATATTATATACGCTCTCCCTCACGAAGTTTAACTACTATTTTTCGTTTGGATTGCGTTGCAAGCATTCGATTGATTTATTCATAACCTATTAATGTTCAAGATTCAGGGCTTATCCGTGTTCAAGCGGCTTATTATCCTTAGCTAACGTCGTCACGTTAGTACGGAAATTACGCAGTTCAAAAACCGCTACCTGCACTGCATAAGCGAACATAGCAGCAGGGCGGTCACTCACCTTTTCACTTTCTCGTTGCATGTTGACAGCAATAGTTATCAGTTCTTCCAGCTGTTCGCTGGTCATTGGTTTATTGGCTGTCATGATTTTGCTCCTGCTGCAATTTGTGTTGCTTAACGAAGTGGGCCACAGCCTTTGACTGGCTGGCGACAATGGTTTTGTCATCCATGTCCAGCCAAACGGTTTTACCGCGATACAGTGAGGCCCGACCAATTTCCTTACCATCGAGCATCACATACAGAGATCGTCCGCGAATTTCTGTTGTCGGTACTGGTTGTGACAAGCGATAGAGTTCACGTGCTTCAGCAATGGCTTTATGTTCGTCAATAATCGACAGCGCCTCGGCCAGGGCAGTGCCTTCAAGAGTGAAGACACCTTCATCACTGATCGTGGCCTGCGCCATCAGCTCAACGAAACGGCGTGCGTTCTTTACGCTCAGTTCCGGCGCGATAGAGCTACGGGTTACTTTCGATTTACCTTGGGCAGCCGCTACAGCTTTATCATGTTGGAGAACTTTCCCGGCCTGTTCGCCATACTCCATAACGCGATCAACCGCGACATCGACTGACACAGCGCCGGATTTAACCTCCTGCTGAACGTCATGGTTCGCCGTGCTGAGGAGCAGCAGCTTCTCGACGGTGGCCACAGACTTATTCACCAGCTTTGCTATCTCGCTGGTGGTCTGGTTAAAGGCGTTATGTAGCTCCTGAATAACAGCTGCCTGTTCCATATCGGATAGCGGGAGCTGGTTGTTACTGGTCATGATGCGCGCCAGTCGCTGAACATCGTTACCGTTGAACGGCATGATATGGATGCGGTCTACTGGCTTACCAGCTTCTGCACAGCGCGCATAGCAGCGACGCCGACGATGGCCTTCAACAACCCACACTCCACCTTCATCACGGGCGATAACCTCCAGCGGGGGAACGGAGCCACCGTTCATCAGGTAGTTGAAGAGGTCATCATCTGCCTGGCGGGTTCGTTCATCATCTTCGCGTTTGTTGAAACCTTCCCGCACATGGATTTGGTCAAGGCTGATAAACATCCCGGTATCGGTGCGCTTGATGGTCCCGTCACGGGTCATTTGCTTGAATGAGTTAGCCATCAGAGAGCCACCTCGCTATTTTGGGAAATGACGACGGTAGACAACTCACGTAGCTCTCGCTGGGCTTCCAGTAAATGCATATTGGTTCTGATCTTCGTGTGGCGTTCAACAATGCGGTCACACTCTTTGGCCCAGCTTGCGACATCTTCACGCAGAGTAGCGTTCTGAACAGCCAGTTCTTTACGCTGCGCCATCGCTTCGCAAAGCGCGACGCTTGTATAGTCCAGGCGGTTAGCCAGTTCGGTCATAATTCCGCGATAAGCTGGCGGAAGGAGAGGGGCGGCCTTACGCGCTGCGTCGATCAGCTGCTCCCGGGTCATGCGTGGTTGTAACTCGGTGACGTTCTGTGTGTTCGTCATGGATAGTTTCTCCGTGTTATACGCGCTCTGCACAGCGCTGAATTTTGGTTGCACGAATCCCTCGCCGACTGGCGACAAAAAATAATGGGGTTTCGTTTTAATAAGCACCCAACCAGGGCACTTAGTGAAACGGGCGGCTGCCACCGCCAGTTAGCTTCTCCACAATTGAGAGCGCGTTCTCCTGAGTTGATTTAACGACTACGGCCTCTCAAGTTGAACGCAGAACGCGCTTTCAGTTGTGAAAAGGGGCGGTCGACATTAAGGACATTCAAACTGCCGACCGCCAAGACTACACACAGCAATCAAAACTTTGCCTGTCTTTTCACCACTTCAGGCTCGGTGGTATTCTTGGAGCTCTCACACAACCAAGAATCTGAAAACATGAACAATCCTTTAGCTAAGCTTGCCCTTGATGCGTGGTACAAGGTGCTAATCGCTGTTGGTGCTTTTGTCATCCTGCTCAATGGCGCTGGTCTTCTTGGCAATTATCCGGTTAGGGAAACGTTTATAATTAGCCTTGGTTGCATCGTTTTCGGCGTTGCTGAATGGATGAACCATCCTATGCATGAGGAAGAAATACCAGCTCGCTATGGGATGCCACCACTTAAACGCATCCATACCGGCTGGACTCCTTGCCCCGTCGGCGTGCTTCTTGATATCGCCGGAATCGCTCTTATCTTTTACGGTTTGATTAAACTCATCTAACCGACAACCACAGGCAGGGCATTTGTCATACAGAGGCTTGATCACTACTTCCGACTGGAAGCGGAACATCTTTCTGTTTGCATCAGTTCTCATCCTGCCTACCCACCATTTTTATTGTTGATGTAATAACCACACCGGGAAGGTAACTGTCAGTACCAGTTGTGTGATCTAAATGTACCTTTAGTTACCTAAATGGTCAAGTGGGTAATGTACTTTTTGTTACCTGCGGGGAGGAAAAAATGCCAGAAGGAAATCTGGCATGAGAAATGAGTAACTTAAATGTTTTGGGTTATCTGAACCACCTTCCCAACAATCCGGCAATTACCGTCTATCGGGATGGGTTTAAAGGCAGGATTGAGTGGCATCAGGTATGCAAAAGGGCTATCCCATACCAGTTTTTTAACTGTCGCCTCGGCAGATCCGTCAAGTATTGCCACTACAATTTTTCCGTAGAGGTCATCCAGTTGGCCATAGTGCGGTTCAACAATAACGATTGACCCTTCGGGGATGGATGGGAGCCCATGTGGGTTAGTCATAGATTCCCCACGAACTACCAAGCCGAATACTTCATCAGAAACGTTAGCAGTGGTTTGCGTCCATGAAATCACATCAGAAAGCCTTGAGCATGCATAAGTATCAGTCCACAACCCAGCCTGAACAGCGGAGATAATAGGGACTGCCGTTGGTGGCTTAAGGAACGGAACAACTTTCGTATCGTCCTTTGTTTCCTCACCTCGACCGTAAAGAATCCATTCTGGAGTTGTCTGCAAAGCCATCGCCAACTGATGAAGGTTCTCACCATCAGGTTTAGTAGTGCCGCTCTCCCATTTTGTTACGGAAACACGGCTAACTCCTAAGCGTTTAGCCAGGCTCTGCTGTGTTATGTCGAGCTGGACTCGACGGGATCTTATTCGGTCTTTCATCTCTGTTTTCATGTAACCAATGTTACATAGAATCCTTGTAACTGTTATTTGCTATTTAATGTACCTTTTGTTACCTTTAAGGCGTGAGTTAACTAGGAGGAGCCATGCGTAAATCAGAAGTCATTGAACACTTTGGCGGCGTGTCAAAAACCGCAAGTGTTCTTGGAATTTCCCACCCGGCTGTTTGCCGATGGGGTGAAGTCATCCCTCAAAAGCAAGCCTTCGTCATCGAGCGTATTACGAAAGGCAAGCTTAAGTACGATGCCAGCCTTTACCAAAAGGCTACAGATTCAGCGGCTTGAAAGTAACTACAAAAGGAAAAGCAACATGGTAGAACCAAGCCTGAAAGAAGTAATTAAAGCGATGTGCAAAGCATACCCAGGAGGTCGTGAGGCCATGGCCGGTGCTCTTGGTATGTCAGTAACTCAGTTCAATAACAACCTGTATGAGAAGAATGGTTGCCGGTTCTTCGAAGTGAACGAGCTGGAGGCCATGGAAGACATCTCAAATACGTCCCTCCTGGCAGATTACTTTGCCCGTCGTCGTGGTGCGCTGCTGGTGGACGTTCCTCAACTTGAAGACCTTGACCGTGTCGACCTGTTTGATCGTGCCATGAGAACGTCAGCAGCACGTGGACGTGTTGATACCGTGATCCAGAGAGCTCTCGAAGATGGAGTAATCGAACGTCATGAAGCTGAAGAAATCAATGAATATCACCGCCGTCATCTGGCAGCGCGTGAAGAAGAGATCCGCGCGATTGTCGCGCTGTTTAGCCGTAAGAAAAGCCAAAAAAAGTGACGCCCGCGAGTGTGCAGCTCCGGGCGTCGTGGCGTGTCGTATTCAGTGGAGAAACTAACGCATGAACAGTTTAAACCGATTGAGACCAGCGAAGCAATTCAGATGCCTTCCTCTGGTGGGAAAAGATTCCCCGTTCGGCTATGTGGAGAGATTAAACAACCAGGCGGATCAGAACAACTACCAGCCTGAGAACGCGATGGTAGAGGCATTTGCACTGATGAACGAGAAGGGGCGTGAGGAATGGCTGAAGTTGACCGGCGATTCAGAGACCACAGAGGCATCACCGTCCACGTCATCAGATGGGAGCCCGAGACTCGACGCGTTATATACCTTCGCGAAGGGTACGATCATGAGTGCTTCAGCCCTCTTGAGCAATTCCAGCGTAAATTTACAGAGTTAAAGGACGACCATGAGCACTAAATTAACCGGTTACGTTTGGGACGCTTGCGCTTCTTCAGGCATGAAGCTGTCCAGCGTTGCCATCATGGCGCGTCTGGCAGACTTCAGCAGTGATGAAGGGGTTAGTTGGCCTTCCATTGCTACCATTGCGCGCCAGATTGGTGCTGGTGAGAGCACGGTTCGCACAGCTATATCTCAGCTGGAAAAAGACGGTTGGTTAACCCGCCAGCAGCGTCGTAAAGGCAACCGCAATGCATCGAATGTTTACCAGCTCAATGTTTCGAAATTACAGGCAGCCGCCTTTTCTCACCTGTCAGAATCTGACGCGTCAAAATCTGACGCATCAAAATCCGACCCGTCAAAATTTGATGCGTCGAAAAACAGTAATAATGGCAGTTTTCACCCGTCAGAATCTGGTGGGGATCCGTCAGTAAAATCAACTACTGATCCATCAGATAAAAAACCTAATTGTCAGGTTGCGTCGCAACCCGACACTGCATGTGTCAATCAGGTTGATTTGATAACTGGTCAGGCAGTCTTAATCCTCAACCATCTCAATGACGTTACTGGTAAGACATTCCGCAAGGGGAAAAGCTCCCTGGATAATATTCGCGCCAGACTTCGTGAGAACTTCACACACGATGAGTTGCTGTTGGTTATTGATTACAAGCACGAGCAGTGGAAAGACACGAAATACTACGAACACATGCAGCCTACAACTTTGTTCAGGCCAACGAAGTTCGAAGGATATTTGCAGAACGCGTTGCGCTGGAATAGCAAAGGCCGACCTAAGCGCGAGGACTGGGACGCTGTCCGCAAACAAGATCCATTGAAATTCGGTCAGCCAGACAAAGTCATCCCGGCAGGTTTCAGAGGAGCGAACTCATGAGCCTTCTGAAAGATATTCAAATTTTCATCGCTGAAAACCCTGGGTTAACTAACAAACAGATTGCAGCTTCAATGCCTCAATACCCCCTTCATGCTGTTCAGCGCGGTGTATGCCATCTGGTCAAATTGAATCGCGCAACACGGCAGCATAACGGTAAGTGCTACCAGTATTTTGCCAAAGCGCCGGGTGGTGACGTTAGCGAGGGGCGTTCTGCACTGAAAATTAACCGGGCAGATACACCAGCTGTATCGGAACAGGAAGAAGCGCCGAATCCAGCTGTAACCAGGATGATGGATAAGGCTCAAGGCCTGTTTGAAAAAGGGCTCTACCAGCGTGCGGCCACAGTTCTGATGGATGCCTTCAATCGCTCTAAGAACGAAGAGCAGCGGTTGAAGATACTGATTGAGCGTCAGCGTTGCCTGAGCATGGCGCCGAAAGTTAAAGCACCCTCTGATGCATGGTGTCTTGCTGGCCGAGCGAGGAATGTCTGATGAAATACTCACTGATTTACGCTGACCCAGCTTGGCTCTATGACAACAAAGCCAGTAACGGTGCAGCAGAAGATCACTACGACACGATGAAACTGATCGACATGAAGCGCTTGCCGGTTTGGGACCTGGCTGCCGATGATGCAGTTCTGGCTATGTGGTTTACCGGAACCCATACCCGTGAAGCTATCGAACTGGCTGAAGCGTGGGGCTTTAAGGTCCGCACGATGAAGGGCTTTACCTGGGTAAAGTTCAACCCACTGGCAGAGCAGCATATCAACAAAGCACTTCAGGCAGGCCGTGTGGAGAATTTTTACGACTTCCTCGACCTGCTGAACGCACAGACACGCATGAACGGCGGGAACTACACCCGAGCCAATATCGAAGACCTGTTGATCGCCACCAGGGGAAAAGGACTTGAACGCAAGTGCGCCAGCATCAAGCAGGTTATTTACAGCCCACTCGGTGAGCACAGCCAGAAGCCAGCAGAGGCGCGTTTCCGTCTGGGGAAGCTTTACGGTGACGTCCCACGCATCGAACTATTCAGCCGTTGTGGTGCGCCTGGCTGGGACCACTGGGGAAATCAATCTGAATCACCAGCTGTTGAGCTTATACCGGCAGTTGCCGTTCCCATGAAAAAACAACAGGAGCGCGCCGCATGAAACCTGAATTAACGCCGCGTCAGAATGAAGTGTTTGAAGCTATCAAGGTTCACATCGAAAAGGCTGGCTTTCCACCTACGATGCTGGAGCTTGCAGGATTAATTGGCTGCGCTTCACCGAACGCTGCTGTAGAGCACGTGAAGTCGCTTAAGAAAAAAGGTTACATCACTGTTGCTCCTGGCGCTGCCAGGGGCATTACCGTCGCCAAAACGGAATGGGATGCAGATCCAGTGACGATCATCAAAGACCTGCTATCCGATGGAGATAAGGCCAGAGATAACGCTGTTGAATGGCTGAAAAAACAGGGAGTGACGTTATGAAACTAGTGCTCCCATTCCCACCGAGCGTAAACACATACTGGCGAGCCCCTAACAAGGGGCCATTAAAAGGCCGCCATCTTATCAGCGAGAAGGGCAGGGCATACCAGAGCGCGGCATGTGCAGCGATCATTGAGCAACTGCGTTGCCTTCCAAAACCATCATCATCACCAGCTGCGGTGGAGATCCTTCTCTTTCCGCCAGATGCCCGCCGCCGCGACATCGACAACTACAACAAGGCTCTGTTTGATGCGCTTACGCATGCTGGCATTTGGGAGGATGACAGCCAGGTGCACAGAATGCTGGTGGAGTGGGGGCCTAAAGTGCATGGCGGAAGGGTAGAAATATCGATAACTAGGCATCAACCAACAATAGGGGGAATTGGGTGAGAGCCATACTGACGCCTGAAATTGCGCCGATGTCCGGGGTGGTTCTGTTCCGCCCTGGTACCGAACTGCTCTGGCTATTCCGTCAGGGAAGGGTAGTTATTGAGCCACCATCCGAAGCCATACAGCATCTGCCATCTGGATTAATCCCTGAAGCCCACCAGCCCCTGACTGACGATGCCAACATGCAGGCTATTTTCGTTAACGATAGGGTCATTCAGCGAGCTGGTGGATTGAGTAGCCTTGATGCCTGGCTGGAGAGAAAATTTGAATGTCAGTGGCCTCACACTGACTGGCATGCCAGTGACTTTACGGTTATGCGCCACGCTCCGGGGAGCATTCGTCTTTGTTGGTCATGTGATAACCATTTACGTGAGCAAACCACTGAAAGACTGGCAGGAATTGCCATGCAGAACCTGGTAAAATGGCTTCTGGAAAGGGTGAATATTGATTTAGGTTTCAGCGCTGACCACACTCTTTCCCTTCCTGAGTTCTGCTGGTGGATGGTACGTAATGATCTGGCTGACCTTGTTCCTGAATCAGTGGCGAGTAAAGCACTCAGAATCAAGCCAGAACAGCACAGTTCAGTGATGAGGGAAAGCGACATTATCCCGTCATTACCGGCTACGCAAATCTTTCAGGAGAAGGCAAAAAAGATAGTGGTGGTGAAGGTCGATCCTGAAACGCCGGAATCTTTCATGCTGAGGCCAAAGCGCCGACGCTGGGAAAACGAGAAATACACCCGCTGGGTGAAGTCGCAGCAGTGCAGTTGCTGCAATAAGCCGGCAGACGACCCCCACCACCTGATAGGACACGGGCAGGGTGGAATGGGTACTAAGGCGCATGACCTGTTTGTGATACCGCTGTGCAGAGCGCATCACGACGAGTTACACGCTGATCCCGTGGCATTTGAAGCGAAATACGGCGACCAGTTAACGCTGCTGTTTCGGTTTTTAGATCGTGCGCTGGCAATCGGCGTACTGGCGTAAGTGGAGACGCAAATGATCAATCCTTCAGAAGTAGGTAAATCCGGCGAGTTGGTTCGCCTTCGCACTCTAGAAAGTATCTGGGTACAGGGAAAGCTCCGCATGTGGGGTCGCTGGTCTTATATCGGTGCTGGCTCGGGCGGAAACATGTTCAACCAGTTGCTGGCTTCCGGGAAAATAACCAAATCCGCTATCAACGATGCGCTGCGCCGCATGAAGAAATCCGGCATCACTAAACCCGAGCTGGAAGCATACCTGCGTGAAATCCTCGACAGTAAAAACAAAACGGGCCTAGCGTTCTGCTCAGACGAGGAGGGGCTAAAGATTGACGGCGTTATTGCTGCGGTATTGATGAACGAAGAATACCGTGGGCTGTATAGTGTGATTGTGGATCGTCATCGTCTGCGTAAGAGCAAACTCCAGATGGCAAAAGAGCTTAATTCAAAACACCCCGACTGGACCCTTATTACATGCCGTCGTCGCATTGATACATGGGTAAGTCTTGCAGAATCGATCCTTTACGCACCACTTTGTGAGGCGTTCGACACAAATAGCGATAGATTTAAGTTGCAGAGTGAGCAGGAAAGTGCTTAAATTGTGGTAGGCTCGGGACGTTAAAGCGAACTGAGCAGCAGAACACTAAAAAACCCGCGATTAGCGGGTTTTTTCATTTCTGATTAAAAAAACATTTTTGACATAATCGTTTTGGAAATATGCTGAATCCACTTATCAACGAACAGGTGGATACATGCAGCAGATTAAAAACCATAAAATACCTCTTGATGGCACAAACCCCACAGATTTGAATGCCTTAAAAGATATTATCGAATCTAATTCGTATATGTTCGAAGAGTATCTTCTTACTGATTTTGGTGGAGATGCGAGATACTCGGTCGTTGATGGTTCTTTTGAAATCACGGCGATAGCCGAAGGATTTTTCGAATACACAGCCGAGATAAATTTCTACGCGGGATGCGCAGACATGAACGACACCAGTTCTGTTAACGGGACTATGGAGTTCGAAATCGAAGATGGAAATATCATCATCGAGTTGGATGAAACTGTTTGGGATGTCAGATAAAAAACAATTACCTATCTAAAGAATAAGGCCTCTTCATTAGAGGCCTTTTTTATTTCCCCTCATTACTGAGAGGACCCACGGCAATAAGAGGGGGCTAAATGTCCGCAGAACCGATATCTGCTACGGCAACTGCTGGTGTTGCTGCCGGAACTACCGGAATCACCTTCGCCACGATGTTTCCAGAGGCTACTCCTGCCGTAATGCTTTGTTCTCTTGCAGGGGCCGCTTTATACGTCCTGAGCAGCGAAGACCATAAGCTCTGGAAGCAGATACTGTTTGCGCTTATCTCATTTATCGGTGGGGTTTACTGCGCCGGAACAGCATCTGAAATCATCGCAGCGCTTATCAATGCGGCATTAAGTCACCTTTCTCCGCCAGTTGCCGTGAAAGTATCTCCAGCCATTGGCGCGCTGGCGGCCTCAACGGTTTCTGTCACCGTCCTGCTTCGTGTTCTTAAGCGCTCGAAGACAGGAGACTTACCCGGATTGAAGGGGGAAGAATGACGTGGCAAACACTGATCCTGAACATTAACGCTATTGCATGCATCCTGATAACCATACGCCTGATGTTCTTCAGAAAGCGGAGCCTACGCCGACGCCGTCTGATGGAATTTTTGGCGTATGGGCTGATTCTCGCACCAGCGTTTACTGCTTTCCGAATCTGGCATGGTGATTACGTGCAGGTTGATTACGGAGAGTTGGTCGTCAATCTCGTTGTCTGCATAGCCGTATGGCGAGCGCGCGGCAACATCGCAAGAATCGCAGGGGAAAGCACAACGTGAACCAATCACAATTTCAAAAGGCGGCTGGGCTAAGCGCCGAGTTAGCTGCGCGCTGGTTTCAGCCAATCAGTGATGCGATGGAAGAGTTCGGCATCACCAAGCCGGTAGACCAGGCCATGTTCATTGCTCAGGCTGGGCACGAATCAGCAGGTTTCACTCTGCTGGTGGAGAGCTTCAACTATCGCATTGCAGGACTGGTTAACTTCATCCGTGCGGGACGCCTCACGGCAGACCAGGCTAACGCGCTTGGGCGTCGTCCTGAAGAGCGAACATTACCGATTGAGCGACAACGCGCCATCGCGAACCTGGTATACAGCAAGCGCATGGGTAACAACGATCCCGGCGACGGCTGGTTATACCGTGGACGTGGGCTTATCCAGATTACTGGCCTCAACAACTACCGTGATTGCGGAAACGGCCTGAAGGTTGATTTGGTCAAGCAGCCTGAGCTATTGGCCGATGATGTTTATGCAGCCAGAAGCGCTGCTTGGTTCTTCGCTACTAAGGGATGCCTGAAATACTCCGGAGACCTTATGCAGGTGACGAAGATTATCAACGGCGGCACTAACGGGCTGGAAGATCGTCGCGCTCGCTTCGATCATGCCAAAACGGCTCTGGTGTGAGGTTGATATGGGATTCGAAATGCTTATCGCTATTGCTGCACTTGTTATGGCTGCTATCGCTGGTGCCTTTGGGATTGGTCATTCACGCGGCACAAGCAAAGCCGAAGCCAAAGCCGACCAGCAGCGCACCGAAGATAACGCAGCTGCAACGGTCGCAGCAGCGGAACGCCGGGTAGAGGCAACTAAAGAGGCCAGCAATGTACAGCAGACTGTTAACCATATGCCTGATGACGATGTTGATCGCGAGCTGCGTGACACGTGGAAGCGTCCCGGTGGTGGTTGATACAGCCTGTGACTGGGTAAAGCCAATCTACCTTACTGATCACGACATTGATGTTCTTGACCGCCAGACGAAGCGCGACATCCTGGCGCATAACAAAGCGTGGCAGGCGAACTGCCAGAAAACAAAAGAATCGGGTGCAAAGCGATGAAAGCCAACCAGTGCAGTGAAGGTTTCGACAATCCATCCAGGTTCCGTGAGGAATGGGATAAGCAGACATAAGGGAAATAGCTCAATGGGTACTTTTATCAAGGGCTGGAAAGTAATGCTCCTGACCAAGGAAGGGCATGATTCTGGAAAGGCACCAGAGCAGGTAGGCTGGTAGAGCAGCAATGAGCCAGACATTCGCGATGGGGTGCTGATTATTAAAAATGGCCTGGATACCCATGGCGTACCCCTCAGCATCATTCACGGCTTCAGCATCGAAGCAGTAAAGGCGGAATGACATTACAGAAGCTCTTCACTGAGGGGCTTCGATAATGTGGATGCATGGTATTCCCCCATGATAGATTTTGCGCTATAAAGGAACTAGAAATAGGCGGCGGCTGTCTTTTGAGGTTGGTATTAACCTTCGTTATTGTTGGTGCAAGTGGTGGCGTACTTGTCTTCTTGTCAAACTTCGTTATAGCTGAATTAATTAGTTTTACCTCAACTTACCTCTACGCAAAAGGAGCCTCTATGACTAAAAAATCTATGGATAAATTGTTGAACTGGAAAAAGAACTCATTAGTCAGCCGCCGCTTCAGGGTTACCCTGCTGAAGAGCTTGTGAAATTCAAGCGAAAGCAAATTTCTACTAACCGCCTCCGGGCGGTTTTTTATTGCCATCACCATGGGTAGGCTCATCGTAATGGCAATATTCCCTACAGCGGATAAAGAGGATCTCAATGCCCGACATCTACCAAATCACGCTAACCACCCAAACAGGCGAAACCTTCACGGGCAAGATGTCACGACGTCAGCCTGAGCTGGTGAACGATTTTGTTTAGTTGGCGACCAAAACAGGCCAGTGGTTGTATTTCGCTCCGGCCGAAGTAAAGCGAGTGGAATTCACGCCAGTACCAGCAGAACAGACCGAACAGCCAGCAGAACAAACAACGGAGTAACGAATGAGCAAGCCGGACTTGGAGGCCATCGAGACGGCATTACGCGTTGGAGATGAATCTTGTGAAGCGAATAAAATGCCCAATCCCTACCTAAAAAGGTAGGGTTAAACAGAGCTTGTTATGCTAAGACACTGCGTTCATTTATAGTGTAGTGAGAAAAAATCTGTGACCTCATAAACTTAGGGTTAGTTTAATGAATACTATAACAGGCTTCATCGTTTTTTTAATTATTGCTCTGGTATTCGGATACTTATGCCATATCACGGCGGAGAGAAAGCTCTCAAAGGCAAGAGCTAAGATCAAAGCGGCAGAAGAAAGAGGAAAACCATACCCAGAAGAAGTCGTCAGCTATATGATGGGGAAACCGGGAGTAATTGCAATCTTCTTTGCATTCATCAGCTTCCTTTCTTTGATTGCATCACTTTATAATCTGGTGTATTGGTTTTTTCCTTAAAGATTCTTTTGAGAATTAATACATTCTACGCAGCCACATACGGGTGGCTTTTTAAATGCTGTTATGTTGGAGCGCCTCATGGCTAACGATGAAGCGCGCAGGCCTTATCCGCCAATTAACTTCTTCGACTCCGACAACTGGCAGCCATAGACCAAACTGATCACCGTCAATGAAGTCGATGAGTAGGTATGCAGACGAACAGCAGAAAGGATAAAGGGTACGAACAGGCACATCGTTGATGAAATAGCCATTACAAAGCTCACCCGCTCGTGGGCTTGATAATAGTTATCCCCACAAGTTGATAATATGTGGGGAATTTAATATAGAGGTTAAGTTTGAGGCACTGCGTAGTAGCTAATTAATGACTACTTAAAAGTATTCATTAAAAAATCTGCGATGACAGTTAAGTTTGCACCTTTTTCTATCCAATCGGACAATCCTATTTTGGAAAAAATGGTAGCTTCATCTTGGCTTCCTGTTGCTTCGTTTGCCTTTAGCTCCTCTCGAGCTTGGAGGAGCAACTCTTTGGGTGTCTCTGGATTCAGACCATGGGGAAATAAAAATTCTGTATCATTTTCGGAAACATGGACACCAGAGCGACCGGTGTTACGAATCTCCGTATTTTCAATTTCAACTTTTACCCCTTTTCCACCTATGTAGATGCCATCTTTTGCTGCGTCAGAGATAAAACCGCCAAGGATTCTTACACTAGTCATAAGCTCTCCAATGAGTGCGTTGTTGAGTTTTAATTTGTTTTTGACACATGTTGCCAGCTTGATAACTGAGACATGTATTTAGACGATAATCTAAAATCAGTAACAAACCTAGATCAATAGATGAAAATGGCTCATATAAATAAAGATGATGAAGGTGTTTTTTTATCATAATTTATTATATGAATCTTCACTGATTCTAATTGTCTGTGATGACTTAACAGAGGCATTGGTCAGTAATAATCCGAATATTTGTATGGAGAATCTATGCAGGTCACTATTGATGGTGTCCCGTTTATTCCTGCCTGCGCATCGCCGTCAAGAATCGGAATTGCAATAACCACCCATCAACGCGCAGACATTCTGAAGCGAGCACTCGAACAGCATTTGAAGCACCTGCCAGGCGGTGCGCTGGTGGTGGTAGTAGATGATGGTTCGAAACCTGCCGCCGTAGTACCTGACGGCATGCAGCTGTGTCGCCATGAAAAATCACTTGGCATTGTTGCTTCGAAGAACGCCAGTTTAACA
The DNA here is from genome assembly GCF_004136695.1 of Enterobacter cloacae complex sp. 677-3DZ2D5B. Lineage (NCBI taxonomy): Bacteria > Pseudomonadati > Pseudomonadota > Gammaproteobacteria > Enterobacterales > Enterobacteriaceae > Enterobacter > Enterobacter cloacae complex sp. 677-3DZ2D5B. The sequence goes on along the minus strand of NZ_QFLS01000009.1, from coordinate 395,372 downwards.
GAGCTGATGGACGCCGGGTGTGAACATCTTTTCCTTTGGGACGATGATGCTTATCCGATTGCTGATAACTGGTACTTGCCATACATCGAATCACCAGAACCTCACCTGGCTTACCAGTTTCTCGATCTGGCAGGAACGAATAAGCTGAAGGATATGGCGGTACTGTACCGGGATGATAAGCACATCGCTTACACCGGGCAGCGCGGCGTGATGCTGTATTACCACCGTAGCGCTATCGAGAAGGTTGGCGGTTTCGATCCGGTTTACGGTCGCGGCATGTACGAACACAGCGACCTCGCCCTGCGGATTCATAACGCTGGCCTCACGACGTGGGCTTACGCTGATGTCGTCGGTTCAGAAAAGCTGATGTACTCTCTCGATGAGCATGAAGCCGTAGAGCGTTCGGTACCGCGTCCCGACCGACAGGCGCTGGTGGAACGTAACGTGAAGATCCACAACGAACGGCGTGATGCTGGGTTTACTGGTTACGTTGAATATCGCCAGCAGCGCGACGCGGTTATCACAACGCTACTCACCAGTCAGCCTGACCCGCAGCGCGGCACGAAAATGATGGCTTCGCCTGACATGCTGAGCAAATGGGCGGCCTCGCTTCGCCAGTGTGGGCGTATAGCGCTGGTGGATGAATTGCTGACGGCCCCGGCAGATGTTGAGCTGTATCTCGTACCTGACGTGAAGATGAATGTCTACTTCCGTCGCTGGCTGCACATCTGGCAGCACCTGCGAGAACACCCTGAATATCGGTTCGTCTGGTGTACAGATGGTACCGATGTCGAAATGCTTCGCGCGCCGTGGGAAGAAATGGAACCCGGGAAGGTGTACGTCGGTTCAGAACCAAAGACCTACGCCGACACATGGGCAAAGCATAATCATCCGGAGCGCATCTATCAGGAGTTTATCGAAGCGCACCGCAACGATGTGATGCTTAACGCTGGGCTGCTGGGTGGTACCCGCGCTGATGTGATGGCGTTCGCTCACGGCATCATCCGTCTTTACTACCGGATCGAAAGTTATCGTTTCTGGAAGAAAGAACAGGCTGGCGCCGCGGTGGGGGATATGTTGGCGTTCGGCATTGTCGCGCAGTCATTCGCTGACAGACTGATCACCGGCCCTCTGGTTCATACAGTATTCAAAACTGATGGTATCGGTAAGGAGGCCGCGTGGTTTCGTCATAAGTAGTTAATAAGTTACTTAGGGCTTTTGAACAGAAGCTGGCAAGTTCTATGTCTTAATCCATCCCTTGCCAGACCTTGTTGCTTTTTTATTTATGCCTAATCAGCGATGCGGAATGTTTTATCAAGATAAGCCATCGCTAGGTCTTTGTACTCTTTCTGATCTTCCGTAGCTTGGCCAACTACGTGCTTAACGATTTTAAGGATTGAATCCTGCTCTGTTTTCGGAAGTTTCGCCAGCAGCATTTTAATCAATAGCGCATGGACAAAATTCTCAATCTCTAACTGAGTACTGCGCTGTTTTTGTATAGCGGAAAATTCAGGACTTTCATCAGTCATTTTAGTTCCTTATATTCATTTTTCATGAGTTGGCGCTTTCTTAGAAGCCCTTTTCCAAGAAGGCTAATCACTTTAGCTGTTGTACTAAACGATTAACATCCTGATATGCAGACAGTAGCCGCCATCGTGCGGCTTTTTTCTTGGAGATTTGCTGGTGGATGAAGAGATTAAGTTTATGGTGGTCGGCCATCATACCCGCTTAGGGCCTGCACAACGTCTTGCTGCGCTGCTGCATGCTCATCTGCTGGTTGATGACGATAACCACGGCGCGAACTGGAATCATCGCCGCGCGCTTGAGTGGGCAGCAGAACAAACCTGCCGGGTAGTGGTGCTCGAAGACGACGCGATACCGGTACCCGGATTCATCGAAAAGGTAACCGACTGGTTAGCGCGCTGCCCAGATGACCTTCTGAGTTTTTACCTCGGAACTGGTCGGCCTCCTCAGTACCAGATGCAAATAGCCGAACGGCTAATCATTGCTGATAAAGCTCGATATGAATTCATTTCGTTTCCTCGTCTGATTCATGGTGTGTGCTACAGCGTACCGCCTCATCGCATCAGCCGTGTGCTATCCCGATGGGACAGTGATAAGCCTGCCGATTACGCTGTGGGTGATGCATGGGGTGGCTCAGTGATTTATCCGTGTTACTCGCTAGTGGACCATGCTGACGGTGAACCGGTTGAGCGGCACCCTGACTCAGCGCCACGAACCGAACGCCGCCGGGCGTGGAGGTTAGCCTGATGCCTGCGTTAATACCGAGAGCATGCCGCAAGCGTGGCTGTCCTGGCACAACCACAGACCGCTCAGGCTATTGTCCCAAGCACCTTAACGAAGGCTGGCAGCAGCATCAGCGAGGACAGAGCAGGCATCAGCGAGGTTATGGCAGCAAGTGGGACAGGCTGCGCCCAATCGTTCTCGACAGAGATAAACACCTTTGTCAGGAATGCCTGCGAAATGGAAGGTATACCCCCGGTGAGACGGTGGACCACATCACCGCCAAAGCAAATGGGGGGACCGATGGCCTGTCCAACCTCGAAAGCCTCTGCAAGCCCTGCCACAGGGCGAAGACAGCGGTCGAGAGACTCAAATGACATCAGTTCTCATTTGAATTTAGCAAGGGGGAGGGCGGGTTGAAAGTTCAGGAACGACGCGCCAAAGGACCGCCGCCTAACCTCTTTTCACATCGCCGCAGGTTAGAAAACTTTTTTATGGGGTCCCCCATTCGATGATTAATAGGAGTTTTCGATTATGTCTGGACCACCGAAAACCCCGACCCATCTACGTTTGGTGAGGGGTAACCCATCAAAACGCCCGATCAATGAGAACGAACCAAAACCCCCTTCAGGGGTACCCCCAACGCCGAAGCATTTCGATAAGCAGGGGAAATACTGGTTTAAACGGATGGCCGACGAGCTTGATGCTATCGGTGTGATGTCTCAGCTGGACGCCAGAGCCCTTGAGCTGCTGGTTGAGGCTTATACCGAATACCGGCATCACTGCGACACGCTTGAAGTTGAGGGCTATACCTACCGGACCGAAACGCAGAGCGGGGATGTACTGATCAAGGCTCACCCGGCCGCCATTATGAAAGCTGATGCCTGGAAACGTCTGCGCGCCATGCTCGGTGAGTTCGGCATGACGCCAGCCAGCCGCTCTAAAGTCAATGCAAAAGGTCCTGAAGCGGTTGACCCGCTGGCCGAGTTTATGAAAGCGAGGGATTAATGGCTAAGGTTGCAGAAGGCATCCGCTACGCCGAGAGGGTAGTGGCGGGGGAAATTATTGCCTGTGAGTATGTGCGCCTTGCCTGTCAGCGTTTTCTTGACGATCTGGCACACGGCGAAGAGCGCGGTATTTTCTTCAGTGAACCGCGCGCGCAGCACATTCTGAATTTCTATAATTTTGTACCTCACGTCAAAGGCGCACTGGCAGGGCAGCCTATTGAGCTGATGGACTGGCACGTTTTCATCCTGATTAATATTTTTGGTTTTGTTATCCCGCTGGTTAACGAAGAAACGGGAGAAACCGTACTGCGTAACGACGGCAGCGGTCGTCCAGTAATGGTTCGGCGCTTCCGTACAGCAGATGTTGAGGTGGCCCGTAAAAATGCCAAATCAACGCTTTGCTCCGGCGTGGGGCTTTATATGGCTGGTGCCGACGGCGAGGGCGGTGCGGAGGTTTATTCCGCTGCAACCACCCGTGACCAGGCACGAATTGTTTTTGAAGACGCGAAGAATATGGTCAAGAAGGCGAAAGCCACTCTTGGGCGGATCTTCGAATTCAATAAGCTCGCTATCTACCAGGAGCAAACGGCCTCCAAATTCGAGCCTTTATCATCAGATGCGAACAACCTCGACGGCCTGAACATACACTGTGCCATAGTCGACGAGCTGCATGCTCACAAAACCCGTGACGTCTGGGACGTTCTGGAGACGGCAACCGGCGCACGTCTGCAATCGCTGCTTTTCGGTATCACCACCGCCGGTTTCAACAAAGAAGGCATCTGCTACGAATTGCGTGATTACGCCATCAAGGTGCTGCGTGGGCTGGTAAAAGACGATACGTTTTTTGCCATCATCTACACCTTAGATGAAGGTGACGATCCCTTTGATGAAAAAGTGTGGCAGAAGGCGAATCCGGGGCTGGGTATCTGTAAGCGCTGGGATGATCTGCGCCGCCTGGCTAAAAAGGCGAAAGAGCAGGTTTCGGCCAGAATTAACTTTTTCACCAAGCACATGAATATCTGGGTTACCGCTGAGTCAGCCTGGATGGACATGATGAAATGGGAGAGATGCGAGTTTATCGCCCCGCAGCACGAACTTAAAACCTATCCCTCCTGGGTGGGCGTTGACCTGTCAAACAAAATTGATATCTGTGCGGCCGCTAAAGTCTGGCGCGCGCCAGATGGCCACGTTCATGCGGATTTCAAATTCTGGCTACCGGAAGGACGCCTTGAGAAATGTTCACGCCAGATGGCAGAGCTCTATCGTAAGTGGGCCGGGATGGACAAGCTGATCCTTACCGACGGGGATGTAATCGACCATGCTCAGATTAAGGAAGAGCTACAGCTGTGGGTTGCTGGCGAGAGCCTGAAAGAAATCGGCTTTGACCCGTGGAGTGCGACGCAGTTCAGCCTTGCGCTGGCAGAAGAAGGGTTGCCGCTGGTGGAAGTGCCGCAGACGGTTCGCAATTTCTCTGAGGCGATGAAAGAGGTCGAAGCGCTGGTATACGGTGGCCGCTTTCATCACAGCGATCACCCAGTGATGAACTGGATGATGTCCAACGTAACCGTCAAACCGGACCGGAACGAGAACATATTCCCGAATAAGTCCACACCTGAGGCCAAGATTGATGGCCCTGCGGCCTTGTTCACAGCAATGAGCCGCGTTCTGGTTAACGGTGGCAACGACCAGCAGGATCTCTCCGGATTCTTCAATAATCCCATCATGGTAGGTTTCTGATGAAAAAAAACAAACGGCCAGGCAGGGTTAAAAGTGCTCTGCTTAACTGGCTTGGTGTGCCTATCAGCCTGACTACCGGCACGTTCTGGGAGGAATGGTTTGGTACCAGCAGCAGCGGAAAAGTGGTAACGGCCGATAAAGCCATCCAGCTATCGGCTGTGTGGGCATGCGTAAGACTGTTAAGCGAGTCTATTTCAACCCTTCCGCTGAAAATATACATTCGACAGCCTGACGGTTCGCGTAAAGCGGCAACCGATCATCCGGCATATTCGATACTGTGCCGCCGACCCAATTCAGAAATGACACCATCACGCTTTATGTTGATGGTGGTCGCCAGTATTTGCCTCCGCGGGAACGCCTTCATTGAGAAGAAATTTATCGCAAACCGCCTGGTTTCGCTGGTGCCTTTGCTGCCGCAGAACATGGTGGTTAAACGTCTCACGACCGGGGTGCTGGAATACAAATACACTGAAAACGGTAATGAGCGCGTCATTCCCGTCAAAAACATCATGCACATTCGCGGGTTCGGTCTTGACGGTGTTTGCGGCATGATGCCGATGAAAACAGGCCGGGATGTGATCGGTTCTGCAATGGCGGTTGAGGAGTCTGCTGCGAAGATATTTGAACAGGGGCTTCAGAGTTCAGGTTTTCTCTCCGCTGAGAATGCGCTATCTGACGAACAACGTGAAAGACTTCGCAGCTACATGGCTGCATTTACGGGTTCAAAAAACGCCGGGAAAATCATGGTGCTTGAAGGCGGATTGAAGTACCAGGGCGTCACCATGAATCCCGAAGACGCCCAGATGCTGGAAAGCCGCTCTTTCAGTATTGAGGAAATCTGTCGCTGGTTTCGCGTTCCGCCTTTCATGGTCGGCCACACAACGAAGCAAAGCAGCTGGGCATCCAGTCTGGAGGGCATGAACCTCCAGTTCCTGACACATACCCTGCGACCCCTGTTGGTGAACATAGAACAGGAAATAGGACGGTGCCTGCTGGACAGCGATGATGAGGTTTTCGCGGAGTTCTCTGTAGAAGGACTGCTGCGCGCCGACAGCGCGGGCCGTGCTGCGTACTATACCAGCGCGCTCCAGAATGGGTGGATGTCCCGCAATGACGTGCGCCGTCTTGAGAATATGCCACCGATTGAAGGGGGGGACATTTACACCGTTCAGCTCAACCTGACGCAACTGAAAAATCTCGAAAGCAGCAATCCTGCTGTTCAGGCTCTGGCCCTGAGAGAACTGCATAACCACATATTCCCTGACATTTCCTTTGAACAATCTCCGCTGAAACAGGCCGCTTAGGAGCACTTTCCTGATGAGCAAAAAACAACTTCCGGTAGCACCGGCGGGTCGCCCCTGCGCGCGGGTCACCTGTGAAACTTTACCCTCCGCCCTGGAACGCTGGGATGGCGGGATCAAAGCTGCGGCTACCGACGACAACAGTATTTCTGTTTTTGATGTGATCGGGCAGGACTACTGGGGTGAAGGCGTAACAGCCAAACGTATCGCCGGTGCGCTACGGGCGATGAATGGTGCCGACGTCACGGTCAATATCAACTCCCCTGGCGGTGACATGTTCGAAGGTCTGGCAATCTACAACCTTCTGCGTGAATACGAAGGCCGTGTGACGGTGAAGGTGCTCGGTATTGCCGCCAGCGCCGCCTCAGTCATTGCGATGGCCGGGGATGATATTCAGATCGGTCGTGGTGCCTTCCTGATGATCCACAACTGCTGGGTCTACGCGATGGGTAACCGCCATGACTTTGCGGAACTGGCACAGTCTCTGGAGCCCTTTGATAATGCTATGGCAGATATCTACGCGGCGCGTTCCGGCCTTGATATGGCAGCTGTTCAGAAACTGATGGATGCCGAGAGTTATATCGGTGGCAGTGACGCTGTGGCGAAGGGACTGGCAGACAGCCTGCTTTCTGCTGATGCGGTCAGTGATGGCGATGAATCACCTGCGGCCGCGCTTCGCAAACTTGATGCGCTGCTGGCTAAAACCAACACCCCGCGCTCTGAGCGCAGAAAACTCATTAAAGCCTTATCCGGTGGCATGCCTGGCGCTGTCACCACCAACGACGGTACGCCGGGCGCTGCCGAAGATATCAAACCTGAAACCCTCAATTCACTTGAAAACGCTCTTGCGGCGTTAGTCAAATAAGGACCATTTATGCCTGAAGTAAACGAAATTCTGAAAAAAGTCACTGCCAGCATTGAAGATGCAACCAGCAAATTCAACGCGAAAGCAGAAGAGGCACTGACCGAAGCGAAAAAGAATGGTCAGCTCTCAGCTCAGACCAAAGATGTTGTAGATAAAATGGCGACAGAGCTCAACGCTCTTAAGGAAGCTGAAAAAACCCTTAAGGCCAGCCTTGGTGAGCTGGAACAGCATGTTGCCCAAATGCCATTAAACAACGCTGCTAAAGTTACCGAAACTGTTGGACAGGTGGTGATTAATAGCGAGGCGCTGAAGGCCTTTGCCGCGAGCGTTGAAGGCAATAAGCGCGTAAGCGTCCCAGTTCACGCGGCCTTGCTTTCTACAGATGTTGCAGATGGCGTGGTTGAACCACAGCGACTGCCTGGCATCGACACTGCACCAAAACAGCGTCTCTTCATTCGTGATCTGATTGCGCCTGGCCGCACATCTTCACCGGCTATTTTCTGGGTGCAGCAAACGGGCTTTACCAATGCAGCGAAAGTCGTTGCAGAGGGGACTGCCAAACCTTACAGCGATATTGAATTCGCAACTAAAATCACGCCGGTGACAACCATCGCGCACATGTTTAAGGCATCCAAGCAGATCCTTGACGATTTCGCTCAACTCCAGTCTACGGTTGACGCTGAGATGCGTTACGGCCTGAAATATGTTGAGGAACAGGAAATCTTGTTCGGCGACGGAACTGGTGTGCACTTGCACGGCATCGTTCCTCAGGCCTCAGCATTCGACCCGGCATTTTCTGTTGAGAGCCAGAACGGGATTGATGATCTGCGCCTGGCAATGCTTCAGGCTCAACTGGCTCGTTTCCCTGCATCTGGCCACGTCCTGCACTTCATCGACTGGGCGAAAATCGAGCTCACGAAAGACAGTCTGGGCCGCTATATCCTGGCTAACCCGGCATCCCTGACTGGCCCTACGCTTTGGGGGCTTCCGGTGGTAGCAACTGAGGCAGCAGCTTTCCAGGGCAAATTTCTGACAGGCGCATTCAATGCCGCAGCTCAACTGTTCGATCGTGAAGATGCCAACGTGGTTATCTCCACCGAAAACGCCGACGACTTCGAGAAAAACATGATCTCCATTCGCTGCGAAGAACGTCTGGCGCTGGCTGTGAAACGCCCTGAGGCGTTTGTGTACGGTTCATTCAGCACCGGCGCGGGTAGCTGATAACTATTGCGGCCTTCGGGCCGCTTTTTTGGGGCAAACAAATGCTTGATCAGAATGTGGTGAAACAGCATTGCCGCATTGATACCGACTTTACAGGTGATGATGCTCTGCTGAAGATTTACACAGGTGCAGCGGCCCGGTACGTCCAGACATGGACACGCCGAACGCTCTATGAAAAGGAAAGCAGCCCTGGGTACGCTGACGACCCGGATCCGATACTGCTCAATGATGATGTCAAGGCAGCCATGCTACTGCTTATCGGTCACTGGTATGCAAACAGGGAAGCGGTAAACATCGGGAACATAACTTCAGCCGTACCTTTTGCTGTGGAAGCGCTATTGCAGCCATACCGCATTTATGGATTGTAGGGGGGGGTATGCAGGCCGGAAGACTGAGAGACATGGTGGTTATTCAGAACATAACAACATCCAGAGATCCTTCTGGTCAGCCTGTCGAAACGTGGCATGACGGCGCCACTACATGGGCAGAAGTTAAAGGTATCAGCGGGCGTGAGCTCGTAGCGGCAGGTGTAGAAACGGCCGTAGCCACTATCAGGGTATGGACTCGATTTCGTAACGATATAACTGCTGCGTCAAGACTCAGGGTTGTGACTGGCCCGTTCAAGGGTGTCATTTTAAATATCATTGGTCCGCCGATACCTGATTCTCGCGGCATTCAGCTCGAAATTCTTTGTAAGCAGGGGATCGAAAAATGATTGAGACGAGCCTCGATTTTTCCGGCCTGAATGACATCGCAAAGGATCTGGAGGCGCTTAGCCGCGCTGAAAACAATAAGGTTCTTCGTGATGCCACGCGCGCCGGCGCGGAAGTGCTTAAGGAAGAAGTGATCGCACGTGCACCGGTACGCACCGGAAAACTGAAAAAAAACGTGGTGGTGGTGACCCAAAAAAGCCGCCGTCGCTGGGAGATTTCTTCCGGCGTCCATATTCGTGGCGTTAATCCGCGCACCGGCAACAGCGATAACACGATGAAGGCGAATAACCCGAGAAACGCCTTTTACTGGCGATTCGTTGAAATGGGAACTGTTAACATGCCGCCACATCCTTTCATTCGTCCCGCGTTTGACGTCCGACAGGAGCAGGCGACAGAGGTCGCGATCAGGCGCATGAACCAGGCCATTGATGAGGCATTAAGCAAATGACGGAAGACGATCTCTATCCTCTGCTGGCAACGCTGGCCGGAGGGCAGGTTTATCCCTACGTTGCGCCGCTCGGCAGTGACGGGAAGCCTTCAGTCTCACCGCCCTGGGTAATTTTCTCGATTATTACCGACGCGGCCGCTGACGTTCTCTGCGGCCAGGCGGAATCCGCCGTTTCGGTGCAAGTCGATGTTTACTCCAGCACTATCACTGAAGCGCGTACGATCCGAAATATGGCACTGGAAGCCCTGCAAACATTGAAACCTGAGAACATTGTCAAAACGCCAGGCTATGAACCTGATCTGCATTATCACCGGGCCACGCTTGAATTTCAGGTGATCGTTTAAGTTCATTCACCATCACAGACCGCTCCGGCGGTCTTTTTTTTTATCTGGAGAAATCATGACCAGTAAATATGAAGTTACAAAGGGGATGACCTTTGCCGTCTCCGACGCACCCGTAACCGCCGAGGATTTTAATGCCTCAGGTTTCCCGGGGGCTGGTGTTACCTGGCTGGAAGCGGCCTGTGCAACAAAGGAGATCACCTTCACGGGCGGTCAAAAAGGGGATATTGACGTAACCACGCTTTGCTCAACTGAACAGGAGCAAACCAACGGCCTCGCCGCGCCTGCTGAAATGAGCATTACCCGTAACTGGGTTGGCGATGAAGCAGCACAGGAGGCACTCCAGACCGCTTACGAAAATGATGAACTGCGTGCGCTGCGCGTGGTATTCCCGTCTGGTAATGGTTTCTACGTGCTGGTGGAGGTTCGTCAGAGCTCATGGTCTGCTGCAACCTCTTCGGTTGTTGGCGCGACTTATTCTCTGCGTGTACGAGGCAAACCTAAACGTATCTATGCGTCTGGTTCCTGAGCGGCTTCGGCCGCTTTTTTAATCCCTTCGACCAAGTAACAAGAGAAAAATGAAATGGCGCAAAAAACATCACAGAATTCACTACGCGACGTGGCGCTTACTGCATCGAAAGCCTATCGCACAAAAGACGGTATCACGGTCCCTGAGTGGGATGGCGCAAAGGTAACGCTGCGTGAACCGTCCGGCGATGCCTGGGTGAAATTCCGGGAAATCGTAAATCCGCAGCTCGCCGAAGGCGAAGAGGCTCCGACGCTGACGGAGGCGGAGAAGTTCCTGCGTAACAAAGAGGCGGATGTGGTTCTGTTTATTGACGTACTGCTGGATGAAAACGGCGAGCGCGTATTCAGTGACGAGGATCAGGAGCTGGTATCCAAAATTTATGGTCCTGTGCATGCGCGCCTGCTGGCTCAGGCTCTTGGCCTCGGAATGAGTCAGGAAGAAGCGGGAAAGCCGTAAAGCAGCCGCTGACCTTCTTCCTGATGTCACTGGCGCTCCGGATGGGGCGCACTCTGCACGAGCTGCGCCAGACCATAACCGCCAGCGAGCTCAAAATGTGGATCGAGTTTGACCGCATAAGTCCTGTTGGGGACTGGCGTTCCGATGCACAGGCGGCGCAGATCTCCGTTGCAATGCTGAACTCTCAGGGCGGGAAATTCACCATACCTGACGTGATGCTGAAATGGGGTGAGCAGGAAGAAGGCTCTGAAGTCTCTGAACTTGAAGAATGGATGTCCAGTCTTTGACGCCCGCGGCTGCGGGCTTTTTTTATGGGTGAAATATGGCAACGCTGCGCGAGCTAATCATCAAAATTTCTGCGAACTCGTCTTCTTTTCAGTCTGAGATCGCCAGAGCGTCCCGTATGGGGACGGATTACTACCGCACTATGGAGCAGGGCGGGAAAAAAGCAGCAGCGGCCACGCGAGAAACTCAGCGGTCTTTGGCTGACCTGAATTCTCAGCTCGCAACAGTACGTTCATCAGCGGCTGGGCTTGCCGGGGCATGGGCTGGCGCATTTGCCACGCATCAACTTGTTCAGTTTGCTGATACCTGGAACCAGCTGAATGGCCGTCTTCGCCTTGCGTCCTCTTCCAGTGAGGATTACGTGCAATCCCAGCGCGTGCTGATGGAGATTAGCCAGCGCACCGGAACATCCCTCGAGGCAAACAGCAACTTATACAGCCGAATTGCGCAGTCCCTGCGTGATGCCGGTTACGCTTCTGCTGACGTCGCAAAAGTTACGGAAACCGTAGCAACCTCGCTGAAGCTGTCTGGCGCCAGTACCGAAGAGGCGAGCTCTGTTATCACCCAGCTTAGCCAGGCGCTTGGCTCAGGTGTTTTGCGAGGCGAAGAATTTAACTCCATCATGGAGAACGGTGGCCGTCTGGCGAAACTGCTGGCTGATGGTCTGGGTACCACTGTTGGTGGCCTGCGAAATATGGCCAACAACGGCGAGCTGACGACCAACAAGATCGTCCCGCTGCTGACAAACGTAGAGATCCTGCGTAAAGAATTCGACACCTTGCCAGCATCCATCAGCGGATCTGCACAGAAAGTGCAAAATGCTTTTCTCGCCTGGGTTGGCGGGGCGAACGATGCCGTCGGCGCATCCTCCACGCTATCCGGCGTGCTGGATGGTCTGGCGAATAACATTGATGATGTGGCAAACACGGCAGGCATTCTGGTTGGCGTGGGTCTGGCTCGCTATTTTGGCAATATGGTCGGCAGCGTCGGCCAGTCAACCCGTGCAGTGCTCGCTAATACGGCCGCCGAGGTTGCGCTGGCTCAGGCTCAGGTCCGTGGCGCTCAGGTTAGCGTTGCTGCTGGCCGCCAGGCGGTTTACCGCGCTCAACAGGCGCGCGCAGCGGCGACAAGTATTGAGGCTCAGATTGTTGCCGAACGTAATCTTGCCGCAGCTCAGGCATCCCTGAACACAGCGCTTGCTGGCAGGGCTTCTGCCGTTAACAACCTCACCAATACAGCCTCGGTGATGTCACGGCTGGGTAGCGGAGTGTTGGGCATTCTCGGTGGCTGGCCTGGCGTTATTATCGGTGCCGGTGCTGCGATGTATGGCCTGTATCAGCATACCCAGCAGGTACACCGTGAGGCTGTGGGCTTTGCCAACAACCTTGACGAGATCAACACCAAACTCCAGCAGATGTCTGTGCTCGGCCTTCGCTCGACCGCCGCAGATGCGCGGACCTCTTTACAGGCGCAAAAGCAAGACCTGGCCGACCTCGACTCTCAGATCGCGAAGGTGAAAGACAGCCTCAAGGCGGTTGACCAAATCCAGCAGGATTATAACCGCCATCCTACGCTGACCTTGATCAATACTTTCATGGACCAGGCCGACATCACGGCCAAAAACATCGAACTTACCGATAAGCTGAACCAGCTGGAGTATCAGCGCGAACAGGCCGCTTCAAAAGTCGAACAAACGCAGAAGCTGGTAAACGATGCCAGCGACCTGGCAACGCAAAAGGCTATCGAACAGGCTGGCGCCGTCTCAATCCTGAAAGGTGCCTATGACCTGCTAAACCGCTCAATGTCAGCAACCGCAGGCGCTAAACCCCCGCAGTATGCCGGGCCAGTGGTCTCAGTGGCTAATGCAACGCCTCAGCAGCAAACAGCACTGGAACGATCACGCCGCGAAAATGAGCTGGCCAGCTTAAGTGGATTAGAGAAACTTCATCAGCAGCACGTTTATGAAGCGGAAGATCTGAAGCTGACTGGAGCACTTTATACCCAGTACATCTACAACAAGGATCAGGCCGCCAAAAAGGATGCAGCAGCAGCCGAGGCAAAAAAAACCTCTACTGCCGCCTCAAGTGCTCAGAGTAAAGCCGAGCGCGCAGCAGCCAGCACCGCTGAGCAATATGCCCGCAAAATGGCCGATCTGAGCGTGGCTATCGATGTGCAACGCGTCAGGGCAACGGAAGGAGAAAAAGCGTCTGAGCTATACGCAGCATCGCATCAGGCAGGCACTAAATGGACAGACGAGCAACGCAAGGCTATCCAGGCATCATCAGCAGAGCTGGCAAAATGGACGCAAAAAGCCGATGAAAACGTACGTAAGCAGCGCGAACAAGCCGATGCTCTGAAGGATTTAACTGAAGCGGCCCGAAAGTTCAGGGATGAGGCGACACTGACAACCGAAACCGCAGGCATGAGTGATCGCCAGCGCAGCCGGTTCGACGAGACGCAACAGATCGAGCGTGTTTTTGCTAAAACGGACGGCGGCACCGAGGCCATCGCACAACGCGCGGCTGCCCTCGATGACCTGGACAAGAAATACAAGGCTATAGCAGCAGCTGAAGCGGACTGGATGGCTGGAGTATCGCGAGGCTATGCCAACTGGTTCGATGAAATCAGCAATGTTTCTGGCACGGTTTCTGACGGGGTGAAAACCACACTCGACAGCGCGTTTAGTAATGTCACCTCAATGCTGGAAGGCAATAAGGTCAGCTGGAAATCCTGGGGTATCTCTGTTTTACAGATTATCGAAAAAGTCGCTCTGCAAATGGCAGTGGTCAGCGCGATGGGGGGTGGGTCTTCCGGTTCTGGCATTTTTGGCTCACTCATCGGCAGCGTAGGCAGCTTCTTCGGGGGCGGTGCGGGAGCATCAGCCAGCACCGGTACTGCGGTTTCCAGTTACGGTTCGAGTTTTCAGTTTAACGCAAAAGGCGGCGTTTATGACTCTCCATCTCTGAGCGCTTTCAGTAATGGGATCGTCAGAAACCCCACCATGTTCGCTTTCGCGAAAGGTGGGGCCGGAATCATGGGCGAGGCTGGGCCGGAGGCAATCATGCCGCTGACCCGCGCACCAGATGGTTCACTCGGTGTTCGTGCGGTCGGCGCTGGTGGTGGTCAGTCTGTATCTTCGGCGCCACAGGTTTATATCACCATCGATGGCAACGGAAATACCTCCACGCAGACTTCACCCGGCCTTGAGCAATTTGGTGCTGATGTCGGTAAATATGTTGATCAGCGATATAAGCAGAACATCATGCGAGATATTCGCCCTGGCGGTGACATCTGGAACGCAATGAAAGGAACCCGATAAAAATGGCTATCGAAACTTTCACCTGGTGCCCACGAATTAACGCTGAGGCAGATATAAATTTCCGCGTCAGGAAAGCACAGTTTGGTGATGGATATGAGCAGGTTTCAGGGGATGGATTGAATACCAGAACCCAGCAGTGGACGCTCAACTTTACTGGCAACGAAACCTACATTTCCGCCATTAAATCTTTTCTCGTCAGGCATGAAGGGACGAAAGCCTTTCAGTGGAAGCCACCGCTCGAACCTTTGGGTTTGTACCGTTGCGAAACATATAAACCCACCGGGCTCGGCGCGGGGAAATTTAATCTTGAAGCAACATTCATCCAGGCATTTAAACCATGAGCTTAAACGCAGACTATCAGAAGCTGGAATCAGGAAACGACGTTCGTCTGATTGAGGTGGACGGTTCTTCTTTTGGACTGATGGATGTTCTCCGGTTTCACAATTACAACATTCCCCACACCGAAGCGGAAATAGTCGCCGCCGGCGGGGATGAGGCCAAGCTCCCGGCGAAACCAATCTGGTGGCAGGGTAATGAATATTCTGCCTGGCCTTATCAGCTGGAAGGGCTGGAGAAATCGACCAGTGGCAGTAATGCGACGCCATCACTGACGGTCGCGAACATCGAAAGCTCTATTTCTGCCCTGTGTCTTGCGTATGACGATTTGCTACAGGCTAAGGTCACTATTCACGACACAAAGGCAAAATATCTCGATGCGAAAAACTTCGCAGGTGGTAACCCTACAGCAGATCCGACTCAGGAGAAACTTCAGGTCTGGTATATCGACGGGAAAACGACCGAGCTTGCTGGCGAAACCATCGAGTTTGTACTGTCCAGCCCTATGGATCTTCAGGGACAAATGATCCCCACGCGGCAGCTTCATTCCCTGTGCACATGGTGCATCCGGAACAAGTACCGAACCGGCGATGGCTGCGACTATGCCGGTACGCGCTATTTCGACAAAAACAACAACCCGGTAAGCGATCCGTCACTGGATGAATGCAACGGAACGCTGACGGCCTGCAAACTTCGGTTCGGTGAAAACAACGAACTCTCGTTTGGTGGGTTCCCGGGTACGTCGCTGATCAGGAGCTGATATGCGTCAGAAAACCATTGATGCGATTATGGCGCATGCCGCCGCTGAATATCCTCGTGAGTGCTGTGGTGTGGTGGCGCAGAAAAGCCGCGTTGAACGTTATTTTCCTTGCCGGAATCTTGCCGCGTCGCCGGAGGACAATTTTGTCCTTTGCCCCGAAGATTACGCAGCCGCTGAGGACTGGGGTACGGTGATCGCCATCGTTCACAGCCACCCTGACGCCACTACGCAGCCGAGCGAACTGGATAAAGCGCAATGCGACGCAACGCTTTTACCCTGGCATATCGTGAGCTGGCCCGAGGGGGATTTACGCACCATTCAGCCGCGTGGAGAGTTGCCACTGCTGGAGCGTCCGTTTGTGCTGGGGCACTTCGACTGCTGGGGGCTGGTAATGAGCTATTTCCGGCATACGCATGGTATCGAACTTCACGATTACCGGGTTGATTATCCCTGGTGGGAAAACGACTACCCGGACAACTTCTATCAGGATTGCTGGTACGAGTGCGGGTTCCGTGAATTCGACGGGCCGCCGAAACCTGGCGATATGGTGATCATGCAGGTACAGGCTGGTAAGTGGAACCACGCGGGTATCCTGCTGGAGGGCAATATGCTGCTGCACCACCTGTACGGTCACCTGAGTCAGCGCGTGCCGTATGGTGGATACTGGCAGGAACGAACGATGAAGATTCTCCGTTACAAATCTCTGTGCTAACCTTTTGCAAAACGAAAAAAGGGGTTAGGGATATGAGGAAATTTCTTTCGATATTAGCATGTAGCCTGATTATTGTTGGTTGCACACCTTCTGAAAAGGATTTTATTGACATGGGGGAGACCTTGGTCAAAGACACCCTTAAAGATCCGGACAGTGCCAAGTTTGAATCATTTTTCCGTGATTTTGGTGAAAATTCTGGATATGTTTGCGGTTATGTGAATGCTAAAAATTCATACGGCGCATATACGGGTAAAAAACCATATTATGTGCGGATTGAGGTCAAAGATGGAAAGGTCAATAATCATGGACCAATCATCATTATTAATGATCAAGACCAGAAGAAAATTGATTCCTATGAGTCAATCTGTCAAAGGGACTGATGTGCCATGAAAAAGATTATCCTCCCAATTTTTATCTTCCTGCTGATGGGATGTTCTGTTTCATCACTAGAAGAACAAAAACCTATCCTATCAGAGCATTCAACAAAAACTGTTGATGAGGTTAATCGTTGCCTTGCTCCTAAATGGGTGGAGCTACGATCTTCAAGCTCAAGCATACCCACTGAATCAGGATACAAAATCACAGCATCAGACGATATATTCGGTGCTCTTTCACTGGTGAATATCGATAAATCAGCGACAGGCGGAAGCGATATAAAGGTTTATGCCGTCGCGAAAGGATGGAACGACCACTGGGCTACGGCCGCCAGATCATGTCTTTGAAAACCCTAAAATAATCTAAGCCACCTTCGGGTGGCTTTTTTTATGGAGAATGAAAATGTCAGAGGTTATGACCAGAATTGAGCTCGGCGGTGTTTTGGGTAAAACCTACGGGAAGGTTCACCATCGTCTAATAAGAACAACCGCAGAAGCGATCAACTCACTTACAAAAACAATAGACGGGCTGGAGAAATTTTTGATAACCAGCAAAGCAAGGGGCCTGACCTACGCCGTCTTTAAAGATAAAAAAAATATCGGTAAAGATGATTTTGGTTTTCCGGTAACAGGTGAAGTTATTCGAATTGTCCCTGTAGTGATCGGAAGTAAAAAAGCTGGAGTTTTACAGACAATTCTTGGAGCTGTTCTTGTCGTTGCGGGGATTGCAGTTGGAATGCTTTCTGGTGGAACACTATCTGCTGTTGGTTACGGAGCCGCGAAGTTTGGTGCAGCTATGATCGCTGGTGGAGTTGTTCAGATGCTTTCGCCTCAACCCGGGGGCCTGGCCAGCAAACAAAGCGCAGATAACCGTGCATCGTATGCGTTCGGCGGGGTGACAAACACCGCCGCGCAGGGTTACCCGGTTCCGCTCCTGTACGGCCGCCGGAGAATCGGCGGGGCAATTATTTCTGCCGGAATTTATGTCGAAGATCAGCAGTAGTTAACAAACCTTTTTACAAGCCACCTTCGGGTGGCTTTTTTTATGGGCGCGATATGGTGAATAAAATTACCGGACGAAAAGGGGGAAGCTCCAGTTCCCGAACTCCTACCGAACAGCCTGATGATCTGCAATCTGTAGCGAAGGCAAAGATCCTCGTTGCGCTTGGGGAAGGGGAGTTTGCTGGACAGCTCACCGGGAAGGATATCTACCTGGACGGAACGGCGCTGGAGAACGCCGACGGCTCCCAAAACTTCAGCGGCGTTACATGGGAATTTCGCTCGGGTACTCAGGCCCAGAAGTACATTCAGGGCATCCCCGGTACCGAAAACGAAATCAGCGTGGGAACCGAGGTAACGAGCGCTACAGCGTGGACACGAACCTTCACCAATACACAGCTTTCGGCGGTTCGTTTACGCCTGAAATGGCCTTCGCTTTTCAAGCAGGAGGACGATGGCGATCTGGTTGGTTACTCGGTTAATTATGCGATTGACTTGCAGATGGACGGCGGGACATGGCAGACAGTCCTTAATACCAGCGTGACCGGGAAAACGACCTCAGGTTACGAGCGTAGCCACCGTATTGATTTACCTCAGGCTGGCAGTACCTGGACAATCAGACTGCGCAAAATTACCGCTGACGCCAACAGTGCGAAGATCGGCGACACGATGACGCTACAGAGCTTCACTGAGGTGATTGATGCGAAATTGCGATACCCGAACACCGCGCTGCTGTACATCGAATTCGACTCCAGCCAGTTTAATGGCTCTATCCCTCAGATCTCCTGTGAACCACGTGGCCGCGTTATTCGCGTTCCTGATACTTACGACCCTGAAACCCGATCATACAGTGGTACATGGACCGGGGCTTTTAAGTGGGCATGGACGGATAACCCTGCGTGGATTTTTTACGATCTGGTTGTTTCTGAACGGTTCGGCCTCGGTCACCGTTTGACTGCCGCAAACATCGATAAGTGGATACTTTATCAGGTCGCCCAGTATTGCGATCAAATGGTACCAGACGGTAAAGGAGGTAATGGAACCGAACCACGGTATATCTGCAATGTGTACATTCAGGACCGGAATGATGCTTACACAGTCCTGCGTGATTTTGCTGCTATTTTCCGTGGCATGACCTACTGGGGCGGCGATCAGATTGTTGCCCTGGCAGACATGCCGCGCGATGTGGATTACAGCTACACGCGCGCTAACGTTGTTGGCGGTCGCTTCACCTATTCAAGCAGCACCACGAAAACCCGCTACACTACAGCGCTGGTTTCATGGTCCGATCCCGGTAACGCCTACGCTGACGCGATGGAACCTGTATTCGAGCAGGCGCTGGTGGCGCGGTACGGCTTCAATCAGCTGGAAATGACAGCCATCGGTTGTACCAGGCAGTCAGAAGCGAACCGAAAGGGGCGCTGGGGTATTCTCACCAACAACAAGGATCGCGTTGTTTCGTTTGATGTCGGGCTGGACGGAAACATACCGCAGCCAGGCTATATCATCGCTGTGGCAGACGAGCTGCTTTCCGGAAAGGTTATGGGCGGTCGCATCAGCGCTGTTAACGGTCGAGTTATCAAACTTGACCGTGTAGCTGATGCAGCAGCAGGTGATCGTCTTATCCTCAACCTTCCCTCCGGAGCGTCACAGAGCAGGACCATTCAGGCGGTTAACGGTGAATCGGTCACAGTCACCACCGCGTACAGTGAGACGCCTCAGGCCGAAGCTGTCTGGGTGGTTGAGTCAAACGAACTCTACGCGCAGCAGTATCGTGTTGTGAGTGTCGCTGATAACGATGATGGCACTTTCACCATTACCGGTGCATGGCACGATCCGGATAAATATGCCCGAATCGATACCGGAGCCATCATTGACCAGCGGCCGGTGAGCGTGATCCCGCCGGGCAACCAGTCGCCGCCTGCGAACATCGTGATCAGCTCGTTTTCGGTGGTGCAGCAAAATATCAGCGTCGAAACGATGCGCGTGAGCTGGGACCAGGCGCAGAACGCTATCGCCTATGAAGCGCAATGGCGCCGCAACGACGGAAACTGGGTTAACGTGCCGCGCAGCTCCACCACGTCCTTCGACGTTCCTGGGATTTATGCCGGACGCTATCTGGTACGTGTACGCGCCATCAATGCCGCAGAAATTTCTTCCGGATGGGGATATTCGGAAGAGAAAACGCTGACGGGTAAAGTGGGCAATCCGCCGAAACCGGTCGGCTTTATCGCTTCCGATAATGTGGTATTCGGTATCGAGCTGAGATGGGGATTCCCGGCGAATACCGACGACACGCTGAAGACGGAAATTCAGTACAGCCCGACCGGGACGGAAGACGATGCGATGCTGCTGGCCGATGTGCCTTACCCGCAGCGCAAATATCAGCAGATGGGCCTTAAGGCTGGGCAAATTTTCTGGTACCGCGCGCAGCTGGTTGACCGAAGCGGAAACGAATCAGGGTATACAGACTTTGTGCGCGGTCAGGCCAGCATTGATGTATCCGATATCACCGATGCAATCCTGGAGGACATGAAAGGCTCCGATACGTTCAAAGACTTGATCGAGAACGCGGTGGACAGCAGCGGAAAACTGGCAGAACTGGCTGATGCAATCAAAGAGAACGCAGACGGCCTTGCTGCTGCGGTTGGCTCGAACAAGCAGACCGCTGAAGCAATCATCGGAAACGCGCTGGCTATTGCCGATGTTGTCGTGCGCCAGACAGCCCAACAAGGCGCTAACTCTGCGACTTTCGAACAGCTCCGGGAGGTGATCGCTACTGAGACGGAGGCACGCGTAACGGATGTTATCCGTCTTGAGGCAAAAACAGCGCAGAACAAAGCGGGAATTACCGAGGTAAGGCATGCTCTGTCAGATGAAGCTCAGGCAAGGGCTACTGCTGTTGATCAGCTCACTGCGAGTACTCAGGTCATTTCTGATAAAGCTGATTCGGCTTCGAGTAAAGCTGACGCTGCATCAGGTAAGGCAGATGCAGCTGAACAAGCCAGCTCACAAAACACTGCTGATATCACCACGTTGCGACAGGTTGTCACCGACACGACTTCATCAATGGCATCCCGTCTGGAGGAGCTGGGAGCAAGAACCGATACTGCCAGCGGCGGCATCCAGAATAACGCTATCGCGCTAATAACGAGTACGCTGGCGCAGGTTGATCAGCGGGTGAGACTCAGCGCGCAGTACGGTGACAGCAAGGCCGGCATCGATCGTATTGATAACGTCATGGCAAGCGACAGGGAGGCAACGGCGCGTTCGCTGCTAAGTTTGCAGACTGACGTGAACGGCAACAAGGCATCCATCAACAGCCTGAACCAGACGTTCTCCGATTATCAGCAGGCCACCGCCACGCAGATAAACGGCATCACGGCGACCATCAACGGGCACACTTCAGCGATCACCACCAACGCGCAGGCCATTGCGAACGTCAACGGCGACCTGAAGGCGATGTACAGCATTAAGGTCGGGTTATCCAGCAATGGTCAGCTTTACGCGGCAGGGATGGGGATCGGCGTTGAGAATACGCCCTCCGGCATGCAGTCGCAGGTTATCTTCCTGGCTGACCGCTTCGCCGTCACTCACCAGGCCGGAGCACAGGTCACACTTCCGTTCGTTATCCAGAATGGACAAACCTTTATCCGGAATACTGTGATCGGTGAAGGGACTATCGACAATACCAAAATCGGCAGCTACATCCAGTCGACAACCTGGGACGGCACCGGGAACGTTGGCTGGCACATCAACAAGTCGGGTTATGCTGTTTTCAATAACGTAACCGTTCGAGGTACTGTTTACGCCACGAACGGAGAGTTTACTGGGAAGATAACAGCAACTAGTGGTTCATTTAAGGGGGCTGTGGAAGCAGAGAGCTTTGTTGGTGACGTAGCTAATATGTATGTGGCAGCTGATACAGACCCAGGGGTTAAGAACGTGACCAGAACGATCACATTCACCGATAGCACAACAGCAGCAAGGTCTAAGTCTATCAGTGTTGACTTTGTTGCAAAGGTTCTGGGAAGCAACTCTTCAGGGTGGGTCGACTTCACAATAGATATTGCCGGAAATTCAAGGCGGTACAGAGTAAGCGGTGCTGATGCGGGGACATCTGCCGTAACATATGTGCCGATAAAACACACACATGCCGGAGTTACAGCCAGAACCGTTACAGCCACCATCACTGTGTCAATTAATGGCATGACTGGTTTTTCAATTTATTCACCAACCATGATCGTTACTCGTGGATCTGGTGCGTGGTCTTCAACTTAACGGCCTCCAGCCCTATTGGGAGAGCACAAGATAAGACCTTTTTTAATCAACCTCGCTCCGGCGGGGTTTTTTATTGCCTGGAGAAAACATGATTTATACTACTGGCACTATAGCCATCAGCGGAAACACCCTTACAGGTACCGGCACAAACTTCACTGCTGCTGGTTCTCTTATTCGTAACGGCTGTACCGTTATTGCAATGACAAGCCCTGTGCAGGTATTTCAGATTACCACCATTGGCAGCGCAACAAGTCTCACCGTAACGCCAGCGGCTAACCCAGCAGTTCCCGCCGGAACCCGATTTGCCATTCTTCTGAGTGACAGTCTGAGCGTGGATGGTCTGGCGCAGGATATCGCTGAAACCTTCACGATGTACCAGCGCTACATGAGCGGGTTCGCTGATGTAATGAACGGGACATCTGATGTCACCATAACTATCAATGGCACTGCCGTTACCGTACCGGGTCAAAAATCGCTGGCGAAGAAAGGTGCAAACAAAGACATTACCAGCCTGAGCGGATTAACAACTGCTCTCAGCATCGATCAGGGCGGTACGGGAGCGAAAACAGCTAATGACGCACTAACAGCACTTGGTGCTCTTAGTCTTAGCGGTGGTACGTTAACAAATGCCCTGAATATCGCCGGTATTGCCGGTAACCCTTACGCTTTCACCGTTGAAGGACTTTCAACTGTTGGTAGTGTATGGGCTCATACAGTGATGGTTAACGGTACTCCTCGCTTCAGGGCAGGTGTTGCAGGCATTGGTGGTGCCGTCTCTTACCAAATCGCAGGAAGAAATAATGGCACCGATGCATTCTCAACAATGCTGTCCGTGAAGCCAGGCTCAGTTGTTTACACTTCTGAAAATACCACTAAAGCCTCCGATGGCACGCTGAAAGCAGCTTCGCCGGTGGCCAGAATCGTGAAATCTCAGAACGAGAATCAGCGCACAGATATTGATGAAAATGATTTTATCTGGTGCGGATGCGGTACGGCTAATGCTGAGGCGGAGGGAATCAAAATTTCCCGGCTAGATGTAGGTATCTATTTGCTGACTGGTTCGGCAGGCCTGGCATCAGAAGGCTGGCAGCTGCTGCCGCCAATGGACCCAGGTGGAATGGGAGAACTGGGTGTCGTTGAAGCTGAGCAAACAGAAAGCGGTGGGCTGACGATTCGGCTTTTTAAGCGGAAATACATACTCAGCGAAGAAGGCGAAATTGTTAAAACGAAAGGGGCTCCTATAGATGTTCCTGCCAATAGCTGGATCGACGTTCGCCTCGATATGCCAGAGGATAGCATCTGGAAAACAAGAGCTTCCGAAGCTTCTCTTGAACTGACAGAGCAGCCTGGGGACATTCAGCCTTAAAAATTAATAGGCGAACCCAAATTGATCTGCATTCCATCTGAAACTACTGTATATAAACACAGTAATAAAGGGAGTGCAAATTATGCCCCGAATTTCAGATATTCAGGCCGCCTTTATTGCGGCCATAGAGCTTAACCCAAAGGGCTACCGCTACCTGAGAACAGACAGCTTTATAGAAAAGTTGCGTGGTTTTAACTGGCACTTCACCCGAGCCGACGCCAATGCATGGATAGAGCGCAATCAGCCAGGCTTCGCTGACAAGACGACAGACGGTAGTGATAACCGGTACTGGATCCTGAGAAACATGGGGAGGGTCCTCTGATGGGATTTGCATCACCTGCTACCGATTACGTCGAACGCCAACTTTCTCCATCCGTTCTGTGCAACATAGGGGCCGAAAGCAGGGTGCTTGAAACAGATGTTGGGTTTGCAGTCATTGAGCCAGCCACGAAAAAAAGGCTAGGAGATGTATTGTTAATTTTGTGCGACGGCCACACGCAGTTTGCAAAACTGATGGGTAAGTCATTGATCACGGATGATGGCGAGGCAATAGAAGGAACCGCTCTGGAAGAGGTGGAAGTGTTGGGCAGAGTGACGTTCTTCATCAATCGTGCATTAGATGATGATTGCCCTGCAATATAGATAAAGTTCCCCATGCTTCACTGATGAATAACCAGCCATAAGCGGCTGGTTTTTTGTGTGGTTTTGGTCGGTACGATAGAATTTTAACCTCCGCTCCACAACACTCCTTTGTCAGTGAACGGATCAAAAAAGTTTCGCCATTATGATTTTTAGTTAACCGTAAGCTTTTGATTCACTTGATCTTAAAATTATGAATTAATGGCGAAAAATTAACGTATGTATCTGATAATTATAGATAACACGCGTGATTTAAAATCCCTCGGCGTTCGCGCTGTGTGGGTTCAAGTCCCACTCCGGCTACCATGGGAAAAAACAGAATAATCAAAGCAATAAGCAGTGTCGTGAAACCACCGAAAGGTGGTTTTTTTGTGCCTGCAATTCCCCCTTCCTGACAACAAATCTTATTTTTCGTGCCTGACCCATGCACAACCATAATTTTTCGATCATTATGCGTTGAGGGCGTTTCCTTATCGCGTAAATTCTTATATCTCCGTTTCATCGATTGCCCTGCGGCAGCTTCGCAGATAACTTCATTTGGATTTTCCTTAGAAAAAGTGGAAGAGCTTGCAAATGGGCTGGGCAAGGGTATCAACAAATGATCAAAACATTGTTCTCCGGCGACAAGCTCTCGAACGTACAGGATATGAACTACGGTTGGCAAGAGGCATCTAAAACCGCAATGGCGCTGGATTTGACCACTGGGAGCATTACGGGATGGCAGATGTACCAGATAGCTAAAGAGAACTGATTATGTCGCAAGAATTAGAATTTTCGCTTCATCCACCCGTTTGGCCTGCCATCGTCTATTTTGTTGTATCTGTTGCAATTTTTTTCTTGCTTTATCTCGGGAAACTAAAAGTTAACAGGCTGCATAAATACCCGCTATTTATCGCATATATGGTGTTTGTAATCGCTGTTGCAGCCGTTCAGATAAACATCTTTGCTAATGGCTACGAGTTTGTCCGCAGCTTTTTGCATATCGATTTTGACCCATATCGATATGACTCGGTATATTGGGGATCATTGTTTTTCTCCATAATTTACTTGCTGGCGTTGCCCCGGAACAAGTTTTAGCATAATGAAATTTTCATTTAAGGGACGTTATGTCTTTACCGCCATTGTATGCACTGCGTGCGTTTGAAGTTGCTGCGCGGTTGAACTCCTTCAGTAAAGCCGCTGAAACGCTCAATATTACGCCGGGTGCGGTCAGCAGACATGTTCGTACCCTTGAACTGTGGTTCGACTGCGAGCTTTTCAAAAGGCAAGGTCCTCGCGTGGAGGTCACTGAAGCCGGGCGAGTGCTTGCCGGACAGCTGAACGAGAGCTTCACGAGCATTGAATGGGCCTGCCGGGCATTTCGCAGTGAAAACCATCTGCTGCGGTTAAAAGCACCCAGCACCCTGACCATGAGATGGCTTCTCGACGTGCTGCGATCTTTTCGCAACAACCATGCAAAACCACAGGTTGAGATTGCCAGCGTCTGGATGGACATTGATACCGTTGATTTCAATCTTGAGCCCTACGACTGCGCCATCCTTCTTGGTAATGGCCGTTTTGGTGACACAACGGAAAGTCAGCTGCTTTTTCATGAATGGCTTATCCCGGTTTGTACTCCATCACTTATCGAACCGGCCCGGCAACGGCTTCCGCAATGCGATTTGATCCATCCTTCACCGGACAGACGTGACTGGCGGCGCTGGCTGCGAAGAACAGGATTGTTCCCGGGGCTCGATATGAGCAGCGGTATGGTGTTCGATACCCTTGAACAGGGAAGTATTGCCGCGATGAACGGGCACGGCATCGCTATCGCCGACCTGCATCTCACGCTTGATGCCCTGAAAAGTGGCCTGCTGGGCCTGCCGTTCAGGGAAGCTATTGCGACGGGGGATGGCTACTACCTCGTCTGGCCAAAAAATTCACTCAAAAGAGAGAGCATTCAGCATCTTCTGGCCTGGCTGCAAAACCATACCCCGGTCGTTCCGGCGCTGGATATCGATTATCTGGAATACGATGACAGTCGGGTTTATTAATACCGTTATGAATAAGATATGTTTGCCATCTTTTTATAACGTTCTGGCAAAGCGCTGTTCAGGCTGAGTACCTTATCCAGAATATAAAATGCTGGCGTGTTTTTCTGTTGCTCAGCGTCAATGATTGCCGCGCGTAATAGCGTGGCGGCAGACGAAATCTTGTGAAAATAGTCCTCAGACTCGGGCGTCTGTAATTCACCTGAAGTGGCGTAACGCACGTCCGGCCAGCCGGAGAAGTCGAGCAGCGGAAGGGGCTTTCCTGCTTCAGGATGACAGGCTGAAATCAGCGCAGCCGCTTGCTTAGGGTCGCGATGGGCAACGGATAGCATGTATACGCGCTGCGCAAACGGTGACAGAGCCTCAGAGTGATGTTTCGTCGCCATAAGCATGGCCATAAAATCCTGTAAATCATCGGCTGAATCGGTGTCAGGTGGTAATACAGTTTTCAATAACTGATATAACGCATCAAGTGTCATATTTGCCCCGGATCCTCTTATCATTATTATTCAGTTTGCGGCTGAACGTTTTATCGACCCGCGCAAAGGCGGGTCGTGAAGATGATATTTGAATGCGGTCGCATCAGAAAAACGATTAATAATGGCAATCACTGTGAGTTTTTCTCACTATAGCCTTTTCGTTTCACACTCCACCCAGGTACGCCTTCCTCACCTCCGGATCCTTCAGCAACGCCTCGCCGCTGCCGCTTAACCGAATCTGGCCGTTAACCATCACATAGCCGCGGTCGGACAACTTCAGCGCGTGGTGCGCATTCTGCTCGACCAGAAAAATCGTCATTCCGTTACGGGCCAGTTCGCGCAGCGTCTGGAAGATCTGTTTAACCACAATTGGCGCGAGGCCGAGGCTGGGTTCATCCAGCAGCAGAAGTTTAGGACGGCTCATCAGCGCGCGGGCGATAGCCAGCATTTGCTGTTCACCGCCTGAAAGCGTCATCGCCCGCTGGTTACGTCGCTCTTTGAGGCGAGGGAAGAGGTCGAACATGCTTTGCATATCTTCCGCTGCATGCTGATTGCCGACGGGGATTGTCCCCATCAGCAGGTTCTCTTCTACAGACATATCCGGGAAAATGCGTCGTCCCTCAGGTGCCTGCGCGATGCCGCCGGTGGCAACATAGTGGGTAGATTTCTGGCTGATATCCTCGCCGCAGAAGAGGATCTGCCCGTTGCGGATCCGGGGCTGACCAAAGACAGACATCAGTAATGTTGACTTCCCCGCGCCGTTAGCGCCAATCAGGGCAACGGTTTCCCCTTTGTTAACCTCAAGCGAAACCTGCTTCAACGCCTGGATCACCCCGTAGAAAACATCCACATCCTGAAACTGAAGCATCGGTTCGCTCACAGATTTACCTCGCTTTCGTCGGTGCCCAGATACGCGGCAATCACTTTTTCATTGTGCTGAATCTCAGCCGATTTACCTCTGGCAATTACATCGCCATGATCGAGCACAATGATGTCATCTGAAATGCCCATCACCATCCCCATATCATGCTCGATCAGCAAAACCGTGATGTCATGGTGGTCGCGCAGGAACCGGATGATCTCACTCAGCTTGTGCGTCTCCACCGGGTTCAGGCCGGCAGCAGGTTCATCGAGACAAATCATCTCCGGGCCGGTACACATGGCGCGGGCGATTTCGAGGCGTCGTTGCTGACCATAGGACATTTCCCCGGCCAGACGGTTCGCGCAATCCACCAGATCCACCACCTCCAGCCAGTAAAACGCCCGGTCCAGCGCATCGTTTTCTGCCCGACGATACGCAGGGGTATTCAGCACACCCGCCAGCAGATTGCGGTTGACGCGCATGTGCTGTGCCACCAGCAGGTTTTCCACAACGGACATCTCGCGGAACAGGCGAATGTTCTGAAACGTGCGCGCAAGACCCGCGCGGTTCACCAGATGCGTGCCGCCAAACATCTTATAGAACAGGCGTTGACCAAGCTGCGCCGGGTTGAGCCAGTCGCCCGGCTGGAATTTCTGGCCGAGCACCTGAATGACATTGGTGGTTTTATTTCGTGCATTGAACAGAATGTTGCCGCCGGAGGCCCGGTAGAAACCGGTCAGGCAGTTAAAGACGGTCGTTTTTCCTGCGCCGTTAGGCCCAATCAGTGCGGTAATGGAGCCGCGCTGCACCTCAAGATTGACGTCGTTTAAGGCCTTGATCCCGCCGAAGTGCATCATCAGATGTTCTACACGTAAAATCGTTGCGTTCATGGCGCCACTCCTTTACGCACGGTAAATCCGCTGCGGTTGATGCGGATCAGACCGCGAGGACGCCAGATCATCATCACCACCATCAGCATGCCAAACAGCAGCACCCGGTATTCCGCAAAGCTGCGCAGCAGTTCCGGCGTGACGGTCAGCACAAAGGCGGCCAGTACGACGCCGACGGTGGAGCCCATCCCGCCCAGGACCACAATGGCGAGGATCAGGGCGGATTCAAAAAAGGTGAAAGAGGTCGGGTTAACAAACCCCTGGTAGGTGGCAAAAAACACCCCGGCGATACCTGCCGTCGATGCGCCCAGGGTGAAGGCCGAGAGTTTGACCAGAACGTGATTCAGCCCCATGGAACGGCAGGCAATCTCATCCTCACGGAGCGCTTCCCACGCCCGTCCAATGGGCATTCGGGTCAGCCGGTGTTTAATGTAGAGCACCAGCATGACTACCAGGAAAAGTACCGCATAGATGAAAATAAACTTCATGTTGGGGTTATAGGTCAGGCCGAAGAACTCGTGGAAGGGGACGCCGCCTTCTTTGGCGCGTCGGCCAAACTCAAGGCCAAAAAAGGTTGGGGCAGGGGCTGAAACGCCGTTAGGCCCTCCGGTGAAGGTAAGCCAGTTGTTCAGCACCAGGCGGATGATCTCGCCAAACCCGAGCGTGACGATGGCGAGATAATCCCCGTGCATGCGCAACACCGGAAAGCCAAGCAGGGCGCCTGCGCCCGCGGCCATTAGCGCCGCCAGCGGCAGCATGCTCCAGAACCCAAGCCCCAGATACTGATACCCGAGCGCCAGCCCGTAAGCGCCGATGGCATAGAAGGCGACATAACCCAGATCCAGCAGCCCTGCCAGGCCAACAACAATGTTCAGCCCAAGACCGAGCAGGACGTAGATCAGTCCGAGAATGGCAACCGTCAGAAGGTATTTCGTTGCTACAAACGGGAAGCAGATCGCCAGCGTGACAATCAGCGGAATGATCCAGCGCATGCGGCTTTTATACGCCGGCGGCCGGACATACACGCCCGCATTGTCGGATTCAAACCGCGTCTGTAAACGTCTTCCGGCCGCCGTAGCTGAAAAGGCGCTCAGCAAAAAACGTCCCACCATCACCGTGCCAACAATCCACGCCAGCCGCTGGCCGCCAAAGGTAAAGCTGTAACCATCCAGTATCACACCCGCAATCGGGCCGAAAATAATCAGGGCGATCATTCCGGAAAAAATTGCGTCCAGAATGCAGCGCTTCAGGGAAAAACCGTCAGAGGTCATCGCGTTGTTCCTTACACTTTAGCCACGACAGGGCGGCCCAGCAGCCCCTGAGGACGGAAGATCAGAATTAAGACCAGCAATCCAAACGAGAACACGTCTTTATAATCCGAGTTCACCATCCCGGAGAATTGCGCTTCTGCGACGCCCAGAATCAGCCCGCCAAGCATCGCACCGGGCAAAGAGCCGATGCCGCCCAGCACCGCCGCCGTAAAGGCCTTGATGCCGATAACAAACCCGACGTAAAAATCAAAGGTGCCGTAATTCATGGTGATCAGCACGCCCGCCAGCCCGGCCATGGCTGCGCCGATAACAAACACCAGCGAAATTATTCTGTCGGTGTTGATACCCAGGATGGAGGCCATCTTACGATCCTGCTGTACCGCACGGCACATGCGTCCTAAGCGGGTACGGTTGATAATCCAGGTCAGCACCAGCATGCCCGCGAACGAGGCGATGAGGATAAAGACTTTGGTATAGGTTATCTGGACAAACCCTTCGCCAAGGTGAAAACGCAGCACGCCATCAAGCATGGTGGGCACGCCCTGCTGGCGCGGGCCCTGGCTGAGCTGGACGTAGTTTTGCAGTATCAACGACATCCCGATGGCCGAAATCAGCGGCGCCAGACGCGTCGAGTTGCGTAGCGGCTTATAGGCGATGCGCTCAATCGTCCAGCCATAAACGCCAGTGACCACGATGGTGAAAACCAGCGTTCCCAGGATCAGCAGCGGAAAGGAGTGGAGTCCAAAAAACGCCAGCAGGGCCAGGCCAATGGCCGAGAGATAGGCGGAGATCATATACACTTCGCCGTGGGCGAAATTGATCATACCGATGATGCCGTACACCATGGTGTAGCCGATGGCGATAAGACCGTAGACCGACCCCAGCGTTAAGCCATTAATTAATTGTTGCAGAAAGAATGTACTCATGGTCGCGCACCTGAATAAGGGTTACGCCGACAGTCAGACCTGCCGGCGCTGAGCAGATTCCGTCCCGTTATGGCACTTCTTTATATTTGCCTTTGTCATCCCACTGGTAGACCACGTAGTCAGAGACTTTGAGGTCACCTTTGCTGTCCCAGGCTTTTTTACCCATCACCGTGTCGACAGGGTTGGCCTTCAGCCACTCGCTGGCTTTTGCGGAATCCGTCCCTTTCGTGGCCTTGAATGCCGCCGCGATAGCCTGCACAGACGCGTAGGCGTAGAGGGTGTACCCTTCAGGTTCAAATTTACCGGTGCGGAATTTCTCGATGACGGCTTTTCCGTCCGGGATCAGGCGCGGATCTTTACCGAAGGTCATGTAAATACCGTTGGTGTACTGTGCCCCACCGGCGGCGGTGACCATCTCTTCATTGACGATACAGTCTCCCGAGAAGAACTTCGCCTGCACGCCCTGTTCACGCATCTGGCGAACCAGCGGGCCCGCTTCCGGGTGACAGCCCCCGAAGAACACCACGTCCGGTTTTTGTGCGCCGATTTTGGTCACCAGCGCGTTAAAGTCTTTCTCCCCGCGGGACAACCCTTCGTACATCACCTCCTTAACGCCGCGTTTCGCAAGCGCCGCTTTAGTGGCATCCGCCAGCCCCTGACCGTAGGTGTCTTTATCGTGGATGATGACCACCCGTTTGGCTTTCAGCTTATCAAGAATAAAATCGCTGGCGACCTGGCCCTGCTGGTCGTCACGTCCGCACATGCGAAATATGTCGCTCATGCCACGTTCGGTAATCAGTGGGTTCGTTGAGCCGGGAGTGATGGAGAGGATCCCGGCATCGCTATAGACCTCGGAGGCGGGCATGGTCGACGAAGAGCAGAAGTGGCCGACGACCGCTTTCACCTTATCCTGATCGACTAAGCGGTTGGCAACGGCGACGGCCTGTTTGGGCTCGCAGGCGTCGTCGCCCTGAACCAGTTTGATTTTCTCACCGTTGATCCCGCCGGCGGCGTTAATGTCTTCCGCCGCCTGCGTAGCGCCATGCCAGTATTGATCGCCGTAGGTTGCGTTCGGGCCTGTGAACGGCCCGGCCACGCCGATGACGATATCGGCCTGCGCGGAAAAGGCCGTCACCAGACAACCGGCCAGCACCAGGGAGAGGGGAGTTTTGGTAAATTTCAGCGACATTATTATGTTCCTTAGCAAAGAGGTTTTTGCACCAGGTATAAACCCGAACGCCTGATGGCATCGTAAATCCAAAAACAAGAGCGAGAACAAAATGCACTTTAGAAGCAATCTCATGCTTAATACGGCGAGGATCCCACGCACCGCGAAGCGCGCAGAACATTAAGCAAAAAGGTTGCCAGAATGGTTAATCCCTTGACCGGGTCACAACACGTTGAGTATAGAGCGCCGTTTTATGCGCCTTTGCGGGATGATATGAATTTACAGCGGAGATCACATCTCCTTAACAACAAAGCCCATAAGTTGTGCAACGGTCACGATTTGCACGTTTTTGCAGCAATAAAGACCTAAACTTCAGATAGGCACGCGCGGCGATATATGTCAGGATCGTTTTTTTTATCAGGAGTATCAGCAATGGCTGAAGGCCCATTAAATGAAAGCGAGATGGCGTGGCTGGAAGAGACATTAATCTCTTACGGTCACGACGATGCATCCGTTATTGACGTGTCCGAACTGGACGGCATGCTTACCGCAGTACTTTCCGGTCCCGTTGTGGTGGAGCCCGACACCTGGCTGGTGGCGGTCTGGGGTGGTGAGAAATATATTCCTCGCTGGAAAAACGATCGTGAGATGAACCGTTTTATCGATCTCTGCTTTAAGCACATGAACGATATTGCCGAGCGTTTGAGCGAATACCCGGATCAGTTTGAACCGCTGTTTGGCTATAACGACGTTGACGGTCAGAGCTATACCGTGGTGGAAGAGTGGTGCTATGGCTACATGCGCGGCGTGGCGCTGACGGACTGGTCATCCCTGCCGGAAGCGCTGGAAGCGGACCTGGCGGTGATTGCCCTGCACGGGACGGAAGAGAACAGCGAGAAGCTGGATGCGCTGACCGAAGAGGAGTATATGGCCAGCATCGAGAGCATTCAGCCTGCGGCGCTGCGCTTGTATAACTACTGGGTGGCTAACCCGCAGCAGCCGGAAGCGAAAAAGCCGATCGTGAACGGGTCGAAGGTGGGGCGTAACGACCCGTGCCCGTGCGGGAGTGGGAAGAAGTTTAAAAGCTGCTGCCTGCATTAAATCATTAATTACTGTGGCCTGAATTGGGCACGGGTGTTGAGTCCCCGCTAAAATCGGCGAACCGGAGACCAGATGACAAGGGCTGGACGCCATGGATGGCGGCCAGAGGCGAATCGAGACAGGATGTCGAGTTGAGCCGACCGCAGGCAGATGGTCGGGAGGTGAGCGCAGTGCGAAGCACCGATTTTCCGCGGGGCCGCGGGGATTGATAAGGGGGCCGCGGCGGCCCCCTTATCCCGTTCACATGCTGTGAAAAAATTATATTCTGTTGATCTTAAGGTGAACGGAACAGTACCTCAGGACCTGTATAAATAAGTTATCCCACTTCCGGCAGCATCCCCGCTGCAATCAAAATCTGCACCAGAATAATCGCCACGCCGCACCCAAACACCACGCACAGCATTGGCGTACCGCCCGCCACGCGATACCCCTGCTGCGGATGTTGCTGGCGGCTCTTCCACGCCAGCAGGGAAGGCAGCAGCAGGGCCAGTACCGATAACGCCACGCCGGCATACCCCAGCGCCATCACAAACCCGCGCGGGTAAAAGAGCGCGAAGGCCAGCGGCGGCAGGAAGGTCATCGCCCCCGTCTGTAAGCGTCCCGCAACGGTATTGCGCCGCTGGAACAGATCCGCCATATAGTCAAACAGGCCAAGCGCCACGCCGAGGAAGGAAGTTGCCAGCGCCAGGTCTGCAAACAGATGTACCGCCAGCTCCACGTGTGAAGAGGCCACCACGTTACGCAGGGCAACCAGGAATCCATTCAGACCAGAATGCTCTGCCATCAGGCCGATAAAAGTATTGGAATCAATACTGCCCAGGGTTACCAGCTGCCAGAACAGGTAAGCAATCAACGGAATGGCGCTGCCGATAACAAAGACGCGGCGTAGCTTGCGAATATCACCGTTCATATAGCTCACGATGCTCGGTACGCTGCCGTGAAAACCGAAGGAGGTGAAAATAACCGGGATGGCCGAAAGCGCCAGACCTTTCTCCAGCGGGAGGGAGAGCAGGTTAATCTTGTGAACATGCGGTGCCAGCAGCACCAGCATCACAACAAGGAAAAGAATTTTGGCGCTGAACAAAAAACGGTTAAACAGATCGACCAGCGATGTGCCCGCACAAACCACGCCGCCACCAATCAGCGTAAAGACAATGGCGCCTGTTTCCGGTGAAAGTGACGCACCGAAGCCGTCATTGATACTTGACGCAATCAACTCTCCGGCGCCGCTGATGTAAGCGGCAGTCAGGGCGTACATCAGGAACATCATGCTGAAACCGGTGATCCACTGCCCGTAGCGTCCAAGATAGCGTGCAGCCAGGGAGCCTAAGCCAGTATCGGCAGGGACATGCTGATAAACCTCCAGCAATAATAGCGCGGTGTAACACATCAGGGCCCACAGACCGCCCAGCAGCACTACGGTAACCCCAAACCCGACGCCAGCGGCAGCCAACGGCATGGCCAACATTCCTGCGCCAATTGTCGTTCCGGCAACGATAAAAATACTTCCCAGAGTTCTGTTCTTCACGCTTTCCTCTACAACGCTTCCATACCGCGACTCATTCTGCGGCGCAGAGTAAGGGAAAAGCCCCGTCTCGTCAAATCACCGTTACATAGGATGTAAAAATTAATTTACAAAAAGAAAAGGGTAACCTGAGCCAGCGCAAAGCGTGCCGTGGAGGGAGCGTTTAGTCTGCTTTTTATTTACGAGAGGTAACCATGTCAATTCACGGACACGACGTGCTGAATATGATGATTGAGTCAGGTGAGCGGTATACGGAGGAGAGTCTGGTTGAGGCGATACATGCCCGCTTTGGCGAAGCGGCGCGTTTCCATACCTGTTCAGCTTCAGAGATGACGGCCGCGGAGCTGGTGGCGTTTCTGGCGGCGCGCGGAAAATTCATTCCGGCAGCAGACGGATTTTCCACTCACGAAAGTAAAATTTGCCGTCATTAAATAAAACGGTGCTGAAAACTCAGCACCGCTTTTCTGTTAATTCTGCGTGTCGAGCGTCGACAGCTCTTTATCAATGAAGTAAAGACCTTCCCCGGATTTACCTGCCAGAGATAATTTATCCAGTACGGATTTAAACAGCTTCTCTTCTTCGTGCTGTTCAGCCACATACCACTGAAGGAAATTAAAGGTTGGATAATCCTGGCTGGTCATGGCGGCATGAGCCAGTTCATTAATTTTCTGGGTGATCAGCTGTTCGTGCTCATAGGTGGCGCGGAACAGTTCATCAAGAGAGCCGTATTCGGCAAAAGGGGATGCCACGTTATCAATACGCGGCAGGCTGCCGGTGTCCGTCAGGTAATCAAACAGACGCTGCATGTGCGTCATCTCTTCCTGGGCATGACGACGCAGGAAGGCGGCCGCTCCTTCAAAGCTGTGATAGCTGCACCAGGCGCTCATCTGCTGATAAAGCAGGGAAGAAAACAGCTCAAGGTTCATTTGCGCATTGAGCTTGTCGATCATTTCAGTTTTTAACATGGTGCAGCTCCGGTTTATTAATTCTGGTTCACGATGAGCGACACTATAATTTGTTATTTAATTATTTGCAAAAAGTAAAATAAATATTTCTTTATTAAAAATACGAATGGGAATAAAACGCATTGCCGCTATTTATATTTATTAATGAGAATTGTTTTAGTTCTTATTAAATAAACTGCCAGCGTGACTGGCAGTAGCGGTTAATACCACGGATTCTGGCTGGAAGAGGTAACAGCATATCCCTGACATTTATACTGAATGGTCACACTTTCGTTCAGACAGAGTGAACCGCTGATCAGGGTGCAGGTTTTAATTGGCTGCCCGTAGGCTGACGCGGTGGCGTAGCCCATATGTTGACAGGCTTTGGTTGCCGTACCGTTATTAACATACTCATCAGACCAGGCGTTTTGCAGCATGGCCTGGCCATAGTCGAGGCGCACAATTCCGTTTGGGGCATCCGTACTGCTGATTTCTGCCTTACGGTTGATGCTGCACCCGGCGAGCAACAGGATCGTTCCGGCTATGATTACACGTTTCATGGTTCACTCTGCGTGACGGGAAATACGCCATTGTAACCAACGCGATGTGACGCAATGGCCGGAATAGCCGGAGGATCTGCCCTCTCACTGTGCAACGAGCCGGGCCACCGCGCGAAATTGTGAGCGCATCTTTGTTTTTTAAAACAAGTTTTCACTTAATTTGAAAGTGTGTTTGTTTGATAGTAAGGTTAAGTGGAAAAAGTATCCACAGCGGGATCGCCCGCCATGCATTCAGGAGAGACAAGATGAAAATTGCACTGATGATGGAAAACAGCCAGGCCGCTAAAAATCCCATCATCCTTAATGAGCTGAAAGCCGTTGCTGATGAGAAAGGTTTCCCGGTCTATAACGTCGGTATGAGTGATGAGAACGATCATCATCTTACTTATATTCACCTGGGCATCATGGCGAGCATTCTGCTTAACGCTAAAGCTGTCGATTTTGTTGTCACCGGCTGCGGTACCGGGCAGGGCGCGTTGATGTCCCTGAACATCCATCCGGGTGTGATTTGCGGTTACTGCATCGATCCTGCGGATGCCTTCCTGTTTGCGCAAATCAACAACGGTAACGCGCTTTCTCTGCCTTTTGCGAAGGGCTTCGGCTGGGGGGCAGAACTGAACGTACGCTTTATCTTTGAGAAAGCGTTTACCGGACGCAATGGCGAAGGTTATCCACCAGAGCGTAAAGAGCCGCAGGTGCGTAACGCCGGGATCCTGAACCAGGTGAAAGCGGCGGTGGTGAAAGAAAACTATCTGGATACCCTGCGAGCAATCGATCCTGAGCTGGTTAAAACCGCCGTCTCAGGCCAGCGCTTCCAGCAGTGCTTCTTCGAGAACTGCCAGGACAAAGAGATCGAAGCCTTCGTGCGCGGTATTGTTGGCTGATTCCGTTTTGCCGGGCGGTGCGTTGCCTGCCCGGCAGATAGCGTTACTTTTTCGATGAGACCGCGCTGCCTGCATCTTTGGTCAGACGCAGCGTGTCAACCATTCCCACCAGGCAGATTAGTGCGATCGCCACAAATGCCAGCCGGAAGCTCATTCCCGGCATGCCGGCAATCCCCATCGCCTCACTGACTTTTTCCCCGATACGAATACCAATCGCCCCGAGCGTGATCCCAAGCCCCACGGCAAGCTGCGTTGCGGTTGAAAACAGAGTATTGGCATAGCTCATCTGCACCGATGGCACATCCGCAAAAGCCAGCGTACTGATAGCTGTAAACTGAATCGAACGGAAAACGCCGCCCAGATAGAGGATCAGCATGACGAGCCACGCGGGCGTCTGCGGCGTCAGAAACGCGCAGGCCAGCAACGCCAGGACATTCAACGCACCGTTAATCAGCAACAGCCGCTTAAACCCCAGGCTGCGGATAAGCGGCGTCGTCGCCGGTTTAATGGTGAGATTGCCAACGAAAACCGCCAGCACCAGCAGGCCCGAATGGAACGCGTCCATGCCAAAGCCGACCTGGAACATCAGCGGTAACAGGAACGGAACCGCGCTGATGGAGGCGCGAAACAGCGATCCGCCGTACAGGGTGACGCGAAACGTCGGCACCTGCATCGCATCGAGTCTGATCATCGGCCAGGTTGCCCGCTTAAAGTGACGCAGTGCCAGACTTAACGCGACGATACCGACGATAAACAGCGTGGCGGTTAATCCTGTCCGCAGTGGCTCTGCGCCCATCAACTCCATCGCATAAACCAGGCTCACCATGGCAAGGGTGGTGACAACAAAACCCGGTAAATCAAACGGTCGGCGCGTATCTTCATGCAGGTCTGGAATGATGCGCAGTGCCAGCAAAATGGCGATTATCCCCAGCGGCACGTTAATAAAGAAGATCCAGCGCCAGTCGGCATAGCTGGTAATGAACCCACCCAGCGGCGGGCCGATGATCGGCGCGACCAGCGCAGGCCACGTCAGGGTGGCGATTGCCGTGATGAGCTGATGTTTTGGCGTGGTGCGTAGCACGGCCAGGCGACCCACGGGCACCATCAGCGCGCCACCCATGCCCTGAAGGACGCGCATCGCGACGAACTGATCGAGCGTGGTGGACAGGCCGCAAAATACCGAGGCCAGCGTGAAGATTGCCAGCGCGAGGGCAAACACTTTTCGCGCACCGAAGCGGTCGGCGATCCAGCCGCTGGCGGGGATCAGCACGGCCAGGGTGATCAGGTAGGCGCTGATGCCGATATTCAGATCCACGGCCTGTACGCCGAAGCTTTTTGCCATGTCCGGCAGCGCGGTGGCAATCACCGTCCCGTCCAGAAATTCCATAAAGAAAGCACCGGCCACCAGCAGCGCCGCAGGCGATAATCCACGGCTCTCTTTGCCGGATACGTTTTCACTCATTCTCTTCCTGCCCGCTCAAAAAATTTTATAAACATTTACTGGAATTTATAAGCCTGTAACGTGCGGATTTATCATGGCTTTTTTTAACAAACCAGCAGCACTGAGGGTTTAATAACCGTGATGTAGGTCACAAAATGGTTGATTTTTGTGATGGTGGTCATATTATAAGCGTATTGACAATAACACCTGCATAACACGTTACTGGAGCAACATAATGAAACTGCGCAAAATCCTGAAAAGCATGTGGGCAAACTACTGCACAACGTTTAAAGACGTCCCACCGGGTGCGATGTTCTGATAAAAAAACCTGCTTCGGCAGGTTTTTTTATGTCTGCGGACGACGAGAGGGAGATGGAAGGGCGTCTGTTTTGCTACTATGGCGGCCTTTGAATAAGGAGAACCCTATGTCACAAAACCTGAGCGCCGATCAGGAACTGGTATCTGACGTCGTCGCCTGCCAGCTGGTTATCAAACAAATCCTTGATGTGATTGACGTTATCGCGCCGGTTGAGGTACGCGAAAAGATGTCGACCCAACTGAAAAACATCGATTTCACCAACCATCCTGCTGCGGCGGACCCGGTTACGCTCCGCGCGATCCAGAAAGCGATTGCGCTGATTGAACTCCGCTTCACACCGCAGGGTGAGTCACACTAAAATAAACCGATGTTTTAAAATTAGAAACCCTTTTCTGCTTTTACGTCGAAGGGCGACAAAGCCTGTCGCCCGCAGAAGGATCAGAAGAACGTCTGCACCAGCAGATAGCTCACCACGCAGGCACAGCTGACGCCAATCAGCCCCGGCAGAATAAAGCTGTGGTTGATGATGAATTTACCGATGCGGGTGGTACCGGAGCGATCGAATCCGATACAGGCCAGATCGCTCGGATAGGTCGGCAGCACAAAGTAGCCGTAGGATGCCGGGAAGAAGGCCACCAGCATTTTCGGATCGATGCCCAGCATCAACCCCATCGGGGCGACCGCGGTCAAGGCCGCAGCCTGGCTGTTGACCAGTTTTGATACCAGGAACAGCACGATGGCATACGTCCAGGGATGACTCTTCACCACCCCCTCCAGCGCCATTTTTAGCTCGTCGAGATGCGCCTGAAAAAAGGTATCGCTCATCCACGCCACGCCAAACACCGAGAAAATCGCGACCATCCCCGCCTTAAATACCGCCCCGTTTGAAATGGCCGACGCATTCACCTTGCAGGTCATCAGCATGATGGCCCCGGCGATCAGCATCATCATTTGAATGACAAGGTTCATCGACAGGGCCGTCATTTTGCCTTTGATCTCAAACGCCGGACGCAGCTCGGGCAGCGCACCCAGCAGGACCACAACGGCAATCCCGGCGAAGAAGATCCACGTTGACCAGTAGGCCTGTTTCGGGAAACGCTGATCCATCAACGTCTCCGTTCCTCCATAGATAAACTCCCGCTGTTTCGGATCTTTCAGCTTTTCCTGAAATTCAGTATCGTCTGCGAGGTTTTTCCCCCGGCGCAGGCTCCACAGTGCCGCAATGGCGACGCCAGACAGTGAGGCCGGTACGGAAACGGCGAGGATTTCGAGGATCCCCCACGCGTGACCGATGCCGTGCTGCGCACCCAGAATCGAGACCAGCGAAACGACGGCCACGGAAACGGGGGAGGCGGTGATCGCCATCTGAGAGGCCACCGAGGCCACCGCCATCGGCCGTTCCGGGCGAATGCCTTTTTTCAGGGCGATATCCGCGATAATGGGAAACATGGTGTAGACGACGTGACCGGTCCCGCAGAGGAAGGTCAACATCCAGGTGGTAAACGGTGCGAGAAGGGTGATGTGTTGGGGATGTTTACGCAGCAGGCGCTCTGCAAACTGCATCATTACATTAAGGCCACCGGCGGTCTGTAGCGTGGCCGCACAGCCGATGACGGCGAGGATTGTGAGCATCACGTCAACGGGCGGTTTACCGGGTTGCAGACCAAAGACAAAACTTAAAATAAACAGGCCGATACCGCTTATCAGCCCCAGGCCCATCCCGCCGAAGCGGGTGCCTATCAGCAGGCAGAGGATAATGACAATAAACTCAATGGTGATCATGATGCTCCCTCGTCAATGAATGTAATTAAACAAATCATTACACGATGTGTGGTTATTCATTGGGAGCAAGATCTGATTTGTTAAATGTCAGCAAAAGCAGGGAGTTGGTACCCACCCCCTGACGGGAGCGGGTGAAGGGACTTAGTGGTGTTGCACGGTAGCTATGTCGAGAAGATGGCGGTCCGTCTGCTCCAGACAAATCCCCGCACGTTTCGCGTTGCGGATTTCATCTGCGAGCGTCTTCAGCAGCATGCCATCCTGCTGCTGCTCTCTGTCCATATCGCGTAAAAACGTGAGGGTAATGATGTCCCGTTGCGCTTTGGCTTCATCAGCCAGTTTGCTCAGCTTCGCACAGCGTTGCTCATACTCTTCGAGCGTTTTCTGGAACAGTTCTTCCAGAGAAGTGTAATTATCTTCAATCGTTTCAAGCTCTTTGACGGTAGGGTTTGCCCCGACAGCTTTCAAAAAGTTAAAGACACGCATCATGTGCGTGACGTTACTTTGCGCCTGAGTACGAAAGAAGGTGGCAGTGCCGTTGAGGCTTTTTCTGGAACACCACGCGCTCAAATGCAGATGCAGATTTGAAGCATAAAACTCCAGGTTCATCTGGGCATTCAGTTTTTGCATCATCGTTTGGGTAGTCATTCTCATATCCTTATTGACTGTGGGACTTGATGTCCGCTACTTAACCTGACCCGGCAGGTATTGACGATTGAATGGCAGAAATAGATTTCTGCAAGGTAAAAACTCGAAAATTCACTTCCTGTGTTCGATTTAAATAAGCATACGCTTCTCTTCGACTTAAGAAAACTCTTAATTGGGCTGTGTTTACCATAGATTACAAATTTAAATATAGCCCAGAATAGAAAGAAGGTTACGAGATTGGTAATTATATAACGTGTTGATTTAAAAGGGTATAAAATCAATTTTGCTCATTTTTATCGTTTCAGGAAATGTTCTTTGGCGGGAAATTCTGTAAAAGTGATAAATCAGAAATAATATTTGCAAATATATCCTGTCGTATCAAATTTGAGCTAAATCAATTTTCACTCAATATACGGTTCTGTGATCGCGGCGCAAGATTGTGATCTGATAACGCGAGAAAATGAAACGATGTTTTACATTGTTTCATTATTTGAGGTTTATGATGGCTAACGTTGCGGTGCTGCTGGCACCTGGTTTTGAAGAAGCAGAAGCGATTATCACTATTGATATTCTGCGGCGTTTACAGATTGAGGTGGAGACGCTGGCCTGCGCGGAGTCCCGTGCGGTAGTGAGTTACCATAATATCCCCATGGTGGCTGACAGTACGTTAACGGAGCGC
The DNA here is from genome assembly GCF_004136695.1 of Enterobacter cloacae complex sp. 677-3DZ2D5B. Classification (NCBI taxonomy): domain Bacteria; kingdom Pseudomonadati; phylum Pseudomonadota; class Gammaproteobacteria; order Enterobacterales; family Enterobacteriaceae; genus Enterobacter; species Enterobacter cloacae complex sp. 677-3DZ2D5B. Next base: position 353,933 of record NZ_QFLS01000009.1, on the reverse strand, counting down.
ATTAATAGGCTGTATGACGCGGTCGTGTTGCCCGGTGGGCCGCAGGGGAGCGTCAATCTTGCTGCTAACCAGGAGGTGATCCGCTTTGTTTCCGCGCATGACGAGCACGGCAAACTTATCTGCCCGATCTGCTCTGCGGCCGCGCGGGTGCTGGGCGGTAACGGGCTACTGAAGGGGCGCCGCTACGTCTGTTCCGGCGATCTGTGGCAGAGCGTTGATGATGGAGTATATGTAGATGCGCCGGTCGTGGAGGATAATAACCTCATCAGCGGCAAGGGGCTGGGGCACGCTTTTGACTTTGCGCTGACGCTCTCTGCTCGTTTGTTGGGTGTCGACGCCCCCGTGCGCGATCATGCTGAACACATCTATTACCGCTGGTAAATTTTCTGCCGGACGCTAAGGCGTCCGGCTTACAGGGATTTCTTAGCTGACCTTATGGATAATCCTGCTTAACTCCTTTCCATTTGTAGGACAATTACGTCCTTTTTTATGTCATTTTTCGCTGAATTTATGTACGCAATTACTGTAATTCTGCGGTGTGATGTCGCTCTCTTATGGATGATTAATTTCCCGCTAAAACTATCTCCAGCAATAACGCTTATAACAAGGTAAGCGCTAATGCCTTGTTTTAAGTCCGATTAAATAAGTTGTTCGCCATTATTCCCTACAGATAAGAATGCTTAAGCTGGAGTTTACCATGCACAAATTTACTAAAGCGCTGGCGGCCATCGGCCTGGCTGCCGTTATGTCACAATCCGCTATCGCTGAAAATTTAAAGCTCGGTTTTCTGGTTAAACAGCCTGAAGAACCGTGGTTCCAGACCGAATGGAAATTTGCTGATAAAGCCGGAAAAGATTTGGGATTTGAGGTAATTAAAATCGCTGTACCTGACGGTGAGAAAACGTTGAACGCCATTGATAGCCTGGCGGCCAGCGGTGCGAAAGGTTTCGTTATCTGTACGCCGGATCCAAAACTGGGGTCAGCGATTGCCGCGAAAGCGCGCGGTTACGACATGAAAGTGATTGCGGTGGACGATCAGTTCGTGAATGCCAAAGGCAAACCGATGGATACCGTTCCGCTGGTAATGATGGCGGCCACTAAAATCGGTGAGCGTCAGGGCCAGGAGCTCTATAAAGAGATGCAAAAACGCGGCTGGGATGTCAAAGAGACCGCCGTGATGGCTATTACCGCAGACGAGCTGGACACCGCCCGTCGTCGTACCACCGGGTCCATGGACGCCCTGAAAGCGGCTGGCTTCCCGGAAAAACAGATCTACAAAGTCCCGACCAAATCCAACGATATTCCGGGCGCCTTTGATGCGGCGAACTCCATGCTCGTCCAGCATCCGGAAGTGAAGCACTGGCTGGTGGTGGGGATGAACGACAACACCGTACTGGGCGGCGTGCGTGCAACGGAAGGCCAGGGCTTTAAAGCACCGAACGTGATCGGGATCGGCATTAACGGCGTTGACGCCGTGAGCGAACTGTCTAAAGCGCAGGCGACCGGCTTCTATGGCTCACTGCTGCCAAGCCCGGATGTCCACGGCTATAAATCCAGCGAAATGCTCTACAACTGGGTGACCAAAGGGGCTGAACCGCCGAAATTCACTGAAGTGACCGATGTGGTGCTGATCACCCGCGATAACTTCAAAGAGGAGCTGGCGAAAAAAGGACTGGGCGGTAAGTAATACGCTGTGATTGCGCCCCTCCCTCACCGTGAGGGGCCAGACGTACACACTACAGGAATCACGGAGTCGTTATGCAACAGTCTGATCCGTATCTCTCTTTCCGCGGCATCGGTAAAACGTTCCCCGGTGTAAACGCGCTGACCGATATCAGCTTCGACTGCTATGCCGGCCAGGTTCACGCCCTGATGGGGGAGAATGGCGCGGGAAAATCCACGCTGCTAAAAATTCTCAGCGGCAACTACACGCCCACCACCGGCACGCTGGCTATTCGCGGCGAAGAGGTGGCCTTTGCCGACACCACGGCAGCGTTAAATGCGGGCGTCGCCATCATCTATCAGGAGCTGCATCTCATTCCTGAAATGACCGTGGCGGAGAACATCTATCTGGGCCAGCTTCCGCATAAAAGCGGCGTGGTCAACCGCTCGCTGCTCAATTATGAAGCGGGCTTGCAGCTCAAGCACCTTGGGCTGGATGTCGATCCGCAAACGCCCCTTAAGTATCTCTCCATCGGCCAGTGGCAGATGGTGGAAATTGCCAAAGCGCTGGCGCGTAACGCCAAAATTATCGCCTTCGATGAGCCAACCAGCTCGCTCTCGGCGCGTGAAATAGAAAATCTCTTTCGCGTGATCCGCGAGCTGCGCAAAGAGGGCCGCATCATTCTGTACGTTTCTCACCGTATGGAAGAGATTTTTGCCTTAAGCGATGCCATCACCGTGTTTAAAGATGGACGCTACGTGCGCACCTTCACCGATATGCAGCAGGTTAATCACGATCAGCTGGTGCAGGCGATGGTCGGACGCGATCTGGGGGACATTTACCACTGGAAACCGCGTGAGTATGGCCCGGAGCGTCTGCGTCTGGATAACGTCAAAGCCCCAGGCGTGCGCACGCCCATTTCACTCTCGGTGCGCAGCGGCGAAATCGTCGGGCTGTTTGGCCTTGTGGGGGCAGGGCGCAGCGAGCTGATGAAAGGGCTGTTTGGCGGGACGCGCATAACCCAGGGCCAGGTTTTCGTCGACGGGAAAAAGGTCGATATTCAGAAGCCTGCGCAGGCGATTAACGCGGGGATTATGCTCTGCCCGGAGGATCGAAAGGCGGAGGGCATTATTCCGGTGCACTCGGTGCGCGACAACATCAACATCTCTGCCCGGCGCAAGTTTATCCGCGCGGGATGTCTGATTAACGACGGCTGGGAGGCGAGCAACGCGGATCACCATATCCGTTCGCTGAACATTAAAACCCCCGGCGCTGAACAGCTGATCATGAACCTGTCCGGCGGTAACCAGCAAAAAGCCATTCTGGGGCGCTGGCTATCGGAAGATATGAAGGTCATTTTGCTGGATGAACCAACGCGCGGTATTGACGTGGGAGCGAAACACGAAATCTATAACGTCATCTATGAACTGGCAAAACGTGGTGTGGCGGTCCTGTTCGCCTCCAGCGATCTGCCCGAGGTGCTGGGCGTCGCCGACCGCATTGTAGTGATGCGTGAAGGCGATATTGCCGGTGAATTGCTGCATGAACAGGCGAATGAACAACAGGCGTTGAGTCTCGCCATGCCTAAAGTTAGCCAGGCTGTCGCCTGAGTAAGGAGTCAATGATGTCCTCTGTTACTACATCCGGAGCGCCGAAGTCGGCTTTCAGTTTTGGCCGCATCTGGGACCAGTACGGCATGCTGGTGGTCTTTGCTGCCCTCTTCGTCGCCTGCGCGATTTTTGTGCCGAACTTCGCCACGTTCATCAATATGAAGGGGCTGGGGCTGGCTATCTCCATGTCCGGCATGGTGGCCTGCGGAATGCTGTTCTGCCTGGCCTCCGGTGATTTTGACCTGTCGGTCGCCTCGGTGATTGCCTGTGCAGGCGTCACCACTGCCGTGGTGATCAACATGACCGAAAGCCTGTGGATCGGCGTGCTGGCCGGGCTGCTGCTCGGCGTGTTGAGCGGCCTGGTGAACGGGTTTGTCATTGCGCGCCTGAAGATTAACGCCCTGATTACGACGCTGGCGACCATGCAAATCGTGCGCGGTCTGGCCTATATCATCTCCGACGGGAAAGCCGTGGGGATTGAAGACGAGCGTTTCTTCACGCTGGGCTATGCCAACTGGCTGGGGCTGCCTGCGCCAATCTGGCTGACGGTAGGCTGTTTGATCCTGTTCGGTTTCCTGCTCAACCGCACCACCTTTGGCCGAAATACCCTGGCGATTGGCGGCAATGAAGAGGCGGCGCGTCTGGCGGGTGTCCCGGTCGTACGGACCAAGATCATTATCTTCGTGCTTTCCGGGCTGGTATCGGCGGCGGCGGGGATTATTCTGGCGTCGCGCATGACCAGCGGCCAGCCTATGACCTCCATTGGTTATGAGCTGATCGTCATCTCAGCCTGCGTTTTGGGGGGCGTTTCCCTCAAGGGCGGCATCGGAAAAATCTCATATGTGGTGGCGGGGATCCTGATTCTGGGGACCGTGGAGAACGCCATGAACCTGCTCAATATTTCTCCGTTCTCTCAGTACGTCGTACGCGGCCTGATCCTGCTGGCAGCGGTGATCTTCGACCGTTACAAGCAAAAAGCGAAGCGTACCGTCTGATTTATTTTTAGCCACTAACCTGCTCAACTATTAACCATAGTTGACCCCCTGACCGGCCCGCCAGTTTTGTTGACGGGCCGGTTGCTAAATGGCGAGCACCGTCACACTGTCTATACTTACATGGCTGTTTTGTTCACTGTAAGGAGGATTAGGGTGGCTGACTTGTTAACCGCACCGCCTGTACTGCCCGGAAAATTTGCTTTCTTTTTTGACCTCGACGGGACGCTCGCCGGGATTGAACCGCATCCGGATGACGTTGTTGTACCGGACACGGTGTTAGAGAATTTGCAGCAGCTCTCCCGACAGAACGAGGGGGCACTGGCATTGATTTCAGGGCGCTCAATGGCCGAGCTGGACGTGCTCGCCAGTCCTTATCACTTTCCGCTGGCCGGTGTGCACGGAGCGGAGCGCCGCGATATCCATGATCAACTGCATATAGTTTCACTCCCCGACACGCTGATTCAGGCGCTGCATGCGCAACTCTCTTCGGCTCTGGAAATGCTTCCCGGTACGGAACTGGAAGCCAAAGGCATGGCTTTTGCGCTGCACTACCGTCAGGCGCCCCATCATGAGGCGGCGATATTTTCGATAGCAAGAAGCGTGGCCGAAGCCCATCCGGAGCTGGCGTTACAGCCGGGTAAATGTGTGGTCGAGATTAAACCGGCAGGAATTAACAAAGGCGCTGCCATTGCAGCGTTTATGGCGGAAGCGCCGTTCAAAGGGCGTACGCCAGTCTTTTTTGGGGATGACCTGACCGACGAGGCCGGGTTCAGGGTGGTAAACCAGGCCCAGGGCATGTCTGTCAAGGTTGGATCTGGTGAAACCATTGCCGGATGGCGGCTGGATAATGTCGCCAGCGTCTGGCAGTGGATATCTGACGTCGCTAACCAGCAACAACAACAAATAGCGCAAAACAACGGGAGAAATCATTATGGGTCGCTTAGTCGTCGTCTCTAATCGCATCGCACCGCCGGATGATAAAAAAGCCAGTGCCGGTGGCCTGGCGGTCGGGGTATTAGGTGCCCTCAAAGCCGCGGGTGGTCTCTGGTTTGGCTGGAGCGGGGAAATCAGTAACGAAGAGAAACCGCTAAAAAAGGTGTCACGGGGCAATATCACGTGGGCCTCCTTCGCCCTTAGCGAGAAGGACTATGATGAATATTATTCCGAGTTCTCAAACGCCGTGCTGTGGCCAGCGTTTCACTATCGTCTGGATCTGGTGAAATTCCAGCGTGAATCCTATGAAGGCTACATGCGCGTCAACGCGCTGCTGGCAGATAAACTACTGCCGCTGATCGAAGAAGACGATATCTTATGGATCCACGATTATCATCTGCTGCCCTTCGCCAGGGAGTTGCGGAAACGGGGTGTGAATAACCGAATCGGTTTCTTCCTGCATATTCCGTTCCCGACCCCGGAGATCTTTACGGCGCTGCCGCAGCACGAGGAGATCCTGGAGGCGCTATCAGATTACGACCTGCTCGGTTTCCAGACGGAAAATGACAGGCTGGCCTTCCTCGACAGCGTATCGGGCAAAACCCGGCTGGTCACTCACGGCGGTAAATCTCATACCGCGTGGGGACGAAATTTCCATACCGAAGTCTACCCGATCGGTATTGAGCCAGACGAAATTGCCGAGCAGGCCTCCGGTCCGCTGCCGCCGAAGCTTGCCCAGCTCAAGGACGAACTCAAGCACGTTAAGAATATCTTTTCGGTTGAACGACTGGATTATTCCAAAGGGTTGCCGGAGCGATTCCTCGCCTATGAAACCCTGCTGGATAAATTCCCGCAGCATCATGGCAAGATCCGCTACACCCAGATAGCGCCGACCTCGCGCGGTGAGGTTCAGGCCTACCAGGATATTCGTCACCAGCTTGAGACCGAAGCAGGGCGCATCAACGGGCGCTATGGCCAGCTCGGCTGGACTCCACTTTTCTATCTGAATCAGCATTTTGAGCGCAAAATCCTGATGAAAGTGTTCCGCTATGCGGACGTCGGGCTGGTCACGCCGCTGCGCGACGGGATGAATCTGGTGGCAAAAGAGTATGTAGCAGCACAAGATCCTGCTGACCCGGGCGTGCTGGTGCTGTCCCAATTTGCCGGTGCGGCAAACGAGTTAACCTCAGCGCTGATTGTGAACCCTTACGATCGCGATGACGTGGCAAATGCCCTGAATCGCGCGTTAACCATGCCGCTTGCGGAACGCATTTCACGTCATTCGGAAATGATGGAGACCATCGTCAAGAATGATATCAACCGCTGGCAGGCGCGTTTTATTGACGATTTGCGCGCGATCCAGCCGCAAAGTCAGGAAGGTGATCTGCAAAAAAAGATCGCGACCTTCCCTAAACTCGCCTGATTTCCTTCGGGGGCATTAATTGCCCCCGAGAGGCACCAGCAGGACATCCACCTGGCTTGACGAAACGATGGATTTTGCCGAGCATGCCGCCCGGGAAAAAAAGCTCTGGTTATGATTTCCGCAAATGACCAAATCAATATTCTGTTTGCGACAAATGTCGAGAATATGTTCACTTAATTCCCCGGTGGCTATCACCGTCTGATGGACAGGATAGTTTGCCCGCTCAACCAGCTCGCGCAGAAATTGCTGCGTTTCTTCCTGAAGAACCTCACGAATATCTTCCAGCATAGGCGCTGCCAGTTGGTTATACATTTCGGGTTCAGCTGCCAGGGTGATCAGACTTATGCGGGCGTTGTTCGGGCGGGCAATGGAAACGGCACGGGCGACGAGTTGATGACTTTCTGGGGAAACCGCAACAGAAACAAGAAGATGGGAGTAACTCATCACACACTCCTTTTATGTCAAAATGACACGTTTCTTAAGCTTTACCGCGAATCTGCCGCTTCTGCAAGAGCTACATGCGACAATAGTGTGAACCTTATCATAATTATTCATTAATTATTCTTATAAGAAGAATAACGAAATGGGAGCGCAAAATGAAAGTAATTAACAACTTAACGTAAATCACACATTTAGCCTTCCGTGCTGTTAAATCGCGTTAACCGATCGTCAACGCAAGCGTGATGCTGACCCATGGAAGCTCCTGTCTCGAATTGAAAGCTTAACCTGCTGTTTTTACTTAATTAAATCTGGCTGTTCCCTGACGTTCGCGCCCGTTCAGACGCGGAAGGGCAGCGCTTCTCCGACATAGCAATTTTCATACCCGATCCACTCATCCCTCTGCATGAGTATTCGTTCCATAAGAATATAACCAAGCTTCGGTTGCTCAATAAACAGTCAAATTACAAGTCGCGCTGATGGATTTATGGGTTACATTCGCGTAAATTATGTGACGAAGATCACATTTTTTTAAATTCCAGGGGGGGCTGCATTGTATGTGTCAAAACTGACGAGTAGAGTTTGCGTCGAATTAGGAAAAATCTTAGTTATTTGTAAGAAAAGATAAAATGTGTAACCGACATTTTGGCCATGTTAACCGGTCACGCGCTTTACGACGTACAAACCTAAATTCAACTATGCATTTGGCCTTTTCTTTTTATACCGGGTGATTTCCCGGCGACATCACGGGGTGCGGTCTTTCCGCATAAAAATAATAGTTGGTTATTCGGGATGGGAAAAATGCATACATCCGAGTTGCTAAAACATATTTATGACATCAATTTGTCGTATTTATTGCTCGCGCAGCGTTTGATTAGTCAGGACAAACCGTCAGCGATGTTTCGTCTGGGTGTTAACGAAGAGATGGCAACCATGCTGGGTGGATTAACCCTCCCGCAAATGGTCAAGCTGGCTGAAACCAATCAACTTGTCTGCCAGTTCCGTTTTGATGACCCGCAGACCATTACGCGTCTGACTCAGGAATCTCGCGTGGACGATCTGCAACAAATCCACACCGGTATTCTTCTCTCCACCCGTCTGCTCAACGAAATCAGCCAGCCTGATGACGTAGCCCGGAAGAAAAGGGCTTAACAATGAGCGAAAAAAGCATTGTTCAGGAAGCCCGTGATATCCAGCTGGCAATGGAACTCATCACGCTGGGCGCGCGTTTACAAATGCTGGAAAGCGAGACGCAGTTGAGCCGTGGTCGTCTGATCAAGCTGTACAAAGAACTGCGTGGTAGCCCGCCGCCAAAAGGCATGCTGCCGTTTTCCACTGACTGGTTCATGACCTGGGAGCAGAACATTCATGCTTCCATGTTCTGTAACGCCTGGCAGTACCTGCTTAAAACGGGGTTATGCAGCGGCGTTGATGCCGTGATCAAAGCCTACAAACTTTACCTTGAGCAATGCCCGCAGCAGGAAGAGGGACCTCTGCTGGCGCTGACCCGCGCCTGGACGCTGGTGCGTTTTGTTGAAAGCGGCATGCTTGAATTGTCGCGCTGCAACTGCTGTGACGGCAATTTTATTACCCACGCGCATCAGCCTGCGGGCAGCTTCGCCTGTAGTTTGTGCCAGCCTCCATCCCGAGCCGTAAAAAGACGTAAACTTTCCCGGGATGCTGCCGATATTATTCCACAACTGCTGGATGAACAGATCGAACACGCTGTTTAACCCGAACCTGTGGGCAAGATTCCAGCAGCGGTAAGCGATTACCGCTGCTTTTTTTTACCCTGCGTTCAGGTCTCGCGCTCGAAATGAACGTCCTGCCATAGTCACTAGCGGAAGGATGATGTCGTGCTTATCTTATTAGGTTACCTGGTAGTTCTCGGTACAGTTTTCGGCGGTTATATGATGACCGGCGGGCACCTTGGAGCACTCTATCAACCGGCTGAACTTGTCATCATCGGCGGTGCAGGGGTAGGGGCTTTTATCGTTGGTAACAACGGTAAATCGATCAAGGGCACGCTGAAGGCGATTCCGCTGCTGTTTCGTCGCTCGAAATACACCAAAAGCATGTATATGGATCTGCTGGCGCTGCTCTATCGCCTGATGGCGAAGTCACGTCAGCAGGGGATGTTCTCGCTGGAGCGGGACATCGAAAACCCGAAAGAGAGCGAAATTTTCGCCAGCTACCCGCGTATTCTGGCCGACGCGATGATGCTCGATTTTATCGTCGATTACCTGCGCCTGATCATCAGCGGCAACATGAACACCTTCGAAATTGAAGCCCTGATGGACGAAGAGATTGAAACCCATGAGAGCGAATCCGAAGTGCCGGCCAACAGCCTGGCGCTGGTGGGCGACTCGCTTCCGGCGTTCGGCATCGTGGCGGCGGTAATGGGCGTGGTACATGCTCTGGCCTCGGCGGATCGCCCGGCGGCTGAGCTGGGCGCGCTGATTGCCCACGCGATGGTGGGGACGTTCCTCGGTATTTTACTGGCCTACGGCTTTATCTCCCCGCTGGCGAGCGTGCTGCGCCAGAAGAGCGCCGAAACCACCAAAATGATGCAGTGCGTGAAAATTACGCTGCTCTCAAACCTCAACGGTTATGCCCCGCCGATCGCCGTCGAATTTGGTCGTAAGACGCTCTACTCCAGCGAACGTCCGTCGTTTATCGAACTGGAAGAGCACGTGCGCGCGGTGAAAAACCCCAACCAACAGACGACAACTGAGGACGCATGAAAAACCAGTCCCATCCGATCGTCATCGTAAAAAAGCGCAAGCATAAGGCGCACGGGCACGGTTCTCACGGCTCCTGGAAGATCGCGTACGCCGACTTTATGACCGCCATGATGGCGTTCTTCCTGGTGATGTGGCTGATCTCCATCTCCAGCCCGAAAGAGCTTATCCAGATTGCGGAATATTTCAGGACGCCGCTGGCGACGGCGGTCACCGGCGGGCCGCGCATTTCGAACAGCGACAGCCCGATCCCCGGCGGCGGTGACGATTACACCCAGCAGCAGGGCGAAGTGAAAAAACAGCCTAACATCGACGAGCTGAAAAAACGGATGGAGCAGGCGCGCCTGAAAAAACTGCGCGGTGACCTGGATCAGCTGATTGAAGCGGACCCCAAGCTGCGTGCGCTGCGTCCGCATCTGAAAATTGACCTGGTACAGGAAGGGCTGCGTATTCAGATCATCGACAGCCAGAACCGGCCGATGTTTAAAACCGGCAGCGCCGATGTCGAGCCCTACATGCGCGATATTCTGCGTGCGATTGCACCGGTACTGAACGGTATTCCTAACCGCATTAGCCTGTCCGGACACACGGATGATTTCCCGTACGCCACGGGAGAGAAAGGATACAGCAACTGGGAGCTTTCTGCCGATCGCGCCAACGCCTCGCGTCGCGAGCTGGTGGCGGGTGGGCTTGATGATGGCAAGGTCCTGCGCGTGGTCGGCATGGCTGCAACCATGCGCCTTACCGACCGCGGACCGGATGACGCCATCAACCGTCGTATCAGTCTTTTAGTGCTGAACCAGCAGGCGGAGCAGGCCATCCTGCATGAAAACGCCGAAAGTCAGAATGAGTCACTGGACGATTTAAAACAGCCTGGGGCCGTCCCTTCGGCTGCCGTTCCAACATCGCCACCAGCCAATCCGAGGTGATAGCGTGAGCATGGATATTACCGATTTTTACCAGACATTTTTTGATGAAGCCGACGAATTGTTGGCCGATATGGAGCAACATTTGCTGGATCTGGTGCCCGAGGCGCCGGACTCAGAACAGCTCAATGCCATCTTCCGTGCGGCGCATTCCATTAAAGGCGGAGCCGGAACGTTTGGATTTACCATTTTGCAGGAAACCACCCATTTAATGGAAAACCTGCTGGATGAAGCACGACGCGGTGAGATGCAGCTCAATACCGACATTATCAACCTGTTTTTGGAAACGAAAGATATTATGCAGGAACAGCTCGACGCCTATAAAAGTTCGGCAGAGCCTGATGCCGCCAGCTTTGAATACATCTGCAACGCGCTGCGTCAGTTAGCGCTGGAAGCCAAAGGTGAGGCGTCTGCGCCCGCTCTCCCTGCGGCAAAACTGAGCGTTGTTGACGCCGTGGCCGAACCCGCTACGGCGCCTGACGCGCCCGCAGGAAAACTGCGCGTGGTGCTGTCACGTCTGAAGGAGAACGAGGTCAACCTGCTGGAAGAGGAGCTGGGGAACCTGGCGACGCTCAGCAACGTGGTGAAGGGCAAAGACAGCCTGGCCGCGACGCTTGACGGCGGGATCGGTCAGGATGACATCGTGGCAGTGCTCTGCTTCGTCATTGAAGCGGATCAGATTGCGTTTGAAACCGAGGCGGCGGCCGTTGAAGCGCCAGCTCCGGCAGAGAATACCCCTGCGGTAGTTGCCGCTGCCCCGGCACTGAAAGCCGTGCCAAAAGAGACGGCTGCCCCGGCCCGCGGTGAAAAACCGGCGGCGCGTTCCAGCGAGTCCACGAGCATTCGCGTGGCGGTGGAGAAAGTGGATCAGCTAATCAACCTGGTGGGTGAACTGGTGATCACCCAGTCGATGCTGGCCCAGCGTTCCAACGAGCTGGACCCGGTGACTCACGGCGATCTCATCACCAGCATGGGCCAGTTACAACGTAACGCCCGCGATTTGCAGGAATCGGTGATGTCCATCCGCATGATGCCGATGGAATATGTCTTCAGCCGCTTCCCGCGCCTGGTGCGCGACCTGGCCGGCAAGCTCAACAAACAGATCGAACTCACGCTGATGGGCAGCTCCACCGAGCTGGACAAGAGCCTGATCGAACGCATTATCGACCCGTTAACGCACCTGGTGCGTAACAGCCTCGACCACGGCATCGAGCTGCCGGAAAATCGCGTGGCAGCCGGAAAATCGCCCGTGGGCAACCTGATCCTGTCAGCGGAACATCAGGGCGGCAACATCTGCATCGAAGTGACCGATGACGGCGCGGGCCTGAACCGCGAGCGCATTCTGGCGAAGGCGATCTCGCAGGGAATGGCGGTCAACGAAAACATGACGGACGAAGAAGTGGGCATGCTGATTTTTGCCCCGGGCTTCTCAACCGCAGAGCAGGTCACCGACGTTTCCGGCCGTGGCGTGGGCATGGACGTGGTGAAACGTAACATTCAGGAGATGGGCGGTCACGTTGAGATCCAGTCTAAGCAGGGTGCAGGCACCACGATTCGTATCCTGCTGCCGCTGACGCTGGCCATTCTTGACGGCATGTCCGTTAAAGTGGCGGACGAAGTCTTTATTCTGCCGCTGAACGCGGTGATGGAGTCCCTCCAGCCGCGTGAAGAAGATCTGCATCCGCTGGCGGGCGGGGAGCGCGTGCTCGAAGTACGCGGCGAGTATCTGCCGCTGGTGGAACTGTGGAAAGTGTTCGAAGTGGACGGGGCAAAAACCGAGGCCACGCAGGGTATCGTTGTGATCCTGCAAAGCGCCGGACGCCGCTACGCGCTGCTGGTTGATCAGCTGATTGGTCAGCATCAGGTGGTGGTTAAGAACCTGGAAAGCAACTACCGCAAAGTGCCGGGGATCTCTGCTGCCACCATCCTGGGTGATGGTAGCGTCGCGCTGATCGTCGATGTATCGGCACTTCAGGGATTAAATCGTGAACAACGTGTGGCGAACACAGCCGCCTGATTAAGTAAAAGGTAATAACATGACCGGTATGAGTAACGTAACGAAACTGGCGGGCGAGCCATCGGGGCAGGAATTCCTGGTTTTCACTTTAGGTGATGAAGAGTACGGTATAGACATCCTGAAAGTGCAGGAAATTCGTGGTTACGACCAGGTAACGCGCATTGCGAACACGCCAGCGTTTATCAAGGGTGTGACCAACCTGCGCGGTGTGATTGTGCCTATCGTGGACCTGCGCGTGAAGTTCAGCCAGGGCGATGTGGAGTACAACGATAACACGGTGGTGATCGTCCTGAATCTGGGGCAGCGCGTGGTGGGGATCGTGGTGGATGGCGTGTCTGATGTACTGTCGCTGACCGCAGATCAAATCCGTCCTGCGCCGGAGTTTGCGGTCACGCTGTCGACGGAATACCTGACGGGGTTGGGTGCGCTCGGCGAGCGTATGCTAATTCTGGTGAATATTGAGAAGCTGCTGAACAGTGAAGAGATGGCGCTGCTGGATATTGCGGCGAATCATGTAGCATAAAATGAAGCCGGGTAAGCGTCAGCGCCACCCGGCTCTTTTGTATCCTTACGCCTCCTGCTCCACCAGCTCTGCCTCCGCTTCCCGCGCCCCTTCATTCTGCGACAGCATCGCTGTCGCAATCCCGTTCCCCAGCACGTTAATGGCGGACCGTCCCATATCCAGGAAATGATCAATCCCCATCAGCAGCAGGATCCCGGCCACCGGAATGTTAAAGCTCGGAATGGTTGCCGCCAGCACCACCAGCGACGAGCGCGGTACACCCGCAATGCCTTTCGAGGCCAGCATCAGCGTTAACATCAGCACCGTCACCTCGGTGAAACTCAGGTGAATGTTGTACGCCTGGGCGATAAACATTGAGGCGAACGAGCAGTACACCATGGAGCCGACCAGGTTAAACGAGTAGCCGATCGGCAGGACGAAAGAGGCGATATTCCGTGAACAGCCGAAGCGCGCTAACTGCTCCAGCGTTTTCGGGTATGCCGCTTCAGAGCTGCTGGTGGTAAACGCGACCAGCACCGGATCTTTCAGCATCGCCACCAGACGAAAAATCTCTTTTTTCAGCACCATGTAACCTACCGCCAGCAATACCAGACAGGTCAGAAGGATCGCCACATAGTAACCGCCAATAAACGAGGCATAGTTCAGCAAAATGCCCAGCCCCTGGGTGGCAATGACGGACGAAATTGCGGCAAAAATGGCCAGCGGCGCAACGTACATCACGTAGCCCGTCACCTTCAGCATAATGTGGGAGACCACATCCAGCGCCGCGACCAGCGGGGCGTTGAATTTTTGGCCCAGTGACGCGCCGCCAATGCCGAAGAACATCGAGAAGACCACAATTTGCAGGATCTCATTGTTCGCCATCGCGCCGGCAATGCTGGTTGGAATGGTGTGTGACAGGAAGGCTTTCAGCGACATCCCACTAACGGCCAGGCCGGTATCAACCGTCTCTGTGGGTATGCTCAGGTTCAGACCGCTGCCGGGTTGTTCAAGGGTAACAATAAACAGCCCCACCAGAATGGAAAGCACGGATGAGCTGATAAACCACACCATCGCTTTACCCCCGACGCGCCCAATCGTCGACGTTTCACCCAGCTTCATAATGCCCACCGTCAGGGTGCTGAACACCAGCGGGGCAATCACCATCTTAATCAGCCGCAGGAAAATATCGGTCAGTAGCGTAATGTTCTCCGACCAGGCCTGTATCGCGTCGGACGAAGCATACTCATGGATCGCCGCACCTGAAAGAATACCCGCCAGCATGAAAATCACGATGAAGAGCGTGAGTTTGTTTGCACTTGCCACAAAAAGATCCTCTATGCGCTAAAAGAGTTTCCTGCGTCGATGCATACAAAATTTTTATTTAAGCGCAGGAAAATATTCGAGGCATAAATTGAAGTAAAGCTGCGTGAGTTACAACTTGTTTTTAATTTTTATGAAATTCGTTGTTTTTATCATAACGATATATTGTGATGCAGATCACATTACACGCGATATATCCTCAGATTAAGCAAGAATAATGCCCGTTTTATTTTGCTAACTCTTTGTAATGTTTGTTAATAGTCTGTTAATTGGGGGCGGGTGTCTCACCTTCGTTGAAAGTGGTTGAAGCGTGAACCATAAACTAAATTCTCAGTAACCGCGCCGGGGAATGTTTAAGCGGGGCTAACATACTGAACAGTATGAATAAAATATGGCAAGCGGACCATTATTTCTTCTGGAGGGTGGTAAATGAAAAGAAAACTTCTTTTTATCTGCGCGGGTACACTGCTGACGGCGGCGACTGTCGGTCAGGCGCTGGCAGTCACCAGTAGCGGTACTATCGGGGCGACGCTGACGTTGACGAACGGTTGTTTGATCAACGGCTCGCCAACGCAAAACGGCATTAACTTCGGGACACTCGATTTCGGGACCCATCCTGCGACATTCTCCACCCTGACAACCCAGTTAACCGGGGCCAGCGGCGGTAATACCTTTACCATTCAATGTACCACTGCCAGTTACACGGTGGCGATCACCGGCAACACCAACGCGACCGCACCCGGAACTGTTGTCGGCACCCCCGGCACACCCGCCCGATATCTGGTGAACACCGCCAATGCGGCACAGGGCGTGGCATACAGCCTCTATAGCGACAGCGGGTACAACAACGTGATTGCTAACAACGCCGCGTTGCCCGTAGCTTCCACAGCGGGCGGGGTGAACAGCTATACCCTCTACGGGCGCATAACGGGCGGCGGCAATAGCGTAACGGTTGTACCGGGAACCTATACCGACACGATTAACGTCAGCGTCACCTACTGATTCAGCCATGAAGGCATTGTGTTTATGTCTGCGCGAAAGCGCAGAGGGCGTCGTGCACCCTTTTTTGGCCCTGATCGTCGGGCTGATGATGATCTGCGACGCCAGGGCGGTGACATCCCAGTCCTTCAGGGTGAGCGCGACGGTAGTACCAGGATGCTCGGTGAGTACCGGCACGGGCGGGCGCTTTGGGACGCTGGATTTTGGAACCCGCAATGGCGTGGACAACACGCCGGTCAGCACCAGCTTTGTCGCCGACGGCGCGTTGTCCATCGCCTGCACACCGGGTGTGGCGCTAAGTATGAGCATTAACGGCGGTCAGAATTTTAGCTCTGTGAGGCGGATGACGCGTTCAGGCGGGACAGAGGTGGTCGGTTACCGGCTCTACAGCAGCAGCTCACTGGCCGCTAACAGTGAAATTGGCGTTAACCAGGCCATACCGATTACCTATACCAACAGCAATAACATCGCGCTGCCTCTTTTTGGCGTCGCGCTCCTGACGGGGTTTAGCCTGCCGGGAACATATTCAGATCAACTCACCGTGACCTTGTCATGGTAGGAAAGGGAGAACATCGATGAAGCCATTTTTCAGGCGATCAGGCCTGGTGGGTCTGTTGGGGGCAACGGCTCTGGCAGCGGGCCAGGCGCAGGCAGCGGCAACCATTCTTTTGTGGCCCATCGATCCGTGGCTTTCGGCAGAGGCCAGAGCAACTGAATTGTGGATCCAGAATCAGGGCAACAGCGCCACGACAATGCAGATACGCATTGTGCGCTGGAAACAGGAGGGCGGATATGAGCGTTACACCGCCCAGCAGGATGTGGTCGCCAGCCCGCCGATCGTGACTATCGCTAAAGGCAGTAAACAGCTTATTCGCCTGATCAAGCAGGGGACGATCCCGTCGGGGGTTGAGCAGGCCTACCGCATTATTGTGGATGAAATTCCCCAGCCGGATGCCAAAGCGGAACCGTCCATGGGCCTCAAACTGCAAATGCGCTATTCGATTCCTTTATTTGTTTATGGGCAGGGGATCCCCACCCTCAACGAAGGGGCACACCACGCGCTGGCGAATACCCAACAGCTGAGCTGGCGGGTCGTTCAGGAGGGGGGGAAACCCGCGCTTCAGGTCCGTAATCAGGGGGATGTTCACGTCCGGCTCAGCCAGGTTGCGGTTGAGCAGGGCGGGCAAAAACGCACGGTTGCCGAGGGGCTGCTGGGTTATGTGCTGCCAGGCAGCACCCGAAGCTGGCCGCTTCCGGCAGGGATTTATCAGCCGAACCGGATGAGCGCGCAAATTAATGCCAGGGATACGCAATGGCAATCGACGCCCGTCAACTGAAACCGGCGATGATGATCCTGCTTTGCGTCAGTACCAGCGCCTTTGCCGAAACCGGTGACGACAGTTTACCGCCGCCGCCGGATGCACGGACGATGAACGGCGAAGCAGTATTCCAGCTCGCCCTGGTGCTGAACCACTATGACACGGGTCTGGTGGTGCCGGTGACGCAGCGCGAGGGTGCCTGGTTTATTTCGGGCGCGGATTTGCTCCGCGCCGGGCTGCCGCCCGCGCATGTGCCTGCCGGAGAGGTGAATCTCTCGACGCTTACGTCGGTACGCGCAGAGTACGACAGCACGGCCCAGCGTCTGTTGCTGACGGTCCCCCGGGACTGGGTCGCCGCGCGGATCACGCCGTTCAGCGAACAGAACACGCATAGCAAGCCGCACTATGGCCGCGGCGCGTTGCTCAATTACGACGTTTATACCAACCATTCCGAGCACACGGGCGGCCAGGCGTCGGTCTGGCACGAGTTCCGCTATTTCAATGAGGATTATTCGTTTTCATCGACGGGTTACGCCCGGCAGAATTTCACCGGTAACAGCGGGCAGCAGGAAGGGTACGTGCGCTACGACTCAACGTTTCTGATCACCAACGAGGAAGATGCCACCACCTGGACCGTCGGGGACGTCATCAGCGATGCGCTGAGCTGGAGCACCAGCGTGCGCATGGGCGGGATCAGCTACGGGCGCGACTTCTCCCTGCGTCCTGATCTGGTGACCTGGCCGCTGCCGGCGTTTTCCGGCGAGGCGGCTGTCCCGACCTCGGTCGATCTCTTTATTAATGGCTACCGTTCCGGCTCCACCCGCCTTCAGCCGGGGCCGTTTACCCTCACCAATCTGCCGTATATCAACGGTGCCGGGGATGCGGTGCTGGTTACCACTGATGCGCTGGGTCGTCAGGTGAGTACCACGCTGCCGTTTTATGTCAGCAGCGATCTGCTTAAGCAGGGGTTAAGCGACGGCGCCGTGACGCTGGGCAGCCTGCGGCGTAACTACGGTATTGAGAATTTTGACTATGGCCCGGCGGCGGGCAGCGGATCGTATCGCTACGGGGTGACCGACTGGCTGACGCTGGAGGGGCATGCGGAAGGGGCGGAGTCGCTGGCGCTCGGCGGAGCGGGCACGGTGCTGAAGCTCGGGCGTTTTGGCGTGGTAAATACCTCGTGGACCCAAAGCCGCATGCGCGGCGATAGCGGCGGCCAGATAAACTGGGGCTATCAGTACAACACCAGCGAGTTTAGCGTAGCGACCCAGCATACCCGGCGCGACCGTGGCTTCGGCAACCTCGCCCTGTACGTTCAGCCCACCGTTTATGATGAAAATGATAACCCCGTTGCCAGCCTGAGCCGCAATACCGACCAGTATTCCTTAACTTTTAACCTCGGCGGTTACGGCAATATCGGCGCGGCGTGGATCGGGGTTGAAAGTTTTGACAGCAAAAAAACTGAGCTGCTCAACCTCTCCTGGAGCCGTAATTTGTGGGGCTCAAGCAGTATTTATCTGGCTGCCAGCCGTGACCAGCAGCGGGGCGACTGGACGGTTGCGCTGTCGTTGCAGGTTCCCCTCGGCGAACGTGACAGCGCCGCCGTCACCTTTGAAAACACCCCTGACGCAGGCAGCACTCAACGCATTAACTACAACCACTCGATGCCTTCAGACGGCGGCTTTAGCTGGAACATGGCCTGGGCCAACCAGTCGCGGTCGAGTAACTATCAGCAGGCTACGCTCGGCTGGCGGAATAACAATGTGGAGCTACAGGGCGGCGGCTACGGTGAGAAGGGCATGATGACCTGGTGGGGCGAGGCAATGGGTTCTGTTGTGCTGATGGACGGTGAGCTGTTTGCGGCGAACAAAATCAACGATGCGTTTGTGGTGATCAGCACCGACGGACATCCGGACGTACCCGTCAGCTACGAAAACCAGCCGGTTGGTAAAACCAATAACAAAGGTTATCTGTTGGTCAGCGGCGTTTCCGCCTATTACCCGGCAAGCTACCGCATTGATACCCTGAACTTACCTGCGGATACCCGGCTGAAAGAGACCGAGCGTCGGGTGGCGATTCGTCGGCATAACGGTTATCTGGTGGATTTCCCGATGGAGCAGGAGCGGGTTGCCAGCGTCATTCTGCACGATGCGCAGGGCAATGCGATCCCGGTGGGAAGCCAGGTCAGACGCGCATCCCGCAGCAGCGCGGTTGTCGGCTATGACGGCCTCGCCTGGCTGGAAAACCTCAACGATGTGAATCCGCTTGAGGTCATCACCCCGGAGGGTAAACGCTGTACGGCAACGCTGACCGTTGGCGCAAACCCTGAGCATAAGCTGCAAACCTACGGTCCGCTGACCTGTCGGGAGGCGCCGTGAGACGCCTGTTAATCGCGCTTCTGCTGCTGTGCTCCGGCGGCAGCTGGGCGGCCTGTACCGTCAGTACGGTGAATGCCTCGTTTGGCAGCGTCACCTCGTTCGCACTCAGCGGCACCGGGGAAGTGGAAACGACGGGCACGCTGGTGGTGACCTGCGATACCGTTCTCAACCTGTTAACCAACGACTCGGTGACGCTGACTTACACTTCGGCATCCGTCTTTGCGAATAGCCGGGCGACCATGAAGCGTACGGACAACGCGGCTATTACCGATGTCATTCCTACGCGCCTGTGCGGGGCGTCCGGCTGCGGCGGAAACAGTGAAGTACAAATCAGCAAAGCCTATACCTGGAGTGGAAACACGCTGCTCGGGCTGCTGGGTTCAAGGCGCTACAACATTCCCCTTTATTTCCGGACCGTAATGGGGCAGAACGTCACTGCCGGGCCGTACCAGGTGTTGTTAACGTTCAGCATCAACTACAACGTGTGCGCCGTTGGCGCGGTCGGTGCGTGCCTGACCCCGCAAACCGGCACGGCAACCACCTCCATTCTCGTCAACATGACCGTCACCAACGATTGCAGCACCATGACCACGCCGGACGTGAATTTTAACAGCGCGCCGCTGGTGCAAAATTTTCCCACCGTTTCACAGTCGGTTGCCGTCACCTGTACCAAAGGCAGCACCTACACCATAGGCATTAATAATGGGGCAAATGCCCTGAACAACGTGCGTCGTATGGTCAGCGGCAGCAACTTCATGAGTTACGACATCTACAAAGAGGCGACCAGCAACCGCTGGGGTAGCAGCGGCAGCGAGCGCTGGGCCAGCGCCAGCTCATCGCAGGTCAGTACGGACGGGCTTTTACGTACCTACAACTACACCGCCAAAGTTCTGACCAGCCAGGCCACGCCGCCTGCCGGAACCTACACCGACACGCTGATTGTCGACGTCGCATTCTGACTCCCGCGCTTTTCCCTTTCGCAAATGTAAAGTTCCTGTGGCCTGTGCCGATAACACCGTTAATAAATCTATGAGAAGGTGTTGTATGTTGAACCGTATCCGCGTTGTCACAATGCTTATGATGGTGCTGGTCATTTTCGCACTTCTTCAGCTTACTTCTGGCGGCCTCTTTTTCTCGTCGTTAAAACAGAACCAGGACAGCTTCGCGGCCTCGAACGCTTTGCGAATGCAGCAAAGCGAACTGACCACGACCTGGGATCTGATGTTGCAGACGCGTATCAACCTGAGCCGCTCGTCTGCCCGCATGATGATGGACCCAAATAACCAGCAGAGCAGCGCAAAAACGGAACTGCTGAAGAATGCGCGCGCCACGCTGGCAGACGCGGCGAAACATTACGACGCCTTCAAAAAAATCGCCCCTCAGCCGGCAATGGCGCAGGCGAGCGAGAACATAGATGAAAAATATCAGGCCTACTTCGCCGGCCTCACGGAGCTGGTGCAGTTCCTGGAGAAGGGCAATATGGACGCCTATTTCGCGCAGCCGACCCAGGGAATGCAGAACGCCCTCGGCGCGGCGCTCGGCGAGTACGCTAAAGCCAGCGGCGAGCTTTATCACTCCGCGTTCACGCAAAGCCAGAACGACTACCGTTTCGCGAAATGGCAGATGGCGGTTCTCGCCCTCGCGCTGGTCATAGTGCTGGTGGCCGTGTGGTACGGCATTCGTCATATCCTTCTTAACCCGCTTGGCCGCGTCATTGCCCATATCCGTGATATTGGCCGGGGCGATCTCACGAAAACGCTGTCCGTTTCTGGCCGCAATGAGATCACCGAGCTGGCAACCAGCGTCGACCATATGCAGCGTTCGCTGATTGATACCGTCGCCAACGTGCGCGAGGGGGCGGATGCCATCTATACCGGCACGAGTGAAATCGCGATGGGCAACAACGATCTTTCGTCCCGTACCGAACAGCAGGCGTCCGCTCTGGAAGAGACGGCGGCCAGCATGGAGCAGCTCACCGCGACCGTGAAGCAGAATGCCGACAACGCCCGTCAGGCGTCGCAGCTTGCAGAAAGCGCGTCCGATACCGCCCAGCGCGGGGGTCGGGTGGTCGACGGCGTGGTGAAAACCATGCATGACATTGCCGACAGCTCGAAGAAAATCGCCGACATCATCAGCGTTATCGACGGCATCGCCTTCCAGACCAACATCCTGGCGCTGAACGCGGCCGTTGAAGCGGCGCGTGCGGGCGAGCAGGGCCGCGGGTTTGCCGTAGTCGCCGGCGAAGTGCGTAACCTCGCCAGCCGCAGCGCCAATGCGGCGAAAGAGATCAAAGCTCTGATTGAAGACTCTGTTTCACGCGTGGATACCGGCTCGGTGCTGGTGGAAAGTGCGGGTGAAACCATGAATGACATCGTGAATGCCGTGACGCGCGTGACGGACATCATGGGTGAAATCGCCTCTGCATCGGATGAGCAGAGTCGTGGTATTGACCAGGTCGCCCTGGCGGTATCGGAAATGGATCGTGTGACGCAGCAAAACGCCGCCCTGGTGCAGGAGTCCGCTGCCGCGGCCGCTGCGCTGGAGGACCAGGCGAGCCGCCTGAAAATGGCCGTCTCGGCGTTCCGTCTTACTTCAAAAACAATAAATACGGTCAGCTCGCGGTCGGTGTACGGCGAAGCAGCCCCGGCGCCCGTGACAGCACGTACGCGCGCAGCGGTGACCGGACAAGATGAAAACTGGGAAACATTTTGACTGACAATTAAACCGCGGCTGCTTGCCGCTTGATGGGAGCGTGGATGTTAAATCGTATTCGTATCTCGACCACACTGTTTTTGATTCTGATCCTGTGTGGGGTTTTGCAGGTTGGCAGTAACGGGTTGTCTTTCTGGGCGTTTCGCGATGGCTATCAGAATTTGCAGGAAGTTGAGACGAGTAATCAGCAGCGCTCCGCACTGGCACAAACGCGTGCCGTGCTGTTGCAGGCAAGCACTGCGCTGAACAAAGCAGGGACGTTAACCGCGCTGAGCTATCCGCCGGAGGATATTAAGGCGCTGATGGTTGTGGCCCGCAGCAGCCTGAAGCAGGCCGACGCGCAGTTTAAGGCGTTTACGGCGCAGGAGGCGGTCAGTGAGAAAGAGAAAGCGCTCAAAGTCGCCATGAAAAAGACCTTTGATGTGTGGTACGGCGATCTCGACCATCAGGCGACGTGGCTGGAGAACAACCAGCTTTCTGACTTCCTGACCGCGCCGGTGCAGGCGTCTCAGGCGGCGTTTGACCACAGCTTTAACGCATGGCAGCAGGATATTAACCAGTTTGTGGCGCGTGCCGGTGCGGACAGCCGTACAAGTTACCGCATGTCAGGGGTGATATTCCTGACTATGGTAATCCTGGCGGCCCTGCTGACCGGCGGCTCGCTGTGGTGGTCGCGCAAAATGATCGTCCAGCCGCTGGCCATCGTCAGCAGTCACTTCGACAGTATTGCGAAGGGCGACCTGGCGCGTCCGGTGGCCGTGTATGGCAGGAATGAAATATCAGCGATTTTCGCCAGCCTGAAGGCGATGCAGAGTTCGCTGCGGGAAACGGTAAGCAACGTTCGCCAGGGCAGTTACGCCATGCATACCGGGATCTCCGAGATTGCGGCAGGCAATAACGACCTCTCTTCCCGCACTGAACAGCAGGCGGCATCGCTGGCGCAGACGGCGGCCAGCATGGAGCAGCTGACCGCGACGGTAAGCCAGAACGCCGATAACGCGCGTCAGGCGTCCGACTTGTCAAAACAGGCCGCGATGACGGCGAAACGTGGGGGCGATCAGGCTTCTCACGTTGCCAGCACGATGCAGGAGATTGCCGCCAGCTCGCAGAAAATTGGCGACATTATCAGCGTTATCGACGGTATCGCGTTCCAGACCAATATTCTGGCGCTGAACGCGGCGGTGGAAGCGGCGCGTGCCGGCGAGCAGGGGCGCGGGTTCGCGGTGGTTGCCGGTGAAGTCCGAAACCTCGCCAGCCGCAGCGCCAATGCGGCGAAAGAGATCAAAGGGCTGATAGAAGAGTCGGTCTCCCGCGTTCAGCAGGGCTCCGCGCTGGTGGATACCGCCGCGCAGACCATGCACGAGATAGTCACCTCCGTGACGCGGGTTAACGACATTATGGGCGAGATTGCCTCGGCGTCTGATGAACAACGCCGTGGTATTGAGCAGGTTGCGCAGGCCGTTACACAGATGGATCAGGTTACACAGCAGAACGCCTCACTGGTGGAAGAGGCGGCGGCTGCGACCGATCAGCTGGCAAACCAGGCGGATCACCTTACCGGGTTAGTCGCCGTATTTAATGTGAAAGAGCACGTTGAAGCAGTAACAGAAGTCGGACGGTCACAGGCCGTGCCCGTTGTATCCTGAATGTGATTGAGAAGGCGCTATGACATCACCCATGCCCTCAGGGCAAACGTCATTATTGTTGCAGATGACACAGCGCCTCGCGCTGTCCGACGCGCATTTTCGTCGGATATGTCAGTTAATCTACCAGCGTGCGGGGATCGTGCTTGCGGACCATAAGCGAGACATGGTCTACAACCGGCTGGTGCGGCGCTTGCGCACGCTGGGGCTGGACGATTTTGGCCGCTATCTGAGCATGCTCGAAGCGAACCAGAACAGCGCCGAATGGCAGGCATTTATCAACTCATTAACCACCAACCTGACCGCGTTTTTCCGCGAGGCGCATCACTTCCCGGTGCTGGCGGAACACGCCCGTCGCCGTGGCGGAGAGTATCGCGTCTGGAGCGCGGCGGCCTCTACCGGGGAAGAGCCGTACTCGCTGGCCATCACCCTGGCGGACACCCTGGGCATGGCGCCGGGTCGCTGGAAAGTGTACGCCAGCGACATCGACACGGAAGTGCTGGAAAAAGCCCGTAACGGCGTTTATCGCCAGGATGAGCTGAAAACGCTGTCTCCCCAGCAGCTACAGCGTTACTTCATGCGCGGTACCGGCCCGCATGAAGGACTGGTGCGCGTACGCCAGGAGCTGGCGAACTGCGTGGAATTTGCCCCCGTTAATTTACTGGATAAGCAGTACAACGTGCCGGGGCCATTCGACGCCATTTTTTGCCGTAACGTGATGATCTATTTTGATAAAACGACGCAGCAGGACATTTTGCGTCGCTTTGTTCCGTTGCTCAAGCCTGACGGTTTACTGTTTGCCGGGCACTCGGAAAACTTCAGCAACCTCGTGCGTGAGTTTAGCCTGCGTGGGCAAACGGTATATGCGATGATTAAGGAAAAAGCATGAGTAAAATCAGGGTATTGTCTGTCGATGATTCGGCGCTGATGCGTCAGATCATGACCGAAATCATCAATAGCCACAGCGATATGGAGATGGTGGCGACAGCGCCCGATCCGCTGGTCGCGCGGGATTTAATCAAAAAATATAACCCCGACGTGCTGACGCTGGATGTTGAAATGCCGCGCATGGATGGCATCGATTTCCTGGAAAAATTAATGCGCCTGCGCCCGATGCCGGTGGTGATGGTGTCATCTCTGACCGGTAAGGGTTCAGAAATCACCCTGCGCGCGCTGGAGCTGGGGGCGGTGGATTTTGTCACCAAGCCGCAGCTCGGCATTCGCGAGGGGATGCTGGCGTACAGCGAGATGATCGCCGAGAAGATCCGCACCGCGTCCCGGGCGAAGCTTGCCGCGCATAAACCGACGGCAGCCCCGGCAACCCTGAAGGCGGGGCCGTTACTCAGCTCGGAAAAGTTGCTGGTGATTGGCGCGTCAACCGGAGGAACAGAGGCAATTCGCCATGTACTCCAGCCATTGCCGCTCTCAAGCCCGGGTATTCTGATTACGCAACATATGCCGCCGGGCTTTACCCGCTCGTTCGCGGAGCGCCTGAATAAGCTGTGCCAGATCAGCGTGAAAGAGGCGGAAGACGGCGAGCGCGTGCTGCCGGGTCACGCCTATATCGCCCCGGGTGACAAGCACATGGAGCTGGCGCGCAGCGGGGCGAACTATCAAATCAAAATTCATGACGGGCCGCCGGTTAACCGGCACCGTCCGTCGGTGGATGTGCTGTTTCATTCGGTGGCGAAACATGCGGGGCGCAACGCCGTTGGGGTGATCCTGACGGGGATGGGTAACGACGGCGCCGCCGGAATGCTTGCGATGCACCAGGCTGGCGCCTGGACGATTGCGCAGAATGAAGCAAGTTGTGTGGTGTTCGGCATGCCGCGCGAGGCCATCAATATGGGTGGCGTAAGCGAAGTGGTCGATCTTAGCCAGGTAAGCCAGCAGATGCTGGCGAAAATCAGTGCCGGACAGGCAATACGTATTTGACTCAGGAGTATTATTTTATGGCGGATAAAGAGCTTAAGTTTTTGGTTGTGGATGACTTTTCCACCATGCGTCGCATTGTGCGCAACCTGCTGAAAGAGCTGGGCTTCAACAATGTTGAAGAAGCAGAAGACGGGGTGGATGCGCTGAACAAGCTCCAGGCTGGCGGGTTTGGTTTTGTGATTTCCGACTGGAACATGCCGAACATGGACGGTCTCGAACTGCTGAAAACCATCCGCGCGGATGCAGGTATGGCCTCTCTGCCGGTACTGATGGTGACCGCAGAAGCGAAGAAAGAGAACATTATTGCCGCTGCACAGGCGGGCGCAAGCGGCTACGTGGTGAAGCCATTCACCGCGGCGACTCTGGAAGAGAAGCTCGGGAAGATCTTCGAGAAACTCGGCATGTGAGGTGATGGATATGTTGCAACCTGCTATGAAACCCGTTGAAGAACATTCGCCGAGCGACATTATTGCCCGCATTGGTAGCCTGACCCGCATGCTGCGCGACAGCCTGCGTGAGCTGGGGCTGGACCAGGCGATCGCCGAAGCGGCGGAAGCCATCCCTGACGCGCGCGACCGTCTGGACTACGTCGTGCAGATGACCGCGCAGGCGGCCGAGCGTGCGTTGAACAGCGTTGAAGCCTCGCAGCCGCACCAGGATGCCATGGAGAAGGGTGCGAAAGCGCTGAGCAAACGCTGGGATGAGTGGTTTGAGAACCCTATTGAGCTGGCGGATGCCCGCGAACTGGTAACGGATACCCGTCAGTACCTGGGTGACGTGCCGGGCCACACCAGCTTCACTAACGCCCAGCTGCTGGACATCATGATGGCGCAGGATTTCCAGGACCTTACCGGCCAGGTGATCAAGCGCATGATGGATGTGATTCAGGAGATTGAACGTCAGCTGCTGATGGTGCTGCTGGAGAACATTCCGGAACCGGCTGCCCGTCCGAAACGCGAGAACGAAAGCCTGCTCAATGGTCCACAGCTTGACACCAGCAAAGCGGGCGTGGTGGCAAGCCAGGACCAGGTGGACGATCTGCTGGATAGCCTTGGTTTCTGATTGCCCGTTCTGCCTCAGGTCGTTAACGCGGCCTGAGGCAGCTCAGAACAAAAACAGCGAAAAGAGCCCGAATAAACGGGCTTTTCCCGCCATTGGATTTTCTCTGCGCTGGCATGATACCCGTGAATTAATGGGCTGCGAGCAGGCACAGTGGCAGAAGAGAACGACGACAAAACAGAAGCCCCCACACCCCACCGACTTGAAAAAGCCCGTGAGGATGGGCAGATCCCCCGATCCCGAGAGCTGACATCCCTGCTGATCCTGGTGGTGGGCGTCTGCATAATCTGGTGGGGCGGGGAGATGCTCGCCCGCAGACTGGCGGGAATGCTCTCTGCTGGCTTACGTTTTGATCACAGCATGGTCAATGACCCCAATCTGATCCTCATTCAAATCATCAACCTTGTGAAAAGCGCGATGATCGCCTTGCTGCCGCTGATCGCGGGCGTGGTCATCGTGGCCCTTGTTTCGCCGGTCATGCTCGGTGGCCTGGTGTTCAGCGGTAAATCGCTGCAACCGAAATTCTCCAAGCTCAACCCGCTACCCGGTATTGCGAAAATGTTCTCCGCGCAAACCGGGGCTGAGCTTCTTAAAGCGATCCTGAAATCGCTTCTTATGGGCAGTACAGCCGGGTTTTTTCTGTGGCACCACTGGCCGGAGATGATGCGCCTGATCAGCGAGTCCCCGATGACGGCGATGAAAAATGCCCTGAACCTGGTCGGGTTATGCTCGCTGCTGGTGGTACTGAGCATTATTCCGATGGTGGCGTTCGACGTTATCTTCCAGATCTATTCCCATATCAAAAAGCTGCGAATGTCGCGTCAGGACATCCGCGATGAATATAAACAGATGGAAGGCGACCCCCACGTTAAGGGCCGTATCCGGCAGATGCAGCGTGCCGCCGCGCGTCGGCGCATGATGGAAGATGTGCCGAAAGCCGACGTCATCGTCACCAACCCGACCCACTACTCCGTGGCGCTTCAGTACGACGAAAACAAAATGAGCGCGCCGAAAGTGGTGGCGAAAGGGGCCGGGCTGATTGCGCTGCGCATTCGTGAAATCGCGACGGAAAACCGCGTACCGATCCTGGAAGCACCGCCGCTGGCCCGTGCGCTGTATCGCCACGCGGAAATTGGACAACAGATCCCGGGCCAGCTCTACGCCGCTGTCGCAGAGGTGCTGGCCTGGGTGTGGCAACTGAAACGCTGGCGTTTAGCGGGCGGTCAACGACCTGTAAAACCTGAGAACCTTCCGGTGCCTGAAGCACTGGATTTTTTGAACGAGAAGGACACTGATGGCTAATCTGGTGGCAATGTTGCGCCTGCCCGGCAACCTGAAATCGACGCAATGGCAGATCCTTGCCGGACCGATTCTGATCCTGCTAATTCTGTCGATGATGGTGCTGCCGTTACCGGCATTTATTCTCGACCTGCTTTTCACCTTCAACATTGCGTTGTCCATCATGGTGTTGCTGGTGGCGATGTTCACCCAGCGCACGCTGGAGTTCGCCGCGTTTCCAACGATCCTGCTGTTCACCACGCTGCTGCGTCTGGCGCTGAACGTTGCCTCCACGCGTATCATCCTGATGGAAGGGCACACCGGCGCGGCGGCGGCGGGCAAGGTGGTCGAAGCCTTCGGTCACTTCCTGGTGGGCGGCAACTTCGCCATCGGTATCGTGGTGTTCGTCATTCTGGTGATTATCAACTTCATGGTTATCACTAAAGGTGCGGGGCGTATCGCAGAAGTAGGCGCGCGCTTCGTGCTCGACGGGATGCCGGGTAAGCAGATGGCCATCGACGCCGACCTGAATGCCGGGCTGATCGCGGAAGATGAAGCAAAAAAACGCCGTGCCGAAGTGACCCAGGAGGCAGATTTCTACGGCTCCATGGACGGTGCGAGTAAGTTTGTGCGCGGTGACGCCATCGCGGGCATTCTGATCATGGTGATTAACGTCGTCGGCGGCCTGCTTGTCGGCGTGCTGCAACACGGCATGGACATGGGCCACGCAGCGGAAAGCTATACGCTGCTGACCATTGGTGATGGTCTGGTGGCGCAGATCCCGGCGCTGGTGATCTCCACCGCGGCGGGTGTGATTGTGACCCGCGTCAGCACCGATCAGGATGTAGGCGAGCAGATGGTGGGGCAGTTGTTCAGCAACCCGCGCGTTATGCTGCTCTCCGCGGCGGTACTGGGCCTGCTCGGTATGGTGCCTGGCATGCCAAACCTGGTATTCCTGCTGTTTACTGCCGCGCTGCTGGGCCTTGCCTGGTGGATGCGTGGCCGTGAAACGCAGCCTAAGGCAGAGCCAGCGCCGGTCAAAATGCCTGAGAACACCCAGGCGGTGGAGGCCACCTG
Organism: Enterobacter cloacae complex sp. 677-3DZ2D5B; assembly: GCF_004136695.1. Lineage (NCBI taxonomy): Bacteria > Pseudomonadati > Pseudomonadota > Gammaproteobacteria > Enterobacterales > Enterobacteriaceae > Enterobacter > Enterobacter cloacae complex sp. 677-3DZ2D5B. The sequence continues at coordinate 324,962 of NZ_QFLS01000009.1, read as the reverse complement.
GAACGACGTTCAGCTCGAAGATTCGCTGGGGATGGAAGTGGGGTACCGCCTGATCCCGATGGTGGATTTCCAGCAGGATGGTGAACTGCTTGGCCGTATCCGCAGCATTCGTAAAAAATTCGCCCAGGATATGGGCTTCCTGCCGCCGGTGGTCCACATCCGGGACAACATGGATCTCCCGCCCGCGCGCTATCGCATCCTGATGAAAGGGGTAGAAATCGGCAGCGGTGATGCGTACCCCGGCCGCTGGCTGGCAATTAACCCGGGCACGGCCGCAGGCACGTTGCCGGGTGAGCAGACGACCGACCCGGCCTTTGGTCTGGCGGCAATCTGGATTGAGAGCGCTCTGAAAGAGCAGGCGCAGATCCAGGGTTACACGGTTGTTGAGGCCAGTACCGTGGTGGCGACGCACCTCAACCATCTGATTGGCCAGTTCTCTGCGGAACTGTTTGGCCGTCAGGAGGCGCAGCAGCTGCTCGACCGCGTAACGCAGGAGATGCCGAAGCTGACCGAAGATTTAGTGCCGGGCGTGCTGACCTTAACCACCCTGCATAAAGTGCTGCAAAACCTGCTCGACGAGAAGGTGCCCATTCGCGATATGCGTACCATCCTTGAGACGCTGGCCGAACATGCGCCGCTGCAAAGCGATCCGCACGAACTGACGGCGGTGGTACGCGTGGCGCTCGGACGCGCCATTACCCAGCAATGGTTCCCGGGAACCGGCGAAGTGCAGGTCATTGGCCTGGATACACCGCTGGAACGGCTGCTGCTTCAGGCGTTGCAGGGCGGTGGCGGGCTGGAGCCGGGTCTGGCGGACAGATTACTGGCGCAAACCCAGGAGGCGCTGGCGCGTCAGGAGATGCTGGGCGCGCCGCCGGTGCTGCTGGTGAATCATGCGCTGCGTCCGCTGCTGTCGCGCTTCCTGCGCCGGAGCCTGAACCAGCTGGTGGTACTGTCGAATATGGAGCTGTCCGATAACCGCAATATTCGCATGACGGCGACCATAGGAGGGAAATAATGCGGAAGTGGCTGTGGATCTTACTTTTCCCGCTGGCGGCGCAGGCCGCAGGCGAGGGGGCATGGCAGGCCAGCAGTATAGGCTTAACGCTCAACCATCGCGGGGAGTCGATCTCCTCCCGTCCGTTGTCTGCCTCTGAGCCCGTGTCCGGGCAGATGACGCTGGTGGCCTGGAATTACACCCTGACGGGACCCACACCGGCCGGGTTGCGGGTGCGTCTGTGCTCGCTGACCCGCTGCGCGGAAATCGAGGGACAAAGTGGCACCACCCAGGCCTTCAACGGGGTGTCTGCTCAGGAGCCTTTACGCTTTATCTGGGAAGTGCCAGGCGGTGGACGTCTGATCCCGGCGCTGAAAGTTCAGCGCAACGAGGTGCTCGTCAACTACCGCTAACTGCCTGCCTTTTCACCAGCCTTCAGGCATTTCTGAAGGCTGGCTCGCAAAAATGACCTTCCCTTTTGATACAAAAGAAACGCTGTTTTATAAATCAGTGACACGCGTATTGACACTCTTTGCATTTTTGCCATTCACCCCTTTGTGATGGCAGAAACAGAAAGGTATCAACAGGTCGATACTTTTACTGTAGCCGTGTAAAAACTCCCGGACGAGGTTTGCTTACAGGGAGTCTCCCAAAACTGATTAGGGTTGACGGCAATGAAAACACGTAAAATTGGACTCGCAAATTATCTTGCTTACGGGTCAGGGGACTTCCTCGGGGCGGGAACCACCGCCCTGACGGCCGCCTGGCTTTTGTATTTTTATACCACCTTCTGTGGACTCACACCGATTGAAGCAACCTTTATCTTCGCCGCCGCAAGGGTGCTGGATGCGGTTGTCAGCCCGTTAATGGGCTTTTTAACCGATAACTTTGGCACCACCTGGCTGGGCAAGCGTTTCGGCCGTCGTAAGTTCTTCATCCTGCTCGGTATTCCCTGCGTTTTCAGCTACTCGCTGATGTGGGTAGGGGACATGAGTTTCTGGTACTACCTGCTGACCTATCTGATCTTTGATATCGTCTACACCATGATCCTGGTGCCATACGAAACGCTGGTGCCGGAGATGACGGACGATTTCAAACAGAAAACCAAATTCTCCGGGGCGCGTATCTCTATGGCGCAGATGTCCGCTATTCTGGCTTCCTTCCTCCCGGGGATCCTGCTCACGCATTTCGGCAAAGACAATGCGATCTCCTTCTTCTATGCAAGCCTGGTCTTCTCCGTACTCTGCGCACTGATGCTTACATTCGTCTGGTTCTTTACCTGGGAGCGCCCGCGGGAAGAGTGGTCTGAAGCGGCCCTGCGTGCTGAAGAAGAGAAGAAAAAGCTGACTCTTGGGCAGAGCCTGAATCGCCTTTTTGTTGAATTAAGTTCGACGCTGCGTATCAAGATTTTCCGCCAGCATCTGGGGATGTACCTTGGCGGCTACATCGCACAGGACGTCTTTAATGCCGTGTTTACCTATTACGTGGTATTTGTGCTGATGCAGGAGGCGTCAATGGCTTCCAACCTGCTGGGCACGATGGCCATCTTCCAGTTCCTCGCCGTGATCGGCATGATCCCGCTGTGCATTCGCTTCGGGCCTGCGCCGTCTTACCGCATGGTGGTCGTGCTATTTGGTCTGGCTTCGCTCTCTTACGCGGTACTTTATTACGCGGGCCTGAGCGACGTTTACGCTCTGCTGCTGCTGATCTCTGCGGTTGCCGGTCTTGGTCGCGGGGGGATCAACTACGTACCGTGGAATACCTACACCTACATTGCTGACGTGGACGAAGTGATCACCGGTCAGCGTCGCGAAGGGATCTTCGCGGGCATCATGACGCTGACCCGTAAAGCGTCCCAGGCCGGTGCGGTAATGCTGGTGGGGATCGTGATGCAGATGTCTGGCTTTGTCAGCGGGCAAAAAGTGCAGCCTGCGGAAGTGAGCCACACTATCCTGATGATCCTGAGCGTCGGCACCATTCTGGTACTGTTCTGCGGCTTCCTGGTCTCTCTGCGCTTCAAACTCAATTTGCAGACCCACAGCACCCTGCGTGAAGAGACCGCGAAAATGCGCGAGTCCGGCCATGCGATGCCGGAGGCGGCGACCCCGCAGGCCCGCGCCACCGTGGAGATGCTGGCCGGTATGCCGTATGAATCCCTGTGGGGCAACAACAATATCGGTTATCTGAATCGCAATAAGCCGGCGGCCCCTTCGCTGAAGGATCGCGCGGTACTGAATTCGACATACAACAGAGGTTAAGATGATGAAAGTTTGGCCTGTCAAACATAGCCCGTTACTGCGTCAGCCTGAGCGCTTTATCGCCAGGGATGAGCTGAAATCGCTGATTCAAAAGGTGACGCATAACCTGGTCAATATCCACGACAAAACGGGTGAGTTTTTGCTGCGGCTGGACGACGGGCGCGTGATCGACACCAAAGGCTGGGCCGGATGGGAATGGACCCACGGCGTCGGTTTATACGGTATCTGGCAGTATTACTGCCAGACCGGTGACGAAGGCATGCGCGAGATTATCGACAGCTGGTTTACTGACCGTTTCGCTGAAGGCGCAACCACCAAAAACGTGAATACCATGTCGCCGTTCCTGACGCTGGCGTATCGCTACGAAGAGACCAAAAACCCGGCCTGGCTGCCGTGGCTGGAAAGCTGGGCGGAATGGGCGATGAATGAGATGCCGCGCACCGAACATGGTGGCATGCAGCACATCACCCTGGCGGAAGAGAACCATCAGCAAATGTGGGATGACACGCTGATGATGACGGTGCTGCCGCTGGCGAAAATCGGCAAGCTGCTGAACAAGCCGGAGTACGTCGAGGAGGCGATCTATCAGTTCCTGCTCCACGTACAGAACCTGATGGATCGGGAGACGGGGCTGTGGTTCCACGGCTGGAATTACGACGGCAATCACAACTTTGCCCGGGCCCGCTGGGCGCGCGGCAACAGCTGGCTGACCATCGTGATCCCGGATTTCCTCGAGCTGGTGGATCTGCCGGAAAACAACGCCGTTCGTCGCTATCTGGTGCAGGTACTGAACGCGCAGATCGCCGCACTGGCAAAATTTCAGGACGAGAGTGGCTTGTGGCATACGCTGCTGGACGATCCTGAATCTTATCTGGAGGCGTCGGCCACGGCAGGGTTTGCCTACGGCATTCTGAAAGCCGTGCGCAAGCGTTATGTCGGCGCAGAGTACGCAGAGGTGGCGGAGAAAGCGATTCGCGGTATCGTGAAAAACATCTCGCCGGAAGGGGAGCTGCTGCAAACCTCGTTCGGGACCGGGATGGGAAGCGATCTGGCGTTTTACCGCCAGATACCGCTCACGTCGATGCCGTACGGGCAGGCGATGGCGATACTGTGCCTGACGGAGTATTTGCGGAAGTATTTCTGATAATAAAAAACCCGGCGCTTGCCGGGTTTATTTTTTACATACGCTCTACGGTTTCGATACCCAGAGTATCCAGACCGAGCTTCAGGGTCTTCGCCGTCAGCTGCGCGAGCTTCAGGCGGCTGTGGCGCACCGCTTCGCTCTCGGCAGAGAGGATAGGGCAGTGTTCGTAGAAGCCAGAGAACAGACCGGCCAGATCGTACAGGTAAGCACACATAACGTGCGGCGTACCGTCACGCGCGACCACGGAGAGCGTCTCTTCGAACTGAAGCAGGCGGGCAGCCAGCTGTGCTTCACGGTCTTCGGTAATAGACACCGTAGCATTCGCCAGCACGCTTTCGTCGATATTGGCTTTACGGAAGACGGAGAGTACGCGGGTATAAGCGTACTGCATGTATGGCGCCGTGTTGCCTTCAAACGCCAGCATGTTGTCCCAGTCGAAGATATAGTCGGTGGTACGGTTCTTGGAGAGATCCGCGTATTTCACCGCGCCAATTCCCACCGCGTTAGCAAGTTTCTCCAGCTCGTCAGCAGGCATGTCCGGGTTCTTCTCGGCCACCAGGCGACGCGCGCGTTCCAGCGCTTCATCCAGCAGATCGGAAAGCTTCACGGTGCCGCCCGCACGGGTTTTGAACGGCTTACCGTCTTTACCCAGCATCATGCCGAACATGTGATGTTCCAGCGGCACGGAATCCGGCACATAACCCGCTTTACGCACGATAGTCCACGCCTGCATCAGATGCTGATGCTGACGGGAGTCGATGTAATACAGCACGCGGTCCGCATGCAGGGTTTCGTAACGGTATTTCGCACAGGCGATGTCGGTGGTGGTGTAAAGATAGCCGCCATCCTTTTTCTGGACGATCACGCCCATCGGTTCGCCTTCCTTGTTTTTATACTCATCAAGGAACACCACCGTTGCGCCTTCGCTTTCCACCGCCAGATTTTTAGCTTTCAGGTCCGCCACAATGCCTGGCAGCATCGGGTTATACAGGCTTTCACCCATCACGTCGTCACGGGTCAGGGTCACGTTCAGACGATTATAGGTAAGCTGGTTCTGGGACATGGTAATGTCCACCAGCTTGCGCCACATCTCGAGGAAGTACGGGTCGCCACCTTGAAGTTTCACCACGTAGCTGCGCGCGCGCTCGGCGAAGGCTTCGTCTTCGTCATAGTGCTTTTTGGCTTCACGGTAGAAACCTTCCAGGTCTGCCAGCGCCATTTCGCCTGCGTTTTCCTGCTGCTGTTTTTCCAGATACGCGATCAGCATGCCGAACTGCGTGCCCCAGTCGCCTACGTGGTTAGCGCGGATCACCTTGTGACCAAGGAACTCCAGGGTACGCACTGCCGCGTCACCGATGATGGTGGAGCGCAGGTGACCGACGTGCATCTCTTTCGCCACGTTTGGCGCGGAGTAGTCAACCACCACGGTCTGCGCTTCTGGCTGAGCCACGCCCAGACGGTCAGATTTCAGCGCCGCGTCAACGTGGCTTGCCAGGAATGCAGGCTCAAGGAAAATGTTGATAAAGCCTGGACCGGCGATTTCGGTTTTGCTGGCGATGCCGGTGAGATCCAGATGCGTCAGTACCTGCTCAGCGAGCTGTCGCGGCGGCATGCCCAGTTTTTTAGCCACTGCCATCACGCCATTAGCCTGATAGTCGCCAAACTGTACTTTCGCTGACTGACGAACCTGTGGTTCGCAATCCGCAGGCGCACCTGCGGCAATCAGTGCCTGACTGACTTTTTCTGAGAGAAGAGCCTGAATATTCACCTGGATACCTTACGTTTTTGATGCGGGTAAAAAACACCCACGCCAGTTTAAGAATTTAGGGCGGGAGTATACTGCAAATGCCTTCGGGCGTCAGCCCTGCGGGGGGCGAAGATCGCTCAGAATCCAGGCGAAGACGGTATGCATAATCATGCAGTCGAAAAAACCGTGATTCTGCGGTTGGTCGACAGGGGGCAACAGAGTAAATTAGCGGCTTTGCTACACGAAACGAGACTGACCTATGGCGAACTGGCACACCATTGACGAACTGCATGATATTTCCGCAGATTTACCGCGCTTCACCCAGGCGTTCACAGAACTTGCCACCCGTCTCGGGCTGGATATCGCGCCGCTTGAGGCCGATCACATCTCTTTGCGCTGCCACCAGAATGCCACCGCCGAACGCTGGCGGCGTGGCTTTGAACAGTGCGGAGAACTGCTGTCGGAGAATATCATTAACGGTCGCCCGATCTGCCTGTTCAAACTTCATGCGCCGGTAACGGTGGCGCACTGGCAATTCACCGTTGTGGAACTGCCCTGGCCAGGAGAGAAGCGTTATCCGCACGAAGGCTGGGAGCATATCGAAATTGTTCTGCCTGGGGAGCCCGAGACGCTGAACGCCCGTGCGCTGACGCTGCTTTCCGACGAGGGGTTAAGCCAGCCGGGTATTTTCGTCAAAACCAGCTCGCCAAAAGGGGAGCGCGAACGCTTACCGAACCCTACGCTTGCCGTAACGGACGGCAACGTGACGGTGAAATTCCATCCCTGGACTATCGAGCAGATCATCGCCAGCGAAGCGTAAGCATTGTGAGCGTCGATCCAGACACCAATCGGGCAACGTGCCACGATGGTACGTTGAGTGAAATTTAAGGAGGATGACATGGCGCTGCTGGAAATTTGTTGTTACAGCGTGGAGTGTGCCGTCACTGCGCAACGGCACGGGGCCGATCGCATCGAGCTTTGCGCGGCACCGAAAGAAGGAGGATTAACCCCGTCCTCTGGCGTGCTGAAATCAGCCCGTCAGGCCATCACTATTCCGGTGCACCCGATTATTCGCCCGCGCGGCGGTGATTTTTGTTATACGGCGGGTGAGTTCAGTGCCATGCTTGAGGATATCGCCCTCGTCCGTGATTTAGGTTTTCCGGGGCTGGTGATCGGTGTACTGGACGAAGACGGCAACATCGATCTTCCGCGTATGCGTCAGGTCATGCGCGCCGCCCGGGGGATGGCGGTCACTTTTCATCGTGCGTTCGATATGTGTCAGGATCCGATACAAGCCTTTGATACGCTGGCAGAACTGGGCGTGGCGCGCGTTCTGACGTCGGGCCAGCAGTCCTCGGCTGAAAAAGGACTGAAATTAATTACGGAACTAAAAGCACATTCCGGTGTTCCAATAATCATGGCGGGCGCAGGAGTACGCGCCAGCAATCTGGAACTGTTTTTAAACGCAGAGGTGGAAGAGCTGCACAGCTCAGCGGGTAAATGGATACCTTCACCCATGCGTTATCGCAATACAGGGTTGTCAATGTCGACGGATGCTGAAGCGGATGAGTACTCGCGCTACGGTGTGGATGGAGAGTCGGTTGCGGTAATGAAATCGTTGATTGAACGTCATCACGTGTAGCAACGTACCGATTTTTACCGCGCATCATGTCGCCCAATATGATGCTTGCTTGTACCAGGCCCCTGCAAATTACACAGGGGCCTTTTTTTCTCCTTCATATTTCAAGCCGCAGCCGCGTTGGTCGCCTCGCTCACCCCGGTCACTTACTGATGTAAGCTCCCGGGGATTCGCTGCGTTGCCGCCTTGCTGCAACTTGAACTATTTTGGAGAAAACGTGCGACGCGTAGGCCGGGTAAGGCGCAGCCGCCACCCGGCACAAACTACGGCTTCGTCGCAATCAATACCGCACGCATCGGGGCCGGATAGCCTTCGATGGTTTTACTGTGATCGTCCGGGTCGAGGAATTGCTCCAGCGATTCGGTGATCATCCAGTCGGTGCGACGCTGTTCTTCAATCGACGTCACGCACACATCGGCGATGCGTACATCGACAAACCCACATTTCTCCAGCCAGTTCTTCAGCGCCAGCGCGGAAGGGATGAAGTAAACGTTGCGCATCTGCGCATAGCGATCGCCCGGCACCAGAACGGCATGTTCATCGCCTTCGATAACCAACGTTTCGAGCACCAGTTCGCCGCCGCTGACCAGCTGATCTTTCAATTGCCAGAGATGCTCCAGCGGGGAACGACGGTGGTACAGCACGCCCATCGAGAAAACGGTATCAAAGGCTTTCAGGGCCGGGAGTTGCTCGATACCCAGCGGCAACAGGTGCGCACGCTGGTCGTTACCCAACAGCTTACGCACCGCTTCAAACTGGCACAGGAACAGCTGCATCGGATCGATACCGATGACCAGATGCGCGCCTGCGCCGATCATGCGCCACATGTGATAGCCGCTACCGCAGCCCACGTCCAGAATGGTGCGCCCGGTCAGGTCGGATAAATGCGGCAGAACGCGATCCCACTTCCAGTCGGAGCGCCACTCGGTGTTGATGTTTACGCCGTAAAGTGAAAACGGCCCTTTGCGCCACGGCATCAGGTTGCGCATCAGCGTTTCGATGCGGTTGATCTGCCCGGCCGGGAGCGGCTCTTCGCTCTCCGCCGTCACGCTGTGCAGTAAATCCAGACGATGAGGCGTCAGTTCAGGCAGAAACTCCACGGCGTTGGACCACTGCTTCAACAGACCATGCTGCTGATCGCGCTGCCAGGTGGCAATTTGCGCAGGCAGGGTTTCCAGCCAGTGGGAAAGATGGTTTTTGGCAATCAGCTGATAGAAATTACCGAACTCGATCATGCTGCGTCTCCGGCTTTCAGCGCCACCAGAGAACCAAAGTTAAAGCACTGGAACCACAGTTCGCTGTGTTCAAATCCGGCTTTGCGCAGGCGCGCTTTGTGGGTTTCTACGGAATCCGTCAGCATGACGTTTTCAAGCATGCTGCGCTTCTGGCTGATCTCCAGCTCGCTGTAGCCATTTGCACGCTTGAAATCATGGTGCATGTTGAACAGCAGTTCGCCCACGCTGGCATCTTCAAAGCTGAATTTCTCAGATAACACCAGCGCGCCGCCCGGGTTCAGGCCTTGATAAATTTTATCCAGCAACCGCTGACGATCGTCCGGCACCAGGAACTGAAGGGTAAAGTTCAGGACCACCATCGAGGCGTTCTGGATGTCGATATCGCGGATATCGCCTTCTACCACCTCCACAGGCGTAGGGGCTTTATACGCGTCAATGTGGCGACGGCAGCGTTCGACCATGGCCGGTGAGTTATCGACAGCCACAATCTTGCAGCCTTCGTGATGAACGTTACGACGAATGGACAGCGTTGCCGCTCCCAGCGAACAGCCCAGGTCATAGACCTGCGTGCCGGGTTGAACAAAACGCTCCGCCAGCATGCCGATCATGGAGATAATATTGGAATAACCGGGAACAGAGCGCTGGATCATATCCGGGAAGACTTCGGCTACCCGTTCATCAAAGGTCCAGTCGCCCAGGCTGGCGATAGGCGCGGAAAAAAGCGTGTCGCGATCTGACATAACGTAAAAATCCGGGAAAAATAAAGGGGCATATTGTGCGCTAATGGAAGGAGAAAACCAACTCCCACGGCATATACCAAAGGTTAGCCAGCACCATCAGCAAAAGCGAGCACCAGGTCGCGCTCATGCCGGAACGACGCCAGCGGATCAGGCGATGGTGAAAACCATAATAATGCATCAAACGCCCTGCTATCAGCAGCAGCCCGCAGACGTGCACCATCCAGGTTTCAGCGCCATCCATCTCCATTAACAGCAGTAAAATTAACGCGACGGGAATGTACTCGACCGCGTTGCCGTGGATCCGGATTGCGCTTTGCAGCTCAGAAAAGCCCCCGTCACCGTACGAGACGCGGTACTGCATTCTCAGGCGCACAACATCAAATGAAAACTTAATCAGCAGTAATGCACCTAACACCGCATACAGCGCGCTGACCATACTAACTCCCTGTTTTTGGCAGATGGCACGTCTCTATGATAGGGGGTGATTTCAGAAAAGAGAAGATTGTTGTGGGATGGACGGCGCGGGGCCAACCGACGGAACCGCCTGCTGCAAGGCCTGCCAGAGAGCATCGACCAGTTCAGGCGCCTGTGCGATATCCGGCGTATGTAAAAAAAGGTACGGCGTGGTGGTGTGCTCCCATTTCGCCAGCGTTTGCAGCCAGACGGCGAACATCTCCTCATTTTGCTGCATGTTATCGCTGCCGATAAACCGGACCATCGGGTTCTGCGCCGTTACGATCGCATGGACGGGCACTTTCGGTTTTTTGCGCTGGGCATCAACAACGGCTTCGCTGTGCGGGATTGCGCTGTGCACGGGGCGGCTGTCGAGGATCACGCGGTTGACCGATCGTTCATGCAGGCCGCGATTGAGCGCTTTCTCCGCGTCGCCTTTGGCAAAGAATTCCGGATGCCTCACTTCTACGCCGTAGGTGAAATCAAGTGGCAGGGCCTCGAGAAACTGCCAGAGGGCGGGCAGGTCGCGTGGGCCAAACGTGGCGGGAAGCTGGAGCCAGTACTGGCCAATACGGTTGGCCAGAGGCGACATCCGGGTGAAAAACTCGTGGGTTAAATCATCGCAGTTGCGCAGCGCGGCGTTGTGGGAGATGGTCGCCGGGAATTTAAAGCAAAAGCGGAAGTCGTCGGTGGTTTGCTCGCGCCAGCGTTCGACGATCTCCGCGCGGGGCAGAGCGTACAGCGTGGTATTGCCCTCCACGCAGTTAAAGTGTCGGGCATACTCTTCAAGGCTGGTAATACCCAGGCGCACCCATTTCGGGTGCGACCACTGGGGCAGGCCCACGTACATCATAGCGCGCTGAGGATCTCATCCGTGCTGCGCACGCGACCGATACGCGGGAAGATATGGGTCATGCTGCCCTGGTGCTGATCCGCAGAGGCTGCGCTGCACGCATCTTCCGCGATCACCAGGTTAAAGCCCAGCTCCCAGGCGTTACGGGCGGTGGATTCCACACCAATGTTGGTGGAGATCCCGCACAGAATAATCGTGTCGATCCCGCGACGGCGCAGCTGGAGCTCCAGGTCGGTGCCGTAGAATGCGCCCCACTGGCGTTTGGTGACTTCTATATCGCTGTCGCGTTTACCGAGCGAGACAGGATATGTCCACCAGTTGTCCGGCAGCGCCTGCGCCGGGGCCTGAGCATCAACCGGCTGTTTTAACGCTTCGGCGAAATCAGCGGACCAGCCGACGCGCACCATAACAACAGGCGAGCCGCTGGCGCGGCATTTTTCTGCCAGGCGCGCAGCGCGGCTGACCACATCGTCAGCGGTGTGCGGACCACCGGCAAAAGGCAGAATGCCTTCCTGTAAATCAATGACCACAAGGGCGGTTTTGGTGGCATCAAGTGTAAACATCGTCGCTCCCGTCAAATGATTGCTTTTCTACACCTTACGACGTGATGGCCTGTTATCGGTCGGATAATTTTGTTAATTTTTGTGAGAATAGGCAATAAGAGTTCAGCAAACGCGCGTCAGGCCGTGCTTCGCTCTTATCGTGCGGCAGAATTTCCAGTATAATAGCCGCCTTTTTTCATCCAGTTGTGACATACAGAAAGCTGCGACATCGTAGCCTGCGAGACAGGCGACAATCAGCCTGCGGCTAATTAAGGGATATCTCATGCGTACAGAATATTGCGGGCAGCTGCGTCAGTCCCACGTCGGGCAGCAGGTCACCCTGTGTGGTTGGGTCAATCGTCGTCGCGATCTTGGTAGCCTTATCTTTATTGATATGCGTGACCGCGAAGGTATCGTTCAGGTGTTCTTCGATCCGGATCGCGCTGATGCGTTGAAGCTGGCTTCTGAGCTGCGCAATGAGTTCTGCATTCAGGTGACGGGCACCGTGCGTGCGCGTGACGAGAAAAACGTCAACGCCGACATGGCGACCGGCGCTATCGAAGTGCTGGCGTCCGATCTGACGATCATCAACCGCGCGGAAGCGTTGCCGCTGGACTCCAACCACGTCAACACCGAAGAAGCGCGTCTGAAATACCGCTACCTGGATCTGCGTCGTCCGGAAATGGCTCAGCGCCTGAAAACCCGTGCGAAAATCACCAGCCTGGTGCGCCGTTTTATGGATGACCACGGTTTCCTTGATATCGAAACCCCGATGCTGACCAAAGCCACGCCGGAAGGCGCGCGCGATTACCTGGTGCCATCCCGCGTCCATAAAGGCAAATTCTATGCGCTGCCGCAGTCTCCACAGCTGTTCAAACAGCTGCTGATGATGTCTGGCTTCGATCGCTACTATCAGATCGTGAAATGCTTCCGCGACGAAGACCTGCGCGCTGACCGTCAGCCAGAATTTACCCAGATCGATGTGGAAACCTCCTTCATGACCGCTGAGCAGGTGCGTGAAGTGATGGAAGCCCTGGTGCGTAGCCTGTGGAATGACGTGAAAGGCGTTGAGCTGGGCGATTTTCCAATCATGACCTTCGCGGAAGCCGAGCGTCGCTACGGCTCCGACAAACCAGACCTGCGTAACCCGATGGAGCTGGTGGACGTGGCAGACCTGGTGAAAGCCGTTGAGTTCGCGGTCTTTGCTGGCCCGGCTAACGATCCGAAAGGCCGCGTGGCGGCACTGCGCGTGCCGGGCGGTGCTGCCCTGAGCCGTAAGCAGATTGACGACTACGGCAACTTCATCAAGATCTACGGCGCGAAAGGTCTGGCCTATATTAAAGTAACCGAGCGTGCAAAAGGTCTGGAAGGCATCACCAGCCCGGTGGCGAAATTCCTGAATGCGGACATCGTGGAAGCGATCCTTGAGCGCACCGGCGCGCAGGACGGCGACATGATCTTCTTCGGCGCAGACAACAAGAAAGTGGTTGCGGATGCGATGGGCGCACTGCGTCTGAAGCTCGGCAAAGACCTGAACCTGACCGACGAAAGTAAATGGGCGCCGCTGTGGGTGATCGACTTCCCGATGTTTGAAGACGACGGTGAAGGCGGCCTGACCGCGATGCACCACCCGTTCACCTCGCCAAAAGACATGACGGCGGCAGAACTGAAGGCAGCACCGGAAGACGCGGTGGCAAACGCCTACGATATGGTCATCAACGGCTACGAAGTGGGCGGCGGTTCCGTGCGTATTCACAGCGGCGAAATGCAGCAGACCGTGTTTGGCATTCTCGGCATTAACGAACAGGAGCAGCGCGAGAAGTTTGGCTTCCTGCTGGACGCCCTGAAGTACGGTACCCCTCCGCACGCGGGTCTGGCCTTCGGTCTTGACCGTCTGACCATGCTGCTGACCGGCACCGATAACATCCGTGATGTGATCGCCTTCCCGAAAACCACTGCCGCCGCGTGTCTGATGACCGAAGCGCCAAGCTTTGCCAACCCGGCCGCACTGGCTGAGCTGGGCATTGAGGTGGTGAAGAAGGAAGAGAAAAACTGATATGGCATATAAGCGTCCCGTTTCGGTTCTGGTGGTCATTTATGCAGAAGACACGAAGCGGGTGCTGATGTTGCAGCGGCGCGACGATCCGGATTTCTGGCAGTCGGTTACCGGCAGCCTGGAAGAGGGGGAGACCGCACCGCAGGCCGCCGCGCGTGAAGTAAAGGAAGAGGTCGCCATTGATGTTGCTTACGAGCAACTGACCCTGAAGGACTGTCAGCGCACGGTGGAGTTTGAAATTTTTAGCCATTTACGTCATCGCTATGCACCGGGAATTGAGCGCAATACGGAATCATGGTTCTGCCTTGCGCTTCCCCATGAGCGGGAGATCGTGTTCACGGAACACCTGACCTACCGCTGGGTGGATGCGGCGGATGCCGCCGCACTGACCAAGTCGTGGAGCAACCGGCAGGCGATTGAAGAATTTGTAATTAACGCTGCCTGAGAAGGCGCGATTTTTGGAGAACTTTTTATGGCAGGTCATAGTAAGTGGGCCAACACCAAACACCGCAAAGCGGCACAGGATGCCAAACGCGGTAAAATCTTTACCAAAATCATTCGTGAGCTGGTGACAGCGGCGCGTCTGGGCGGCGGCGATCCGGCCTCTAACCCACGTCTGCGCGCAGCGGTGGATAAAGCCCTGTCCAACAACATGACGCGTGACACCCTGAACCGTGCAATCGCACGTGGCGTGGGCGGTGATGAAGACGCGAACATGGAAACCATCATTTATGAAGGTTACGGTCCTGGCGGTACGGCGGTGATGGTTGAGTGTCTGTCCGACAACCGTAACCGTACCGTTGCGGAAGTGCGCCACGCGTTCACCAAAACCGGCGGCAACCTGGGCACTGACGGTTCTGTAGCGTACCTGTTCAGCAAAAAAGGCGTCATCTCCTTCGAGAAAGGCGACGAAGATGCGATCATGGAAGCGGCGCTGGAAGCCGGTGCGGAAGACGTGGTGACCTACGACGACGGCGCTATTGATGTTTACACCGCATGGGAAGAGATGGGTGCCGTGCGCGATGCGCTGGAAGCGGCTGGCCTGAAGGCGGATAACGCTGAAGTCTCCATGATCCCGTCTACCAAAGCGGACATGGATGCGGAAACCGCACCGAAACTGCTGCGTCTGATCGACATGCTCGAAGACTGCGACGACGTACAGGAAGTGTACCACAACGGTGAAATCTCTGATGAGGTTGCAGCGACTCTCTGATGAGAGCGTGTAGATCCGTTACAGGAGACGCGTGATGTCGATTATTCTCGGGATTGACCCAGGCTCACGCGTCACCGGGTATGGCGTTATCCGTCAGGTGGGACGCCAGTTAACCTACCTCGGCAGTGGGTGTATTCGCACCAAAGTGGACGATCTGCCGTCGCGCCTGAAGCTCATCTATGCGGGCGTGTCGGAGATCATCACCCAGTTTCAGCCGGACTATTTCGCCATCGAGCAGGTCTTTATGGCGAAAAATGCTGACTCGGCGTTAAAGCTCGGTCAGGCGCGCGGCGTGGCGATTGTTGCCGCCGTGAACCAGGATCTGCCGGTGTTCGAGTATGCGGCCCGTCAGGTTAAGCAGACGGTGGTGGGCATTGGTAGCGCGGAGAAAAGCCAGGTGCAGCACATGGTGCGTACCCTGCTGAAGCTCCCTGCGAACCCGCAGGCCGACGCCGCGGATGCGCTGGCCATTGCGATTACCCACTGTCACGTCAGCCAGAATGCGATGCAAATGAGCGAGTCGCGGCTCAATCTGGCGCGAGGCAGGTTACGATAATGACAAATCAGGCTGGATGTTTATCCAGCCTTTTTTTATTATGTCGGCAGATAATTTCTTCCAGAACGCAGGAGCGTCACGTGATAGGCAGACTCAGAGGCATCATCATTGAAAAACAACCCCCGTTAGTGCTGCTGGAAGTGGGTGGCGTGGGCTATGAAGTCCATATGCCGATGACCTGCTTCTACGAGCTTCCGGAGGCGGGCAAAGAGGCGGTTGTCTTTACCCAGTTTGTGGTGCGTGAAGACGCTCAGCTGCTGTACGGATTCAATAACAAACAGGAACGCACCCTGTTCCGCGAATTGATCAAAACCAACGGCGTCGGGCCGAAGCTGGCGCTTGCGATTCTGTCCGGTATGTCAGCGCCACAGTTTGTGAACGCCGTTGAGCGTGAAGATCCGGCTGCGTTAATTAAACTTCCGGGCATTGGGAAGAAAACTGCCGAGCGTTTAATTGTCGAGATGAAGGACCGCTTTAAAGGTCTGCATGGCGATCTGTTCACGCCGGCAGCCGATCTGGTGCTGACTTCCCCGGGCGCGCCTGCATCGGATGATGATGCCGAGCAGGAAGCGGTTGCCGCGCTGGTGGCGCTGGGCTATAAACCTCAGGAGGCCAGCCGGATGGTGAGCAAAATTGCTAAACCGGATGCCAGCAGTGAAACCCTGATTCGTGAAGCGCTGCGCGCTGCATTGTGAGGTAAAGGATGATTGAAGCAGACCGCCTGGTATCGGCAGGCACCATTCAGCCAGATGACGTGGTGGATCGCGCGATCCGTCCCAAACTGCTGGATGAGTATATCGGCCAGCCGCAGGTTCGTTCTCAGATGGAGATTTTCATCCAGGCGGCAAAGCTGCGCGGCGATGCGCTCGATCACCTGCTGATTTTTGGTCCGCCGGGGTTAGGTAAAACCACCCTGGCGAATATCGTCGCCAACGAAATGGGCGTTAACCTGCGTACCACTTCCGGCCCGGTACTGGAGAAAGCAGGGGACCTGGCGGCGATGCTGACCAACCTCGAACCGCATGACGTGCTGTTTATCGACGAGATCCATCGCCTGTCGCCGGTGGTGGAGGAAGTGCTCTATCCGGCAATGGAGGATTACCAGCTGGATATCATGATCGGTGAAGGTCCGGCCGCGCGCTCGATCAAAATCGATCTGCCACCGTTTACCCTGATTGGCGCCACGACCCGCGCCGGCTCGCTGACCTCTCCACTGCGTGACCGTTTTGGTATCGTGCAGCGTCTGGAGTTTTATCAGGTGCCCGACCTTCAGCATATTGTGGGGCGCAGCGCGCGCTACATGGGGCTGGATATGAGCGAAGAGGGGGCGTTTGAAGTGGCGAAGCGCTCCCGCGGTACGCCGCGTATCGCCAACCGCCTGCTGCGCCGGGTGCGTGACTTTGCCGAGGTGAAGCACGACGGCACTATATCGGCCGAGATCGCCGCCCAGGCGCTGGATATGCTGAACGTCGATGCTGAAGGTTTTGACTATATGGACCGTAAGCTGCTGCTGGCGGTGCTGGATAAGTTCTTTGGCGGGCCAGTAGGGCTGGATAACCTGGCGGCGGCAATTGGCGAAGAGCGTGAGACTATCGAAGATGTGCTGGAACCGTATCTGATCCAGCAAGGCTTCTTGCAGCGTACCCCGCGCGGTCGTATGGCGACGGTGCGGGCGTGGAATCATTTCGGCATTACGCCGCCCGCGATGCCGTAAGTAGCGATAAATTCTAGCCCCGGTAAGCGAAGCGCCACCGGGGACATGCTGACTAATGCGCGGTCTTTTTCATCATACTGAAAATAAACAACACCGCCGCGCACAATACCACCGACGGCCCTGCTGGCGTGTCATAAAACGCCGAGAAGGTTAACCCGCCCGTCACCGCAATCATTCCGATAATCACCGCGATACCGGCCATTTGCTCCGGCGTACGCGCAAAACGGCGCGCCGTGGCGGCAGGGATTATCAGCAGCGACGTGATGATCAGCGCGCCAACAAACTTCATCGCCACGCCGATGGTTAACGCCGTCACCAGCATCAACAGCAGCTTCACGCGCTGAAGCTTCACGCCGTCGACAAAGGCCAGATCCGGGCTGACGGTCATAGCCAGTAAATTTCGCCACTGCCACAGCAGGATCCCGAGCACCACGGCCACGCCAATGGCAATAGAAATCAGATCTTCGGGCGTGACGGCCAGCAGATCGCCGAACAGATAGGCCATCAGATCTACGCGGATGTTTGACATCAGGCTCACTACCACCAGGCCCAGCGACAGGGCGCTGTGCGCCATAATGCCGAGCAGGGTATCAATTGCCAGATGAGGGCGTTTTTCCAGCCAGACCAGACCGGCAGCCAGCAGCAGCGTGACGACAATCACCGCATAAAACGGGTTCACGTCCAGTAACAAACCAAACGCCACACCCAGCAATGAAGCATGGGCCAGCGTATCGCCGAAATAGGACATTCTGCGCCAGACGACAAACGAGCCGAGTGGACCCGCGGCGCAGGCAAGCATAATCCCGGCCAGCCAGCCGGGCAGTAACAGTTCAATCATGAGTGTCCATTTCCCCGACGCAGGACAATTCGTCCCTGTAAATCATGGCGGTGATTGTGATTATGACGATAGATGCCCAGCTGCTCGGCGCCACGATGGCCAAACATAGAGATAAATTCCGGATGCATTGACACCACTTCCGGCGTGCCGGAACAACAAATGTGATGGTTCAGGCACAGTACTTCGTCGGTTTTGGCCATCACCAGATGCAGATCATGGGAGACCATCAGCACCGCGCAGTTAAGCTCCCGACGGAGCTGGTCAATCAGATCGTACAGCGCAACCTGACCGTTGACGTCAACACCCTGCGTCGGCTCGTCCAGGACCAGCAGCTGAGGGCTGCTGAGCAGGGCACGGGCAAGCAATACGCGCTGGGTTTCACCGCCCGACAGCTTTTGCAAGGGCGCCTCAACAAGATGTCCCGCCTGAACGCGTTTCAGCGCCGGGAGGATGTCCGCTTTACGCGTACCGGGACGGAGGCGCAGGAAGCGGCTCACCGTCAGGGGCAGGGTGGCATCAAGATGTAATTTTTGCGGCACATAGCCGATACGCAATTTGTCTTCGCGGACGATAACACCTGCGTCAGGGGCTACCAGGCCTAATACGACGCGCACCAGCGTCGATTTGCCTGCACCGTTAGGGCCGAGCAGCGTGAGTATTTTGCCGGGCTTCAGATTCAGCGACACGTCAGAAAGGACGCGGCGCTGGCCGAATGAGACCGAAACATTTTCAAGAGAAACTAAAGTCGTCATGTCAATTTAAGCTTGCAGAAGTCATCGAATGTTATAATATCACATTCCACGTATTCATTACGATGATTAGTCGCATTATGTTACAGAAAAATACGCTTCTTTTCGCAGCTTTATCCGCTGCTCTTTGGGGTACAACAGCACAAGATGTTAACGCCGCTGTTGTCGCTTCGCTTAAACCGCTTGGATTTATCGCCTCTGCCATCGCGGACGGGGTCACTGAGACACAGGTTCTGCTGCCTGACGGGGCTTCCGAGCATGATTATTCTCTGCGTCCATCTGATGTAAAACGCTTACAGAACGCGGACTTAGTCGTCTGGATTGGTCCTGAGATGGAAGCGTTCATGCAGAAGTCAGCCAGACAGCTTCCCGCTGAGAAACAGGTGACGATTGCCGGGCTGTCCGGCGTGAAACCGTTACTCATGAAAGGAGCTGAGGACGAGGGTGATGAGCATGACCACGACCATGCTCATGGTGAAAAAGGTGACGACCATCACCATCACGGTGAATACAACATGCATCTCTGGCTCTCCCCAGAGATAGCGCGGCTTACAGCGGTTGCAATCCACGACAAATTAGTGGAACTTATGCCGCAAAGTCGAATCAAACTCGACGCCAACCTGAAGGATTTTGAGGCTCAATTAGCCGCAACCGACAAACAGGTGGGTAACGAGCTCGCACCGCTTAAAGGAAAAGGGTACTTCGTTTTTCATGATGCCTACGGGTATTACGAGAAACATTACGGTCTGACCCCGCTGGGGCATTTTACCGTCAACCCTGAAATTCAGCCTGGTGCGCAGCGTTTACATGAAATCAGAACACAGTTGGTTGAGCAAAAAGCGACATGCGTTTTTGCTGAGCCACAGTTCAGGCCAGCGGTCGTAGAAGCCGTGGCCAGGGGAACATCCGTGCGCATGGGAACCCTTGACCCGCTAGGTACGAACATCCAGTTGAGCAAAGCGAGCTATTCGCAGTTCCTCAGCCAACTGGCGAATCAGTATGCGAGCTGCCTGAAAGGAGATTAACGAGGAAGTGAATACGTGCAACAGATAGCCCGCTCTGTCGCCCTGGCATTTAACAATCTGCCTCGACCCCACCGCGTTATGCTGGGGTCGCTTACAGTTCTCACATTAGCGGTCGCCGTCTGGCGGCCCTATGTTTACCACCCGAGTTCCGCCCCAATCATCAAAACCATCGAACTGGAGAAGAGCGAGATCCGCTCTCTGCTGCCCGAGGCCAGCGAGCCTATCGATCAGGCCGCTCAGGAAGATGAAGCGATTCCCCAGGATGAGCTGGATGACAAGATCCAGAATGAAGCTGGCATTCATGAATATGTTGTATCCACTGGCGATACGCTGAGCAGCGTCCTGAACCAGTACGGTATCGACATGGGCAACATCAGCCAGCTCGCCGCATCCGATAAAGAGCTGCGTAACCTGAAAATTGGTCAGCAACTTTCCTGGACCTTAACGCCCGACGGCGATCTGCAACGTTTGACCTGGGAGATGTCCCGTCGCGAAACCCGCACCTACGATCGCACTGCAAACGGTTTCAAAATGACCAGTGAATTGCAGCAGGGCGACTGGGTTAACAGCGTCATGAAAGGAACCGTCGGCGGCAGCTTTGTTTCCAGCGCACGCGATGCCGGCCTGACCAGCGCTGAAATCAGCTCGGTGATCAAAGCCATGCAGTGGCAGATGGATTTCCGCAAACTGAAAAAAGGCGATCAGTTCTCTGTCCTGATGTCCCGCGAAATGCTGGACGGTAAGCGCGAGCAGAGCCAGCTGGTGGGCGTTCGTCTGCGTTCAGACGGCAAAGACTACTACGCTATTCGCGCGGAAGACGGTAAGTTCTATGACCGCAGCGGTACGGGTCTGGCAAAAGGCTTCCTGCGTTTCCCAACGGCGAAACAGTTCCGCGTCTCCTCCAACTTTAACCCGCGTCGTCTGAACCCGGTAACGGGCCGCGTAGCGCCGCACCGTGGCGTTGACTTCGCTATGCCGCAGGGCACGCCAGTGCTGGCGGTAGGAGATGGTGAAGTGGTCATGGCGAAACGCAGCGGTGCTGCTGGCTATTACGTTGCTATTCGTCACGGTCGTACGTACACCACCCGCTACATGCACCTGCGTAAACTGCTGGTCAAACCGGGCCAGAAGGTGAAACGTGGCGATCGCATCGCGCTGTCCGGTAACACCGGCCGGTCGACGGGGCCGCACCTGCACTATGAAGTGTGGATCAACCAGCAGGCGGTTAACCCGCTGACGGCGAAACTGCCGCGCACCGAAGGGCTGACCGGAAAAGATCGTAAAGATTACCTGGCGCAGGTGAAAGAGGTGATGCCGCAGCTGCGCTTCGACTAAGCTCTCCTGATTTAAAAAGCCGGCGTCAGTATGCGCCGGCTTTTTCTTTTGTGCGCGGGCGGCAGCCTCGCTACACTATCCGCATATATTTTTGCGTCACCAGACCCTGGAACCCGCATGGAAACCAAAAAAAACAATATTGAGTACATTCCTGAGTTTGAAAAATCTTTTCGCCACCCGCGTAACTGGGGCGCCTGGATTGGCGTATACGCGTTTGCTGGCATGGCGTTGCTACCTGCTTCCCTCCGCGATCCGGTGCTCGGTAAAGTGGGGCGCCTGGCAGGGCGCTTGGGTAAAAGCGCGCGCCGACGCGCGCAAATAAACCTGTTGTACTGTTTCCCGGATAAAAGCGACGCCGAACGCGAAGCAATCATTGATGACATGTATACCACTGCGCCGCAGGCGATGGCGATGATGGCGGAACTGGCACTGAAAGGGCCGGAGAAGATCGTCGAACGCGTTGACTGGAAAGGGCTGGAGATCATCGACGAGATGCGTCGCAATGATGAAAAGGTGATTTTCCTGGTGCCGCACGGCTGGGGGGTCGACATTCCGGCGATGTTAATGGCGTCGCAGGGCCAGAAAATGGCGGCGATGTTCCATAATCAGGGAAACAAAATCTACGATTTCGTCTGGAATACCGTGCGCCGTCGCTTTGGCGGACGCTTGCACGCCCGAAACGATGGCATTAAGCCTTTCATTCAGTCGGTACGTCAGGGTTACTGGGGCTACTATCTGCCCGATCAGGACCATGGTCCTGAGCACAGCGAGTTTGTCGATTTCTTCGCAACCTATAAAGCCACGCTACCAGCGATTGGTCGCCTGATGAAAGTCTGCCGCGCCCGCGTGATCCCACTGTTCCCGGCTTATGACGGTAAAACGCATCGCCTGAGCATTGAGGTACGTCCGCCGATGGACGATCTGCTGACCGCAGACGATCACACCATCGCACGCCGCATGAATGAAGAGGTGGAAGTGCTGGTGGGGCCGCATAAGGAGCAATATACGTGGATCCTGAAGCTGCTCAAAACGCGTAAACCTGGCGAAACAGAGCCGTACAAGCGTAAAGAACTTTTCCCGAAGAAATAGGAAACCTTCACCCCTCTCCCCTTAGGGGAGAGGGGATCAGAGCTTACTCTACGGTCAGTACGCGGGTGGTATTGGTTGAGCCGATGGTGCTCATCACGTCACCCTGCGTCACGATAACGATATCACCGGATACCAGATAACCTTTGTCGCGCAGCAGGTTCACGGCATCGTGCGCGGCGGCCACGCCGTCGTTGGTGCTGTCGAAGTATACTGGCGTCACGCCGCGATACAGCGCCGTCAGGTTCAGCGTACGCTCGTGACGGGACATGGCGAAGATCGGCAGACCGGAGCTGATACGGGACGTCATTAGCGCGGTACGGCCAGATTCGGTCATGGTGATGATCGCCGTGACCCCTTTCAGGTGGTTGGCTGCGTACATCGCGGACATCGCAATCGCTTCTTCCACATTGTCGAACTGGATATCCAGGCGGTGCTTGGAGACGTTAATGCTTGGGATCTTCTCTGCACCCAGGCAGACGCGCGCCATGGCGGCCACGGTTTCCGCCGGATACTGGCCCGCCGCGGTTTCCGCTGACAGCATCACCGCGTCAGTACCATCCAGCACGGCGTTCGCCACGTCCATGACTTCTGCACGGGTCGGCATTGGGTTGGTGATCATGGATTCCATCATCTGGGTGGCGGTGATCACCGCGCGGTTCAGCTGACGCGCGCGACGGATCAGCGCTTTCTGGATACCGACCAGTTCAGGGTCGCCAATTTCCACGCCCAGGTCACCACGGGCAACCATCACCACGTCAGACGCCAGGATCACGTCGTCCATCGCGTCCTGATCGCAGACCGCTTCAGCGCGTTCCACTTTTGCAACGATTTTCGCATCGCAGCCTGCATCGCGCGCCAGGCGGCGAGCATAGTTCAGATCTTCACCGCAGCGCGGGAAGGAGACGGCCAGATAATCCACGCCGATCTGCGCTGCGGTCACGATATCCGCTTTGTCTTTATCGGTCAGCGCTTCGGCAGACAGGCCACCGCCGAGTTTGTTGATGCCTTTGTTGTTGGAGAGCGGGCCGCCGACGGTCACTTCGGTGAACACCTTCATACCCTGAACTTCCAGCACTTTCAGCTGTACGCGTCCGTCGTCCAGCAGCAGGATGTCGCCAGGCACAACGTCAGCAGGCAGACCTTTGTAGTCGATACCCACTTTTTCCTTATCGCCTTCGCCTTTGCTCAGGTTGGCGTCCAGCAGGAATTTATCGCCGATGTTGAGGAAGACTTTGCCTTCTTTAAAGGTCGATACGCGGATTTTTGGACCTTGCAGGTCACCGAGGATAGCAACATGGCGGCCCAGTTTAGCTGCGATTTCACGCACTTTGTCGGCACGTAATTTATGGTCTTCTGGCGTACCGTGAGAGAAGTTCATACGCACCACGTTAGCACCCGCGGCGATAATCTTTTCGAGGTTATTATCGCGGTCGGTGGCCGGGCCTAAGGTGGTGACGATCTTGGTTCTGCGAAGCCTTCTGGACATGTAATACTCCGTTGACTGAAACAACTTTGGTGTTGCGTGAACATAGAATCGGCCTTCATCTATCGCAAGGCAGTAGCGAGGGGACCGAATGCCGTAAATCGTACTTCGTCGTTATTAGGGAACATCGCTCTTTATAAGCAATTCTTTATCAAAACGCGATTCTTTCAGGGCTTCCTTGACCCGCTTCAAGTTATCCCGGAATTTTGCGCCCCGGCGTAAGGTAAAACCGGTCGCCAGTACGTCGATGACCGTCAACTGCGCCAGGCGGGAGACCATCGGCATGTACATGTCGGTATCCTCCGGTACGTCCAGGGTAATGGCGAGCGTCGCTTCCCGGGCGAGCGGCGTACCTGCCGTCGTCAGGGCGATGACCATCGCATCGTTGTCACGCGCGAGCTGCGCCAGCTCCACCTGGCTCTTGGTGCGGCCCGTATGAGAGATGAGTACCACGACATCATCTTCGCTACAATTCATACAGCTCATGCGTTGCAGCACAATGTCATCGGAGTAAATCACCGGCACGTTAAAGCGAAAGAACTTATTCATGGCGTCATGCGCCACGGCGGCGGACGAGCCAAGGCCAAAGAAGGCAATCCGTTTGGCCTGCGTGAGAAGATCGACCGCGCGATTTACTGAACTCATGTCCAGAGACTGGCGAACGTGGTCGAGCGTGGCCATTGCCGATTCAAATATTTTTGCGGTGTATGCATCAACGCTGTCGTCTTCATCGACATTGCGATTAACATACGGGGTGCCGTTTGCCAGACTTTGGGCCAGATGCAGTTTAAAATCAGGAAAGCCGCGCGTGTCCAGACTACGACAGAATCGATTGACCGTCGGTTCGCTGACGCCCGATTCCTGTGCCAGAGCGGCGATGCTTGAATGAATCGCCTGAGCGGGCGCGGCGAGAATAACTTCAGCCACTTTGCGCTCGGATTTGCTAAGGTGTTCCAGTTGAAACTGGATTTTTTCCAGCATGTTCATTGTTAACAAGACGCTCATGAGGGCATAAACGATTTCATAAAGAGATGAAACCTTGATTCGATTTAGCCGATATTACCCCCAGGACTCCCGAAAGGGTAATCGTCGACAAGAAATGTTGTTGTTTTTTTTCATTACTTGATCGACGTCGGGTTTTGCTCTGACCCCGTTGCGCAAAGAATCGACGTTTGTTGCGTCATCAGACGGGCGTAATGGCCCAGGCGACGAAAAATCACCGTATCGCACGCGACGTTAAGCGCTAATGGTTTCAGGAAACGCGTAAAAGCAGTACAGTGCATTGTAATAAAATTACAACGATACCTGGCAGAGTACCAGGCGATCTAACTGAGGAGAATGACATGGCGGTAACGCAAACAGCCCAGGCATGTGACCTGGTCATTTTCGGCGCGAAAGGCGATCTTGCACGCCGAAAATTGCTGCCTTCCCTGTATCAGCTCGAAAAAGCGGGCCAGATCCATCCCGACACCCGGATCCTTGGGGTAGGGCGCGCAGACTGGGATAAGGAGGCTTATACCAAAGTCGTGCGTGAGGCGCTCGAAACGTTCATGAAAGAGAAAATCGATGAAAGCCTTTGGGGTAAGCTGAGCGGGCGTCTCGATTTCTGCAACCTGGACGTCAACGATGTAGGCGCCTTTACCCGTCTGGGTGAAATGCTTGACCAGGAAAATCGTGTCACTATTAACTATTTCGCCATGCCGCCAAGCACCTTCGGCGCCATCTGCAAAGGTCTGGGCGAGGCGAAGCTGAACGCCAAACCGGCGCGCGTAGTGATGGAGAAACCGCTGGGTACGTCGCTGGCGACCTCGCGTGAAATCAACGACCAGGTAGGCGAGTTCTTTGAGGAGTGTCAGGTTTACCGTATTGACCACTATCTGGGCAAAGAGACGGTACTGAACCTGCTGGCGCTGCGTTTTGCCAACTCCCTGTTTGTGAACAACTGGGACAACCGCACTATCGACCACGTGGAAATTACCGTGGCGGAAGAGGTGGGCATCGAAGGCCGTTGGGGCTACTTCGACCAGGCCGGCCAGATGCGTGACATGATCCAGAACCACCTGCTGCAAATTCTGTGCATGATTGCCATGTCTCCACCGTCAGATCTGACGGCCGACAGCATTCGTGACGCCAAAGTGAAAGTGCTGAAATCACTGCGCCGTATTGACCGCTCCAACGTGCGTGAGAAAACCGTGCGCGGCCAGTACACCGCAGGTTTTGCCCAGGGGAAAAAAGTTCCTGGCTATCTGGAAGAAGAGGGCGCGAACAAGTCCAGCAACACCGAGACGTTTGTGGCGATCCGCGTGGATATCGACGACTGGCGCTGGGCCGGTGTGCCGTTCTACCTGCGTACCGGGAAACGTCTGCCGGCAAAATGCTCCGAAGTGGTGGTCTACTTCAAAAATCCGGAACTGAACCTGTTCAAAGAATCCTGGCAGGAACTGCCGCAGAATAAACTGACCATCCGTCTGCAACCGGACGAGGGTGTGGATATTCAGATCCTGAACAAAGTGCCGGGTCTTGATCACAAACACAACCTGCAAACCACCAAGCTCGACCTGAGCTACTCTGAAACCTTCAACCAGACGCATCTGGCCGACGCTTACGAGCGTCTGCTGCTGGAAACCATGCGTGGTATCCAGGCGCTGTTCGTCCGCCGCGATGAAGTGGAAGAGGCGTGGAAGTGGGTCGACTCCATCACTGAAGCGTGGGCAGCCGATCAGGACGCGCCAAAACCGTATCAGGCGGGAACATGGGGACCTGTCGCCTCCGTTGCGATGATCACCCGTGATGGCCGCTCCTGGAACGAGTTTGAATAACCACCTTCTCTAGCCCAAAGGTGTTATTTTACCGGTAACATGATCTAACACAGCAAGTGGCATAATTTTTATCTTTTAAGCTCCGCGTGGATTCACCCGCGGAGCTTTTTTTATTACACTCCCTTCAGATATTTTGCCCCTGTGCTCCGGATATCAGGAGTTTCAGCGTTGTTAACAACCGTCAGAAACTGTGTAAACTCCCGAGCCTGGACAGATAAATTAGAGGAGCTTTTATGAATCCGACATTGTTACGCGTAACACAACGCATTGTTGAACGCTCGAAAGAGACCCGTGCTGCCTACCTTGCCCGCATCGAACAGGCGAAGAGTGAAACGGTCCATCGCTCACAGCTGGCCTGCGGGAATCTGGCCCACGGCTTTGCGGCCTGCCAGCCTGGTGATAAAGACGCGCTGAAAAGCATGTTGCGTAACAATATCGCCATCATTACCTCCTATAACGACATGCTTTCAGCCCACCAGCCGTATGAGGTCTACCCGTCTATCATCCGCAATGCGCTGCACAGCGTGAACGCGGTGGGCCAGGTTGCAGGCGGCGTGCCGGCCATGTGTGATGGCGTAACCCAGGGCCAGGACGGTATGGAGCTGTCCCTGCTGAGCCGCGAAGTGATCGCCATGTCAGCGGCAGTGGGCCTGTCTCACAATATGTTTGATGGCGCGCTCTATCTGGGCGTGTGCGACAAAATCGTCCCGGGGCTGGTGATGGCCGCGCTGTCGTTTGGCCACCTGCCAGCGATTTTTGTACCGTCAGGCCCGATGGCAAGCGGTCTGCCAAACAAGGAAAAAGTCCGTATCCGTCAGCTGTATGCCGAAGGAAAAGCGGACCGTCAGGCACTGCTGGAAGCGGAAGCCGCGTCTTATCACGCGCCGGGCACCTGTACATTCTACGGTACGGCCAACACCAACCAGATGGTGGTGGAGTTTATGGGGATGCAGCTACCGGGCTCGTCGTTCATCCAGCCGGATGCGCCACTGCGTAAAGCGCTGACCGAAGCCGCAGCCCGTCAGGTGACGCGCCTGACCGGTAACGGCAACGAGTGGATGCCAATGGGCAAAATGGTGGATGAAAAAGTTATCGTAAACGGGATTGTCGCCCTGCTGGCGACCGGCGGTTCAACCAACCATACCATGCACCTTGTCGCGATGGCGCGCGCGGCGGGCATTCTGATTAACTGGGATGACTTCTCCGATATCTCCTCTGTGGTACCGCTGATGGCGCGTCTGTACCCGAACGGTCCGGCGGACATCAACCACTTCCAGGCCGCGGGCGGCGTGCCGGTGCTGATGCGCGAGCTGCTGAAAGGCGGCCTGCTGCATGAGGATGTCAACACGGTGGCGGGCTTTGGCCTGCATCGCTATACCCTTGAACCCTGGCTGAACAACGGTGAGCTGGACTGGCGCGAAGGAGCGAGCGACTCGCTCGATCCTCATGTTATCGCAACCTTCGAACAGCCGTTCTCTCCTCACGGCGGCACCAAAGTGCTGAGCGGTAACCTTGGACGTGCCGTGATGAAAACCTCTGCCGTGCCGGAAGAGAATCAGGTGATTGAAGCCCCGGCGGTGGTGTTTGAAAGCCAGCACGACGTTTTACCTGCTTTTGACGCGGGTCTGCTTGATAAAGACTGTGTGGTCGTGGTGCGTCATCAGGGACCAAAAGCGAACGGGATGCCAGAATTACATAAACTTATGCCGCCGCTTGGTGTATTATTGGACCGCCGTTTCAAAATTGCACTGGTGACCGATGGACGCCTCTCGGGGGCATCCGGTAAAGTGCCTTCAGCGATTCATGTCACCCCGGAAGCCTACGACGGCGGCCTGCTGGCGAAAGTGCGTGATGGTGACATGATCCGCGTTAACGGTCAGACAGGCGAGTTAACCCTGCTGGTGGACGAAGCAGAGCTGGCGGCGCGTCAGCCACATATTCCTGACCTGAGCGCATCCCGCGTGGGTACCGGACGCGAAATGTTTGGTGCGTTGCGTGAGAAACTCTCCGGTGCGGAGCAGGGCGCAACCTGTATTACGTTTTAAGACGACTTGATTTTAACGATCTGGCGAGAGAAAACTCTGATGAAAAACTGGAAAACAAGTGCAGAAGCAATCCTGACTACTGGCCCTGTCGTGCCGGTTATTGTGGTAAACAAACTTGAGCACGCTGTCCCAATGGCGAAGGCGCTGGTTGCGGGTGGCGTTCGTGTTCTGGAAGTGACCCTGCGTACGGCCTGTGCGATGGATGCGATTCGCGCTATCGCCAAAGAAGTGCCGGAAGCGATCATCGGTGCAGGTACGGTTCTGAATGCGCAGCAGCTGGCGGAAGTGACCGAAGCGGGCGCACAGTTTGCCATCAGCCCGGGGCTGACCGAGCCCCTGCTGAAAGCCGCAACCGAAGGTTCTATTCCGCTGATCCCGGGTATCAGCACCGTTTCTGAACTGATGCTGGGCATGGACTACGGCCTGAAAGAATTCAAATTCTTCCCGGCTGAAGCGAACGGCGGCACCAAAGCGTTGCAGGCGATTGCGGGCCCATTCTCCCAGGTGCGTTTCTGCCCAACGGGCGGCATCTCTCCGGCAAACTACCGTGACTACCTGGCGCTGAAAAGCGTGCTGTGCATCGGTGGCTCCTGGCTGGTTCCGGCGGATGCGCTGGAAGCAGGCGACTGGGATCGCATCACTAAACTGGCTCGCGAAGCGGTAGAAGGCGCGAAACAGTAACAAATGCCCAATGCATAAAGCAGGCCCTCTGGCCTGATGCTGGTCACTTTATGTGACCAGCATGTATAAGTTCTTCTTCTCTACACAACATTTCTAATATCCCTAACCCCAGGCGTATTATTTTTCATTATTAAATAATCCTTCACTTATATATTTGATGAATAAATCATTCTGAATTTATGTGTGATAAAATTGTCTGGTCCTTTTTTATTTATTCTGTGAATAGATTCACTTCCCGTGAATTAATTCAACCTGAAGTTGGGTATTTTAATGGGGGAGCGATGGGTGTATTGTTTTTAATGAACGGAATGTTTGTTAAAAGGATAGCTAATAATGTCAGGGGAATCTGAGGTAGCTCAAAGGCAGGACACGTTAAACAGATATTTATTGTATTTCCCGCGTAGCAAAAATGTTATTTCAGATGTTCATTCTTTTACAGGAAAAGAGATATTAAGCGAGCCTTATCGCTATACCATTCGCTTTACCAGTCCGGATCTAAACATTGCCATTAATGCTGTTCTTAATCAAAGGGCTGAGTTTATTCTGCGTGCACCCAATCTGGAAGCCTCATAGCATGGGCAAACCTCCTGGCTGCCGGTTCGCCAGATTAATGGCACGATCACCCAATTTTCGCGGCTGATGTCTTCAGGTGACGAAGCACTGTATGAATGCGTGCTGGAGCATGAGCTGGCGCTGCTGGATCAAAATTACCGTTCTGCGGTTTATATGAACATGACAGTCCCGGAGCTCGTTACAAAGCTGATGAAGGACAGTGGTCACTTTGACGGCTACAACATTGATTTTGACCAACTGAGCCACAGTTATCCACGACGGGAAATGATCGTTCAGTGGAAAGAAACCGATTTGCGGTTCATCCGTCTGCTGCTGGCAGAGATAGGGATCTGGTTCCGATTTGAGAATCACAACAAAGTGAAAACGGAAACCGTCGTTATTTTTGGGGATTCTGCGCGTCGTTACAACTTCAGCGACAAACAGATGCCTTATGTCCGACATTCAGGCATGACCAGTTATAGCGAATACATTACCGATCTGGAGGAGCAGCACGGCCTGATCCCCAAAAATGTGTTGGTTCGCACCTATAACTACCGTGACCCGCAATCGCCGCAGACGGATAAGACCGTTAAAACGAGCGATATTCCCGAAGGTGTAACGACAGGCCAACACTATCACTATGCCGATCACTATCTGACTGCGGGGGATTTTCACGGTGAAGAGGCGGAAACCGCCGCATTTTACGCTCGTCTGCGTTATGAACGCCTGTTGAACGGACAGAGTCTTCTGGGGGCGACAACCAGCGATCCCGAGCTTCAGCCAGGCATTATGTTTTATCCCTCAGGGCCTGTACCTGACGGGTTTAAGTCCGGGTTTGTGATAACTGCGATGACTATCCGCGGCAGCCGTGCTGAACACTATCGCGCCGTACTTTCTGGGATCCCCTATATCCAGGGCTATAGCTTCCGTCCTGAATACTTATCCCGGCCGGTGATAGCCGGAACGGTGCCCGCCAGAGTGAAGGCTATCGGGGGAGATAAAACCTATGCCGGACTTGATGCGGTTGGGCGCTACAGGGTTAAGTTCGATTTTGACCTTGATGAAAAACGGGTCGGATTCGAAAGCGCCCTGGTACGCCTCGGCAGGCCGTACGCCGGTGACACCTTTGGTATTCACTTTCCGCTACTGGAGGGGACTGAAGTTGCCGTTGGTTTCGAAGGCGGCGACCCGGACAGACCTTATATCGCCCATGTCATGCACGACGGCAGCCACCCGGATTTAGTCACAAACCGTAACGATACCCGAAACGTGATCCGCACAGCCGCGTTGAACAAGATCCGTCTTGAAGATCGTCGCGGGCAGGAACACATCAAAATCTCTACCGAGTACGGCAAAGGGCAAGTGAGTGTGGGCCACCTGGTTGATGCTGAAGGCAAAAAGCGCGGGGAAGGTGTGGAGGCTCGCACCGACGACTGGATGGCGCTGCGTGCTGCCAAAGGCGTGATGATCACCACGGAAGCACAGTCCCGCGCGGGGGGTAAGCAACTGGATATGACAGCGGCTATTACACAACTTGAAAAGGCGTTATCGCTGGCGATGACCCTACAACAAAGTGCGCTTACGGCAGGTGCGAGTAATGTGGAAACCGATCGGCAAAATGCGCTCAGCCAGACGCTGAGTCATCTCGCGGAGCCCGGTATTTTGGCATATGGAAAAAGTGGAATTGCGCTGGTTACGCCGGACAGCCTGCAACTTTCCGCCGGGAAAGACCTGATTGCCACAGCGGGCGGGAATGCCAGCGTGAATGTGGCGAAAAAATTCTCGCTGGCCGTAGGGGAAAAACTGTCGCTGTTTGCCCGCAAACTCGGCATCCAGATGATTGCCGGTGCGGGGGATATTACGACGCAGGCGCAGCGGGGCGAAATGCACATGCTGTCGCAGCAGGATTTCACGCTGACGAGCACCGCCGGGAAAATGAACGGCAGTGCCAGAAAGGGAATGCAGTTTGTCTGCGGGGGCGGCGGGATCCGTATCAGCCCGACCGGACTGGTCACCATTTTCTCGCCGACGGGCATTGAGCTCAAAGCGCCGAGCCTGAAATACGACGGTCCGGAAAGTGTGTCGGTACCGACGCCATCCTTTGAGAAAGGCGCCTTTAAACTTCGCTACAAACTGCACGCCGGCGATGATCCGGAGCAAATTCTGGCAAACAAAAAATTCAGGCTGACCAGTGCATCCGGACAGGTGGTGGAAGGCGTGACGGACAGCTGCGGTCGTTCACCCCTGCTCGATGCTGACGACCTCGACAGCTATAAAATGGAGATAATGGAATGACGGAGGCGAAGACAAAACCCTACGCTCCACGGGTGGTATCAGAAGGCGATATTCCGGTACACAAAACCCTGGGCGAAGTCGCCCAGACGCGCAACATCGGGATACCGCGTCCGATGCCCGGCATTGTGATCCTCGTCCATGGCGTGAACGACGTGGGTGAAGCTTACCAGAATCAGGAGAAAGGTATACTTATCGGGCTGGGTAAGCGACTTAACCGGCAGGATTTTTACGCCCACGAATGGAAAGACTACAGAATTATCACTCCCGGGCGTTCCCCCATCATCCCGTTTTACTGGGGATATAAACCGGTTACGCATGCTGACTACCGGGCGGACCAGAAGCGCTACCGGGAGGAAGTCGGGAAGCTGAGTGACAAAGCGCATCTTCCCTATGATGCGTACCAGGAAGATAACGAGACGAATAAAAAGTCGCTGGGTAATGACGGAAAAGGGCCGTTTCAGTACCAGAACGATAACTTTAAGAACGCACTTGATAAGAGTTTTGCCAAGGGGGGCGGGACCTTTGCCAACGCGACGACGACGATCCCGGATATGCTGGGGCCCGGCGCCGGTGGCTTCGGCGTTGCCGCTGCGGGATTTGCCTCGCTGCACTTCAATGATGGCGATTTTACCCATCCCATTTATGAAAACCCGCACCGCATTTACCAGTTTTTTGCCGCTCAACGGCTGCGGATTTGATTATTCAGGTTCGAAGTGAGCCGATTACGGCGAAAGATGTGATTAACGTTGTGGCCCATAGTCAGGGCACGATTATTACTATGCTGGCAAATATGCTGGTGAAACAGGCCGGGTATGCTCCGGTAAACTGTGTGATTCTTAATCACTCACCGTATTCTCTTGAGTCGCGCGTGGCTGAAAATATTCAGCCGGGTTATCAACAGACCGACGATGCCAGACAGCAGACATTTAAAAATTTCTGTCGCCTGATGCATACGCAATGGAAAGGGGGTGGGAAAATGGCAGAGAGCGAATTACAGGCTCTGGAGGCCTCCTGTACCCTGCGTAAACCTTCCGATAATCCGCTGCGAACGGATGACAGATATTGCCGAAGCAACGACGGTAAAGTGTATAACTACTTTTGCCCGAACGATGGCGTCGTGTCGCTGGAGAATGTGCAGGGGTTTGGCTGGCGGGGCATTCCTCAGAATATTGCCAGTGATATACCGAATCTGTTTCAGCGTGTGTTTTACCAGCATGGTGAAGTAGGAAACATCCCTGACGCTAACCCCTTTGAGCTACCACCGCGAAATGAGGGGGATGCAAAATATGCCTTTCTCACGAACGCCAGTTACAGCGCTCGCGATGTGGTAATAAACGGTGAGGAGTTACCGGAACCTTTTATTTTCAAACTCCAGGGGGAGGATAATCACCCGGATAACGATCCTAAAACCAGTGATAAACCGTATACCTATTATGTCGATCCGGACAGCCCGGACGCCTACATTTCCTATTCCGCCAAAGCCAGCGCCATTAAGCGCACGGTAACGACAACCTTTGCTGTGAACCGCTATCAAAATATTGGCTGGCAGCCTGGTCACGTTTTATCTGCTTCAGAGCTTAAAGAAGAGAGTTTTGAACGCAAGCATGAGGTTATTTATGGTGAGGTGTCAGGTTCGCGTGATTTTCAGTTAGTTACCCTTACCTGGAAGAAAACACCGGAAGAACTGCAAGCGGAATGGCAGAAAATTGACCCGGTAGGCTACAGCCAGCACTCCTCTATTGTGATGAGCGAATTTGCGCCATCGCACGCTATGGCGTTTGATTTGGCTATTGGGCAGTGCAAATCATTCGATTATCAGGCGGGGAAATTTTGGGAAGGGTTGTTACATCGTGCGGACTGGCGCGATCCGCAGAACGGTTATGAACCAGCATTAGAATATTATCGAAGCGGAAAATTACCAGAGACACAAACTAAATTTTATATGAACTGGCCTGATGAGGTACTACCGAAAGGCGACTATGGTGTGAAAAATCATTTTAACAATTCTACAACTATAAAACCGTCCCGAGATCTAACCGCAGGAAATCAGGTAATGACAAATCTGCAATGGGATATGCCTAAACCCAAAAGTGAGAGCCAACTAGTTCAAGGATAGAGCATGAAAACATTATTTATAGGACTGGCGATTACTACCATTGTTCTGGCGACGGGCTGCCAGGCGAAAGAGCCACCGACACAGGTTGTTTACCGGTTCGATGATCACCGTTTTCTCGAATTGAAAGGCTGGGGCTGCGAAGGTGAACTCTGGTATACGGATACTCTTCGGGGTATTCATACCAGGCCCGTCAGTCAATTTTATCGGATTTTCACCAAAAAATTTGTTCATCCTTCTGAACGATATATTGCCATACCCACCTGGGATGACCCAGGAACAATGATTTCAAAAGATTATGGTAAAACATGGTCTCCCCAGTTTTTTTCGGTAGGGCCTAATGAGCCCGATGGTACTAACCAACCATCCTATGAGGATATTATTTCTTTCACCGTCGTCAACGACCAGGGTTTTTTACAGACCAAACACCGGCTGTATATGTCGTCAAAACCGTTTGAAGACCCGCGGATTCTGCCCGGCGGGCCGGGGATTGCCTATACCGTGGATGACGGAATGGGAAATAAAGTAAGCGATACGCTGGACCCCCGTTTCCCTGGCTGGGCCTGGGGAATGGTCTATATGACTAAGCAGGGGCTTAAGCACAGCACGCAGCAATTTAAAGCTAACTGGCAAGATTTACCCGACAGCGTACCCGAAGTGAAGGGGTACACCGGCTGGGATCATATGCGCTGTGATATGGATGCGGGGCGATAACTGATGAAAGGATTATGTACCGTTCTCGCAGCGACGTCCGTTGTGCTGGCGACCAGATGCCAGGCTAAAGAACCGCCCACACAGGTTGTTTACCGGTTCGATGATCACCGTTTTCTCGAATTGAAAGGCTGGGGCTGCGAAGGTGAACTCTGGTTTAGCGATACTAAGAAAGGTATCCATTCACAAATTGCCAGTCACTTTTATCGAATCTTTACCAAAAAATTCGTGCATCCTTCAGAGCACTATCTTGCAATTCCGTGGTGGGGAAATGTTACTGGTGGTTTTTCAGTATCAAAAGACTATGGGAAAACGTGGGAAAGAGGTGGTGCATCTATGTCACCAGGGAGCAATGAACCTGATGGAAGTAACGCTCCTTATTATGATGATGTCATATCTTTCACTGTCGTCAACGATCAGGGCTTTTTACTGACCAAACACCGGCTTTATATGTCATCAAAGCCATTTGAAGACCCGCGCATTCTGCCCGGCGGGCCGGGGATTGCCTATACCGTGGATGACGGAATGGGAAATAAAGTCAGCGGGAAGCTGGACCCCCGTTCCCCTGGCTGGGCGTGGGGAATGGTCTACATGACTAAGCAGGGGCTCGAGGGCAGCACGCAGCAACTTAAGGCTAACTGGCAAGATTTACCCGACAGCGTACCCGACGTGAAAGGCTATACCGGCTGGGAGCACATGCAATGCAACATGGATGCGGGAAAATAGGGAGATAAAGCGATGAAAGGCGTCATTAGGTTAAACGATCCGCTGATAAGCGGAGGAAAAGTCACTAAGGCCTCCGGGGCAGACTTTATGGGGCAGCCCGTGGCCTTAAAAGATGATCTTGCGCAGTGTCCGCTCCATAAAGGGACGTTCGCAATCACTGAATGTCACCCAACCTGGACCATGCATGGCCGTGGGGTTGTGGTAGATGGCTGTCGCGCGGCGTGTGGATGTGAAATCAAAAGTACCTTACCTGTGGCGGGAGCTTCGTAATGCGCGCGTGGTGGTTATACAAACAACAGCCAGACCCGGATTCCACTGTGCCAGTCGTCATGATTGTTTTCCTCTATGTGATAGCCGTCGCAATGGGCCTCGCGATCCGGGCTCTCACCTGGCCTGAACAGGAACACGTTACGGCTCTCTTTTTTGTGCCTTCAGTTATTCTGCCCATCTGTGTTGTATCGTTGCTAGTTTTTACAAGTTTCATATTTCATGACGCCAACATTCATTATGCTGAAACCCGAAAATTCATAGCAAAAGAGCAGGAGATTAATTTAAAGGCGTATGCGCGAAAAAATATCGCTATCGCAGCATGGTCTGCAATCACCCCCCTGGAGGAACCCGCGCTGAATATGTTGAAACTGGAAGGCGAATTTCCGCTGGCACCGAAAACGCCGGTTAATATTCAGCTGGAAGATCGCTTCGACCAGACCAGGAATGAACAGATGTTTTACCGCTTACTGGACCCGATGGCAGAAAAATTGAAGGACTATAACTACCGTATTTTTGAAACCGTTGTCTGGGTTCACGGAGGGAGTGGATCCTGCATTGATGAACTGAGGCGCACTCTGGAGCGGTTGGGTATTGAAACGGCAAGCACGTGTAAAATTGAGTACAGCACAGAATGTCCTGACTACGCGATCGTTAGCCAATGGATGAACTTATCTGATTACAGAGTTGAAAACCGGTTGATTGTTATCGTTGATTTACATGAAGAAAGCGGCGAATCAAAGAGCATGGAAAATGCATGTGCATTCCTGCTGACCAGTCATTATGTCCGGGAGGAGGGCGAAAAACCGGTATATTTATATCAGCCTATGTCTGACGTGACCGATGTAGAGGACAAAATGGCGGTCTTCCTTGAGACGGGTTCGGTACTTACGCCGAAAAATCTCTGGTATACCGGGCTGTCCCGTATTGAAAAATATCCATTAATGCAGGCACTGGATAAAAAAGCGCTCACGGTGGAACGGCTGGATATCGATGCCTCTCTGGGCGCAAAGAGTGCCGGGTATCGGTGGCTGGCTCTGGCATTTGCGGCGGATGCGGTCAAATATGCCCAGGGGGAGCAACTGGCAGCTTATTCAGACAAAAACAAATTTTGTATTACTTCGCTTTCCTCCATGAAGACAGCTATCCCAAAAAAACTTACCTGGTGTAACTGGAGTAATCCCCTTTATCCTGCGGGGATGGCGGCTTTATTCTGCGTGTTATCCCTCATTGCCTATCGTATCAGTTTCCTGGCGCAAAACGATCCGCCAGCAATCTGGGAACTGATTGCGAGCATCATCATTCCCTTCGTTATTTTTATTGGCCTCGGTATTTTTGTTTTCATCTCGAAAACGAATGAAGCCTACGAGGACATGGAATACGAATGGAAGCGATAGAAACGGAACAATGTTAATCATGTAATGTGGCTGGTCGCTTAGTTGACCAGCCTTTAGTTATTTACCCTGTCACTTTTACCGCAGTGGCCGCTATTTTCGCTCTCGCGACGGCTTCGTCCACGTTTTCCCCGGTTGCTAATGCCACGCCCAGACGACGGCTTCCGTCGATCTCCGGTTTGCCGAACAGTCTGACCTGTAAGCCTGCACCAACCGCACCTTCGACGTTATCAAAGGTGACATTCTGGCTGGTCAGCTGCGGCAGGATCACCGCGGAGGCTGCCGGGCCGTATTGACGGATGCCGCCAACCGGCAGGCCGAGGAAAGCGCGCACGTGCAGCGCGAACTCGGAGAGATCCTGTGAAATCAGCGTAACCATCCCGGTATCGTGCGGGCGAGGGGAGACTTCGCTGAAGATCACCTCGTCGCCGCAAACAAACAATTCCACGCCGAACAGGCCGTAGCCGCCCAGCGCCAGCACCGTCTTGCGGGCGATCTCCTGCGCGCGTGCCAGCGCCAGCGCGCTCATCTGCTGCGGCTGCCAGGATTCTCGATAATCGCCGTCTTCCTGACGATGACCAATCGGGTCGCAGAAATAAACGCCGTCCACGGCACTGACGGTAAGCAGGGTAATTTCGAAATCAAACTTCACCACGCCTTCCACGATGACGCGCCCGGCACCGGCACGACCGCCCTGCTGGGCATAGTCCCAGGCCTGGTCCAGCGTGCTGCTGTCGCGGATAAAGCTCTGCCCTTTGCCGGAGGAGCTCATTACCGGCTTAATGATGCACGGGTAGCCAATCTCTTCGACGGCCTGGAGAAACGCAGCTTTATCCCCGGCAAAACGGTAGCTGGAGGTCGGGAGCTGTAATTCTTCTGCCGCCAGGCGACGAATGCCTTCCCGGTTCATGGTCAGTTTTGCCGCAGTGGCGCAAGGCACTACGCGCTGGCCTTCCTGCTCAAGGGCAACCAGCATCTCAGTGGCAATGGCCTCAATTTCAGGCACCACGAAATCCGGTTTTTCCTCGGCAATTAACGCCCGCAGGGCATTGCCGTCAAGCATATCGATGACGTACGAGCGATGCGCAACGTGCATGGCAGGGGCGTTCGCGTAACGGTCCACTGCAATCACCTCCACGCCCAAACGCTGGCATTCAATGGCCACTTCTTTACCCAGTTCACCCGATCCCAACAGCATGACGCGCGTCGCGGCAGGGCGCAGCGCGGTTCCTAAACGAGTCATAAAAATCCCCCTGAAAAAGATGCGGGCAGTATAAACGAAAACGTTTGCGTCTGTCTTGTATGGGGATAACCGGACAAGGGGGAAATTTGCGCTTCTTTAGCACTGACAGACATTTCCTGACACCTGCTCGCTTAGGCTGTGAAGATTACGCACTGTTACGTGAGGAAAAATATGTCAGGCTGGATGAATCAACTGCAATCCCTGTTGGGACAAAAAGGCTCGTCGTCGGGCGAGCAGGGTCTAAGCAAGCTGCTGGTGCCGGGTGCGCTTGGCGGGCTGGCCGGTTTGCTGGTTGCCAATAAATCATCGCGGAAACTGCTTACCAAATACGGTACCGGCGCGCTGCTGGCGGGCGGAGGGGCTATTGCAGGCTCCGTCTTATGGAACAAATACAAAGACAAGGTGCGCAGCGCGCATCAGGATGAACCGCAGTACGGGAAGCAGGTATCGCCGTTAGATTTACGCACCGAGCGCCTGATCCTCGCCCTGGTCTTTGCAGCCAAGAGCGACGGGCATATTGATGCCAGTGAACGTGCCGCAATTGAACAGCAGATGCGGGAAGCGGGCGTTGAGGAGCAGGGCAGGGCGCTGGTGGCGCAGGCCATTGAACAGCCGCTCGATCCGCAGCGTCTGGCGCAAGGCGTGAAAAACGAAGAAGAGGCGCTGGAACTCTATTTTCTGAGCTGTGCCGCCATCGATATCGATCACTTTATGGAGCGCAGCTACCTGAACGCCCTGGGCGATGCGCTGAAGATCCCCCAGGACGTTCGCGAGGGAATTGAGCAGGATATTCAGCAGCAGAAGCAGACTCTCGCGGGCTAGAAGGCCATGTTTCGCTTGCATCATACGCGTGTTTTGCCAACCTTATAGGATGTAAAACGAAAAAGTAAGAATGCCATGCCTCCAAAAGCCCGACGTACTCCTTATGCGATCACCACGCATGGCGATACGCGTATCGATAACTACTACTGGCTGCGGGACGATTCTCGTTCCCGGCCAGAGGTGCTCGACTATCTGCACGAGGAAAACGACTATGGCCGCCAGGTCATGGCCAGCCAGCAGGCGCTTCAGGATCAGCTCCTGAACGAAATGGTGCAGCGTATCCCCCAGCGTGATGTCTCTGCCCCGTGGTGCAAAAACGGTTATCGCTATCGCCATATTTATGAGCCGGGAAACGAATATCCCATCTACCAGCGCCAGTCTGTGCTGAGCGCCGAGTGGGACGAATGGGAGATCTTGCTGGATGCCAACAAACGTGCTGCCCACAGTGAGTTTTATACGCTGGGCGGCATGTCCATTTCCCCCGATAACGCCATTATGGCGCTGGCTGAGGATTACCTCTCCCGCCGCCAGTACGGTTTGCGTTTCCGCAATCTTGAAACGGGAAACTGGTATCCCGAAATGCTGGATAATGTCTCCCCCGATTTCGTCTGGGGTAACGATTCAGAAACGGTCTACTACGTTAAAAAGCATGCCTCAACGCTGCTGCCTTATCAGGTCTGGCGTCATACGGTGGGGACCGATTCCGCCGACGATGAATTAGTCTACGAGGAAAAAGACGAGACGTTCTATGTCAGCCTGCACAAAACGTCGTCTCGCCACTACGTGATCATTTTCCTCTCCAGCGCCACCACTTCAGAAGTGCTGCTGCTGGATGCAGAGCTGCCGGATGCGCAGCCGCTGTGCTTCCTGCCGCGCCGTAAAGATCATGAGTACAGCCTGGATCACTTCCAGCACAGCTTTTACCTGCGTTCGAACCGCGAGGGCAAAAACTTTGGCCTTTATAAAACCAAAGTGCGCGATGAACGCAAATGGGAAGTGTTAATTCCCGCGCGCGATCAGGTGATGCTGGAGGGGTTCACCCTGTTTACCGACTGGCTGGTGGTGGAAGAGCGTCAGCGCGGACTGACCAGTATCCGCCAAATCAACCGCAAAACCCGCGAAGTGGTGGGCATTGCGTTCGATGACC
This sequence comes from Enterobacter cloacae complex sp. 677-3DZ2D5B, assembly GCF_004136695.1. Classification (NCBI taxonomy): domain Bacteria; kingdom Pseudomonadati; phylum Pseudomonadota; class Gammaproteobacteria; order Enterobacterales; family Enterobacteriaceae; genus Enterobacter; species Enterobacter cloacae complex sp. 677-3DZ2D5B. The sequence continues at coordinate 284,481 of NZ_QFLS01000009.1, read as the reverse complement.
CGGCTTACGTAACGTGGATCGGCTTTAACCCGGAACCGGAATCGTCCCGCCTGCGGTACGGCTATTCGTCGATGACCACCCCGGATACGTTGTTTGAACTGGATATGGACACCGGGCAGCGTCAGGTGATTAAACAGGCTGAGGTCCGGGGTTTTGAGTCGGAAAATTATCGCAGTGAGCACCTGTGGGTGAGCGCACGCGACGGCGTTGAAGTCCCTGTATCGCTCGTCTATCACAAGGCGCACTTCAACAAAGGTAAAAACCCCATCCTCGTCTATGGCTATGGCTCCTATGGATCAAGCATGGACGCCGATTTCAGCAGCAGCAGGCTGAGCCTGCTCGACCGCGGTTTTGTTTATGCGATTGCCCATATTCGCGGGGGCGGCGAACTGGGTCAGCACTGGTATGAAGACGGAAAATTTCTCAAAAAGAAAAATACCTTTAACGACTACCTTGATGTCTGCGATGCGCTGATCGCGCAGGGTTATGGCGATCCGCAGCTCTGCTTTGGCATGGGGGGCAGCGCCGGGGGCATGCTAATGGGCGCCGTGATCAACCAGCGGCCTGAACTGTTTAAAGGCGTTATCGCCCAGGTGCCGTTTGTGGACGTGGTGACGACCATGCTGGATGAGTCCATTCCACTGACCACCGGGGAGTTTGAGGAGTGGGGGAATCCGCAGGATGAAACCTATTATCGCTACATGAAAGAGTACAGCCCGTACGATAACGTCGAGGCGAAAGCCTATCCGCATATGCTGGTGACCACCGGCCTGCACGATTCCCAGGTGCAGTACTGGGAGCCCGCGAAATGGGTGGCGAAGCTGCGTGAGCTGAAAACTGACGATAATCTGCTGCTGCTGTGTACCGATATGGACTCAGGGCACGGAGGGAAATCAGGGCGATTTAAATCATATGAAGGGGTGGCGCTGGAGTACGCCTTTTTGATTGGCCTGGCGCAGGATACGCTGCCAGGCCGGGCGGGGACTCAGGCTTCGCCTAAATAATGCTTCAGCGTCAGGCGCAGTTCCGGGCTCATTCTGTCGAGGTTGTTGTACAGCCAGCGCAGATAGCCCGGATCTTTGTCCGCCACTTCCGATACTGGCTTCCCGCGATATTTACCGAACGTAAAGGTAGTCAGTAGCGCGGGGCGCCCGGTAATGGTCGCCATATCGTCTGGCGTCCAGCCAGAAGTATTCATGATATCAATCAGGAGCGCTGCGGTGATGTAGCAGTCATAGAGGGCACGGTGATGATGCAGCCCTTCCGGCGTCCGCACGCTGAGTTTGCGCGACTTATACAGCGCCATATTGCTGTATTTGATCCCTGGCCACAGACGGCGCGCCAGCTTCATGGTGCAAATCCATTCGCCGGGCATCTCCGGCAGCACGCGGCGGTCAAAGCTGGCGTTATGGGCGACATACCACTGGCTACCGTGGTAAAGAGGGATGATCTCTTCAATCCACGGCTTATCCGCCACCATCGATTCCGTAATGCGATGTATAGCCATCGCCTGCGCACTGATGGGACGATCCGGGCGCACCAGATGGCTCATTGGGTTGACTATCTTTCCGTCAATCACGTCGACAGAAGCGACTTCCACAATTCCACCCTGTAAATCACAGGTTTCGGTATCGATAACGCGCAGCATTGATCGCTCCTGATCCTAAAATGCCTAGCCTAATGGAATGATATCGCCTTGCCAACCCTGTTGGCCTAAAGAACCGGTTAGCAGCAGTTCTCCCTTATCGGCACGTACAATCAGCTGACCTTTTTCATCCCATAACGCGCTACCGCCGCGCGCGTTCGCCATTAATACCGCGATGGCGTACTTGTGCGCGAAGCGTTGTAACGAACCGATCGATTGTCGCCAGCGGTGCTCGCCCACGGCCAGGCTGCTGGTGAACAGCGTTGCCTCCGGGTCCAGTTCCGGGGCGTCAGCCTGGTTATCCACGATGGTTAACCTTTTATCGCCAGGAATAACACCCGCACCGTTGCCCTGCGGATAACGCCGGATGGTCGACAGGTTAGGGGTGAAAAGCGCGAGTCCTTTCTGGCGCTGGCCGTGTTGCTGGAGCGTAATACCAGCAATCACCGTGATGAAACGTGACTGGGCGGCGTGAAGGAGGGGGGCAAGCTGCAAATCGTCAGGAGGTGGGGGTAAGGATGTTCCGCCTGGGCCGGTAAGCGAAAGCTCCGGAAAGACGATCAAATCGCACCCATGCCAGGCAGCTTCGGCAATAAAGTGCAGGTGATGTTTTACGTGCTCATCAACACAGTTGTGCCGCGGGGCATACTGAGCCGCGGCAATATTCCATCGTGACATCGTGACTTCCTTATACACTAAGTCGCTGGGATTTTAAGATTACACCTAAATTTATCAGGGTTTTCTTATCCTGCCACATAACGCGTAAGGAAGTGTAACGAGACGTTAAGCTTATTTAACTTTAGGTTCGTACGGCAGGCGCGAGAGATTGACGGAGGCGAGGCGATGCGCAATGAGACGTTCGCGAAACCAGTCGCGCAGATGTGCGGGTTGTTCACGCTCTACCACTTCAGCTACGACGGGCATGTTGTAACGCTCTTTGAATGCGACACCCGCGGCGGCGAGATCGACATTCACTTTGTCCATCTCGTCCTGAGGAAGGGCGGCCAGGTTAACGTTCATTTCCTTCTCCTTTTTCTGCGGCGGCAACGTTACCGCGATTGTTCAACGATGACAAGGGAGCAAAGGATGTTCCTCGACTCGTTAATTATACAGAGTTATTCTTTAGCATTCAGGCATAACGAAAAGGAATGATTGTGATGCACTTTACCCCTTCCCGCGTCGCGTGCGCGCTGGCATTTCTGCTCTCTTCAGCAACCGCGACCTCAGCTCTGGCCCATGCGCATCTTAAGCAGCAATCCCCGCAGGAAAATACCGTTGCGGTGGCACCAGAGGTCATTACCCTGAACTTCTCGGAAGGCATTGAGCCTGCCTTCAGCGGCGTGGTGGTGACGGACGCGCAGCAGCACAAGATCCAGACCGGCGCGGTGAAGCGTGACGAGAAGGATAACGCAAAGCTGATTGTTCCTCTTGAGAAACCGTTGCCGACCGGCACCTACACGGTGGACTGGCACGTGGTCTCCGTGGACGGCCACAAAACCAAGGGCAGCTATCACTTTAGTGTGAAATAGTATGCTGGCCCTGAGCTACGTCGCGTTACGCTTTATCCATTTTGCTGCGCTGATGCTGCTTTTCGGCAACGCGCTTTACAGCGTCTGGTTTGCACCGTCTTCGTTGCAGCGCCTCATGACCCGGCGTTTCCAGCGGCAGCAGAAACTCGCGGCCTTAATCAGCCTGATGGCGGCTCTGCTGATGTTTGGCCTGCAAAGTGGGTTGATGGGCAACGGCTGGGGCGATGTCATTCGTCCGGCGGTCTGGCGCAGCGTGCTGGGAACGCAATTTGGCGGCGTCTGGTTGTGGCAAATGGTGCTGGCCGCTGCGACGGCGGGCGCTGCATGGCTTACCCCGCAAAAAGGCTCACGGCTGTTACTGCTCGTGATGGGGCAGCTGGTGCTGTTGGCGGGCGTGGGACATGCCGCGATGAACGGTGGCGCACCGGGAGCATTGCATCGTCTCAACCATGCGCTTCATCTGCTCTGCGCCGCGACCTGGGTGGGTGGTTTACTGCCGCTGCTGTTTTGTATGCGTCTGGCGAAAGGCCGCTGGCAGCCAGCCGCTATCTTTACCATGATGCGCTTCTCCCGCGTGGGGCATTACGCCGTGGCAGGCGTGCTGCTGACCGGGATAATCAATACGCTCTTTATTGTTGGCATAAACGTGCCGTGGCATGCGCCTTATGTCCAGCTGTTGTTGTTCAAATGTGCGCTGGTCATGATGATGGTGGCAATTGCGCTGGCGAATCGGTATTTTCTTGTGCCACGCTTTCGCCCGGAGGCCGGGCGGGAACAACAGATTTTTATCAGGATGACACAGGCAGAGGTGGTGCTGGGCGCGCTGGTACTGGCGGCCGTCAGCCTGTTCGCGACCTGGGAACCCTTCTGACAAGGTTAAATAACATATGAAAAAGACACTGCTTTCTCTTTTACTTCTCACCTGTGCCAGCAGTGCGCTGGCCGCGCCGCAGGTCATCACCGTCAGCCGGTTTGAAGTGGGCAAGGACAACTGGGCATTTAATCGTGAAGAGGTCATGCTCACCTGCCGTCCCGGTAACGCGCTGTATGTCATCAATCCCAGTACGCTCGTGCAGTATCCGTTAAATGACGTAGCGGAGCAGCAGGTGGCCAGCGGGAAAAGTAACGGACAGCCTGTCAGCGTGATCCAGGTGGATGACCCGGCAAACCCCGGGCAGAAGAAAAGTCTGGCACCGTTTATTGAGCGCGCTGAAAAGCTCTGCTAGCCGTCAGGTTTCCAGTAAAAAAAAACCGCAGGTGCTTGTAAAAGCTCTGCGGTTTTTCACATTTAGTGATGTTCTGACGCTTTTTTTCAGACCACTTTTACTGTGGACTGGAAAACCTGACGTCGTCATCTATTCTTAAAGGGCAAGGCGATTGAGCCTGCATTAATGCCAACTTTTAGCGCACGGCTCTCTCCCAAGAGCCATTTCCCTGGACCGAATACAGGAATCGTATTCGGTCTCTTTTTATCCGCATGAAAATAAACGATAAAATCCGGTTTTCGTCTCAGCAGAAGGTTCACTTCCTGTGCGCCTGCCTCAAACATACCACAACCCGGCAGGCGTAAGTCCAGTCCTTTTTGGCTGTTTTGTTAAATTTTTGTTTGTATTTTGTCTGAGACGACTGCGGGATCAATGCGCGCCTGTACGGAAGCCGCAATATCATCAAGTAACGCAAAGCGGCGACGGTATTCGGCGCGTTTTTTGCTGGCAATCTCCTCCAGTGCTTTACGCTCCATCTGGAGCGGCAACTGCCAGCAGAAGGGGGAGAGTTTCTTTCCGTTCAGGCCTTCCCAGAACTCGTCGTAGCTGGCGTGAAAATGACGGCCTTTGCTCAGACGGTAGCGCAGCGCGCGGAAAACATGGCCTTCATCGCTGACGGCAAAAATCGCGCTGATGTTCGAGCGTGAGGCAAGCTGGAAGATCACCTCCATCAGCACGCGTTTCGGGAAAAGACCATGGCAGGCACGGGTAGCCTGTTTAATCACCTCCCGTGAAACATGACGACGTGGACCCTGAAGGCCGCCGATCACCAGCACCGTACGGCCGTTACTGCGTGCGACACAGAACGTCAGGCTGGCAAGCAGCGTATTGTCATTGTCGTGCAGCCAAAGCGTGCTTTCGCCTTCGCGTTCGGCCTTACCTGCGGACGAGGCGTGGACGGTATAGATTTCGCCGTTTTTTGCCTCGAACCGGACAACCGGCACCTCTTGCGGGCTGGTCAGCGCGTGGGCGAGGGCGATGTTTTTCAGACTATCAATCCACTGATAGTGGCTGACGATAGCATCGGCCCGGTCGTTTGAGTTCAGGCCGCGCATCAGATACTGGCGGTGAGTTTTGCTCGGCAAGGTAATTTGAGAGGTGAGCAGCCTGTCGAAATCATCGCGCCCGGACAGGGCCTCCAGCATGCGATGGGTGGAGGACCAGAATAAAAGCGAGCGCAGAAGGAACTTTAACCGGTAATCACGTTTGTGCCAGATTGGGCCGGGAACGCGTTTTCCTCTCACCAGTTCAGAAATAATATTTGTACGATGCGGATAAAAAACATCGTTTTGCAGGTGTATGTTTGACACGTGAAAATCCCTCTTTTTATTCCGCTCTATTTTAAAGGCCAGGGAATAAGGGATTAATAGCGCAGCGATCTTTATTTCCGGCTGGTTTATGGTTTGTTTGGATTCGCGAAATCCGACGCCAGTTCATGACATTTTCTGTGGCAGCTATACTTCTTACAGGAGGCGTTATGTATCAGAAAATAGAGGGAGAACACTGGCGTCATATCTGGGTTGCCAGCGATATTCATGGTTGCTATCAGTGGCTTATGGATGAGCTGAAACGACGACATTTTAATCCTGATACGGATCTGCTGATCTCGGTGGGGGATATTATCGACCGCGGGCCTGACAGCGTAAAATGTTTACAGCTGATGCAGGAAAACTGGTTTTATGCGGTACGCGGTAATCACGAGCAAATGGCGTTAGATGCGCTTAAAAATAATGATTTTAGTCTCTGGTCGATAAATGGTGGTAACTGGTTTACCGGGCTTAAGGACGCTCAACAAAAACAGGCGAAGGGTTTACTCGACGCGTGTCGGGACTTACCGCACATTATTGAAATAACCTGCAAAAACGGTCTCAACGTGATTGCTCATGCGGATTATCCCTCCGCCGAATATGGCTGGCATAAGCCGGTGGATGCCCAGCGCGTGCTGTGGGATCGCGACCGGTTAATGGGCTTTATGGTGGGCAAAGGGCAGGGCATTAGCGGCGCGGATCACTTCTGGTTTGGACATACGCCTGTGGACAAACGCTACGATTTTAACAATCTGCACTACATTGATACGGGGGCAGTATTCGGGGGCTTTCTGACGCTGGCGCAGCTTCAGTAATAAATAACCCGCCTTCGGGCGGGTTCTCTTTGGGTCAGGCAAGACGCAAGACCCAGGCATCGGTTTTACTGTCGTAATGCTCACGGTACAGAACGGAATGTTCCCCATCAAGGATTGCCGGGACGCTGGTATCTGCATCCCAGGCGTCCAGCTGCATGCACAAATCCGGATCGGATTTGCAGGGAATACTTAACGTTCGTTCGCCTTGTGATTCGCCGCGCAATTCAGCGTCGTCGATTTCAAAAGCGCCAATGCGTACGCTGGTTTTCGTCATAATGCTCTCCGGTTTGTTGCCCAAAATCTGGTATGACCAGTGCAGTCACCCATTTTTGATCCTAGACAAGGAGAGCGAAATCGCCAGTAAAAAAATGCGCTTTTTTTCAGGCGCTGCGGTTGTTACCGGTAAACAGGCGGCCATCGCGTACCAGTTCGCGCGGATAGCTGTTTTTCAGCCGCGAGCCGACTTTTTTCGCCAGCCCCAGCGGATAGCCCTGATACGTCACGATGACTTCATCCTGTGACGGGCCGTCTTCCGGGTAAACGTCACGACCGCGATACCACTCTTCCGCTTCCTGATGCGTCAAGGCAAAGGTGTTCTCACTGCCGGCCAGCGCAATGACCGCTTCGTGCTGCCAGCGATAGCCTTTGTTGTGGATCTCCGCCAGGCGAATACCGAGGCGGGAGAAACGCACCTTACCAATCAGCGGTTCGATGTTGACCGGGAACAGCCACAGCTCTTTGTCACGCATCCAGAGGCGCAGGCTCTCATCCCAGTGCAGGCCGACTTTGCTCGCAGCCGCTTGCGCCTGTGCCGCCTCACGGCCTTTGACCGGCGCGAACGGGAAGTTGCCGACCTTAAACTTAGGGGCAGGCAAGGGATCGACGGCGCGGGTTTTACGCAGACGGGCAACAAAGAAGCCTTCGCAATCGTAAATCTGCGGGAAGACATGCAGGAAGCCTTCAGGCGTGGCCGCATGGCTGGCCGAGTCGAAGAGGGTGTCCAGCGGCAGAAACTGGACGGCATCCACATAGCGTTGCTTGAGCCACAGGCAGACGTCCTCGTTTTCATCACGATTCAGCGTGCAGGTAGAGTAAACCAGCGTCCCGCCTGGGCGCAGGGCATGAAACGCGCTGTCGATCAGTTCGCGCTGCGTGGCGGCGATCTCCAGGTTGCTTTCAACGGACCAGTTTTTTAACGCATCAGGATCTTTACGCACCACGCCTTCGCCGGAGCAGGGCGCGTCGAGCAGGATGGCATCAAAGGCTTCCGGCAGGGCAGCGCCAAACACGCGACCGTCGAAGTGCGTTAACGCGACGTTGTGGATCCCGCAGCGGCTGATATTGGCATGCAGGACTTTAACGCGGCTGGCGGAAAATTCGTTGGCGAGGATCGCGCCGCGGTTGTTCATCCGGGCGGCAATCTGCGTGGTTTTAGAGCCCGGCGCCGCCGCGACATCCATAACCCGCTCAGGCTGGTTCCCGTCGGCAAACAGCGCAGCAACCGGCAGCATGGAGCTGGCTTCCTGAATATAAAACAGCCCGCTCAGGTGCTCGGCGGTGCTGCCGAGCGGCAGGCTCTCCTCGTCATCCCGTTCGATCCAGAAACCCTCTTCACACCACGGCACTGGCGTTAATTGCCAGCCGTAGGGGGAGACGAGATCCAGAAACGCCCCGACGCTGATTTTCAGCGTATTGACGCGAATACTCCGGCGCAAAGGGCGCTGGCATGCGGCGACGAAATCGTCGAAAGAGAGATGAGCTGGAAGCGCCTCGCGCATCTGTGCGAGGAATTGTTCGGGAAGAAATACGGAGTTTTGAGCCACGGGCACACCACAGGGAAACATTCAGGTGCGCAGTGTAACATAAAGGCTCCGGCGCGTTGACACCGGAGCCTGCGAGATTAACGCGGCAGCGCCGTTCCCCATTCGCGCCACTCTTTCGGTTCACTTTCCAGCAGCAGGAAGTGTTTACCTGCCTGCGCCTTAGGCGCCAGAGGCGTGCCAGGCGGCGTCGCGAAGGCAATGCCGCCGCGAATGAACTGATTAAAGGTCCCCGTTTTGACCACGCCACCGGTCAGGCCGAAGTCCAGCGAGTAGCCTGAAGCGAGCCAGAACACCGAGTTGTTGCGAACCAGATGCTGATAACGCTGGCTGATGCGCAGGCCGACCATCACGCGATCGGACAGATTACCCAGCGTCAGGCTTGTTACTGTCCCCACTTCAATGCCGCGGAACAGGACCGGCGTACCGATGCCCAGCGAACCGGCTTCCGGCACTTCAACCACAATGCTCAGACCGTCCAGATAACGGGAGTCGGTGATGGTTGCCTCCTGCAACTCAAATTCACGACGCGCGTTGCCGCGACCCGGTTCAACGTTTATGTACGGCTGAAGTATGGTGTCGAGATGCTCAACCCCTGCGGCAGAAATTTGCGGCGTAACCACCGAGAAGCGCGAGCCTGCCCGGGCGAACGTCTGCACATATTCCGGATAAAGCACGGCGGTCGCCTGAACTTCGTTGCGCGCGGTGATCAGCGTCAGCTTCTGGACCTGCCCGATATCAATGCCGAGATAGCGGATGGGCATGCCTTCAGCCAGTTTACCGGCATCAAAGGTGTGCAGGGTAATCTGCCCCCCGACCGCACGCGCCGCGGTTTCGGACGGGAAGAGGATCCGCTTGTCACCTTTACGCATGTTGCCGCCCGCGCCGCTCAGGTTATCGAAGCTGATCGCACCGCGCAGGGCACGGGAGAGGGGAGACGCCTGTACGGTCAGCCCGCTGCCGTTGAGCTGCACTTTCGCGCCGCCTTCAGCCCAGAACACGCTGTTTGGCGTGAGCAGCTTGCGGTACTCCGGCTTGATATGCAGTTCGATATCAAACGCGTCCGCACGAGGACGAACGGTGATCACTTCCCCGACTTCAAACTTACGATAAAGCACGACGGAGCCTGCCTGGACGTCCGGCAGCGTTTCAGCGCTTAAGGTCAGCGTGGTGGTCGGCAGGTCGCCAAGGCTGTTTTCAATGGCTTTGTCCAGATTGGCGAACAGCGGATAACTCTCGCGCAGCGCACCTTTGCTGCCCGGCAGAATGCGGATCCCGCCGTTAACCCACTCGCTGGCGCTGGCGCCGAGGAACTCAACGCCGTCCAGACCCACCTTCACGTCGACCCGGCTGTTAACCACAAATTTACTGTCGCCGTGAACCAGATTGCTGTACTGCGGATCGATGGCGGCGGAGAAGGAGACCCCTTTTTCTGTCAGCTTACGTTCGAGGACCTGGCCCACCTGCACACCGTGCAGGATCAGCGGTTGCCCGGCTTCGATACCGTAGCTTTCCGGCGCATTCAGCGTAACCGTCAACACGCCCGGTTTTTGCAGCAGGGCTTTATCCGCCGGGGCGATAACAAAGTTTTTGTTCGGCGCGCCTTCACCGGGGATCAGCTCAAAGGTGCTTCCCGTCAGCAGGGAACTGATGCTGGCGTCGCTGAGGGACAGCTTCGGATTACGCAGTTCAATGCGCGTTTTTTCCCGCAGGAGATCCACCACGCTCGGATCCACCGTCATTTCGCCGGTAACGGAGCCGCCCGCATTGAGGGTTAATTTTGTCAGTTGCCCGACCTCTAAACCCTGGTACATCAACGGGGTCGAACCGGCTTTCAGGCCTTTGGCATCCGGCAGGGTCAGCTTGACGATGACGCCGCGCTGGCTGTGCGCCAGGTCGGCGTACAGGCCAAAGGTATCTTCTGCGGCGGCAGGGCTGGAGTCAGCAGGTGAGTCGAAGGCGATAGCGCCATTCACCAGCGCCGCCAGGCTCTCAAGCTTCACTTTCGCACCGCTTAAGCTCAGGTCGGCATCGACGCCGGAGACGTTCCAGAAGCGGCTGCCTTTTTTCACCAGGTTGGTAAAACGGCGCTCGATGAGTACATCAATGGTCACGCCATCTTTGTTCGGGTTAATGGCGTAGTCGTAAACGCGACCAACCGGAATTTTGCGGAAATAGACCAGAGAACCACTGTTCAGCGAGCCCAAATCCGGCGCGCGGAGGTGGATCATCAAATCGCCGTTATTCAGCCGATATTTCGGCTGGGTGTCCAGCGCAACAAAGTGATCCTGTGGCTCGCCTTTGCCGGGCATCATGCCGATATAGTTACCGCCCACAAGCGCATCCAGCCCGGAAACGCCGGCCAGGGAGGCTTTAGGCGTGACCAGCCAGAACTGCGTTTCGGCGCGCAGGGCATCCTGCATATCAGACTTAATGCTCGCCCGGACCTGAATTTTGTTCAGCCCTTTGCCGAGGGAAATATCCTGCACGGTACCCACTTCCACCCCCTGGAAGCGAACGGGGGTACGTCCGGCGACAATGCCGTCCGCAGACTGGAAATCAATCGTGATGGTACTTCCGCGATCTTCATAGCTCGTCCAGATAAGCCAGCCTGCGATCATCAGCGCGATGACAGGTAGCAACCAGAATGGCGAAATGCGGCGTTTTGTTTTAATTCTCGCTTCAGTCGGCGAAGCGGGCGTTTCCTGACTCATGTGCGTCCCAAAGTAAGCGGCTGTCCAGCCATTCCACTGCAAGAATAGTCAATATCACCGCAGAGCCGAAATAAAAAGCTGCGGGTCCCATGGTAAAAGCAAGTAACTGATCGCGATTGATGAGCGACATCATCAGCGAAATCACGAACAGATCCAACATCGACCAGCGACCAATCCAGGTCACGAATCGCAGAAGCAGGATGCGGGTGCGTAGTCCTTGTTCGCATTTAAAGTGAATGCTGATAAGCAGCGTAAACATCACCACCACTTTGGTAAAGGGCACCAGAATACTGGCGATGAAAACAATGGCGGCGACCCCCACGTTACTGTGCGCCAGAGAGATAATCCCTGAAAGGATAGTATCTTCCTGACGGGCGCCGTTCACATAAATTACGGAGATCGGCAGCATGTTGGCCGGGAACAAAAATACCAGGGAGGCGATAAGCGCCGCCCAGCATTTTTGCAGGCTGTTGTTGCGTCGCAATCTTAACGGAATGTGGCAGCGCGGACATCTCCCGCGTTTATCCGGAAAACCGGTGTAATGGCACCCCAGGCAGACGCGCAGGTTGTCATCAGGCCGGGTCGCGGGACGCTGCGGGTAAAATCGCTCCCAAAGCTGTTCAACATTGAGATGAATCAGGGTCAGAATACTCAGCAGGACCAGTGAAATAAACGCAAAAAGGCCAATGCCAGGTTGTAAAAATGCATAATCCTGCACCTTGATAGACGCCACGCCGACGCCCACCAGATAGATGTCCAGCATCACCCACTCCTTGAGCTTTTCCAGCATGAGCAGGACGGGGCGCAGGTTCATCCCCAGTATGTTGCCAAACCACAGGTAGGCAATTGCCGCGACCAGCACCAACGGCGCGCCGACGACGCAGAACAGCACCATGGCGGCCGTAAGCGGATCGCCCTGGCGCGTCATCTGCCAGATCCCCTGCAACACGTTAGCGTCAATACGCACGCCAAGCAGGTAGAGCTTTAACAGCGGCTCGGTCCAGGCGAAGGGCATCAGCAGTAGCATGGTGACCGCCATTGCCGCCAGACGCGTCAATGACCAGTCCCGGCCATCGCGAATTTTGGCATCGCAGCATGGACAAAAAGCACTTTGGTGCGATTTCATCTTCGGCAACATAAAAAGCGTATCGCACTGGGGACAACGCTGATAATGTGCACGGGGCAGAGCCTGGCTTACCGTACGGACAACGATCTTTCGTGTCGGCGTAATTTGGGGTGTTTTTAGGGCCATCAGTCGCACACAGATTAGTATTGTTGAAAGTTATAATAACTCATGAACGGATTCATCTTGAGCATGAGCGCATTTAATGCTTATTTTAATAGGCTATGCGGTAACTATGTAAGATAACTAAGTGATTGAATAATGAACAAAACAGAATTCTACGCGGATCTGAATCGCGATTTTAAGGCATTAATGGCAGGGGAAACCAGTTTCTTAGCCACTCTGGCAAATACCAGTGCGTTACTGTTCGAACGCCTTTCTGACGTGAACTGGGCGGGCTTTTATCTGCTGGAAGGCGACACGCTGGTACTGGGGCCTTTCCAGGGGAAACTCGCCTGCGTGCGTATCCCGGTAGGTCGCGGCGTGTGCGGTACCGCAGTGGCGACCCGTCAGGTTCAGCGTGTCGAAGATGTTCATGCGTTTGACGGCCACATCGCCTGCGATGCCAGCAGCAATTCTGAAATCGTACTGCCGCTGGTGGTTAAAAATCAGATTATTGGCGTTCTGGATATCGACAGCACGGTCTTCAGTCGCTTTACTGCCGAGGATGAGCAGGGGCTGCGCGCGCTGGCCGCAAACCTGGAAAATGTTCTGGCAGAGACCGATTATCATAAATTCTTTGCGAGCGTCGCAGGATAATCAACGGATAACGTAGCATTTACTGATAGCGTCATTATAATGTCGCCTGTTCATGCCTGCGCTTGTTGGCAACGTCCGTTGTAATCAGGAAATTTCATGGAAAATCAACCTAAGTTGAATAGCAGTAAAGAAGTTATCGCATTTCTGGCCGAGCGTTTCCCGCAGTGCTTCAGCGCTGAAGGTGAAGCGCGTCCTCTGAAAGTCGGTATCTTTCAGGATTTGGTCGCGCGCGTTGAGGGGGAGATGAACCTCAGCAAAACGCAGCTTCGTTCTGCCTTGCGCCTTTATACCTCGAGCTGGCGTTACCTGTACGGTATCAAGCCGGGTGCGACCCGTGTCGACCTTGACGGCAACCCGTGCGGTGAGCTGGACGAGCAGCACGTAGAACATGCGCGTAAGCAGCTTGAAGAAGCCAAAGCTCGCGTGCAGGCACAGCGTGCGGAACAGCAGGCGAAAAAACGCGAAGCCGCAGCGGCAAACGGTCAGGAAGACGCCCCTCGTCGCGAGCGTAAACCGCGCCCGGCACCGCGTCGTACTGAAAATAACGATCGCAAACCGCGTGCTGACAAACCAGCAGCTAAAGCCCCACGTGCGCCGCGCGAAGAGCCGCGCCACACCCCGGTTTCTGACATCAATGCGCTGAGCGTAGGTCAGTCTCTGAAGGTGAAAGCGGGTAACAACGCGATGGACGCCACCGTACTGGAAATCACCAAAGATGGCGTTCGTGTACAGCTGACTTCTGGTATGTCAATGATTGTACGCGCAGAACACTTGTTGTTCTGAAACGGAGGCCGAGCCTGGCATGAACACTTTTTTTAAGCTCACCGCGCTGGCTGGCCTGTTTGCTATAACAGGCCACGCTTTCGCTGTGGACGATATTACGCGTGTTGATCAAATTCCGGTTCTCAAGGAAGAGACTCAGCACGCGACGGTGAGTGAGCGCGTGACGTCGCGCTTTACTCGTTCGCACTATCGTCAGTTCGATCTCGATCAGGCCTTTTCGGCCAAAATCTTTGACCGTTATCTGAACTTGCTGGATTACAGCCATAACGTACTGCTGGCCAGCGATGTCGAACAGTTCGCTAAACGCAAATCCGAAGTGGGTGATGAGCTGCGCTCCGGAAAACTCGATCTGTTCTACGATCTGTACAACTTATCGCAAAAGCGCCGTTTTGAGCGTTATCAATACGCGCTGAAAGTGCTGGAACGTCCTATGGACTTCACCGGCAACGACACCTTTAATCTGGACCGCAGCAAAGCGCCATGGCCGAAAGACGAGGCTGAACTGAATGCGCTGTGGGATGGAAAAGTCAAATATGACGAACTGAGCCTCAAGCTCACAGGCAAAGACGAGAAAGAGATCCGTGAGACGTTAAACCGTCGCTACAAGTTCGCTATTCGCCGTCTGGCGCAGACCAACAGTGAAGATGTTTTCTCGCTGGCGATGACCGCGTTTGCGCACGAAATTGATCCGCACACTAATTATCTCTCTCCACGTAACACCGAACAGTTCAATACCGAAATGAGCCTGTCTCTGGAAGGTATCGGTGCTGTGCTTCAGATGGACGATGACTACACCGTAATCAACTCCATGGTGGCCGGTGGCCCTGCATCGAAAAGCAAAGCGATCAGCGTAGGCGACCGTATTGTCGGTGTGGGCCAAACCGGAAAAAGCATGGTGGACGTGATTGGCTGGCGTCTTGATGACGTAGTTGCGCTGATCAAAGGGCCGAAGGGCAGCAAAGTTCGCCTGGAGATCCTGCCAGCCGGTAAGGGGACCAAAACCCGTATCGTTACTCTGACCCGTGAGCGTATCCGTCTGGAAGATCGCGCGGTGAAAATGTCGGTGAAAACCGTGGGTAAAGAGAAGGTTGGCGTTCTGGATATCCCTGGTTTCTACGTCGGCCTGACCGATGATGTGAAAGTGCAGCTTCAGAAGCTTGAAAAGCAGAATGTCAGCAGCGTGATCATTGACCTGCGCAGCAACGGCGGCGGGGCATTGACCGAGGCCGTCTCGCTTTCCGGGCTGTTTATCCCGTCTGGCCCGGTGGTACAGGTGCGCGATAACAACGGTAAAGTGCGTGAAGATGCGGATACCGATGGTGTGGTCTACTATAAGGGGCCGCTGGTGGTGCTTGTCGATCGCTTCAGCGCCTCTGCATCGGAAATCTTCGCTGCTGCCATGCAGGATTACGGCCGGGCGTTAATCGTCGGCGAACCGACGTTTGGCAAGGGCACCGTTCAGCAGTACCGCTCTCTGAACCGTATTTACGACCAGATGCTGCGCCCTGAATGGCCGGCGCTGGGCTCAGTACAGTACACCATTCAGAAGTTCTACCGCGTCAACGGCGGCAGCACGCAGCGCAAAGGCGTGACGCCGGATATTATGATGCCGACAGGTACCGAAGAGACGGAAACGGGCGAGAAGTTTGAAGATAACGCGCTGCCGTGGGATAGCATTGATGCCGCGACATTCGTGAAATCGGGTGATATGAAACAGTTCGGACCGGAACTGCTGAAAAATCACAACGATCGCATCGGGAAGGATCCGGAATTCCAGTACATCATGAAGGACATCGCGCGTTTCAACGCCCTGAAAGCAAAACGGAACATTGTGTCTCTGAACTACGCTCAGCGTGAGAAAGAGAACAATGAAGATGACGCGACACGTCTGGCGCGTATCAACGATCGCTTCAAACGTGAAGGCAAGCCTCTGCTCAAAAAACTGGACGATCTGCCTAAGGATTACCAGGAGCCCGATCCGTATCTGGACGAGACGGTGCATATCGCGCTTGATCTCGCGAAGCTGGAAAAAGAGAAACCTGCTGTGCAACCTGCTCCGACAAAATAATCCCCCAACAGGCACAAGAAATTGTGCCTGTTTCTTTTTGTTCCTCATCCTTCCGTCAGGCAGATTTCCAATTGTGTAAAGTTGTGTCTTTCTGGTGACTTACGCCGTCTGGATGCTTGAAAATAGCCGTAATACCCATACGATGTGGGTAATCGCATAGTGCGTTTTGTTAAACTGAGGTTAAAAGAATATTATGATGCGAATCGCGCTCTTCCTGCTCACCAACCTGGCGGTGATGGTGGTATTCGGGCTGGTGCTAAGCCTGACGGGAATTCAGTCGAGCAGCGTTCAGGGTCTGTTGATTATGGCGCTGCTGTTTGGTTTCGGTGGCTCTTTCATTTCACTGCTAATGTCGAAGTGGATGGCACTGAAATCCGTGGGCGGTGAAGTTATTGAGCAACCGCGTAACGATATGGAGCAGTGGCTGATGAGCACGGTTGCT
The DNA here is from genome assembly GCF_004136695.1 of Enterobacter cloacae complex sp. 677-3DZ2D5B. Lineage (NCBI taxonomy): Bacteria > Pseudomonadati > Pseudomonadota > Gammaproteobacteria > Enterobacterales > Enterobacteriaceae > Enterobacter > Enterobacter cloacae complex sp. 677-3DZ2D5B. The sequence continues at coordinate 268,211 of NZ_QFLS01000009.1, read as the reverse complement.
CAGCAGTCAAAGCAGGCGGGCATTGCCATGCCGCAGGTAGCCATCTACCACGCGCCGGATATCAACGCGTTTGCTACCGGTGCGCGTCGTGACGCGTCCCTGGTGGCCGTCAGCACCGGTCTGCTGCAAAACATGAGCCGTGACGAAGCGGAAGCGGTTATTGCTCACGAGATCAGCCACATCGCCAACGGCGATATGGTCACCATGACCCTGATCCAGGGCGTGGTGAACACCTTCGTTATCTTTATTTCCCGTATTCTGGCGCAGATTGCTGCCGGGTTTATGGGTGGCAACCGTGATGAGGGTGAAGAGAGCAACGGCAACCCGCTGATCTATTTTGCTGTTTCAATGGTGCTGGAGCTGGTGTTCGGTATCCTGGCAAGCATTATTACCATGTGGTTCTCCCGTCATCGTGAGTTCCATGCGGATGCCGGTTCCGCGAAACTGGTGGGTCGTGAAAAGATGATTGCTGCGCTGCAACGTCTTAAAACCAGCTACGAGCCGCAGGAAGCAAACAGCATGATGGCCTTCTGCATCAACGGCAAGTCAAAGTCGCTGAGCGAGCTGTTTATGTCTCACCCGCCGCTGGATAAACGTATTGAAGCGCTGCGTAGCGGCGAATATCTGAAGTAACGTAATCGGGTTGAAAACAACCGGGCAGGAGTCCTTCTCCGCCCGGTTTTTTTATGCCTGCGCCTTTGGCTGGGTGACACGAAGACCGCTAATGACAGCCGCGAGGGTCGCCAGTGTCCCTGCGGTAATCAGCGCAACGTGTGTCGCATTCTGCCCGGCCAGGTTAAACATCAAGGCTACCAGTGCGGCCCCGGTGCTTTGCCCTAACAGTCTTGCCGTGCCCAGCATCCCGCTGGCGCCACCGCTGCGATGACGTGGGGCAGAGGTGATAATCGTGTGGTTATTAGGGGACTGGAACAGACCAAAACCGGCCCCGCACAGGATCATGCGCCAGATAATATCCAGATCCCCTGGCGAGGCGGGCAGGAGCGCCAGTGCAAACAGTCCCACCGCCATGACAACCAGCCCAATCGCCCCCAGAAGCCCGGCATGAACGCGCTCAATAAGGTAACCGGCCAGCGGGGCCATCACCATGGTTGCCAGAGGCCAGGGCGTGAGCAGCAAGCCTGTTTCCACTTCCGAACGGCCAATCACGCTCTGCAAAAAGAACGGCAGCGCAACCAGCGCCAGCATCTGGGCGCAGAACGAGCAAATGGAGGTACAAATGGATAGCGAAAACAGCGGAATACGCAGCAAATCCACCGGCAGTAACGGCACGGGCAGCGCCAGCTGACGTCGTACGAAGAAAAATCCGATGATAAGCATGGCAACGATTTCTGCGGCAATGAGCGACAGAGACTGCCCCTGAGCAAATCCGCTCAGCGCGGTAATAAGCAGGCCAAAGGTCAGCGCGTTCATCACGGCGCTGGGCAGGTCAAAACGCGGCATGGTGTTTTTCGGACCATTTTCCGGAAGATAGCGCAGGGCGAAGAAGATCGCCACAATACCCAGCGGCACATTAATGGCAAACAGCCACTGCCACGAGGCAACGGACAGAATGGCGGCGGCAATCGTCGGCCCGGCAGCGGACGACACGGCCACAATAAAGGAATTAATGCCCATGCCGCGCCCCAGGTGGCGGTGAGGATAGATAAGCCGTATGAGGGCCGTGTTCACGCTCATTAGCGCCGCGCCGCCAAAGCCCTGCGCGATGCGCGCCAGGGTGAGGGTGTGCAGTGAATCGGAAAGGGCACAGAAGAGCGAGGTGAGGGTAAAGACCACCAGCCCGCACTGGTAAACCCGGCGATAGCCAAACATATCGCCCAGGAAAGAGAGTGACAGGAGGGAAATCACAATTGCTATCTGGCACGCGTTCACAATCCAGATGGAGCTTGCGGGAGAAGCATTAAGGTCTTTTGCAATGGTAGGAAGAGCAACGTTGGCAATCGCACCGTCAAGGACAGCCATCGAAATACCGATGACAATAGTGGCAATTGCCCCGTACCTCTGCGGTAAGGGCAGGCCATCAGAAACGTTTTTTTGCATGGGAAAAGAATGACTCAGCGTGAAATTATTTTCAGAGTAACTATTTTAGCATCGTTATTTCGGTTTTATGTCGCAGATTTGTAACGAAGTAAACCCAGATAGATTGCAGCACGCATCACACGAATTTATAATAAAAACCGGTTCTGATTTTTATAAAACACTCTCCATGAGGTGATAAATGGCAATCGCAGATTTGGATAAGCAGCCAGATTCTGTTTCTTCCGTGCTGAAGGTGTTTGGCATCTTGCAGGCGCTCGGAGAAGAGCGTGAAATTGGTATTACAGAGTTGTCGCAGCGTGTGATGATGTCGAAAAGCACCGTTTATCGCTTTTTGCAGACGATGAAATCATTGGGTTATGTCGCGCAGGAAGGAGAATCAGAAAAATATTCTCTGACGCTGAAACTGTTTGAACTGGGCGCCCGCGCTTTGCAAAACGTGGATCTGATCCGCAGCGCTGACATTCAGATGCGTGAACTTTCACGACTGACGAAAGAGACAATTCACCTCGGTGCGCTGGATGAAGACAGCATTGTTTACATCCACAAAATTGACTCCATGTACAACCTGCGCATGTATTCACGCATCGGTCGTCGTAACCCGCTCTACAGCACCGCAATTGGTAAAGTACTGCTGGCCTGGCGCGATCGCGAAGAGGTGAAGCAGATCCTTGACGGGGTGGAGTACAAACGCAGCACCGACCGCACCATTACCAGTACGGATGAACTGCTGAGCGTGCTGGATAATGTGCGTGAGCAGGGTTACGGGGAAGATAACGAAGAGCAGGAAGAGGGGCTGCGTTGCATCGGTGTGCCGGTATTTGACCGTTTCGGCGTTGTCATTGCGGGCCTGAGCATTTCGTTCCCAACGCTGCGTTTCTCTGAAGAGCGTCTTCATGAATATGTGGCGATCCTGCATACCGCAGCGCGCAAAATTTCAGAGCAGATGGGCTATAACGATTATCCGTTCTGATCGACGCTTTCAATAAAAACGCCGCAACAGTGCGGCGTTCTTGTAAGCGAAATTCAACGCTGATTAACCGTTATCAATCACATCAGATGATTTACGCAGCACAGGACAGTTGGTTAACCCGATGATCCCGCTGTCGGAATGAATGTACTGCGCCGTGCTTACCCCCCGGGCGGTAAGATATTTACACTGGATACCCAGACCCGCGGCATTTTCTTTGCTTCCCATTAATACGCCGTACCCACTTAATAACAGGCCGATCCACACAATGGCCAGTACAATTACTGTACGAATAAGTAAACGCATCGTTGCCTCTTTTTTCTTTGTTGTCATGGAGTAAGCGTAACGGGTTTACGCAGTGAAACAAGTGCACGATTCCGAAAAGCGTCTGTTGAAGGTACAGTTAGCCCCTGTTTAAGATAACCGTGATAACCTGGCTGCATCAGGTCTTAAGACGGAGTGTGGAGTGAAAAAAATACGCTGGGTAATTCTGATTATAGTGTTGATAGCTTGTGTGGTGCTGTGGACGCAGACTATCAATGTGATGTGCGATCAGGATGTACAATTCTTTAGCGGCATTTGTTCAATCAATAAGTTTATCCCCTGGTAGAGGCCATTTTTACGCTGAGTGATGTCCTTACGTGGCGGCAGTGGTAAAATGACTGTTTTTACTGAGGTGGTGAAATGGGTGAGTTACTGAATTCGGGGCTGCTGAGCATTGCATCCCTGGTAATGTCTTTGGTGGTGTTGGTCGTTGGGCTGGTACTGTGGTTCTTCGTTAACCGCGCCAGCTCCCGCACAAACGAGCAGATTGAACTGCTGGAAGCATTGCTCGATCAGCAGAAACGGCAGAATGCGTTGCTGCGTCGTCTGTGCGAAGCCAACGAGCCGGAGGAGAAAGCGGTACCTAAGGACGCTGTTGCTCAACAACAGGACGAGGAAGACTTCATTCGCCTGGTAGCCGAACGATAGTTTGCCCGGAAAGGGAGGTGGCCTGACGTACGGCGTAAATCCCCTCCCTTATCAAATGTGATCCACAACATCCCAACATATAATTAAGCAGCAGTTAACTATTGTTTCAGCATACTGAAAACTGGTGAATATTTATCCTTATTCGATAATTACCGTTTCGTTGAATAAATTGTGTGTTTTATCTTTCCCGAAGTGTTTTATTTTTATCGAAACGTTTTGCTTGCCTTGTTTTGAGGCAGAGTCATAAAAATTTCATTATTTTGGTGCAGAATAACGCTAATTAAATGGTGGATTTTAATACAATTAGCAAAATGTAATTAACATCGTATATTCCCTGACACATGTCGGTGCGTTGCAATGTTTTCAGCATAACTTTTCACAAAATGTTCTAACTCAGTCATTCTTTTAAAGAAAATCAGGGATTGGGATGGACGCTTTGAAATGATTGAGCTATGTTTAAAAAGTCTTTGATTACAGGGCGCGTCAACGCACCCTGCGGGCAGTGAGGTCAGGTAGCGCTTCATTTGACAATTCGCATAACTGTGCAGATTGTTATGGAGTAACACCTGAATTTGTGCGGCGGATCGAGACATGTTTAAAAATGGCTTGCCATATTAAACGTTGTGTGTGATAACACGTTTTGGGTCAAACGAGGTACAGTTCTGTTTATGTGTGGCATTTTCAGTAAAGAAGTCCTGAGTAAACACGTTGTCGTTGAATACCGCTTCTCTGCCGAACCTTATATTAGTGCCTCAAGCAGTAATGTCTCAGTTTTATCTATGTCAAAGCCCGCGGGCTAAGAAAACACTCTAAGGAATTTTGCAAATGGCAAAGATTAAAGGTCAAGTTAAGTGGTTCAACGAGTCTAAAGGTTTTGGTTTCATTACTCCTGCTGACGGCAGCAAAGACGTGTTCGTACACTTCTCTGCAATCCAGGGTAACGGCTTCAAAACTCTGGCTGAAGGCCAGAACGTTGAGTTCGAAATTCAGGATGGCCAGAAAGGCCCAGCTGCGGTTAACGTAACTGCTATCTGATCGAATCACTGCTGACTGAAGCGCTCAGCGCTTCGATCTCAGACATAAGCCTCGCCGATGCGGGGCTTTTTTATTCGCTTATTTTTCAAAATATTACGTAATCCTCCGCTGTTATTATCTTGTTGCAAACCCTCGAGATTATTAGCATTGTTTTCCCGCCTTCTTATCCGCTTTTCCCGTTAAATCAGGGCGTTGATCAACAGCCCTGGGGTTAAGGTGAAAAAAAAGACAATAACGACCACCGGAAACTTTACTCCGGCACGTTTTGCACTTCTGTGTCTCGCTATCTTTTGTAGTCTTGCGTTTCTGCTGGGCCGCGTGGCGTGGCTGCAAATTATCAAACCGGATAATCTGGTTAAGCAGGAGGATATGCGCTCCCTGCGCGAAGTGGCGATAGACGCCCCGCGGGGGATGATTGTGGACCGTGAAGGACGACCCCTTGCGGTGAGCGTACCTGTCCAGGCCGTCTGGGCCGATCCCAAAACAGTGCTGGAAAAAGGGGGGATCGGTTATGATTCGCGCTGGCAGGCCCTGGCAAATGCCTTACACCTTTCTCTGAGCACGCTCGCATCGCGAATCAACAGTAACCCGCACGGGCGATTTATTTACCTTGCCCGTCAGGTTGATCCCTCCCAGGCAAAGTGGATCGATAAGCTGCGTCTTCCGGGTATCAACCTTCGCGATGAGTCCCGCCGCTTTTATCCTGCCGGGCACGTGGCGGCGAACCTGATTGGCTTCACCAATATTGATGGTCAGGGCATTGAGGGTGTCGAGAAAAGCTTCAACACGCAGCTTACCGGGAAGGCAGGCGTGCGGCTGGTCAGGAAAGATCGCTACGGACATGTGGTGGAGAACCTCACGGAGGTGGCTCCCGTACCTGCACATAATATCCAGCTTAGTATCGATGAACGCCTGCAAACTATCACCGAAGACGCGCTGTATAATGCCGTGGCGTGGAACAAAGCTGAGTCAGGCGCGTCGGTGCTAATTAATATCCAGACGGGCGAAATTCTGGCGATGGCGAGCTTCCCCGACTTCAACCCCAACAACCGGGAAGGGGCAACGCTGGATGATTTTCGCAATCGCGCGATCAGCGACACCTTTGAACCTGGCTCGACCGTTAAGCCTCTGGTGCTGATGACGGCGCTACAGCAGGGGCTGGTACAGCCTGACAGCGTCATAGACACGCATCCCTACACCATTGATGGCCATCGTATCCGCGACGTGGGCTACTACCCCGAGCTGACGATGACCGGCATCCTGCAAAAATCCAGTGACACGGGCGTGTCCCGTCTTTCGCTGGCGATGCCTGTGCAACGGTTACTGGATACCTATAAACACTTTGGCTTTGGCGAGAGTACCGGGCTTGGCTTAACGGGAGAAAGCGCAGGTTTACTGCCGCAGCGGAAATTCTGGAGCCAGTTAGACCGGGCGACCTTTGCCTTTGGATATGGCCTGATGGTAACCCCCCTCCAGCTGGCGCATGTGTATGCCACCATCGGCAGCTATGGCATTGAACGGCCTCTGTCCATCACCCGAATCGATCCGCCGGTGATTGGCAAGCGGGTGATGCCCGAGGAAATTGTTCACGAGGTGGAGCACATGATGGAGAGCGTCGCGTTACCCGGCGGTGGTGGAATCAAAGCGGCGGTGCGTAACTATCGCGTGGCGATAAAAACCGGGACGGCCAAAAAAATCGATGAACACGGTAAGTATGTGGATAAATACGTCGCCTATACCGCAGGCGTTGCGCCTGCCAGCGATCCCCGTTTTGCGCTGGTGGTGGTGATTAACGATCCGCAAAACGGTGCCTATTACGGCGGGGCCGTTTCCGCGCCCGTTTTCAGCGAAATCATGGGGAACGTTCTGCGTCTGGAAAACGTAAAGCCTGACGGGCTGCCGGCAGATTCTGAACATCTGATCGTGATGCATCACCCAGCCATTTATAACCCTGGCGAATAGCGGTACACTTCGCCTTTTGGTTTACGCCCTGGAGCTGTCATGTCTTTCAGTTGTCCCCTTTGCCACGCGCCGCTGACGCGCGCGGAGAAAACGTTTATCTGTCCACAGGGACATCAGTTTGACCGGGCGAAAGAGGGCTATGTAAATCTTCTGCCGGTACAGCACAAGCGCTCCCGGGACCCGGGTGACAGCGCGGAGATGATGCAGGCGCGCCGGGCGTTTCTCGATGCCGGGCATTATCAACCGCTCAGGGATGCCGTTGTCGCCTTACTCCGTGAATATCTGACAGAAGGCGCATCCGCCATGCTGGATATCGGCTGCGGCGAAGGTTACTACACCGCCACGTTTGCTGACGTGGCGGCTGAGAAGGGCGCCGAAACGTACGGGCTGGACGTATCTAAAGTGGCTATCCGTGCGGCAGCCAAACGCTACTCAGCGGTAACGTTCTGCGTGGCCTCCAGCCACCGCCTGCCGTTTGAGGAAGCGAGTATGGACGCCGTGGTGCGTATCTATGCGCCGTGCAAGGCTGAGGAGCTGGCGCGCGTCGTTAAGCCCGGTGGCTGGGTTATCACCGTCACGCCAGGGCCGCGTCATCTGCTGGAGCTAAAAGGGCTGATCTATGATGAAGTTCACCTGCATGCGCCTCACTCTGAACAGCTGGCAGGCTTTGCGTTAAAGCAGGCGCAGTCGGTAGCATATGAAATGATGTTGCAGGGAAGTGAAGCGGTGGCGTTACTGCAAATGACGCCGTTTGCGTGGCGGGCAAAACCAGAGGTGTGGGAAACGCTGGCAGCGCAGACAGAATTTCGCTGCCAGACGGATTTCAGCATCCATTGCTGGCAGCGCGAAGGTTAACCCGCGAAGTGTGCCCAAAGGATTTGGGCACCAATCCCGATCAACACGATACCGCCCAGAATTTCGGCGCGTTTGCCTAACAGCGGGCCAATGAACCGACCCACCATCATCCCCAGCGTTGACATGATCAGCGTGGCGCAGCCAATCGCCAGCGCGGTGGCGATAATATTGACCTGCAAAAACGCCAGACCGACACCCACGGCCATTGCATCCAGGCTGGTTGCGATGGCGGTTGTCACCAGAAGCCAGAAGCCGTGGCGTTGCAGCGGCGCATCATTTTCATCGCCGTTGCCACGAAAACCTTCAATCACCATACGTCCGCCGAGGAACACCAGCAGCACGAAAGCAATCCAGTGATTCCACTCCAGCACAAACTGGCTGGCGAGCATCCCCAGTCCCCAGCCGATAAGCGGCGTCAGCGTTTCGATAGCGCCAAAGATGAGACCGGTACGCAGGGCTTCGGAAAATTTAGGTTTATGGAGAGTGGCACCTTTGCCGATAGAGGCGGCAAATGCGTCCATGGACATGCCAAAAGCCAGAAGGATCGTAGCGGAGATATTCATAAGAGCGTCCAGACCGGGGATATCCATATGACACATCACTGCCCCCAGTAAACAGCAGTTGATGTATCTATGGTCTCGCCTGATCGCTTCTGGCACAGAAATGGGCTTAAAAACGATCCGTACGCGCCACGTTTTTCAACGAGTATGTTGACACGTACATTTCCCGCAGGCAGGAAATCGGCTACTCCCCAACGACGGGCGCAACCTTAACATATTTTGAGAATATAAAACAACAACGAAGATGGCTTTATATAGCCACTATGTTGATAACGATTTTCATTTAGATTTATGCGTGAAAATATCGTTAATAAATATAAGTCAATTAACAGAGGAGATATAGCACCGGCTATATTGCTGGTTCAAGAATAATGCAATATATAGCCGATGCTATAATGATAAATCATTGAGTTTTAACAAGTAATTTGTATATCTTTTCCAGGTCATCAATATTTCTGACCCGGATGAGCAGGCGGCGTTGTTCTAATTGCATCACCAGAACCCCGTCTTCGGATAAATTCATCTCTTTAATACGGTTATATTCTATCCAGACATTGGCGAAGAAGAATCCGTGTTTTTTAAAAATGAGTTTTGGCGAGCGGATCCAGAACAGGTAAATCGCCATTAATGCCAGCGCACATAATAACCATGTGGTTAATATTGCGCCGTGGCTGGTCACATTATTGTAAATGAGGATGACTACCAGACCGGCGAAGATAAACGCATCAATACGTCCACGGCGTAAGAGGGGAAGGGTCAGCAGCGTCTCGCCGTGGCGGCGAGGCATAATAAACTCGTCATAGATCGCGTAAGCCAGAAGGGCAACAATAAATAAAACCAGTACGGTGTCCGTGACAGTCATTCATCCTCCAGATAAAAAGACCGGGGGCAAGCCCCCGGTCAGTAACGCATTTTATTACAGACCCAGCAGGCCGACAGCGTAGCCCGCGATACCGATGACGAAGAAGCCAACGATGATCCAAAGCGGGTTCACTTTCTTACGCAGCAGCCACATACAGGCGAAGGTTAACAGCAGCGGTACCAGGCCCGGCATCAGCTGGTCCAGAATGGTCTGCACGGTGGTAACGCGCGTCTGACCATCCTGACCGGTGATCGTTGATACCACCAGCGGGATGTTTACGTGCGTCCACTTGTTAACCAGCGCCCCCATTACAAACAGGCCGAGAATTGACGCCCCCTCAGTCAGTTTTTGCAGGAAGCCGCCGCCCATATCCTTAACGATATCCACACCTTTACGATAGCCGTACGCCACGCCGTAGTAACGGGTCAGCAGACGCACCGCGTTGAACAGGATGAAGAACAGCAGAGGACCGAGCAGGCTGCCGCTCATGGCGATCCCGGCGCCCAGCGCCGCAAAGACCGGACGCACGGTACCCCAGAAAATCGGGTCGCCCACGCCTGCCAGCGGCCCCATCAGACCAACTTTGATACCGTTGATGGCACCATCGTCGATTTCAGCCCCGTTCGCACGCTGCTCTTCCATCGCCAGCGTCACGCCCAGAACCGGCGCCGCAACATAAGGATGGGTGTTGAAGAATTCCAGATGACGCTTAATTGCCTGACGGCGTGCTTCGTTGTTTTCCGGATACAGGCGTTTGATGGCCGGCACCATGGAGAAGCAGAAGCCGAGCGCCTGCATACGTTCGAAGTTCCATGAACCCTGAAACAGGTTAGAACGGATGAACACGCCACGAATATCACCCGGAGTGAGTTTTTTCTCAGTGGTAGTTTTTGTCATATCAACCATTTCGCTCACCTGTTAGTCCAGTTCGTTATCGAGATCGTTGTTACCAGCAGCCTGCGCAGGGGCACCCGCGACACGGTTGTATTTCGGGCTGAGCTGGATATAAAGAATCGCCATCACCGCACCAATCACACCCAGCGCAACCAGGTTGAAGTTGGTGAACGCAGCGGTAACGAAGCCGAGGTAGAAGAATGGCATCAGGTAGCCCGCGCGCATCATGTTGATGACCATCGCATAACCGACCACCACGATCATACCCCCGGCGATATTCAGACCGCTGGTGACCACTTCAGGGATCGCATTCAGCATGCCCTGAACTTCGCTGGTACCGACAGAAATCGCCACGATAACCGCAGGGATCGCGATACGCATCGCTTGCAGGAACAGGGAAGAAACGTGGATCCAGGAGAGCGCGGTGAGGTTGCCGTTTTCGGCCGCCTTATCCGCCGCGTGCTGGAAGGCCACGGTAATAGTACGGACGATAATGGTCAGCACCTGACCCGCTGCGGCCAGCGGGATGGCCAGCGCGATACCGGCACCGATACTCTGATGACCGGCGATAACCAGAACGGTCGAAATAATGGACGCCAGTGCGGCATCAGGCGCAACCGCCGCACCGATGTTCATCCAGCCCAGGGCGATCATTTCCAGGGTACCCCCGATGATGATACCGGTTTTCATGTCACCCAGAACGGCACCAATCAACGTACAGGCCACCAGAGGGCGGTGGAACTGAAATTCATCAAGTACGGACTCCATACCCGCAATACACGCGACGATGAACACCAGCACAATCTGAAGAGTAGTAATCTCCATTGCACTTCTCCTATTACATAAGCTCTATATGAAAAACCGGCCCGGGCTTATTTCCCCACTTTGCCGATCAAATCCATCATTTTCAGTTTCTGATCCGTGGAAACCTTACGGGCTTCCAGCTCGATACCGCGTGCATTCAGCTTGTTGAAGGCCTCGATATCTTTCGCATCCACTGAAATCGCGTTGTTGACCTGCGTTTTGCCCTGACGGAAAGCCATACCGCCAATGTTAACGGAGGTGATTTTCACGCCGCCTTCAACAATGCGTTCAACGTCTGTCGGGTTGGTGAACAGAAGCATCACGCGTTCGCCCGCGTATTTCGGGTTGTTGTAAACGCGGATCATTTTGGCGACATCCACGACGTGCGCGGTGACGCCCGGCGGTGCAACCTGGGTAAGAAGGGTTTTACGGACAGTGTCGGCGGCCACTTCGTCACTGACCACGATGATGCGTTGTACGTTGGTCTCTTTGGTCCAGCGCGTCGCCACCTGGCCGTGGATCAGACGGTCATCAATACGCGCAAGGCCGATAACCATGTAATCGTTCGGACCCATTGGCTTCGCCGGTGCAGCGGCTTTTGGTGCAGCAGGGGCAGGGGCAGGTTTTTCAACCGGCTGCGCTTTCAGCGCCTTCACCCCTTCGCGACCGGTTTCCACCGCCAGCGCCACCAGCTCGTCAAAGCCTGGGTTGTCGTCACGCGCCATGAAGGTTTCCACCAACATCGGGATATTCACCCCGGCGACGACTTCATAATGCTCTTTATCGACGACAATGCGGCTGGCAGCGTTGAACGGGCTGCCGCCCCATGTATCCACGAGAAACAGCACGCCTTTGCTGGTATCCAGCTTCTCAAGCTGAGCAGTGTATTTTTCAATCAGCGTCTCGACATTTTCACCGGGAACGAAATCGATCCAGCCGACGTTTTCCTGCTCGCCCAACAGCATTTCTGCCGTTTTGAGTAACTGCTCCGCAGCCCAACCATGTGTGCCTATGACAATAGCAATGGTCACTTGCTAGCTCCTTTTATTATCATTTATACGTCTGCCAGGCAGGCGTACTGAGAATCGTATTGGCGAACCGAATCGATTCAGATAAGGGTTAGAGTTCAAAAAAACTAAGACTTCCGCGAATTATTTTAGATAGTGAAAAAATAATTTATGTGATGAAGATCCGTAATTTAGCTACGCCTTACAGATTTTTCTCTAAGATAATCCGCGTGTGTTACAGAAGTTTGCAAAGGAACGTAAATCTTTGCTAAAAACCAATTGTCTCTGATATGTTTAGCGTCCGTTTAATTATTCAGGAGTATAGGGCTACAGCCCACTATATGGACCGTCACCGACGTCAGTCATCTTCCAGGCCATTCCGCGCCTTAATCACCGGCGATCTTCGCCACGCATCGACTCTCATTCCCTTTGAAATGCCCGACATTAGCGGGGCACCGTTTTGTCATTCCTTTAGCAGGAGCGTGTCATGGAATTCTTAATGGACCCGTCAATCTGGGTAGGCTTGCTTACGCTGGTCGTGCTGGAGATCGTTCTCGGTATTGATAACCTGGTGTTTATCGCCATCCTCGCAGATAAACTGCCGCCGAAACAGCGTGATAAAGCCCGTCTGATCGGCCTCTCACTGGCGCTGATCATGCGTCTGGGCTTACTGTCTGTTATCTCGTGGATGGTCACCCTGACGAAGCCCCTGTTCACCGTCATGGATTTCACCTTCTCCGGCCGCGATTTAATTATGCTGGTAGGGGGACTGTTCCTGCTGTTCAAAGCCACAACAGAGCTGCATGAACGGCTGGAGAACCGGCAGCACGATGATGGCCACGGTAAGGGTTATGCCAGCTTCTGGGTGGTTGTTCTCCAGATTGTGGTGCTTGATGCGGTCTTCTCACTGGATGCGGTGATTACGGCGGTCGGCATGGTGAACCATCTGCCGGTGATGATGGCGGCGGTGGTGATTGCGATGGCGGTAATGCTGCTGGCGTCGAAACCGCTGACGCGTTTCGTCAACCAGCATCCGACGGTCGTTGTGCTGTGTCTGAGCTTCCTGCTGATGATTGGTCTGAGCCTGGTGGCAGAAGGGTTTGGCTTCCATATTCCGAAAGGCTACCTGTACGCCGCGATTGGCTTCTCGATTCTGATCGAGCTGTTTAACCAGATTGCGCGCCGTAACTTTATTAAGCAGCAGTCGAATCAGCCGCTGCGAGCCCGTACCGCAGATGCGATTCTGCGACTGATGGGCGGGCGTCGTCAGGTGAACGTGCAGGCTGATAACGAGAACCGCAACCCGGTTCCGGTGCCGGAAGGCGCGTTTGTGGAAGAAGAACGCTACATGATCAATGGCGTGCTTTCGCTGGCTTCCCGCTCCCTGCGCGGTATTATGACGCCACGCGGCGAAATCAGCTGGGTGGACGCCAACCTGAGCGTCGACGAAATTCGTCAGCAGCTGCTCTCCTCGCCGCACAGCCTGTTCCCGGTCTGCCGGGGTGAGCTGGATGAGATCATCGGTGTGGTACGCGCGAAAGAGATGCTGGTGGCGCTGGAAGAGGGCGTTAACGTCGAGGCCGTAGCGGCCGCGTCGCCCGCTATCGTGGTGCCTGAAACGCTGGATCCGATCAACCTGCTGGGCGTATTGCGCCGTGCTCGCGGGAGCTTTGTTATCGTCACCAACGAATTTGGTGTGGTACAGGGCCTGGTGACGCCGCTGGATGTGCTGGAAGCCATTGCCGGTGAATTCCCTGATGCGGATGAAACCCCGGAAATCGTTGCCGACGGTGACGGCTGGCTGGTGAAAGGCACCACCGACCTGCACGCGCTCTCGCACACGCTGGGCGTCGAAAACGTGGTCAATGATGATGAAGATATTGCCACCGTGGCGGGGCTGGTGATCTCCGTTAACGGGCAGATCCCGCGTATCGGTGATGTGCTGGAGCTGCCGCCGCTGCAAATTACCATCGTCGAAGCCAACGACTATCGCGTTGATATGGTGCGTATTGTTAAAGAGCACTCTGCGCACGACGAAGAAGAGTAACGTTATCTAGCGTAACGGCAGTAAGGGCACGATGTGTCCGTTGTGACGGGCTGGCGGAGAGTGACTTTCCGCCAGCCATTTCGGAAACTCGCGCAGCGGCATTGGCCGCGCATACAAGTACCCCTGCAAAATATGTACGCTGTGACGGCGCAGGTAGCGTGACTGCTCCTCGGTTTCCACCCCTTCCGCAACCAGTTCAATATTCAGCCGCTGGCCAAGCGCAATAATAATATCTGTTACCGTTGAGTTCACGGCGTCGGTGCCGATCGCGGTGGTGAAGGATTTATCAATTTTCAGCACATCCGGATGCAGTTTTTCTAGCCATGAAAGTGAGCTGTTGCCGGTACCAAAATCATCAATCGCAAGTTTCACCCCTTTGCGGTGCAGCTCCCGCACGATGCGGTAATCCACATCCAGCAACGCATCGCGTTCGGTTAACTCCACGATCAACTGTTGAACAGGGCTGGCGTTAAACCAGATGCGGTTGAGATCCTGGATAAGCGCAGCGCGGCGAAAATGGCTGGCGGCCACGTTAATGCCGATATGGAAATCGCGCGAGGCAGGGAAATAGCCTATCTGCCGCACCGTTTCGCTGATGACGTAGCGGGTAAGCGGAACAATCAGGTTATGTTCTTCGGCCAGAGGGATAAAGACATCGGGCGAAATCCATCCCTGACGCGGGTTGTTCCAGCGCAGGAGGATCTCGACGCCGGCGCATTCCCGGGTGCGGGCATTCACCAGCGGCTGGCAGAAGAGTTCAAACTCCCTGGCCGCAATTCCCATATTGATTTCCCAGGTGAAACTTATGCGCCGCGCCGTGGCGAGCCAGGCGATATAGCCCATCAGTAAGCTGAGCATCAACGCCAGCGGCAGCTGGGTGGGCAGATTTTTTAACGCCATTTCGCCAGGCCCGGGGCCGCTCACCGTGACGCTGAAAGGGTAATGTTGTGACGACTGTTCCAGCAGGGAGGCGTTTTCATCGAAGGTCGGCGTAGTCGTCACCTGTTGCCCGTCGCGGAGGAAGTTATCTCCTACTCTCAGGACAACGTCGGTGATCTGCGGCCGCTGCGGCTCGAGAATCATTTTAGTGATGAGATCGATATTCACCACCTCCATCACCCCGTCGTTGCCGTCGCCCGCAACGGGAGACCACTGAATCAGTACCGGGCTGCCTTTTACCAGCCACCGGTCAGTCGACAGCAGCAGCCTGGATTCACCGACTGGAAGCTCCGGCACAAACTCACTGACGGGCACATTACGGCTGCCAAAGACGCTTGAGCAATACAGTATTCCGTCTTGAATGAGGGCGATGGAGCGTACGGTCTGGAGGATCGCCGCCTGTTTTCGCAGGATTAGATTTGCTTCGGAACAGGGTATGCCAACCAGTGAAAGTAGCGTTTCACGCTGGACCTCTAACGAGAGAAGCACCTTATCAAGCGCACGCACGGTGTGGTGGGTAAAGTCGTGGATCCGATCCTGATTTATGTTGCGCTGTGAAATAAAGCGAATGCCCAGCGTCAGGACGAGCGTAACGAGCGCAACCGTGACACAGACGATAACGCGTTTTCGGCGATAGTCTTTAATGATCGTTTGTGCAGTTTGCATGAACGGTCGCCTGTTAAGCACCGGCCAGAAAAGCCAGACGCAACAGTGACAGTGTAGTGGGGAATACGTGAAGCGACGAGACGAGAGGGGAAAATTCGCCCATCCGTTGCAGATGGGCGAAAGGAAGGCTTAGTCGCACTGCACCTTAATGGCCAGACCGCCGCGCGAGGTCTCACGGTACTTCGCGTTCATGTCCTTGCCGGTTTCGTACATGGTTTCAATAACCTTATCCAGCGACACGCGTGGCTCGCTGGTACGGCGCATCGCCATACGCGAGGCGTTGATCGCTTTGACGGAGGCGATGGCGTTACGCTCAATGCACGGCACCTGCACCTGACCGGCAACCGGGTCACAGGTCAGACCGAGGTTGTGCTCCATACCGATTTCCGCCGCCACGCACACCTGCTCAGGGCTGGCGCCCAACAGTTCCGCCAGACCCGCTGCCGCCATAGAGCAGGCCACGCCCACTTCACCCTGACAGCCTACTTCGGCACCAGAGATGGACGCATTCATTTTGTACAGCGCGCCGATAGCGCCTGCCGCGAGGAAATAACGGATATAGATATCCGGTGTCACGGGCTCAATAAAGTGATCGTAATAGGCCAGCACCGCCGGAACGATACCGCACGCGCCGTTGGTCGGCGCCGTCACCACGCGACCACCCGCTGCGTTCTCTTCGTTAACCGCGAGGGCAAACATGTTCACCCAGTCGACCACGTTCATTGGGTCATTGGAGAACTTGTCGGTGGTGACCAGCATGCGGCGCAGCGCAGAGGCACGACGCGGTACGCGCAGAGGCCCAGGCAGAACACCCTCGGTGTTCATCCCGCGGTCAATACAGGCGCGCATGGTTTGCCACACGTTAGCAAAATAGTCTTCGATCTCTTTCTTGCTGTGCAGCGCCAGTTCGTTCTGCATCACCATGCCGGACAGGGACAGACCGGTCTCTTTGCAGTAGCCCAGCATCTCGGTGGCCGATTTAAACGGATAGGGCACATTGACGTCGCCCGCGCTCTCTTTACCAAAGTGTTCTTCGTCAACGATAAAGCCGCCGCCGATGGAGTAGTAGGTTTTACTGTAGATCTCTTTTTCGCCGCTCCAGGCGTGGATGGTCATGCCGTTTTCATGCAGCGGCAGGTTGTCGCTACGAAAACGCATCCCGTCATCCTGCGGAAAGTCCACTTCGTGCTGACCGTTAGCCAGCAGTAAGCGTCCGCGCGTTTCCACGTCGCGGATAAATGCCGGAATGGCATCAATATCAACAGTGTCCGGCATATTGCCTGCCAGACCCATAATAATGGCGATATCGGTGTGGTGGCCTTTACCCGTTAATGACAGTGAACCGTAAACGTCTACGGCGACACGGGTAACGCTTTCCAGTAATCCTTTTTCGACCAGATCATCGACGAACTGTTTACCGGCCTTCATCGGCCCTACAGTGTGGGAAGAGGAAGGACCAATCCCCACTTTGAACATGTCGAATATACTAATCACTTTCACACTCCTGACAGGGTTACTGGGGTTCCAGTAACGATGTTATAACTGCGCATAGTGTAAGAGGGAACACCAACCTCGGCTTAACTATTCACATGAATTAAACTAATGGTTAACGATGGTTTTGCTAATAGCGCGACGCCGATCGCAAACCTGCCAGAAAAGGGCGGAATGTAAAGTATAGTCAAGGCTTCAGGCCGATTTGCAGGGCCAGCTCACGAATGATGCCTGCCGTCATGCCCCAGACAAAATAATGCTGATACCACGACAGCCAGACCCGATGATCGTGTCCGCGGCGGTGAATATCCAGTGGGTGATAGCGGCCCAGACGAAGGGCCTCTTCCAGCGGCATTTCGAACACCGCTGAAACTTCATCGACGCTGGCGTGATACTGAAGATCGGGCGGAATAATGCCAACGACCGGCGTGACCTGAAAACCGGTTACGCTGTCCACTGGCGGCAGCACGCCGATCACCTCGACTGTCTCCGGGGGGATCGCCACTTCCTCATGCGCTTCACGCAGTGCGGCGGCAATCAGGGATGCATCGGTGCTGTCCACCGCGCCGCCCGGAAACGCAACCTGACCGGCGTGTTTTCGCATATGCGGTGAGCGCTGGGTAAGCAACAGACCCGGCTGCTCACGGCGCACGACCGGGATCAGCACCGCCGCCTGACGTTGATTCAGCGTGGCGCGGCTAACCTGGGGCCGCAGAAGCTGAAAGCGTGACAGAAAATCATCCAGCGTCAGGTTGTCTTTCTTCACCGTGAGTTCTCCAGTTGTTTCAGGATACGATTCACTTTATCAAAGGTTTCCTGATATTCCGCCTCGACCTGGCTATCGGCCACAATGCCACCGCCTGCGGAACAGTACAGGTTACCGTCGCACGCCGTCAGGGTGCGAATAGTGATGCTGGTATCCATGGTGCCGCACAGACTCACATAGCCGATGCTGCCGCACCAGGCGTTGCGGCGATGTGGTTCCAGTTCGTCGATGATCTCCATCGCCCGGACCTTCGGCGCGCCGGTGATGGAGCCGCCCGGAAACGCGGCGCGGAGCAGATCGCAGGCGGTTCGCGAGGCCGGCAGGCGTGCGGTGATGGTGCTGACCAGATGATGCACCGCCGGGAAAGGCTCCACGACGAACAGCTCCGGCACGCGCACGCTGCCCGGCTCGGCGACGCGACCAATATCATTGCGCATCAGATCGACAATCATCAGGTTTTCGGCACGATCTTTGGGAGAGGCCGCCAGCGTCTCCGCCTGCTGGCGGTCGGCGTCGGCGTTGGCAAGGCGCGGCAGTGTGCCCTTTATTGGGCGGGTCTGAATCATACCGTCAGCCAGGTGGATAAAACGCTCAGGCGAAAGGCTGAGTATGGCGCCGTGTTCAAAGCGTAAAAATGCACTGAACGGGGCCTTATTGCTGGCATTGAGGCGGGTAAACGCCTGCCATTCGTCTCCCTTGTACGCCGCCTGGAAACGCTGGGCAAGGTTGACCTGATAACAGTCGCCACTGTGAAGATACGCCTGCACACGGGAGAATTTTTCCGCGTATTCCTCCGCGCTCATGTTCGAGCGCCAGCCGGAGGTCAGCATAAAGTGTTCCGGGGCGGCGGGCCGTTGCGCCTCAAGCCAGGCCAGACGCGCCTGTACGTCCCGGTGGCTCAGCAGAGAAACCGTCTGCTTACGGTGATCCACGATCAGCGCCCAGTCATACAGCCCCACCGCCATATCCGGCAGGGAAATATCCGCCTGCGCATGCTCGGGCAGCTTTTCGAAACGGCGACCCAGATCGTAACCAAACAGGCCCAGCGCGCCCCCCTGGAAAGGCAGATCCGGATCCGGTGTGGCAGTTAAGCCCAGAGCATCGATCTCGTTCTGAAGCCGCATCAGCGGATCGTCCGTTGGCGACAGCGCATCGGTCGTCAGCGTTTTAACCGGGTCGGCCACCAGAATATCAAAGCGGCTGTAGGGGTGATCCGCATGGCCGGAGTGCAGCAGCATGGCAAAAGGAAGGTGGCTCAGACGGGCAAACCAGAACTCCGCGGCGTCAGCACGCCAGGGCAAGGTCATAACAGTGGGGAAGCGCATGTTCATGTATGGCATACTACCGGGCAGCGTGAAATAATTAGCGCGAATAATTTAGCAGGAGTTAACGATGTTTGCAGGTTTACCTTCTCTCAGCCATGACCAACAGCAGAAAGCCGTTGAACGTATTCAGGAGCTGATGTCCCAGGGGATGAGCAGCGGACAGGCAATTTCCCAGGTCGCGGAAGAACTTCGCGCCACCCATACCGGCGAGCGGATCGTGGCGCGCTTTGAGGATGAAGATGAAGAATAACCGGCTTACACTGCCGCGATAATCTTGATCTCAACCTTATATTCCGGTTTCATCAGCGTGGCCTGTACGGTGCAGCGTACAGGCGCGTGACCCGCCACCACCCACGCATCCCATGCTTTATTCATCGCCGCGAAATCGTCTTTATTCGCCAGAAAAATCGTCGCATCCAGAATGCGGGATTTGTCGCTGCCCTGTTTTTCCAGTACGGCGTCGATCTGCGCCAGGGTGTTGGCGGTCTGCTCGAAGGCGTCGGCGTCCAGATTGGCAGGGACGCCGGTGTAGTACAGCGTCTGGTTGTGGATCACCACATCAGACCAGCGGGCTTCGGCATCAATGCGCGTAATTGTCATAAACGTATCCTCGTTATCTTTCGTCGTCAGGCGGCAAGACTGCCATAATGTTCCGCCGTCGTCACTATTTGGGGTGGCACCGGAGAGAAGGGGCTGACATAATCCCTGTGCAAAAATACAGTGAGAGAACACCGTGGCAGACGATTTTTCCCCAGAAGGTCAGTTAGCACAGGCTATTCCCGGCTTTAAACCGCGCGAACCCCAACGTCAGATGGCGCATGCCGTTGCGCACGCTATCGACAAGGCGCAGCCGCTGATCGTGGAGGCCGGTACCGGTACGGGGAAAACGTATGCTTACCTCGCTCCTGCGCTGCGGGCGAAAAAGAAGGTGATCATCTCTACGGGATCAAAAGCGCTCCAGGATCAGCTCTACAGCCGCGATTTACCCACGGTGGCGAAAGCGCTGAAATACAAAGGGCGTCTGGCCTTGCTGAAAGGGCGTTCTAACTACCTGTGTCTGGAGCGTCTTGAACAGCAGGCGCTGGCGGGCGGCGACCTGCCGGTACAAACCCTGAGCGATGTGATCGTCCTGCGCGCCTGGGCCAACCAGACGGAGGAGGGGGACATCAGCACCTGCGCGAGCGTGCCGGAAGACTCCCCGGCCTGGCCGCTGGTGACCAGCACCAATGACAACTGCCTCGGCAGCGACTGCCCGCTGTATAAAGACTGTTTTGTGGTGAAAGCGCGTAAAACCGCGATGGACGCCGACGTGGTGGTGGTGAACCATCACCTGTTTCTTGCGGATATGGTGGTCAAGGACAGTGGTTTCGGCGAGCTGATCCCGGAGGCGGAGGTGATGATCTTCGATGAAGCCCATCAGCTACCGGACATCGCCAGCCAGTATTTTGGGCAGTCGCTTTCCAGTCGTCAGCTTCAGGATCTGGCGAAAGATATTACCATTGCCTATCGCACCGAACTCAAAGATACCCAGCAGTTGCAGAAGTGCGCGGACCGCCTGGCGCAATGCGCACAGGACTTCCGCTTACAGCTTGGCGAGCCGGGCTATCGCGGCAACCTGCGCGAACTGCTCGCAGACAAAAATATCCAGCGCGCGCTGCTGCTGCTCGATGATGCCCTTGAACTCTGTTACGACGTGGCGAAACTGTCCCTCGGACGTTCAGCGCTGCTGGACGCCGCCTTCGAGCGCGCCACGCTTTACCGTGGGCGGCTGAAGCGGCTGAAAGAGATCAACCAGCCGGGCTACAGCTACTGGTACGAATGTACCTCGCGCCACTTCACCCTGGCGCTCACGCCGCTGACCGTTGCTGATAAATTTAAAGAGGTGATGGCGCAAAAGCCCGGCACCTGGGTCTTTACCTCGGCCACGCTGTCGGTCAATGACGATCTGCACCACTTTACCGAGCGCCTCGGCATTGAGCAGGCGGAATCCCTGCTTCTGCCGAGCCCGTTCGACTATGAGAGACAGGCGCTGCTGTGCGTGCCGCGCAATCTGCCGCTGCCTAACCAGCCGGGCGCGGCGCGACATCTGGCGGCCATGCTGAAGCCGATGATCGAGGCCAACAACGGGCGCTGCTTTATGCTCTGCACCTCACACGCCATGATGCGCGATCTGGCCGAGCAGTTCCGCGCCACCATGACGCTACCGGTGCTGTTGCAGGGGGAAACCAGTAAAGGCCAGCTGCTCCAGCAGTTTGTCAGCGCCGGTAATGCCCTGCTGGTGGCGACCAGTAGTTTCTGGGAAGGGGTAGACGTGCGCGGCGACACGCTCTCGCTGGTGATTATCGATAAGCTGCCGTTCACATCGCCGGACGATCCGCTTCTGAAAGCGCGCATGGAGGACTGCCGTCTGCGCGGGGGCGATCCGTTCGACGACGTCCAGCTGCCGGACGCGGTCATCACGCTTAAACAGGGGGTAGGGCGACTGATCCGCGACGTCACCGATCGCGGGGTGCTGGTGATCTGCGACAACCGCCTGGTGATGCGTCCCTACGGCGCGACCTTCCTCGCCAGCCTGCCGCCCGCGCCGCGCACGCGGGATATTAAACGCGCGGTCCGCTTCCTGGCGAACCCGACGGCGGAGTAATTCTTCCCGGAGTGTGTTAAGATGCGCGCCATTTTGTGACTGACCATTGCGAGAGCGCGACGACTGATGCGAATTCTGGCTATTGATACCGCGACAGAGGCCTGTTCCGTTGCCCTGTGGAACGACGGTACGATTTTTGCTCATTTCGAAGAGTGCCCACGGGAACACACCCAACGTATTCTGCCCCTGGTAAAAACCATTTTAACCGAGGGCAACACCGCCCTGACTGACCTCGACGCGCTGGCCTACGGCCGTGGTCCGGGCAGCTTTACGGGCGTACGTATCGGGATTGGCATTGCGCAGGGGCTGGCGCTGGGCGCTGACCTGCCGATGATCGGCGTCTCCACGCTTGCGACCATGGCCCAGGGAGCATGGCGCATGACCGGCGCCACCCGCGTGCTGGCTGCGATTGATGCCCGCATGGGGGAAGTCTACTGGGCGGAGTACACCCGTGACGAAAACGGCGTCTGGCACGGCGAAGAGACGGAAGCGGTGCTTAAACCTGAAGCCGTCACCGGGCGCCTGAAACAGCTCTCCGGTGAGTGGGCGACGGTCGGAACCGGCTGGGCGGCATGGCCTGAGATGGCGAAGGACACCGGCCTTACGCTGGTGGACGGTAACATGCTCCTGCCCGCCGCAGAAGATATGCTGCCGATTGCCTGTCAGCTGTTTGCCGCAGGAAAAACCGTGGCGGTTGAACACGCTGAACCGGTTTATTTACGAAACACCGTCGCGTGGAAGAAACTTCCTGGCCGCGAGTGAATCTCAGTAACAGGAACTGAGAAAAAGGAGTCGCATCATGGCGGTTCAGACTAAAGTTGTACGCTTTTTTATGGCAGGCGCGGTTGCCATAGCACTGAGCGGGTGCGTCACCGTTCCTGATGCGATCAAGGGCACCAGCCCGACGCCACAGCAGGATCTGGTACGCGTGATGAATGCCCCGGAGCTGTATGTCGGGCAGGAAGCGCGGTTTGGCGGCAAGGTGGTTGAAGTGCTAAACCAGCAGGGGAAAACCCGGCTGGAGATTGCCACCGTTCCACTGGACGACGGCGCGCGGCCTGTTCTGGGTGAAGCCTCGCGCGGGCGGATCTACGCTGACGTCAGCGGCTTCCTCGATCCGGTAGATTTCCGCGGGCAGCTGGTGACCGTCGTCGGGCCGATTACCGGTTCGGTGGCGGGGAAAATCGGCAATACGCCATACAAATTTATGACCATGCAGGTGAACGGCTACAAACGCTGGCGTATCGCCCAGCAGGTGGTGATGCCGCCACAGCCAATCGATCCGTGGATGTGGGGACCGCATCCGTATCGTTACGGCTACGGTGGCTGGGGGTGGTACAATCCAGGCCCTGCACAGGTTCAAACAATAGTAACTGAGTAAGTTACTGTTATTGCTAGGAAAGAGACAGCGGCTCAGCCGCTGTCTCTGTTTTTTTACGGATAAAACGAAAAAAAAGAGTGACGCGCTTCGCAACCTGCAATCTGAACAATTAATAAACTGGTACGCTGAGTTAATATAATGTTAACAAACTGTTTATTATCGGGGCTGTGATGACGACGAACACTCATTTCAGAGGTGATGCATTGAAAAAGGTTTGGCTTAACCGTTATCCCGCGGATGTCCCTGCGGAGATCAATCCTGACCGTTATCAATCCCTGATTGAACTATTTGAACACTCGGTACGGCGCTACGCTGACCAGCCCGCGTTTGTGAATATGGGCGAAGTGATGACCTTCCGTAAGCTGGAAGAACGCAGCCGGGCGTTTGCGGCCTATTTACAGGAAGGGTTGGGCTTGCAGAAAGGGGATCGCGTCGCGCTGATGATGCCAAACCTTCTGCAATACCCGGTGGCGCTGTTCGGCATCCTCAGGGCAGGGATGATCGTGGTTAACGTTAACCCGCTCTATACCCCGCGCGAGCTGGAACATCAGTTGAATGACAGCGGCGCGGCGGCGATTGTGATTGTCTCCAACTTTGCCCACACGCTGGAAAAAGTCGTTGAAAAAACTCAGGTTAAGCACGTCATCCTGACGCGCATGGGTGACCAGCTCTCTACCGCGAAAGGTACGCTGGTCAACTTTGTCGTTAAATACGTTAAGCGGCTGGTGCCGAAATACCACCTGCCGGATGCCATCTCCTTCCGCCGCGCCCTGCATGCGGGCTACCGGATGCAATACGTAAAGCCGGAGATCGTGTCCGAGGATCTGGCCTTCCTGCAATACACGGGCGGCACCACCGGCGTGGCGAAAGGGGCGATGCTGACCCACCGTAACATGCTGGCGAACCTTGAGCAGGTTAACGCCACCTACGGGCCGCTGCTGCACCCGGGCAAGGAGCTGGTGATCACCGCGCTTCCGCTGTATCACATTTTTGCGCTGACCATGAACTGCCTGCTGTTTATCGAGCTTGGCGGTCAAAATGTATTGATCACCAACCCGCGCGATATCCCGGGGCTGGTCAAAGAGCTGGCGAAATACCCGTTCACCGCCATGACCGGCGTGAACACCCTGTTTAACGCGCTGCTTAACAATAAAGAGTTCCAGCAGCTCGATTTCTCCACGCTGCACCTCTCCGCGGGCGGCGGGATGCCGGTTCAGCAGGCTGTTGCCGAGCGCTGGGTGAAACTCACCGGGCAGTATCTGCTGGAGGGCTATGGCCTGACGGAGTGCGCCCCGCTGGTCAGCGTTAACCCGCATGACATCGACTACCACAGCGGCAGTATCGGTCTGCCGGTCCCGTCGACGGAAGCAAAACTGGTGGATGATGAGGATAACGAAGTGCCTCATGGTGAGCCAGGGGAGCTATGCGTCAGAGGGCCGCAGGTGATGCTGGGCTACTGGCAACGTCCGGATGCCACGGATGAGATCATCAAAGACGGCTGGCTGCACACGGGCGACATCGCGGTGATGGATGACGAAGGCTTCCTGCGCATCGTCGATCGCAAGAAAGACATGATCCTGGTGTCAGGGTTCAACGTCTATCCGAACGAAATCGAAGACGTGGTGATGCAGCACAGCGGCGTGCTGGAAGTGGCGGCGGTGGGCGTTCCTTCAGGCAGCAGCGGTGAAGCGGTGAAGATATTTGTGGTCAAGAAAGATCCTTCTCTGACCGAGGATGCGCTGATAACGTTCTGTCGCCGTCAGCTGACGGGCTATAAAGTGCCGAAGCTGGTGGAATTCCGGGATGAGCTGCCGAAATCCAACGTCGGGAAGATATTACGACGAGAATTACGTGACGAAGCCCGTGCCAAAGTGGACAATAAGGCCTGAGCTTCACGTTAATCGCCCAGACGCCGGTTAAGCCGGCGTTTTTTATGGGCGCAAACAAAAGAGAGTCCGATTTGAATTACCAGATGATCACTACCAACGACGAGCTGGCTTCGCTGTGCGAGGTGACGCGTGAATTTCCCGCTATCGCCCTGGATACGGAATTTGTCCGCACCCGAACGTACTATCCGCAGCTGGGTCTGATTCAGATGTATGACGGCAAACACGTGTCATTGATTGACCCCCTCGGCATTACCGACTGGGCGCCAATGCGCGAGCTGTTGCTGGATACCGCCGTGACCAAATATCTGCACGCGGGCAGTGAAGATCTGGAAGTCTTTCTCAACACTTTTGGCATCATGCCGCAGCCGCTGATTGATACCCAGATCCTCGCGGCGTTCAGCGGTCGTCCGCTCTCCTGGGGCTTCGCCGCGATGGTGGAAGAGTACACCGGTCTGACGCTGGATAAGAGCGAATCGCGTACCGACTGGCTCGCGCGTCCCCTAACGGCGCGTCAGCTTGAATACGCCGCGGCAGACGTCTTTTACCTTCTTCCAATTGCCGGCCAGCTTATGAAAGAGGCTGAGGCGTCCGGTTGGCTGTCTGCCGCACTGGACGAGTGCCGCATGACGCAGCAGCGTCGTCAGGAAGTGGTTGATCCGAAAGAGGCCTGGCGTGACATCACCAACGCCTGGCAGCTGCGCACCCGCCAGCTGGCCTGTCTGCAACTGCTGGCTGACTGGCGTCTGCGTAAAGCACGTGAGCGCGATCTGGCGGTTAACTTCGTGGTGCGTGAAGAACACCTGTGGGCGGTGGCGCGCTATATGCCGGGTAGCCTTGGCGAACTGGACAGCATTGGCCTTTCCGGGAGTGAGATCCGTTTCCACGGTAAAACGCTGCTCGCGCTGGTAGAGAAAGCTCAGCAGCTGCCGGAGGACGCACTGCCAGAACCACTGCTTAACCTGATGGATATGCCGGGCTACCGCAAGGCATTCAAAGATATCAAAGCGCTGGTGCAGACGGTGGCGGGGGAAAGCAAACTGAGTGCCGAACTGCTGGCTTCACGTCGTCAGATTAACCAGCTGCTGAACTGGCACTGGAAGTTGAAACCGCAAAATGGTTTACCGGAGCTGGTCGCCGGATGGCGGGGGGAACTGATGGCCGAACGCCTGAATACCCTGCTGGAAGGGTATCCGCGCTAAAGAATTGTAGCCCCGGTAAGCGCAGCGCCACCGGGGAAATTGCCGGGTGGCGCGATGCTTGCCCGGCCTACAAAACCACAACCGGATTAACGCGACTCTTCCGCTTCCGGAAGCGTCACGTTCAGCTCCAGAATCGAAATATCCCCGTCTTTTTGCTCCAGCTGAACGGTGACCATTTCTGGGTCAATCTGCACGTATTTGCAGATCACTTCCAGAATGTCTTTGCGCAGCTGCGGCAGGTAGTGCGGTTCGGCGTCGCTACGACGACGTTCCGCAACAATGATTTGCAGACGTTCTTTTGCGATGTTGGCGGTGCTTTTTTTCCGCGAGAGAAAAAAGTCCAGTAATGCCATAACTTATCCTCCGAACAGGCGTTTGAGGAAACCTTTCTTCTCTTCTTCAATGAAGCGGAAAGGACGTTCTTCTCCCAGCAGACGGTCAACGGTATCCGCATACGCTTTACCCGCGTCTGCCTGTGTATCCAGGATCACGGGCTCGCCCTGGTTAGAGGCGCGCAACACGGACTGATCTTCCGGGATCACGCCAACCAGTTTGATGCGCAGGATCTCCAGCACGTCTTCCATGCTCAGCATGTCACCTTTGTTCACCCGGCCCGGGTTGTAGCGGGTCAGCAGCAGGTGCTCTTTGATTGGCTCCTGGCCATTTTCCGCGCGACGGGATTTCGAGGCCAGAATGCCGAGAATACGGTCGGAATCACGTACTGACGAGACCTCCGGGTTGGTGGTGATGATGGCTTCATCCGCGAAGTAGAGCGCCATCAGCGCGCCGGTTTCGATACCGGCCGGGGAGTCGCAGACCACAAAGTCGAACTCCATCTTTTTCAGATCGTCGAGCACCTTTTCCACGCCTTCGCGGGTCAGGGCGTCTTTATCACGGGTCTGGGACGCCGGAAGAATGTAGAGGTTCTCGGTACGCTTATCTTTAATCAGCGCCTGGTTAAGGGTGGCATCGCCCTGAATGACGTTCACGAAGTCATACACCACGCGACGCTCGCAACCCATGATCAGGTCCAGGTTACGCAGACCGATATCGAAGTCGATTACGACGGTTTTCTTTCCCTTCTGGGCCAAACCAGTAGCGATGGCCGCGCTGGAGGTGGTCTTGCCAACGCCTCCTTTACCCGAAGTCACAACAATAATGCGTGCCATAGAAATTCCTTGTTAAAAGGGATCAATTTAACGGTTGAACGGTCAAAGCGTTATCTGCCAGTTGCAGACGGGCCGCTTTGCCATAAAATTCGGCTGGGATTTTATCGCTCAGCCAATATTCACCTGCGATAGACACCAGTTCTGCCGTCAGGTGAGTACAAAAAATTTGTGCTTCTCGATCGCCGCTGGCGCCCGCAAGCGCACGTCCACGCATCATACCGTAAACGTGAATATTGCCATCTGCAATCAGTTCAGCGCCCGCACTGACGTGGCTTGTAACAATCAGATCACAGTTTGGCGCATAAATGCGCTGACCGGAACGAACCGGCAGATCAATCAATCGCGTTTTTGTGACTGGGGCTACATTTTGCGCCGGAGGCGGGGGAGCGGGAACGGTTGCAGGCGTTGCACGTGGGGCTTTTTCTTTGCCCTCGTTTAACAAGGGCAAACCCGCGCGTTCAATTTCGGCTTTTAACTCTGCGTCTTTGCAGCCGCTAATGCCCACGATGCGCAACCCCGTGGAGGCGACGGCCTGCTGGAGCCGCTTCCAGTTAACCGGCCCCTCAAGGTCGCTTACATTGACGACGACAGGAGCATGCTTAAGAAAAGCGGGAGCCTGCGCGATTTTGTCTTCTAACGCCTGACGAATAACCTCGGGTTTTGCATCATGCAAATGAACCACTGATAAGGTGAAGCTACTGCCTTTAAGCTCGATGGGCGTATTTGACATCCTGGCCTTACTCAATTTGCTATTAACCGCAACACATCGCCGCGATATTCCGAAGAGTATCAGGCATGTTATAGTCAGGAGTATATTGAGGCAAGCAACCACCCGTTAATTCAGAGTAAAAACATGTTTTGTGTGATCTACAGAAGTACCAGCCGCGACCAGACCTACCTTTATGTCGAAAAGAAAGACGATTTTTCCCGCGTGCCTGAAGAATTAATGAAAAGCTTTGGCCGACCGCAGCTGGCGATGCTGCTGCCGCTGGACGGCCGTAAGAAGCTGGTGAACGCCGATCTGGAGAAAGTCAAAAAGGCGTTAACCGAGCAGGGCTATTATTTACAGCTTCCGCCGCCACCGGAGAATTTATTAAAACAGCATCTTGAGGTGAGCGGAAAGAAATAAGCCCGGGTCCTTCCGGGAACAACTCATCAACCGATTAGGGGTCGACCATGTATCAACATCATAACTGGCAAGGTGCATTACTGGATTATCCCGTCAGCAAAGTGGTCTGCGTGGGCAGCAACTATGCAAAACATATTCAGGAGATGGGCAGCGCCGTGCCGGAAGAGCCGGTTCTGTTTATTAAGCCAGAAACCGCACTGTGCGATATTCGCCAGCCGCTGGTTCTGCCGCAGGGACTGGGCTCGGTGCATCATGAAGTGGAGCTGGCGGTGCTGATCGGCGCGACGCTGCGCCAGGCGACCGAAGAGCATGTAGAGAAAGCGATTGCGGGTTACGGTGTCGCGCTTGACCTGACGCTGCGTGATGTTCAGGGCAAAATGAAGAAAGCGGGGCAGCCGTGGGAAAAAGCGAAGGGTTTTGATAATTCATGCCCGATTTCCGGTTTCATTCCGGTGAGTGAATTTACCGACGATTCGCAGAACACGCCGCTCAGCCTGAAGGTCAACGGCGAGATCCGCCAGCAGGGAACGACCGCTGACATGATCCATAAGATCGTTCCGCTGATTGCCTACATGAGCCGCTTCTTCACCCTGAAACCTGGCGACGTGATCCTCACCGGCACTCCGGAAGGTGTGGGGCCGCTGCTTAGCGGCGACGAACTGGATGTCAGTTTTAACGGCCTGTCGCTGAAAACCCGCGTGCTGTAAAAGCACCTTGCCGCCTGAAAAGGGCGGCAAAACTTGCATCAACGTGCCAGACTCGTTATAAGGTGCGCTCTATTTTGACGTGTGGACATCCCGATGAACGACATTCCTTTCTGGCAAAGCAAAACTCTCGACGACATGACCGACGCGGAGTGGGAATCGTTGTGTGACGGCTGCGGGCAGTGCTGCCTGCATAAGCTGATGGATGAAGATTCGGACGAGATCTATTTCACCAACGTAGCCTGCAAGCAGTTAAACATCAAAACCTGCCAGTGCCGCAACTATGAGCGCCGTTTCGAATATGAGCCGGACTGCATCAAGTTAACCCGTGAAAATCTACCGACCTTTGAGTGGCTGCCGCATACCTGCGCGTATCGCCTGCTGGCGGAAGGGAAAGATCTGCCCACATGGCATCCGCTGTTGACGGGGTCGAAAGCGGCGATGCACGGTGAACGTATTTCCGTGCGCCACATAGCGGTGAAAGAGTCCGAGGTGCGGGACTGGGAAGACCACATTATGAATCACCCTAATCGGTGACAATAAAAAACCCGCCGAGGCGGGTTTTTTATTGTGCGCAATTTTGTCGAGTGGCGCTGCGCTTACCCGACCTGCAAAACTGACGTTGCCGTTTTGCTTTTACCGTCCAAAAAGATCGCGTTTCTTTGGTTTGAACGGCTGGGCAATCAGCACCAGCAGCGCCACCACAAAGTAGGCGACAAAAATGCCCACCAGCCACTGCGGCATCTCCAGCGTCAGGAATTCCCACTGGCGTACAGAGCAGTCACCGGAGGCCACAAACACCTGCGGCAGCCATTTATCCAGCGGCAGCCAGCTCGGGAAGCGGGCGGCAAAATCGCAGGTCATAAACGGCGACGGGTGAAGCTGCATTTGGGTGTGCTCCCAGGCAAGCGCAATCCCTTTCCCGGCGCTGTACAGCCAGATGGCAATTGCCGCATAGCGTAACGGTGATTTGGGTGCAATCGCACCTACCAGACCCGCGCCCATAATGCCGAACAGCGCACAACGCTCATAAATACACAGTACGCAAGGTTTCAGCCCCATCACATGCTGAAACCACAGCGCGACCATTTCCAGCGCAAAGGCGGTCAGGGCCATCAACAACCACGCTCCGCGACCGCGTGAGCACTGGTTCAAAAATCGCAACATAATCATTTCCCTGGAACATGCTTAGACAGCGCAGTGTAAACGAATTTTAATGCGCCGCAAGTATACCTGCTTGCAATAACCATTGCGTACAGGGAACGAGAGTAATTTTGATGCACAGTAAACCAACCAGGGTAAGCACCAGCGTATACGGCAGCGCCATCCAGACCATTCTTCCATAAGAAAGTCGTATGAGTGGCGCCAGCGCCGAGGTCAGCAGGAAGAGGAATGCCGCCTGACCGTTCGGGGTTGCCACGGAGGGGAGGTTGGTTCCGGTGTTGATCGCCACCGCCAGCAGCTCGAACTGTTCACTGCTGACAATCCCTTGCTCCATCGCGGCTTTGGCCTCATTGATGTATACCGTCCCGACAAAGACGTTATCGGATATAGAGGACAACAGACCGTTAAACAAATAGAACAGCGTTAGCTGCGAATCTGGCGTAGCCTGAAGCACAAACGCGATGATCGGCGCGAACAGATGTTGGTCAATAATCACCGCCACGACGGCAAAAAACACCGCCAGCAGGGCGGTAAACGGCAGCGCTTCGGTAAAGGCTTTTCCAATAGCATGTTCGTCCGTAACGCCGCCCAGGCTGGTTGCAAGGATAATTACCGACAGGCCAATCAGCCCCACCTCGGCAAGGTGGAAGGCCAGCGCAGCGATAAGCCACACGCCGATGAAGCCCTGTGCAATCAGGCGCAGCGTCTCCTGGCGCGTGCGTTGTTTGCGGCTCTGCTCGTCAAACTTATGCAGCTCCTGGCGGACCTGATCGGGCAACGTCGCGCCATACCCAAAGAGGTTGAATTTTTCGACCAGCACACAGGTGGCTAACCCGCAGACCAGCACGGGTACGCTGACCGGCGCCATGCGCAGGAAAAATTCGCCAAAATGCCACTCAGCTGCTTTGGCGATAATCAGGTTTTGCGGCTCCCCGACCATGGTCATCACGCCGCCCAGCGCCGTCCCCACGCCCGCATGCATCATCAGGCTGCGCAGAAATGCGCGGAACTGTTCCAGCACATCGCGGTTGTGCGCCTCAACGTGGCTGTCGTCCTGCAAGTTATCGCCAGGACGAGACGAGGCCACCCGGTGGTAAATCCCGTAAAAGCCGACGGCGACGCTGATCACTACCGCCACGACCGTCAGCGCATCCAGGAAGGCAGAGAGGAAGGCTGCGGCGAGGCAAAACGCCAGCGAGAGCAGCGTTTTCGACGGAATGCTCAGCAGCAAACGGGTGAAGATAAACAGCAGAAGCTGCTTCATAAAGTAGATCCCCGCCACCATGAAGATCAGCAGCAGCAGGACTTCAAGATTCGACGCTATCTCGTTTTTAACATGCTCCGCGCTGGTCATTCCAATGACCACGGCTTCCAGCGCCAGCAGCCCGCCGGGCAACAGCGGATAGCACTTCAGCGCCATCGCCAGGGTAAAGATAAACTCGGCGACCAACATCCACCCGGCAACGAAGGGATCCAGCAAAAAGATAACGGGATTAACGACCAGGAATACCAGTAAAGTGAGTTTGTACCAGTCAGGTGACTGACCTAAAAAGTTGCGCCACAGCGCGCGCCCAAATGAAATTTCCACGACAGACGTCCTTTCCCCGTCAAATAAGACAAGACATCAGTATACGCAAAAATGGCGGCAGAGCGGGGGATTAAGCCATTTGTAAATTTCATAAAAATGAAACGGCGATCCCTCTTTTCTGTCTCTGCTGCGCTATCTGCCTCTGCACGCCTCTGGTATGATGAGTGCAATTTGCTAAAGCTGTGTAATGGAAATCTCACTATGGTCATTAAGGCGCAGAGCCCGGCGGGTTTCGCGGAAGAGTACATCATTGAAAGCATCTGGAATAATCGTTTCCCTGCGGGATCAATTCTACCTGCTGAACGCGAACTCTCTGAACTGATTGGCGTCACCCGTACCACGCTGCGAGAAGTGCTCCAGCGTCTGGCGCGCGATGGCTGGTTGACGATACAGCATGGCAAACCCACTAAAGTGAATAACTTCTGGGAAACGTCCGGGCTGAACATTCTTGAAACGCTGGCGCGTCTCGATCACGAAAGCGTACCGCAGCTGATTGATAATCTGCTTTCCGTGCGCACCAACATCGCCACCATTTTCATCCGCACCGCGTTTCGCCAGCACCCTGAAGATGCGCTGAAGGTACTTGCTACCGCCAATGAGGTGGAAGACCACGCGGATGCCTTTGCGACCCTGGATTACAACGTGTTCCGTGGTCTGGCGTTTGCTTCCGGCAATCCGGTTTACGGTCTGATCCTGAATGGGATGAAAGGGTTATATACGCGCATTGGTCGTCACTACTTTGCTAACCCTGAAGCCCGCAGTCTGGCGCTTGGCTTCTATCATAAACTGAGCAAACTCTGCACCGAAGGGCTGCACGATCAGGTCTATGAAACCGTGCGTCGTTACGGCCACGACTCCGGTGAAATCTGGCACCGGATGCAGAAAACGCTGCCGGGTGATTTAGCGATTCAGGGCCGGTAAAAAAAAAACCTCTCGATTGAGAGGTTTTTTTTCGCCGGGTGGCGGCTTCGCCTGAGCCGGCCTACAGTTCCCGTAGGCCCGGTAAGCGTAGCGCCACCGGGCAAAAAATCCCACTACAGCGTATTCAACCGCGCCGGACACCGCTCCAGCAGCTCCACGCTGCCATCTTCGTTCTGCTGTTCCAGCAAGACGTCAAATCCCCACAGGCGATGCACATGCTTCAGCACTTCCTTACGCCCCTTATCCAGCGGCGCGCGGTTGTGCGGAATATAGCGCAACGTCAGAGAGCGATCGCCGCGCAGATCCACGTTCCAGACCTGAATGTTCGGCTCAAGATTACTCAGGTTGTACTGGGACGACAGGCGCGAGCGGATCTCGCGATAGCCCTCTTCGTTGTGGATCGCGGAGATCTCCAGGAAGTTGTTGCGGTCATCATCCAGTACGGTGAAGAAGCGGAAATCACGCATGATCTTCGGCGACATGAACTGGCTGATAAAGCTCTCATCCTTAAAATCACGCATCGCGAAGTGCAGCGTTTCCAGCCAGTCGGAACCGGCAATATCCGGGAACCAGTATTTGTCCTCTTCGGTGGGCGACTGACAAATACGCTTGATATCCTGGAACATGGCAAAGCCGAGCGCGTACGGGTTAATACCGCTGTACCACGGGCTGTTATATGCCGGCTGGAACACCACGTTGGTGTGGCTGTGCAGGAACTCCATCATAAACCGTTCAGAGACTTTTCCCTCGTCATACAGGTGGTTCAGAATGGTGTAGTGCCAGAAGGTCGCCCAGCCTTCGTTCATGACCTGGGTCTGCTTCTGCGGATAGAAATACTGGCTCACCTTGCGCACGATGCGCAGGATCTCACGCTGCCACGGCTCCAGCAGCGGGGCGTTTTTCTCCATAAAGTAGAGCAGGTTTTCCTGCGGCTCGGAAGGGTAGCGACGCGCCTCGGCGACGGTTTTCTCCTCCTCACGTTTTGGCAGGGTACGCCACAGCATATTCACCTGGCTTTGCAGATACTCCTCGCGGCTCTTCTGCCGGGCTTTCTCCTCCTGCAAGGAGATCTTCTGCGGACGCTTATAGCGGTCAACGCCGTAGTTCATCAGCGCGTGGCAGGAGTCCAGCAGTTTCTCCACTTCGTCCACGCCGTAGCGCTCTTCGCAGTCGGTAATGTAGTTACGGGCGAAGATGAGGTAATCAACGATGGAGCTGGCGTCCGTCCAGCTGCGGAACAGATAGTTATTTTTGAAGAACGAGTTATGTCCATAGCAGGCGTGCGCCATCACCAGCGCCTGCATGGTAATGGTGTTCTCCTCCATCAGATAGGCAATACACGGGTTAGAGTTAATGACGATTTCATACGCCAATCCCTGCTGCCCGTGCTTATACAGCCGCTCTGTCTCAATGAATTTTTTACCAAACGACCAGTGCGGATAGTTAATCGGCATCCCGACGCTGGAGTAAGCGTCCATCATCTGTTCCGAGGTGATGACTTCAATCTGATGGGGGTAGGTATCCAGACGATAGAGTTTGGCCACCCGGTCGATCTCCGCCAGGTAGACATCCAGCAACTCGAAGGTCCAGTCGGGTCCATCGCTCAGACGGGTGCTGTCCCTGGACATGGAATCTAGTGTAGCCATTAGCGCGCCCTCGTTGTTGGTCGCTCTCTCTGACTGGAGAGCCTCCTTTCAAGCATAGATCACCCCATTCAAATACGCGGGGCGCAGAAATTTTTTCTTTGCGATTTCACGTTTTCGATACGGCAAAAAAAGCGGTGCTCACAGAATTTTCTACTGGTTAAAAATAACGCGCAGCAGGAGATCCCAAATAAGCGCTATCCCCTGATACAGCGGGATATGTGAGTTGAGTCACCATAAAAAAGTCATATGTTGAATAATATTTTCAACTAGGTTATCAATCTGTAATTAGATGATTGTTCTTTTGCTCATAATGGAGTGGCTATGCGTGTTGTCATACTGGGAAGTGGTGTCGTTGGCGTAACCAGCGCCTGGTATTTAAGTCAGGCGGGACATGAGGTTACCGTTATCGATCGCGAATCCGGTCCGGCGCTGGAAACCAGTGCGGCGAATGCGGGGCAAATCTCCCCGGGCTACGCTGCGCCGTGGGCGGCCCCGGGCGTTCCGCTGAAGGCGATCAAATGGATGTTTCAGCGACATGCGCCGCTGGCGATCAGCCTCGACGGCACGCAGTTCCAGCTTAAGTGGATGTGGCAGATGCTGCGCAACTGCGACACCCGCCACTATATGGAAAACAAAGGGCGCATGGTGCGTCTGGCGGAATACAGCCGCGACTGCCTGAAGGCGCTGCGTGCCTCAACGGGCATTGAATATGAAGGACGCCAGGGCGGCACGCTTCAGCTGTTCCGTACCGCGCAACAGTACGAAAACGCGACCCGCGATATCGCCGTGCTTGAAGATGCGGGCGTACCGTATCAGCTGCTGGAAGCCAGCCAGCTGGCGCAGGTGGAGCCAGCGCTTGCCGAGGTCGCGCACAAGCTGACGGGCGGTCTGCGTTTACCGAACGATGAAACCGGCGACTGCCAGCTTTTCACCCAGCGTCTGGCGCGCATGTGTGAGCAGGCCGGGGTGAAATTCCGCTTCAATACTTCTGTCGACAAACTGCTGTCGGAAGGGGAGAAGATTTACGGCGTGAAGTGTGGGGAAGAGGTAATCAAAGCCGATGCCTACGTGATGGCGTTTGGCTCCTACTCAACCGCGATGCTGAAAGGGATCCTGGATATCCCGGTCTATCCGCTGAAAGGCTACTCCCTGACCATTCCTGTGAAAGAGGACAGCGGTGCGCCGGTCTCGACCATTCTTGATGAAACCTACAAAATCGCCATCACCCGCTTCGATAACCGGATCCGCGTCGGCGGCATGGCGGAAATCGTGGGCTTTAATACTGAGCTGCTTAAACCGCGTCGTGAAACGCTGGAGATGGTCGTGGGCGATCTCTTCCCGCGCGGCGGTTTCATTGAGCAGGCGACGTTCTGGACCGGCCTGCGCCCAATGACCCCGGACGGCACGCCGATTGTGGGCCGTACGCCATACAAAAATCTGTGGACCAACACCGGCCACGGTACGCTTGGCTGGACCATGGCCTGCGGTTCGGGCCAGCTGCTGAGCGACCTGATCTCCGGGCGGACGCCGGCAATTCCGTTTGACGATTTGAGCGCCGCACG
Organism: Enterobacter cloacae complex sp. 677-3DZ2D5B; assembly: GCF_004136695.1. NCBI lineage: Bacteria > Pseudomonadati > Pseudomonadota > Gammaproteobacteria > Enterobacterales > Enterobacteriaceae > Enterobacter > Enterobacter cloacae complex sp. 677-3DZ2D5B. The sequence continues at coordinate 232,005 of NZ_QFLS01000009.1, read as the reverse complement.
CTATCAATCAGGGTTTACCCCATCGCGTCCACAACACCTGCACGGCGCGCATAATTAAGGAGTCACAATGTCCCGTCCTATTCTGGCCCAGCTGGATTTGCAGGCGCTGAAGGATAACCTGCAAATTGTTCGCCGTGCTGCGCCGGGTTCTCGTGTCTGGTCGGTGGTGAAAGCCAACGCCTACGGTCATGGTATCGACCGTATCTGGAGTGCGCTCGGCGCCACCGATGGTTTTGCCCTGCTGAATCTGGAAGAGGCCATCCTGCTGCGCGAGCGCGGCTGGAAAGGACCGATCCTGCTGCTGGAAGGATTCTTCCATGCGCAGGATCTGCCTCTGCTGGATAAGTACCGCCTGACGACCAGCGTTCATAGTAACTGGCAGATCAAGGCGATTCAGGACGCGAAGCTGCATGCCCCGCTGGATATCTATCTCAAAGTGAACAGCGGGATGAACCGTCTGGGCTTTCAGCCTGAACGGGTGCACACGGTCTGGCAGCAGCTTCGTGCGCTGAAAAACGTCGGTGAGATGACGCTGATGGCGCATTTCGCCGATGCGGAAAAGCCGGACGGAATTGCCGATGCCATAGTCCGCATTGAGCAGGCGGCAGAAGGGCTGGACTGTCCGCGCTCGCTGTCGAACTCAGCGGCAACGCTCTGGCATCCTGAAGCGCACTACAACTGGGTGCGTCCGGGGATCGTTCTGTACGGCGCGTCACCCTCAGGTCAGTGGCAGGATATCGCCAACAGCGGCCTGAAGCCGGTGATGACGTTACGAAGCGAGATTATCGGCGTGCAGACGTTAAAAGCGGGCGATACGGTAGGCTATGGCAGCCGTTATCGGGCAGCGGGCGAACAGCGTATCGGTATCGTGGCGGGGGGCTATGCAGATGGTTATCCGCGCATCGCCCCGAGCGGCACGCCGGTGTGGGTCGATGGCGTGCGCACCGGCACGGTAGGCACCGTCTCAATGGACATGCTGGCCATTGATTTAACGCCGTGTCCCCAGGCGGGGATCGGGTCACCGGTTGAGCTGTGGGGCAACGAAGTTAAAATTGATGATGTGGCCGCTGCGGCGGGCACCGTTGGGTATGAGCTGATGTGCGCGCTGGCACCCAGAGTGCCTGTTGTGACGGTGTAACTTGTGTATGTGCCGGGTGGCGGCTTCGCCTTACCCGGCCTACAAAAGCCCGAAAGTAGGTCGGGTAAGCGTTAGCGCCACCCGGCAAAAAAGCAGCTACTCCGCCTCTTCCTCCATCGGCCTTACGCCGACTTTGCGCACCGCATTATCTTCTTTCTCGGCTACCGTCCAGATCATCCCGGCAAACTCCACCTGGTCACCGACGACCGGCGCAGCCCCTAATAATTGCTGAATAATTTCACCCAGTGTTTGCTGGTTATCGCGATTCTCCAGTCCACCTTCCAGGCCATAAATCAGCGCCACATCCGCAAAGCGGGCGCTGGCTTCGAGGATAAAATCGCCGAAGAAACGCTGATCCAGCGCCACCGGGGGCGACTGGCTGAACAGCTTGCCGAGGGCAGGCAGGTCGCGCTCGCGGCCAATCACGCAGAGAATATCGTTCTCACGCAGCCGCGTGCTGCCGGTCGGGTGAAGCAGGGCGTTATCCCGGAACAGGGCGGCAATGCGCGTTTCAGCGGGCATATGCAGATCGCGCAGGGACGCGCCCACGCACCACTTATCGGCGCTTAGCTGGTAGACAAACTGTTCCCAGGGATTCTCAGGGTGAATATCCAGCCCCACGCGGGAGACCGGCCAGCCAATGGGCGGTACCACCACTTTGGCTTTTTTCGCCGCCCAGCCCAGCGACGTCCCCTGGAACAGCAGCGACACCAGCACCACGAAGAAGGCGACGTTAAAGAACAGGCGGGCGTTGTCCAGCCCGGCCATCATCGGGAACACTGCCAGAATAATCGGCACCGCGCCGCGCAGACCCACCCAACTGATAAATATCCGCTCACGCAGGTTAAATCCGCGGAACGGTAGCAGCCCGGCAAACACCGACAGCGGACGGGCGAAGAAGATCATCCAGGCCGACAAAAGCAGCGCCGGTACGGCGATAGGCAGCAGGTCCGACGGCGTCACCAGCAGGCCCAGCACCAGGAACATGGCAATCTGCGCCAGCCAGGCCAGACCGTCGAAGTTCTGCAAAATGGCGTGACGGTTGCGAATCGGTCGGTTGCCCAACAGGAAACCGCAAAGGTAAACCGCCAGAATACCGCTGCCGTCCAGCGCGGTGGTGACGGCAAAGATCAGGATCCCGCCGCTCAGGGCCAGCAGCGGGTAAAGGCCGGAAGGCAGCGTAATACGGTTGATCGTCTGCTGTAACAGGTAACCGCCGCCGAGACCAATGATAATCCCCAGGCCAAACTGCTGGAGGATGTGCCAGGCGAACATCCAGCTCAGGCCGGTTTCGTGCTGCTGGATCATCTCAATCAGAGTGATGGTCAGGAATACCGCCATCGGATCGTTACTGCCGGATTCAATCTCCAGCGTGGAGCCAACACGTTCGTTCAGCCCCTTGCCGCCGAGCAGCGAGAAAACCGCTGCCGCATCGGTCGAGCCGACGATCGCGCCAATCAGCAGGCCTTCCATTATATCGAGGTTAAACAGCCAGGCCGCCATCATACCGGTCAGGCCGGAGGTGATCAGCACCCCGATGGTCGCCAGAGACAGCGCCGGGCCTAAGGCAACGCGAAACGAACTTGCCTGGGTGCGCATACCGCCGTCCAGCAGGATGACCGCCAGCGCGAGGTTACTCACCATATAGGCGAAAGGGTAATTATCGAAGGGGATACCGCCGATTCCGTCGACTCCCGCCAGCATGCCGATAGCCAGGAAAATGACAAGAATAGGTATGCCAAGGCGCGATGAAAATGAACTTAATAAAATGCTGAAGGTTACCAGGATGGAACCCAGAATGAAAAGACTGATTATCGCTGTGGCACCCAATGTCGTCTTACTCCCACCTCAATGTGAACGCTGTTATTAAAACCCTAACATATTAACAACGGTAACTGCGTATTATTGAGGGGGAATAACGGCTTTTTTATGCCTTTAAGACCGGATGACCGCTGATTGTTAACCGACTGCCTGAATTATCGTGTACAAGGTGCGCCCGGGCGCCCAGCGGCAGCGTAACGGTTTGCTGCTCATGGCCGAAATCCAGGCCAGCGATCACCGGGATATCCAGGCGGGAACGAATGAAATCAATCATCGTCTCCAGGGAATAGCCCGCATCGTAATCGTTGGGGGCTGAACCGCTAAAACTGCCCAGCACAATGGCCGACTGCCGATCCAGGATCCCGGCGTGATACAGCTGCAACAGCATGCGTTCGACACGGAACGGGTGTTCATTGATATCTTCCAGCACCAGTATGCCATCCGTGATCTGCGGCAGCCACGGCGTACCAATTAGCGACACCAGCATCGCGAGGTTGCCGCCCCACAGCTGTCCTTCACATTCCCAGTGCGGTCCATTGCCTTGCCACTCGATGGTGAACGTCGGGTTTTGCAGGGCGCGCCAGAAATGGTCCTGCGTAAACGCATCCAGCTCCGGCGCGCCAAAGTTACCGGCCAGCATCGGGCCGCTAAAGGTAATGACGTTATGCAACGCCAGCAGGCCGAGCTGGATCGCCGTGAAATCGCTGTGTCCGCAGATTAACAGCGGATCCTGCTGCTGGCGCGCGGCCAGCCCGGCCCAGTCGATGCTCTCCAGCAGCCGGCTTGCGCCATAGCCGCCGCGCACGGCCAGCACAATGGTGTTTTCACCTTCCAGCGTCGCCAGGCTGTTGATATCGCTCAGTCTCTGCGCCTCCGTACCGGCAAAACGCTGCATGCGGCGGGGGATAATTGTCTGATTTTCTACCTGATGGCCCATTTCCAGCAGGCGTTGAACGCCCCGCTGTGCCGCCTCCTGATTGATGCAGTAGCCTGACGGTGCGATGAGATGAAACTGAGGCATGGCAATTCCTTGCTGAATGAGAATCTAATTGTCTATATCATGCCGCTTATACGCCGCCTGCTTCAAGGGGCGACGTACCGCGATGACCGGCTATAAGGATAGATGACGTGAAATTGAGATGGTTTGCTTTTTTGATTGTGCTGCTCGCTGGCTGTAGTTCAAAACATGATTATCAAAATCCCCCCTGGAACCCTGAAGTGCCGGTAAAGCGGGCCATGCAGTGGATGCCGATCAGCGAACAAGCCGGGAAGGCCTGGGGCGTGAGCCCGCGTCTGATCACGGCGATCATTGCCGTGGAGTCCGGCGGCAACCCGACGCTGGTGAGTAAATCGAATGCGGTGGGGCTGATGCAGTTAAAAGCCTCGACGGCGGGAAGAGAGGTCTATCGCTACATGGGCTGGAAGGGACAGCCATCCACCAGCGAGCTGAAAAACCCGGAGCGTAATATCTCTATGGGAACCGCTTACCTGAGCATTCTCGAGCATGGCATTCTGAAGGGGATTGACGATCCGGAAGTGATGCAATATGCACTGGTGGTGTCGTACGTTAACGGAGCCGGCGCGCTGCTCCGAACCTTCTCATCCGATCGCAAAGAGGCGATAGAAGAGATTAACGATATGGATAAAGATGAATTCTTCGAGCACGTTGTGAAGAATCATCCGTCAGCACAGGCTCCACGTTATATCTGGAAAGTCCAGAAAGCGATGGACGCTATGTAACGCCTTTGTCGGGCGGCAGCACGCTGCCCGACGCCTTTCAGCGCACTTTGTTCGCGCGTTCCCGCGCTTCACGCTCCAGTGAAAAAATGATGCGCTGTAGTTCGCGCTCGGCGCCTGGCCCGACATTCAGAAAGCGAAAGCTCAGTCGCGGCGTGGTAATGGTTTCGTTTTTGCCGTCCACCACCTTGCGCTCGCTGATGGCAATCAGTTGGGCGTCAAACCAGAAGCGTCCCCATCCGCCCATATCCAGCTCGATCTGACTAAAACGCATACCTTCCACCAGCCCTTCCGGCTTCGGCGTATCCATTAACGCGCCCATGCCGCCCAGCGACAGGTCGAAGAGACGAAAGCGGATCTCTTTTTTGTCCGGCATTTTTGCCTTACAGAAATAGGCCGGGTGAAGCGGAGCGCTGATGCGAAAAAACTCCCGGCGTTGCACGAACCAGAGGTTAGCGGGCAGGGGAGCGATAAACGCAGGCAAACCCTGGTACGCGATCGTGGTCAGACGAGGCAGCACAAACTCGACTTTCGCCCCCTGCGTTTCGGCCATCACCGAGAGATTCTCTGCCTGTAGCGCGGCACGGTTTTCATCGCTCTGGCTACCCAGATCGACGATCAGGTGCTCTGCCGTCACGTCCAGGATCTTGCTGATAAACTGGCTGGTTGACCAGTTGATGCGCAGCGGCACCTCGCCTTTTTTCAGGTCGCGTAACACCCCTAATACAGCCAGCGGATTTTGTTTCAGGAACTGCTCACTGTAGCTACTCACGCCAGATGGCTCCTCGATAGATGACAGACTGTCCCTGGGTTATCGGCACGCGGGCATGAAACTTAATACAAACGATCTGTTTTTCTCCGCTGATATTGATTTGCTAATGGAAATGATAATAATTGCCGTTCCCAATACCATCTAATAACAAGACGACACTATGAGCACTTCACGTTTTGCGTTATGCGCGTTGGCAGGCGCCGTCACGCTGGCATTGCAAACACAGGCTTTCGCAGAAGAATCCACCATCGTGGTGACAGGCACAGAGCAGGGCAGCGCGCTTCCTGCCTGGACCAACAGCGCCACGAAATCAGCCGTCGCGGAAAGTAAAACGCCGCAGGTGATCAACACCATTGCCGCTAAAGAGATTGAGCAGCGGCACGCCAGTTCGGTAAACGAGATCCTGCGCTATGCGCCGGGCGTTTCCACGGAGGTGCGCGGGAGCACCTCTTACATGAGCGAGTACAAAATCCGCGGGTTCAACGTCGATCAGGAGTTCTACAACGGCCTGCAACTTCCCTATAACGTCACCGGGAACACCAAAGCGCGAATCGATCCGCTGCTGATTGAGAGCGTCGATATCCTGAAGGGGCCGTCATCCGTGCTGTATGGCGGCGGCTCACCGGGCGGGCTGGTCAATATTCAGAGTAAAAAGCCGCAGAAAGAGGCGAAAACGGAACTGGGCTTTAATACCGGAAACCGCAATCTGAAAGAGGGATACCTGGACTCCACGGGGCAGATCGCGAACAGCGACTGGAACTATCGCCTGCTGGGCAAAGCGACGGAAAGTGACGAACAGGCGCACACCACGCGCTATGAAAACTATCTGGTGGCCCCCTCCGTGACCTGGCAGCCTGATGACAAAACGCGCCTGACCATTGACGCGCTGGCGCAAAATACGCCGAGCCTGACGCCGTCTGATCCGATGCCGCTAAGCTATCTGCGGTCTAAATACGCCGATCGTCGTGACTATGCCGGGGATGAGTGGAGCGGCTTTAAGCAGCGCCAGTGGATGCTGGGATACAGCTTTGAGCATGAGTTTGACAGTGGCTGGGGCTTTAACCAGAAAGCGCGCTACTTTGACGTGGACACCCACCAGCGCAGCGCCTATTCTACCGGGACGGGCAGCGAGGTCTACCAGTATAACCGCTTCGCCTATACCACGGATGAAGATTTGCAGAGCTTCAATATTGATAACCAGGTCACCCGAACCGTCGCGCTGGGGGACTGGAAACATCATCTGCTGGCGGGCTTTGACTACCAGAAGCTGAACTCTCACTTCCATTATCGTTACGCCTCATCCACCCCGGGTATCGATATGCGTCATCCGGATCACTCGCAGATCGATAACGATGCGCTGGGGCTTGAAACCGCGCAGAAAAACCGACTCAGCTATCAGCAGAATGGCTATTACCTCCAGGATCAGATTGCGTTTGGCGGGCTGAACGTGCTGGCCAGCCTGCGCTATGACGACTACCGTTCCGTCACCACTAACTATCTGCAAAACGGTGACAAAGCCTGGGTATCGCAGGATCGCCTCACCAAACGACTGGGCGCGCTTTATGCCTTCGACAATGGACTCTCGCCGTTTATCAGCTATTCAGAAGGGTTCGCCCCAGTATCGCCGCAGGGCACGCTGACCGCGAAAGACGTTAAGCCCACCACCAGCAAGCAGGTGGAGGGTGGGGTGAAATACCTGCTGGCGGAATACGCAACCACCTTCACCGCCTCGGTGTTTAACATTCGTCAGAAAAATGTGGTGACCAGCGATCCGGGCTACCTCAACTATCGCCAGACCGGGGAAGTGGAATCGAAAGGCGCGGAGCTTTCCGCTATGAGTCGTCCAACGGATAACCTGACGCTGATTGCCAACTATGCCTACACCCACGCCATCAATACCGAAGATGACAAGTACCAGGGCAAACGACCGACGCAGGTCCCTGAGAACGCCTTTAATCTGTGGGGCGATTACACCTTCGACAGCACGCCGCTGAGAGGGGTAACGCTGGGGGGAGGCGCACGCTACACCGGGCCGATGGAGATCTCGCCAGCCAACGACGCAGGCAAGCTGGGCGGTACGACGCAGTACGATCTGGCGGCATCTTACCGCATGGGCGAACTGGCGCCATCGCTGGAGGGGCTGACGCTGAAAGCGAGCGCGCAGAACGTCACCAACAAAGAGACGCTCACCTGCTATGACGCGACCAACTGCTGGATAGGCCGCGACCGCACCTTCCAGGTCGGGGCGAGTTACAGATTCTGAAAAAAGCCCGGTGGCGCTAGCGGGTCACTATATTGCACGGAACCTGACCCTCGCCCCTTTGGGGAGAGGGTCAGGGTGAGGGGCGCTACTGCGCCGCCTGTTTCGCAGGTGCAACATCATCGTTTGCCGCAGGCTGATTCTCCGGTACGGTGTCGCATGGCTTCTCTTTCGGGCAGACCATGTCCAGCATCCTGAGCGTCACGCCGTTACTCCAGCCGAAACCGTCCTGCAACGGATACTCACCGCCGCCACCGCCGGTACCGGTCGAAGAGACATCGTACTTCTCAACCAGTTTCTTCTCGCGATCGTAGGTATGCTGAACGTTTTTCAGGAAACGCCAGGTCACGTCCATCGCCACTTTCTGCTGACCATAGTTCTGCAACCCTTCCACCGCTACCCACTGCAACGGCGCCCAGCCGTTCGGCGCATCCCACTGCTGCCCGCTGTTGATGGTGGTGGTAGAAATACCGCCCGGTTTCAGCAGGCGCGACGATGCGGCTGCGGCCACTTTATCGGCGCGATCCTGTGATGCGGCCTTCACATACAGCGGGAAGAGGGCCGCGGCAGTCAGCTGATTACGCACCTTCCTGGTTTTCAGATCGTAATCCGCATACCAGCCCTCTTTATCGTTCCACAGGTGGCTCTCCATGGCTTTCTGACGTGCGGAGGCCAGCGCGTCATATTTACTTGCGCTGGCGGTATCCCCGTCTTCCTGGCTGGCACGGGCCAGCAGTTTTTCCATCTTAAACATCAGCGCATTCAGATCCACCGGCACGATGCTGGTGGTGCGGATGGTATCCAGCTTCTGAGGATCGTCCATCCAGCGGGAGCTGAAATCCCAGCCCGAGGCCGCGGCAGAGCGCAGATCGCGATAGATCTCGGTGGCCGGACGGTTAGGGTTATTTTTGGCGGTGGTGACGTCATCCAGCCACGACTCAGGGCGCGGCGTGTCCCGATCGTCCCAGTAGCGGTTGAGGATCGCGCCATCATCCAACTTCACCACGCGTTTGTTCGCCTGACCAGGCTGGAGCCCATCAGCCCCCTCCATCCAGTAGGCATACTCTTTTTCCATCTGCGGACGGTATTTCTTTAACGCGTCGCTGTCATGCGTGGCCAGCAATTCCACCATCAGCGAGAAGAACGGCGGCTGAGAGCGGCTCAGGTAGTAGGTGCGGTTACCGTTAGGGATATGGCCCCAGGTATCAAGCTCGTAAGCGAAGTTGTCCACCATGTCGCCGATCTTATCCCAGTGGCCGCTCTCGGCCAGCCCCAGCATGGTGAAATAGCTGTCCCAGTAATAGACTTCGCGGAAGCGTCCTCCCGGCACGACATAGGGTTTTGGCAGAGGCAGGAGGGAGTCCCATTTGTTCGCTTTGTCGGTGGTGCGGGTCAGAACAGGCCACAGATCGTCTATGTGTTCGCGCAGGCTCTGGCCCTCAGGGGGAACATATTTCTCACCCTCCTTCGGCAGGATAAAATTCATCTCCACGAAGTGGCGCAGGTCAAAACCGGACTGGGTATGCTGCATCCGGTAATCCGCCAGGATCATTAGCGGGTCGCTTTTGGGAACGGCATCCGCGAAGGTTTTCTGATCCGGGAACAGTTTGGCGCTCTGTACGTCATTAAAGAGGGGGCCAAGAAGAATATCAGGTGAGCTTTGCTGGCTCGTTGGCTGGTCTTCAGCATAACCAAATGCGGTAACACCGAGTAGTGCGCCTGCCAACGCAAGGGGTAAAAAAGCGGGGCGTCGTGCGCGAGGTCTTATCATCGGTTCGTCTCCTGTCTTCACTGAGCAGCGTGACCGCTGTTGTCAATTACCTGAAAACCTTAGACGAATATCGTTAACTTCGCGTGTTGAATATCCCATTTTTCACATAACCGGATAATTCGGGTGCGCTTTCACAACACCAGGGGTGGATTACTTAATTTTTAACCACATCACGGAATGGCCGGGTAAGCTTCAAGCCACCCGGCTTAAGCCCTACAACCCTTTTTTATCCATAAGCACCGCCAGATCCACCAGACGGTTCGAGAAGCCCCATTCGTTGTCATACCACGACAGGATCTTCACCATATTCCCGCCGATCACCAGCGTTGAAAGCCCGTCGATGATGGATGAGCGCGGGTCGCCCTGATAATCACGGGAGACCAGCGGTTCATCGCTGTAGCCCAGGATGCCTTTCAGCGGCCCGCTGACGGCGGCCTGACGGAACGCGTCATTCACCTCTTCGGCGGTCACGTTGCGGCTCAGCGTCACCGTCAGATCGACAATCGACACCACCGGAACCGGTACGCGCAGGGAATATCCGGTGAGTTTACCGTCAAGTTCGGGGATCACTTTCCCGAGCGCTTTTGCCGCGCCGCTGGAATAAGGCACAATCGATAATGCTGCCGCGCGCGCGCCGCGCAGATCTTTTTCCGGCTGGTCATGCAGCGCCTGGCTGTTGGTGTAGGCATGCGTGGTGTTCATCAGCCCGTGTTCAATGCCAAACTGCTGGTGCAGCACCTGCGCCGCTGGCGCCAGACCATTAGTGGTGCAACTCCCGTTGCTGACCACAAAATGCTGGGCCGGATCGTACAGCGTGTGGTTCACGCCCATTACCACCGTCAGATCATCATTTTTAGCCGGGGCGGAAATAATGACGCGTTTTGCGCCGCCGCTCGTGATATGCACCGCCGCTTTTTCACGTTCGGTGAAGAAGCCGGTGGCTTCGATTACCACCTCAACGCCAGCGTCTTTCCACGCAATGTTTGCCGGGTCGCGTTCACTGAATACGATGATGCGTTGCCCGTCAACCTGTAGCGCGCCGTCCGCCGCTTCAACGGGCACCGGCAGCGTGCCGAGCAGAGAGTCATATTTCAGCAGATGGGCGAGGGTTCTACTGTCCGTCAGATCGTTAATGGCCACAATCTGGAGATCCGGGTTGCCCAGCGCCGCGCGAAGAACATTACGTCCGATACGGCCGAAACCGTTAATACCGACCTTAACCATGATGCACTCCTTATCTGTGTTGTCTGGAGTGACTTTAGGCGTCAGGTCGGATGGCGTAAATGACAAAAAAGGATCAGATTACGCCATTCTGCGGCAGTGGAAGCGCTGGCGATATTCGCCCGGCGTGAGATGAAGCTGCTTTTCAAAAACGCGGCGAAGGTTGATGCTGGTCCCAAACCCGCTTTTTTCGGCAATGACCTCAAGCGGATACGAGGTCTGCTCCAGAAGCTGTCGTGCGGCGGCCAGGCGCGCTTCGGTGACATAACGGGCCGGAGGTACACCGACGTCACGCGTGAACACGCGGGTGAAATTGCGCGGACTCATGGCGACCCGTTCGGCCAGCCTTTCGACGCACAAATCTGCGGTGAGGTTTTGCAGGATCCAGCTTTGCAGTTCGCTAACCGGTCCGGTCGCGCCGGACTGCTCCAGTTTATAGCGGCTGAACTGTAGCTGGCCGCCAGGCCGACGCAGGTACATCACCATATCCTGCGCCACGTTGCGGGCGAGGGTGAAGCCGTAATCATCCTCCACCAGCGCCAGCGTCAGATCAAACCCGGAACTGACGCCGCCGGACGTCCAGACGGGGCCATCCTGAACATAGAGCGGGCCGCCCTCAACGTTGACCGCAGGATAGCGGGTTTTCAGGGTTTCCAGCAGCCGCCAGTGGGTCGTCGCCCGGCGCCCATCGAGCAGTCCGGCCTGTGCCAGCAGCAGGGCCCCGCCGCAGACAGAGGCGACGCGGCGCGCATGCGGCGCGGCCAGGTGCAGCCAGTCCACCACCGCGGTGCTTTCCTGTTCATTCATGCCACGACCGGTAATGATGATCGTATCCAGCGGCTCGCGCGGATCCAGCTCCGGCAGGCGATAGTCCGCCAGCAGGTTTAAGCCGGACTGGCCGTGGATCACCAGGTGAGGCTGGGTGGTGGCGATAATGATGCAGTAGCGGGGCTGCGCCAGGCCGTCCGGGTGCAGCCGGTTGGCCTGCATCAGAATGTCGGCGATACCGGCAGCCTCAAACAACATGCCACCGTCAGGTACGATAATCAGGATCTTCTTCATGTCCTGAAAAGTACCTTTATCACAAAATAAGTCAAGCGGCAGACAAACACCGTCGCAGAGACAAATGAGGCGTGCCGGATGAAAGCGTGGAACGGCAGATGTTGGAAAGAAGTAAAAGAAATATGTAGTAACGGTAAAACTTTTTGCGTTAGGTTTACTGTTACTGCCGCTGAAACCCCCAGTTTATGGGCTGCAATGAAGTGTTCTGAACAATAAGAGAACAAAAAGATGTAGCCATGCTTAATTATTAAGGCTCAAAAAATAACCTCGGAGGATAATTTCGAGTAGGTTATTTCGGATCGCAAAATTAATTCCCTGCCATTTTCTTCACCGTCATTTGTTAATGCGGGATGCACGCACCCAATAAAAGTTATCTTCCAGATGCAACAATGAAAATATCCCAGATATATCCCACAGCGCACAGAAAAAATGAAATTCTACTAATTATGGTAGTGGCGATAATAAGGGGTTACGTTAATGATAGTGGTTCTCTTTTGCCTTTTTAGCCATTAATTTTCATGCAGTTACGCTAGAAATTCGTCTAAGAAAAAGACGATTTCAGCTAAGTGCGCATTTTTTATGAGATTAATCCTATAATGCATTGGGCGTATCATTAAACGCCATTAAGCAGGCAAGAAATATTGAATTGATGACAAGCTCATGTAAACTTGTCTACCGTTTGTCAAAATATGTCAGGAGCATGCTGGGCCCATTTCTGTTGGGTTCGTGCGGTAGCTATGCCTTAAAATAGTTACCTGCTGAAAATATCCCGACTATTTTAACAATAGCACCTAAGTCAAATTTTATCCCCTCTCTTCATCCTCTAAATATCGCTACGGAAAAGCATATGAAACTGCGTGTATTGTTATCACTTCTGTTTGTTATGGCGGTGGCGGGCTGTAAGGCGCCGCAAAAACCAGCGATCACCGATGATACGATTGTGACCAGCCAGGTGAATGGCATCACGCTGACGCACCGTCACGCTGTTACCCCTCCGGCGGAGTTCACTCAAGTGAATGAACCGTATCGTGCCATGTACCCGGCATCCCTGATGAGCCGTCCTGACTACGGTGGAAAAGTGATCCGTACGCTTGAGACCGGCAAAACTTACGTCGTGCTGGGGCAGGTTGAACATTTCTGGATGGCGCTGGCCGATGAAGGGAGTGAACAGCTGATTGGTTATGTGCCGATGCGTGCCGTGATCAAGGCTGACCAGTACGAAGCCACCGTGCGTAAACAGGCACTGCGCCCGAAAGCGCGTAAGAAAACCACCTGTGTCGATGTCGATGGCAACAGCAAAGCCTGCAAAGACAGCGCGAACGGTACCTGGATCCTGAACTAAACGGGTTTCACGAGCATATTTTTATGAATAATAAAAATTTTCATCGGATGTGGTTCCCTTTTTTTGCGTTGATTTTCGCGCTGATCGGTGGTTGTACGTCGTCTTCACACAGCGACCCCTCCCGCTACAATCTTCAGTTTCAGGCTCATCCTCAAATCAATGATTCTGCGCCGCTTAAGGTCAGAGTGTTGCTGCTGAAATCCGATGCGGATTTCATGTCCAGTGACTTCTACTCCTTACAGAACAACGCGTCAGCCACGCTTGGCGCGAATCTGCTGAACAGCGATGTGTTCTTCCTGATGCCGGGCCAGCTTTCGAAAACCCTGAGCGGGCAAAGCTCACCGGAAGCGCGTTATATCGGCGTGATGGCGGAATACCAGGCGCTGGACGGCAAAAAATGGCGCGTCTCACTTCCTTTGCCTGTTCCCGGCGAAAACGCGATTTACCAGTTCTGGAAATGGTCCGCAGATGAACTCCAGGCCAGCGTCTTCCTTGACGTAAATGGTATCCGGGTCATCAGCCAGTAACGCCCTTCATAACAGGAAAGAGATCATCATGACGAAAGCAGAAAAGGTCGTCTGGACCGAGGGCATGTTCCTGCGTCCCCACCATTTTCAGCGGACAGAAAGTTACCTCCTCAACCACGTTCGTGAGTGGGGGGCCTTGCAGCGTTCGTATCTCTGGGGCTTTCTCGACCTTGAGCTGGATGAAGCGATGCTTCGCCAGGGCTGTATTGCCCTCAGCTACTGTAGCGGTTTGCTGCCTGACGGCACCTTTTTCCAGGTGCGCAGCGACCGCAACGGTCCGGCTCCGCTAAAAATCCCCGATAATCTCACCAATGAAAAGGTGGTGCTTGCGCTGCCGGTTCGTCGCGGTGGCCGTGAAGAGGTGATTTTCAGCGAGGAGCAGTCTTCTCTGGCGCGTTTTATTACCTTTGAACAAGAGGTGGAAGACGACAACGCGATGTCGGTCGGGGAGGCGACGGTTCAGTTTGGCCGCCTGCGTCTGACCCTGATGCTGGAGAAAGATCTGACGGCAGAATGGACCGCCATCGGCGTGGCGTACGTCGCTGAAAAGCGTAACGACAACCACGTGCGGCTGGATAACAGCTACATCCCGCCAATGCTGAACGCCAATAACAGCCCGCAGCTGTACGGCATGATCAATGACCTGCACGGCTTGCTGGTGCAGCGTAGCCAGCAGATCGGCGGCCGCCTGCGCCAGCCGGGGCGTTTCAATACGTCTGAGATGGTTGAGTTCACGCTTCTCTCGCTGATCAACCGCCACCTTGGCGATGTCTCACATTTAAAAACGCTGCCGCTGCTTCATCCGGAAGCGCTCTGGCGCAGCTGGCTGCCGTTTGCCACGGAGCTCGCCACCTGGACGCCGCAGCGTACCGCAGAGAGCATACTGCCGGTATACGACCATGACGATCTCGCCGTTTGCTTCAGCAAACTGATGCTGATGCTGCGTCAGGGACTGTCGCTGGTGATGGAAGATCATGCCATCCAGCTGCCGCTGCACGAACGCTCCCACGGTCTGAACATCGCCACCGTGCCGGAGACCAGCATGGTCCGCGAATTTGGCTTCGTGCTGGCGGTAAAAGCCAATGTCCCCGGCGAACACCTGCAAACCCATTTTCCTGCCCAGATGAAGGTTGCGCCAGTCTCGAAAATCCGCGATCTGGTTCAGCTTCAGCTGCCGGGCATCATGCTTCGGGCAATGCCCGTCGCGCCGCCGCAGATCCCGTGGCATGCAGGCTACAGCTATTTCGAACTCGAGAGGGGCAGCGAACTGTGGCACGAGATGGACAAGTCCGGGGCATTCGCGCTGCATCTCGCAGGGGAATTCCCGGGTCTCGATATGGAGTTCTGGGCCATCCGTAGCCCGACAGAATAATAAAGCGAGCGCTTAATATGCAGGAACGACAGGATACCGGCAGTGATGCCGTGTTTACCGGAGCCAGTGGGAACAATCAGCTGGTGGCGGCCGCCAATCCGCTGCTCAATGCGATTCCGCAAATCCGTCATTCGGTTTCCCACGACGATCAGGTCGGGCTGCGCCAGCGCCTGATTGACGAAATTCGCCGTTTCGAGGTGCGATGCCAGCAGGCGGGCTTACCGTATGAAGTGATTGTCGGCGCGCGCTACTGCCTCTGCACGGCGCTGGACGAAGCCGCCGCGCTGACCCCCTGGGGAAGCAGCGGCGTCTGGTCAAGCAATGGTCTGCTGGTGACGTTTCATAACGAAACCTGGGGCGGCGAGAAGTTTTTCCAGCTGCTGGCGCGTCTGTCGCAGAATCCGCGCGAACACATTCTGCTGCTGGAGATGATCAACTACTGTCTGCTGCTCGGCTTTGAAGGCCGCTACCGCGTGCTGGACAATGGCCGGACCCAGCTTGAAACCATCAAACAGCGCCTGTGGCAGATGATCCGTGGCGTGCGCGGCAGCTATCCGCCGCCGCTCTCGCCGCACCCGGAAGATCGCCCCGTTCTGCGCAAGCTCTGGCGGCCGATGATCCCTCTCTGGGCGTGCGTGGCGCTGGTCGGCTTTATCGCCTGCCTGTTTTATATCGTGCTGAACTGGCGTCTGGGTGATAACACCAGCCCGGTGCTGGCGAAAATTTACCAGTCTCAACTGCCGGAAACCACGATCCAGCAGCCTGCGCGTCAGCTGCCGGCGGTGCTGAACCTGCGCGGCTTCCTGAAACCGGAAATTGATGCCGGTCTGGTGGCTGTTAAGGATGAGGCGGATCGCAGCGTGGTGATCCTGAAAGGGGACGGACTCTTTGCCTCGGCCTCAACGGTGGTGCGCGATCGCTATGAGCCGGTCATCGACCGCATCGCCCAGGCGATGAATAACGTCAGCGGCAAGATTCTGGTGGTGGGGTACAGCGACAACGTGCCGATCCGCAGCGCACGCTTCGCCTCTAACTATGAACTCTCGCTTGAGCGCGCCCGTTCGGTGCAAAAACAGCTCCAGGGCAGCCTCTCGCAGCCTGAGCGCGTCAAAGCCGAAGGGCGGGGCGAGATCAACCCGGTAGCGCCAAACACCACGCCTGAAAATCGCGCCCGTAACCGCCGCGTGGAAATAACGCTGCTGGTATCGCCTGACAATACCCAGGCCGAGCTGAACGGATTGCCGCAAGGAAACTAAGGATGCTGACTACTCTACTTTCTATACTGACCAATCGCATTCTGTGGAGCTTCCTGGGCGTAACGGCGCTCGCGGCGGTCATCTGGATGATTGGCCCGCTGTTGTCCATCGTGGATACCCGCCCGCTTGAATCAGAGCAGAACCGCGTCATCAGCATTGCGGTGGTCTACCTGATTTGGGCCCAGAGCCACATTCTGCCGCGGCTGTATAACGCCTGGCTGAACCGTAAGCTGATGGACAAGCTCAACGAAAATACCACCAGCCCGGAGGCGGCCGATCCGCAGAAACGTCTGAACAGCGAGGAGCAGATCCTTGCCGGGCGTTTCGATGAAGCCGCCCAGATGCTGAAAAAAGCCCACTTCAGCAAAGCGGGACATGGCGCACAGTGGACGCAGCGCTTCAGCACGCAATACCTCTATCAGCTGCCGTGGTACGTCATTATTGGCGCGCCGGGTTCCGGTAAAACCACCGCGCTGGCCAACTCCGGGCTGCAATTCCCGCTGGCGGATCGCTTCGGTAAAACCGCGCTGCGCGGCATTGGCGGAACGCGCAACTGTGACTGGTGGTTTACCAACGAGGCGGTTCTGCTAGATACCGCGGGGCGCTACACCACTCAGGAGAGCGAGCAGGTTCAGGACGCCGGGGAGTGGCTGGAATTTATCAACCTGCTGCGCAAATACCGTCGTCGCCAGCCCATCAACGGCGTGATTATTACTATCAGTATTTCCGACCTGCTTTCGCAGTCCGCTGAGGCCTCCCGGCAGCAGGCGGTCAACCTGCGCCAGCGTCTCTCCGAGCTGCATGAACAGCTGGGTATTCGCTTCCCGGTTTATGTGATGGTGACCAAAGCGGACCTGCTTAAAGGCTTCCGCGCCTGGTTTGCGGATTACGACAAAGCCCAGCGCGACCAGATCTGGGGCTTTACGCTGCCGTGGGAGCAGACCAAACACGCCGATTACGATCTTATGGGCAACTTCCAGCAGGAATTTTCCCTGCTGCAACAGCGTCTGGATGCGGGCCTTCCGGAAACCATGCTCAAAGAGCATGACGCCAAAACCCGTGCGGAAGCCTATCTCTTCCCGCAGGAGTTCGCCGCGCTGCGTCCGCTGCTGGCAGACTACCTGAGCACGGTCTTTGCCCGCTCAAACTTCGAAACCGAATTTTCGCCGCGCGGCATCTACTTCGCCAGCGGCACCCAGGAAGGGATGCCGTTTGACCGCGTGATGGGCGAGCTGAACCGCGCGCTCTCCTTACCTGAAGGGGAGGAAAGCACGCGCTGGGATTCGGTGAGCAAAGAGGCGCCGATACCGGGCGCGAAGGGTCAAAGCTTCTTCATTAAGAACCTGCTGCAAAACGTGATTTTCCAGGAAGCGGGTATCGCCGGGGAAAACCGCTGGTGGGAGCTTCGCAACCGCGTCGTGATGTGGTCCGGCTACGCGGCGCTGCTGGCTCTGCTGGTGATCCTGGGTGGCCTGTGGCTGACCAGCTACGCTAAAAATAAAGCCTATCTGGAAGAAGTGGACGCAAAAGTGCCGATGCTGGAGCAGCAGAGCAAGGCGCTGCAAAACCAGCCCCAGCGCGATCTGTTTGCGCTTCTGCCGCTGCTTAACAGCCTGGTGGATCTGCCGAAAAGCGATGCCTTCGACGTTAACGACCCGCCGGTTTCCCGCCGCATGGGGCTTTATCGCGGGGATGACGTCAGCGATGCCTCGCAGTCTCTGTATCAGAAGGCGCTGGATCAGATGCTGCTGCCTGCCGTGGCGATGCACATTACCACCTGGCTGCGCAACGACAACGGCAGCGACGTGGAATACAGCTATGAGGCGCTGAAAGCCTATCAGATGCTCTACCAGCCGAAGCACTATGACGGTAAATTCCTGCACTCGTGGGTAATGCTCAACCTGCAACGCAACCTGCCGCAGAACGTGACGCAGGCGCAGCTTCAGGAGCTGGAATGGCACCTGACCCAGCTGCTGGAGCCAAAAATTCAGGCTTCACCGTATGCGCAGGATGAGGATCTGGTGGCCCGTGAAAGGGCGCTCATCAACCAGCAGCCGCTCTCCACCCGCGTATATGGCCGCCTGAAACGTCTGCTGGAGCATGATGAGAACCTGAAGCCGGTTTCGCTTTCAGATCTCGGCGGCCCGCAGAGCGAGCTGGTGTTTTCCCGTAAGAGCGGCAAGCCGGTGAGTGAGGGCGTGCCGGGGCTCTATACGCCGGACGGCTACTGGAAGAGCTTCAACGACCAGATCGACAGCGTGACCACCGCCCTGCACGAAGATGATGCCTGGGTGCTGGGAGCAACCGCTGCCCAGGAAGATAAACAGCAGATCGATAACGCCGTGCGCCAGCTCTACATGCGCGACTTTATCGTCAACTGGGATCGCTTTCTCGCGGACATACAGCTCAACAACAGCGCCGATCTTTCCCAGCGCATCAACACCGCGCGCCTGCTTTCAGGCACCAACTCGCCGCTGCGCCGTCTGGTACTTAACCTGAGCAAGGTGCTGACCCTGTCGCGCACTGCGCCTGCCCCGGAAGATGCGCAGAAAGCGGAAGACCAAAGCAACCGCGCCACCCGTACGCTGGAAGCGCTGTTCAGCAACGGTGACAATGCCCCGACGCAGGGCGCGGTTGTGACGCAGGCGCCTGAGCAACTGGTGACCGACCACTATGCGCCGATGATTGAGCTGGCGCAGCCGCTGGAGAAGGGCGGTAAGACCATCGTCTTTGATGATTTTCTCAAGCAGGTTGACGAGCTTTATCGCTACCTGACAGCCGTTCAGGATGCAGCAAACAGCGGTATGCCCGCGCCGGGCGGCGATGCCATCAGCCGCCTGCAAGCCAGCGCGGGCCGTCTGCCGGGCGGGCTGCAAACCATGTTCAGTAATATGGCCGTGGGCGCAAGCAGCGATACCCAGCGTCGCGATCTGGAGAACGTGCGTAAGCGCATCAACGTGGAAGTGGGCGGGTTCTGCCGTCAGGCGATTGCCGGGCGTTACCCGCTGGTGCGCAGCGCCAGCACCGAGGTGACGCCGGACGATCTCGCCCGCATGTTCGCGCCGGGCACCGGACTGATGGACACCTTTTTCCGCGACAACCTGACCAACAAGGTGGACACCACCCAGGCGAACTGGCGCTTTATGCCGGGCATCGACGGTAAAACGCTGCCGGGCAGTGAAGGGCTGCTGCGTCCGTTCCAGCAGGCGCAGTCTGTCCGCGATGCCTTCTTTGCCAACGGCGCGACCACGCCATCCTTTAAGGTCACGGTGCGCACCGTGCGGATGGACAACACCATTCTGAACCTGACGCTGGACGTGGACGGCCAGCTGCTGCGCTACAGCCACGGTCCGCAGGCGGTGCAGATCATGAACTGGCCGGGGCCGGGCGGGACGAACCAGGTGCGTATGCAGCTCGGTCTGGCCAATGGCAGCACCGCAACGCTGGTAACTAACGGTTCCTGGGCGCTCAACCGCTTTTTCGACAAGGCGCGCACCAGCCCTGGCGCGGGTAGCCTGAGCCGTCAGGCGACCTTCAACGTCGACGGACATCAGGTCACGCTGGAGTTTGCCCCGAACAGCATCCGCAACCCGTTCCAGCTTCCCCGTTTCTCATGCCCATAACCGCAAGGACAGCCGTATGACGAATACCCCTGCGATGAACCGTTATAGCTGGTATGGCAAATTACCCAGCGCCGGAGATTTTTTGCAGCGTCGCTTTCCGGATACCCTGCAACGCCAGTGGTCGCACTGGTTCCAGGTCGGCCTGCTGGCCTGGCAACAGGAAGAGCAGCGCAGCGGCGAGCGCCCATTTTCAAAAGCCCCGGTGTGGAACTTTGTCGTCCCGCCGATGCTCGGTAGCCAGATGATTCAGATGGGCTGCCTGCTGCCGGGCCGTGACAGCGTAGGCCGCCACTATCCGGTATGCCTGCAACTGAGCTTCACCCCCGCCGAGTGGTCATCCCGCCTGCTCGGGCAGGCTGAGAGCTGGTACCAGCAGCTTGGCCGTCTGGGGCTGCACGCGGTGCGTAACAGCTATTCTGCCTCCCAGCTGGATGAAATGCTGATGACCATCCCGGCGCCCCAGCCGGTTGAGCCGCAAAAGCGCTCCGACATTCTCGACGTGATTGGCTATGACGACGATGGTCAGAGCACGCTGGGCTGGCCGCAGGCGGCGGAGTGTTTTGATCCGCTGCGCCAGACCAGCTACTGGTGGACAAACCGCTGCGACGGTTATCCGCTCTACACCCACGTCCACAGCGGAAACTTTACCGGGCAGCTCTTTACGCTGCTGTTCGATCCGGCAGGCGGCGCCCGTCCGGGCCGCCACGGTCTTTACCCGCCTATGTTTGAATAAGCAGGGATCTTATGAATATCGATGAATTTCTCGCGCCGATAAGCCCCGATAACCCCTGCGGTGAAAACCTGGAGTACGACGCTGATTTCCAGGCCATGGGGCAGGCCAGTCAGGGCAAAGCCGAGCAGCAGTTTGGCGACACCATCATTCCGGCAGAGCCTGCCGACTGGAACACGGTGGAAAAACTCGCCACCAGCCTACTGGGACGCACCAAAGATCTTCGCGTCATGCTGGCGTTAACCCATGCCTGGACACGTCGTCGCGGGCTGGCAGGTTACGCCGACGGGCTACTGCTGGTGCAGGAAGCCCTGTCCCGTTACTGGGAGCAGCTTTACCCGCTGCTGGAAGAGTATGGCGAAACCGATCCGTTCTACCGCATCAACGCCCTCGCCGGGCTGAGTGATAAATCTGACCTGACGGTCGCGGTGCGTAACGCCTCACTGCTCCGCTCAAACGGCGATGAGATTTCGCTCCGTGACGCCCAGGCGCTGCTTGACGGCAGTAAAACCGAGTGTCCGGATTATCCGGGCGGGCGTCCACGACTGATCGATGAGCTGGCCCGGGGCGATCAGCCCGGCACCGAAGCGGTAATCGTGATCAACGAACGCCTGCTGGCCATCCGCGAACTGCTTACCGGCTATCTCGGGGAAAGTGGCGTACCGGAGATGGAACAGCTGCTGAAAACCGTCGGGCTGGTCGCCAGCGCGTGTCAGGTGACCGACATCAGTAAGCTGCTGCCGAACCGTGACGCGCAGGCTGAACAGCACGCTGAGCCGCAGCCTGCGGCAGCGCAGCCCGTTCAGCCGGTCACCGACTGGCGCAGCGTGCAGGTGACCAGCCGCGCCGACGCGCAGCTAATGCTGGAAAAAGCGAAACAGTACTTTGCGCAGTACGAACCCAGCCATCCCGCACCGCTGATGATTGAACGGGTGCAGCGGCTGTCTGAACTCAACTTTATGGACATTATTCGCGACCTGGCGCCAGACGGCGTTAACCAACTGGAAAACATCTTTGGACGCCGCGAATGACGCGTCCTGGCATTATGACGACAGGCATGGAGTCTGCCGTTTCACCTTCACCGCGCATCTTTGATGGAGAACATCATGGCAATGAGTAACAGTGGACAGAAATTCATCGCACGCAACCGTGCTCCCCGCGTGCAGATCGAATACGACGTAGAGATCTACGGTGCAGAACGCAAAATTCAGCTGCCGTTTGTGATGGGCGTTATGGCCGATCTGGTTGGCAAGCCGGTGGAAAACCTGCCAGCCGTCGATGAGCGTAAGTTCCTGGAAATCGACATCGACAACTTCGACGAACGCATGAAGGCGCTGAAGCCGCGCGTGGCGTTCCAGGTGGATAACACCCTGACCGGCGAAGGTAAGCTCAACGTCGATCTGACCTTTGACAGCATGGACGACTTCCTGCCGGACGCGGTGGCCCGTAAAGTAGAGCCGCTGAACAAGCTGCTGGAAGCCCGTACCCAGCTCTCCAACCTGCTGACCTACATGGACGGCAAAAACGGCGCGGAAGAGCTGATTGCAAAAATCCTTCAGGATCCGACGCTGCTCAAATCCCTGAGCCAGATGCCAAAAAATGACGAAAGTGCGAAAGGTAGCGAGGAATAATCGATGAGCAACCAGACTCAACAACACGATCAGCAGGCGGGCCAGGCGTTCAGCCAGGACGAGTTCAGCGCGCTGCTGAATAAAGAGTTCCGTCCTAAAACCGATCAGGCGCGCTCTGCCGTAGAAAGCGCGGTTAAAACCCTGGCGCAGCAGGCGCTGGAAAACACCGTGACCTTCTCAAACGATACCTACCGCACCATTCAGAACCTGATTGCCGGTATTGACGAGCAGCTTTCGCAGCAGGTGAACCAGATCATTCACCACGAGGAGTTCCAGAAGCTGGAAAGCGCCTGGCGCGGCCTGAGCTACCTGGTGAACAATACCGAAACCGA
Source organism: Enterobacter cloacae complex sp. 677-3DZ2D5B (assembly GCF_004136695.1). NCBI lineage: Bacteria > Pseudomonadati > Pseudomonadota > Gammaproteobacteria > Enterobacterales > Enterobacteriaceae > Enterobacter > Enterobacter cloacae complex sp. 677-3DZ2D5B. The sequence goes on along the minus strand of NZ_QFLS01000009.1, from coordinate 209,410 downwards.
CGAGATGCTGAAGATCCGCTTTATGAGCATCTCCAAGCAGGAGCTGGGCCGCACCCTGAAGCGCTACAAGGGCGTGGGCTGGGACCAGAGCCCGATCTTCAAAAAAATCTACGAGCAGGAGTACGGCCAGTTCGGTGGCGAGCCGTTTGGCTGCATCGTAGGCGACTACTACTTCGACCACAGCCCGCAGGACGTTGAGCTGCTGGGCGAGATGGCGCGCATTGGCTCCGCGGCCCACTGTCCGTTCATCACCGGTACCGCACCGGGCGTGATGCAGATGGAGTCCTGGCAGGAACTGGCTAACCCGCGCGATCTGACCAAAATCTTCCAGAACACCGAATACGCCGCCTGGCGTTCACTGCGTGAATCGGAAGATGCCCGCTATCTGGGCCTGGTGATGCCGCGCTTCCTGTCGCGCCTGCCGTACGGCATTCGCACCAACCCGGTCGACAGCTTTGATTTTGAAGAGCAGACCGACGGCGCGAACCACAACAGCTACTCCTGGGCGAACGCGGCCTATGCGATGGCGGCCAACATCAACCGCTCCTTTAAAGAGTACGGCTGGTGCACCTCGATTCGCGGCGTCGAATCCGGCGGGGCGGTGGAAAACCTGCCGTGCCACACCTTCCCGAGCGATGACGGCGGCGTGGACATGAAGTGCCCGACCGAGATCGCCATCAGCGATCGCCGTGAAGCGGAACTGGCGAAAAACGGCTTTATGCCGCTGGTTCACCGCAAAAACTCCGACTTCGCCGCCTTCATCGGCGCGCAGTCCCTGCAAAAACCGGCCGAGTACCACGACCCGGATGCCACCGCTAACGCGCGCCTGGCCTCCCGTCTGCCTTACCTGTTCGCCTGCTGTCGTTTTGCTCACTACCTGAAGTGCATCGTGCGCGACAAAATCGGCTCCTTCCGCGAGCGCGAAGAGATGGAACGCTGGCTGAACGACTGGGTGATGAACTACGTCGACGGTGACCCGGCGAACTCCTCCCAGGAAACCAAGTCCCGTAAACCGCTGGCGGCGGCGGAAGTGCAGGTGCAGGAGATTGAGGACAACCCGGGCTACTACGCCGCGAAGTTCTTCCTGCGTCCACACTACCAGCTGGAAGGTCTGACCGTTTCCCTGCGCCTGGTTTCTAAACTGCCGTCGCTGAAGACGAAAGACGCGTGATAATAATTGCCGGCCCGCAGGGGCCGGCCATTTGTGCGTAAAAGCTTAACTTATTTCTGTCAGTGAATAAGGATATACGGTGAAACATATACTTGTGATCGCGACCAGTTTGCTGGCAGTTTCTACTCTCGCAAGCGCGGACGCCGGAAATTATAAATACCCTCAAGCGGAAGCATTGCCTCAGGATGACACATCAAACTTCCAACGCGATCCGACGCTGTTAACAGGGTACGATTTAAATCTGAGTGCAGAGCGTTTTGCTAAAGCCTGGCTGTCGAAAACGAATGAACGTGAACGCATTAAGGCAAATATGTATCTTCTCGGCGTAGTCGACGCGTCTGAGGGCACTGCATGGTGCAAGGGCAGGCCTTTTTTGCCAAATACAATACATGAGTTTCTCTATTCTCGTTTTGCGAACTTATCGAAACAGCAAGGCGAGGAGCGCGCTTCAAAAATCATCATTGACGGCATGAAAGAATTACGCCCGTGCAAAAAAGGAGAGTGACAAATGAGACCATTATACGAACAACTTAAACGTCAGCATTACTCTTCAAATCACACACGCGCGGGTTTTGCCTCGGGTGAACAGGTTTTTTCAGAAATTGGCTACGATTATTCGACGATTATCAAGCAACAACCGGCATACGAAAATACCTGTGCGGTAAGAATGAGCCTGGCATTGTTAAAATGTAATGTTGAATTTACAGGGCGTTTACCCATAAAGACCGGTCCCTATAAGGGAAAAACAATCGAGCCTGGCGCAAAATTACTTGCCGATCAGCTTTATAAATCCCATGTGTTTGGCAAGGCAGAAATCTTTAAAGACCGCGAGGCTGGTGCACGCTCAATGTTGGGCCGAAAAGGTGTTGTTTTCTTCAATAAAATTGATGGGTATGGCGGTGGTCATATCGACCTTATCGAGCCTCTGAGTAATAATTCGTTTATATGTAACTCCGATTGCTTTCCGTACTGTCAGGAAATCTGGTTTTGGGAATTAAAATAATTATATTCAGGTGTTTAAAGACCGTATTTCTTTTGCTCACTTGCTTATCTTTTTCTGCTCGCGGTGACAACCCTTACGTTGATTTTTATCAGCAGCAAACATACCGGCAGGTGGTTAAAGATTTTGTCCTGGCGCGCTGCCTTGCGCAGGTAGCAGATAAAGGCAGTCAATTTTCTGCTGATGCGGCCCGCAGTGCGAGCGCATTTATTGAATGGATACCGTTTGATGCTGAAAACGGTACTGACAAAGTTAACGCCATTATTGGGAAGTATAAAAACCAAATTAATGGTTTCCACTCGGAGCGCAAACCTGATGTAAAAGGCGTAACCTTAAATTGTCTACGTCTTTATCATAGTGACGAACTGAATAAACTGGTTCCGCAGCTCATCATTGGCGATCCTGATCGTACCTGGATTCAGGATAATCCGCAGTAGTAAAAGACTTCACATTCTTTCCTTTCATTCAGGGGGAATGTAAGACTGTCAAATGACACGGGTCGTTTGATATGAGGCAGAGGTAAAATATGGACGGTTTTATTCAGCCCCATGCTTTCCTGTTTGCCATATAAGGGCTTTTTCGAAAGCAATATTGTTCATCCACGAAGAGTAGATATTATGGCTATTGATATGTTTCTGAAGGTCGAGGGTGTTACGGGCGAATCTAAAGATTCTAACCACACCGGCTGGACTGACATTACCTCCTTCTCCTGGGGCGCGTCCCAGCCAGGTAATATGAGTGTGGGTGGTGGCGGTGGTGCCGGTAAGGTTAACTTTAACGATCTGCACGTTAACGCTCTGATCGACAAATCCACTACAGCAATCCTGAAACACTGCGCAAGCGGTAAACACCTGACCAAAGTTGAACTGTCCGTCTGCAAAGCGGGTGGTCAGCAGGTTGAATACACCCGCATCACCCTGGAAGACGTTCTCGTGACTTCCGTTCAGTACACGGGTGCAGACAACGGCGATACCGTTGGCGTGACCTATGCATTCCAGGCTGCGAAAGTGAAACAGCAGTACTGGGAGCAGACCACTGCCGGTGGTAAAGGTGCTGAAAGCAGCGCTGGCTGGAACATCAAAGAAAACAAAGAAGCGTAATTGCGCGCGTGACCGGGGAGTTTTCCCCGGTCATTATTTACAGAGACTTAATTTCGTTTGCAAAGGGATGTCAATATGAGCGTAAAATCAACGGTTGCTCCTGGTTATTGTGTTGTTCAGCAGGCTGGTACGTTAGATTTCCAGGCAAGACTACTGTTCAATAAACCAGACAGTGAAGCGGCACGTTATTTTATGCAAGTGAACAGGGACACACGGTGGTTAAAACCCGGGCAAATATTGATCCTTAATGCTCCGGGTGCTGAAAATGCGGTTCAGCTAAAACAATTACAAAATGCAAAGCAAAAGGTTAATGGAGCATTGGCAGAACTGAATACAGATGAAGCTAATTTCTTTAACAAGCATTTTAGTACCATCGCAGCATTAACTAATTTTATGGATAAATCTCTCGGGGTGGTTGCTGATGCAGGTGAAAGGTACTTTAGCGAAATAGAAAAGAAATTAAAAGCTATCGAACTGGCTTATCAAAATCAATACAGAACGCAAGGCACATTGATCGGGCAGCAGTTTTTTGTTGAAAGGCAAAAACTTTTTTCTGAGCTGGACGTTTTATTAAATAAGCTGTCCAGACTAACGCTGAAACTGAAACCTTATGAAGAAATCAAGCACGCTTTAGGTTTATCAAGCAGGTCAATTGTCCACGAATGGAGTACTGCGGGTGTTGCCTCGATACGAGGGTATTCAACATATGTAGACAATGCTTCAAAAGCTGCCCGTTTTCTGAAAATGGGAGGATGGCTTGCTATCGGCTTCGCTGGTGCAAACACAACCAATGAAGTTTACGATGCCTGTACAGTAGGTAGAGAGCAGAGTTGTTCCAAAGTCGCCGTTAAGAAGTACAGTCAATTTGGCGCCAGTCTTGCGGGCGGGATTTATGGCGGAAAATATGGCGCCATGGCTGGGGCTGGCGTATGTGTTGCATTGGGCGTGGCAACAGGTGGTGTAGGGTTGCTCGCGTGTTCTGTGGTAGGAGCCGCTGCGGGTGGATACATTGGTGGCGAAGTTGCCGGTGGAGCAACTGAATATGTCATGGATAAGCTATGGTGAATTTAGAAAATATTCTTTTATTTCTGATTGTTGTTTTATTTTTACTTGTCGTAATTATGGACTTCATCAGTTCCCGTTATTTTAAAAAACACGAGGCCGAATATAATCAGCTTCTTTCAGAATATAGGCAAAAAGGCTACGATCTCGATCTGGTGACAAATTACGCATCATTTTTTGGCTCGCTGGCAAACTATCAAAAAATAATCTGGTTTGTTCGTCTTCGCAAAGGCGTGAAGATGAAATTTACCAAAGACAGAAATGTTCAGGACGATGCCTATAAATTCGTTCAGGCATTACCGGAAGAGAGAATCGGCTGGATATTAAAACTGCATCGACGCTATAAAGCTCAGGCCTTTCTTTTCACGCTATGGCTGCTTATTGGCATTATTTTCCTGAATGTAGTCAAATAATTTTAATCAGCCCATAACCCCCAAACCCCGCCGTTTTCACCCCCGAGAGCGGCAGCGTTTGAGCGCTAATCATACCAGCAGGAATACGCCATGCGATTCACGATTATTTCTACGAAACCCGGTCATCAGCCGCCGCAAAGCAGCTGTGATTTTTATGCCCCGGGCGGCACCATTGGGCGCGGTACGGATAACAATCTGGTGCTGCCAGACAATGACCGCACTATCTCGCGTTTGCAGGCCATCGTTCACGTCGACGCCAGTGGCGAATGCCGCGTCACGAACCGCGGCAGCGTTACCCGCGTGGTACTGAATGATATCCCGCTGGAGCGTGGGCGTCAGGTTGAGCTTCAGGATGGGGATATTCTCGGTATTGATGATTATCGCATTGAAGTCAGCGAACTCATTCATGACACCCAGCCCGTAAGCCGCATGGCGGCCAGCATGCAGCAGGCGCGCCCAGCGGCGACACCTGCTCCGGCGCCACAACCGAAACCGGCCAGCGCCGCGCCTCGCGGAAAAGCTGAACCTACGGCCGTGCCGTCGGAAATCTGGGACAGCCTGATGCAGGAGTTTTCCATCTCCGACAGCATCTCCAGCAACCGGGCAAAACCACAGCCCGCGGCATCCCACGATCCGTTCTCTCAGCCTGCGGCCCCGGAGCGGAATGCCGAAGATCCGCTGGCAATGTTTAACGATGCCGAACCGTCGTTTGAACGTAAAAACGTTGACCCGGACACGCTGTTCAGCGATGAAGCGTTGTTTAAAAAAGAGAGCATCTTTGACGATGTCACCCCTTCAACGCTGGTACAGCCGGACGAAAGCAAACCTGCCCAGCCAAAGGAAGAGGCGTCGGACGAACTTGATCCGTTAGCCCTGTTTGGCGGGTCGGCGAGCGCACCTGCCGCGCGTCACGATGACCCCCTCGGCCTGATGGGTGGCGCGCCGTTAACCCATCCGGATGAAATCGTGGCCGATAAGCCGGAGCCAAAGCCTGAACCGCAAGCCGCACAGGAAGAGGATGCGCTGGCCAGCTCACCGCTGTTCGATCCGGAACCGACTGAACCACAGGATGCGCCGCGCGCGGAAGAAGAGCCCGCGCGTCCCGATTACGCTGGCTTCACCATGCCAACGCCGCAGGCCGTGGCGCGCAGCAACGCGCAGGCGCCTAAAGGCCGCCTGCGTATCGACCCGGTTAAAAACGCTGCTTCGCCTGCTGCCTCCGCGCAGACCGGCGAGCGGGGCGAGGTGCTTCAGGGCGAACTGCTGGAGGCGCTGCTGGAGGGCATGGGCCTGAGCGAAATGCAGCCGGTGCCGCAGTTTGACCGGGAAAATATGCGTCAGCTGGGGCAGATCCTGGGCATGTTCTCGCAGGGGACCGTGGCGCTGCTCTCCTCGCGCTCCATCCTCAAGCGTGGGGTGAAAGCCGATATGACCATGGTGCTCGACGATGCGAACAACCCGTTCAAACTGTTGCCGACCGGGAAAACGGTGCTGATCCAGATGTTCGGCACGCCGATGCCGGGCTTTATGCCGCCGACCAAATCGGTGCGTGATGCGCTAATCGATCTCCAGGCGCACCAGCTGGGGATGATCTCCGGTATCCGCGCCATTATCGCCGCCATGCTGCAATCCTTTAATCCGGAACAGCTGGAAGAGCAGGCGAAGCAGAACGGGATGACGTCACGCCTGGCGCTGCCGGGCAGCCGTAAAGCCGCGCTGTGGGATTATTTCGTTCGCAGCTATGGCGAGACGGCGGGCGAGATCGAGGACGACTTCCATACCCTGTTTGGCGAAGCCTTCCTCCATGCCTATGACATGGAGGTCAATCAGTACAAAGACTCACAAAGCGGATCGGAAGAAAAATGAATATCGCAACGGCTTCTCTCTCCCGCCAGGGGACGCGCGCCAGCAACCAGGATCAGACGGGAGAAACCATCGGGGAACGTTCAGCCTGCTTTGTCGTCTGTGACGGCATCGCGGGCCTGCCGGGCGGCGAGGTGGCCGCTGAGCTGGCCCGCAACAGCATTATTTCCCGCTTTGACGGCGACAAGCACCTGAATGCGCAGCATATTCGTGACTACGTCCAAACGGCGAACCGCACCATCCTCAGCGAACAACAGGCCGTGCAGGACTATCGCCGGATGGGCACCACGCTGGTCAGCCTGTTTATCGACAGGGATTACCGTCTGGCTTACTGGGCGCACGCCGGAGACAGCCGCCTGTACCTGTTTCGCCGCGGCTGGCTGTGGCATGTCACCACCGATCACAGCCTCGTCCAGCAGATGAAAGATGCCGGGCATCAGACCGACGATCTCAACAGCAACCTGCTGTATCTGGCGCTGGGTATTGAGAATGGCGGACCGGAAGCGAGCTACAGCGATGTCGTGCAGGTCGAGGACGGTGATGCCTTCCTGCTCTGCACCGACGGTTTCTGGCACGGCGTCAGCGAAGAGCAGATGAAGCAGTCGCTGCACATGGTCAATACGCCACAGGAGTGGCTGACCTTAATGAACCAAATCATTCAAAAGAATGCCGAACAGGAGGGCAATGCTCAGGATAACTATACCGCCGTGGCGGTGTGGATGGGCAACCCTCAGGACACCACTTTGCTGCATACGCTCTCTGACGCAGCACAATTTCTTCCCTGCGGAACTGATTAGACACACAAGGATTGATATGAAACTTTGGCTATCGGGTTTGGCTCTTCTGACGGTGGCGACCACCGCACAGGCTGAAAACTTCCGCATCGTGCAGTCTCCTGCGCAGAAGCTGGATATCTGGATCGACAACATTAAAGACAATACGCCGCAAAGCTGGTGTAAGGCGGACGTGGCGCTGCGTATCGTGGCGAACGGCAAGAAAGAGGTTTCGGTGCTGGAAAACTTCGTGCCGCGCCTTGGCTCGCTGCTGGAGCACCAGTGCAGCAAGCTGAATACCCTGAACTGGACGCTTAACGATCCGGAAGGCACGACGCTTGCCCGGGGCACAGCGGCTAAAGCGCAGGACTGGGCGCTGGTGGTGAAGCAGCAGGAAACGGCGGCGGCAACGACCACCACCTCAGGCGCGCTGCTGCCGCCTGACCAGAATCCGGAGACACACACCGTGGCGGCAGATCGGACGCCATGGCAGGAGTTCACCCTTCAGGACGGTTGCCACCTGCGCACCTTCTGGGAGGGCGGTTCCTCCGCGCCGGCGCTGTTTATTCCGGATTCCGACACCACCCGCTGCGGCAACGGTAGCTGGCTCAGCGGCCACACCGTGGTGACGCAAAATCGTAACGGGACGCAGAAAGCGATTCCGGTCACCTACATTCACGGCTTCCCGGTGATGGGACTGAACAACGCGGTCGATCCTGAAAAGGCGCTGATCACCTCCGTTAACAAAGAGCGCATGGTCTTCAGCACCCCGAACAGCGACCAGAGCTGGATGATCCTGCCGTACGACAGCACTCTGAACGGCTGGAAGAGCAACGGCACGGTGGCGGTGGAAATCACCCGTGAGATCGCCAGCGACGACGCCAGACTCCAGGCGCGTATCGCAGAGGTGAAGAAGATCTGGAGCGCATGGGTTGCACCGGGCGCGGAGCTGAACGTTGTTCTGATTGACACGCTGCGTCCGCAGCTGCGCGATCCGGCAGTGGGCGCCTGGCGCGCGGCGAATTAAGGAGAGGCTATGAATACGCTTTATCAACGTCTGGCGGGTGAGTCGATTAGCGACGCGCTGCTTCGCCTGGAAGCCGAAATCAAAGCTCGTCCGGCGGATGCCGATCTGCGCGCCGCGTTTGTGCAGTTTCTGATCCTCAGCGGCAACTGGGCGCGCGCCCTGACCCAGCTGAAGAGCTGGCTGGCGCTGAAGCCGCAGGCAAAACCAACCGTAACGCTGCTGGAGCAGGCCATTCAGGGTGAACAGCAGCGGGCGCGCGTATTCGCGGGAGAGGCGCGACCGGCAATGCCCGAGGCGCAGTGGCCGTGGCTGTCGACGTTAGCCCAGGCGCTGACCGAACGCGCCGGGCAAGCGCAAACGCTGCGCCTGGAGGCACTCGAACAGGCCCCGGCAAGCCGCGGGCAGGTCACGCTGGAGAATGAAGAGAGCCACACCTTTGAATGGCTGATGGACGGCGATGCCCGTCTGGGGCCGGTGTGTGAAACCCTGGTCAATGGCCGCTATTTCTGGGTGCCGTTCTGCGCCATCGATGCGATCCGTTTTCAGGCTCCGGCCAGCGTGACCGATCTGGTGTGGCGTCATGCGCTGGTCCGCCTCACGGACGGCACCGAGCAGGTGTGTCAGATCCCGGCGCGTTATCCGTTTGCTGACGGGGCGCCAGACAGCGTTAAGCTGGGGCGCACCACCGAATGGCTCCCGCTGGACGATGACGGCGCCCTGTATGAAGGCATGGGACAGAAAGCCTGGCTGAGCGAGCAAAGCGAAAGCCCGCTGCTTACCCTGAGGCTGGTGACATTTACCTCGGATGGTGCGGATGAGTAATACCGCTGGCGAAGGCGATCTGCTGCGCAGCGGCTGGCAGGCCCGCAGCAGGCAGGAGAAAGTGGGGGCGCGCGACAAAATGCAGCCCTCACTGCTGGATCGCCTGACGGATAACGATCCGGAAAAAAAACGCGAGTCCGCCAACAGCAATCTGATTACCCACGCCGCGCTGCGTCGTAACGTCCTGCGGGATTTACAGTGGTTGTTTAATACCATCAACCACGATGCCTCCAGCGATCTGAGCGGGCTGACGCAGGTGAGCCGTTCCGTCGTTAACTTCGGCGTCGCGCCGCTGGCGGGGAAAAGAATGTCTGATATCGAATGGCACGACATTCAGCGCAAGCTCACCGAAGCGATTATTAACTTTGAACCGCGGATCCTGCCCCAGGGGCTTCAGGTTCGCTGCGTGTCCGATACCTCCTCGTTAGATCTGCACAACGTTCTGTCTATCGAAATCAAAGGCCGCCTGTGGTGCGTGCCGTATCCGCTGGAGTTTCTCTTTCGCACCGACGTCGATCTGGAAAACGGCCATTTTGAACTGAAAGATGCGGGGTAATGATGGAAAGCAAACTGCTCGAATATTACAACCGTGAACTGGCCTATCTGCGCGAGATGGGCGCGGAGTTCGCCGAACGCTACCCGAAAGTGGCGGGGCGGCTCGGCATGCGCGGCATCGAAGTGGCGGACCCGTACATTGAGCGCCTGATGGAAGGTTTCGCCTTCCTGACCTCCCGCGTGCAGATGAAAATGGACGCCGAATTCCCGCGCTTTTCACAGCGTATGCTGGAGATGATTGCGCCAAATTATCTGGCGCCTACGCCGTCGATGGCGATCGCTGAAATTCAGCCCGACAGCAGCCGGGGCGACCTGAGCAAAGGCTTTATTGTGCCGCGCGGCACCATGATGGACAGCCTGGCGCTGAAAAAAACCGGCGTTACGTGCAGCTATACCACGGCGCACGAGGTGAACCTGCTGCCGTTAAAAATTGAGCGGATCGAGCTGGGCGGCGTTCCCGCCGATCTGCCGCTGGCCCAGCTCGGCCTGAGTCAGCGGGGGATCAGCAGCGCCTTACGGGTCCGCATTGCCTGCGATGGCCCGCAGCATCTCGGGCACCTGGATTTTGACCGCCTGGAGTTCTTCTTAAGCGGCCCGGACATCGAGGCGCTGAAGCTGCTGGAGCTGGTGATGGAGCACCACGCGGGCATCGTCTGCCAGACGGTCAGCAAGCAGCCCCAGCGCCAGCTGCTGTCGTCTGACGCCCTGCGTCAGGAAGGCTTTGATGCGGACCAGGCCCTGCTCCCGGACGATCTGCGTAACTTCGACGGCTATCGCCTGTTGCAGGAGTACTTCGCGTTCCCGGCGCGTTTTCGTTTCATCAGCCTGAGCGGGCTGGGCAAGTTGATCCAGCGCTGCGAAGACGAAAAAGCGTTTGATATCTTCATTCTGCTCGACAAGAGCGACGATCAGCTGGAGCGCGTGGTGGATGCCAGCCACCTGGCGCTGCACTGCACGCCGGTGATCAACCTGTTCCCGAAAGTGGCGGCCCGGCAGAAGCTGAGCGAAAGCCAGCATGAATACCACCTGGTGGTGGATAACATCCGCCCGCTGGATTATGAAATTTATGCCGTGAAAAAAATCTATGCCAGCGCGGATGGTCAGCGGGACGACCAGACGTTTCGTCCGTTCTGGAGTACCTGGAGCGGGGACGCGGGCAACTACGGCGCCTATTTTTCCCTGCGCCGTGAGCAGCGCGTTCTCTCCGAACACGCGCTGCGCTATGGCACCCGCACGGGCTATATCGGCTCGGAGGTCTTCGTCTCGCTGGTGGATGCGCAGCACGCGCCGTGGCAGGAAAACCTGCGCTATATCTCCGCCGAGGTGCTGTGCACCAGTCGTGACCTGCCGCTGATGCTCCAGCAGGAGCTTGGGCAGTTTATTATGGCCGACTCCATGCCGGTGAAGGCGTTAACCCTGCGCAAAGGCCCGACGCCGCCGCGTCCGGCACTGGCCGAAGGGTTCAGCACCTGGCGGCTCATCAGCCAGCTGCAAATGAACTACCTTAGCCTGATGGACAGCGAAAACGAAGAGGGCGCTGCCGCGCTGCGTCAGCTGTTAGGGCTGTACGCCAACCTCGCCGAGACGCCGGTTGCCCGTCAGGTGGATGGCGTTCGTCACTGCGTGCTGGAGCCGGTGCACCGCCGCGTGCCGGAACCCGGCCCGGTGGTGTTCGCCCGCGGGATCGGCATCACCCTGACGGTGGACGAACGCGCCTTTTCCGGCGCCAGCCCGTGGCTTTTCGGCAGCGTGCTGGAGCGCCTTTTTGCCCGCCTGGTCTCCATCAACAGCTTTACGGAGTTCACGCTCAAGAGCCAGCAGCGCGGCGAAATCGGCTACTGGGCACCGCGTATGGGTAAAAGGGCGCTGGTATGAGTGAAGTTGCCCCTGCAACGCTGCGCGTGCATCGCCTGACGCCGCTGCCCGATGCGTTCTGGCGCGGGGTGCGCGAGACGCCGTGGCGCTACGATCTTTTCCAGCTGTTAAGACGCATTGATGCCCAGGGCGGCGAGCGTTACCCGCTGGGACGCGCGCCGCTGCCTAAATTTGAGCCGCTGCGTATTGGTCAGCAGCCTTCAATGGGCTTTGCGCCGTCAACGGTTGCTGAGGTCCGGCAGCGGGAAGAGAACGGACTGCATGAGGTTTCCATTCTGAGCTTCGGCCTGTTTGGTCCTAACGGCCCACTGCCGGTGCACATGACTGAGTATGTCCGCGAGCGTATTCATCATCATCAGGATCACAGCCTCAGCGCGTTTGCCGACCTCTTTCACCACCGCCTGACGCTGCTGTTCTACCGCGCCTGGGCGGACGCGCAGCCTGCCGTTTCACTGGATCGCGACGACAACAGGCGCTTCGAAGGGTATCTGGCATCGCTGATTGGCATGGGGCAGCCTGCCCAGATGTCGAAAGGCAGCCTGAGCGCGCATGCCCGCTTTACTCACGCCGGGCACCTGACCCGCCACGGGCGGGACCCGGAAGGGCTGGAGAAAATCCTGCGCAACTATTTCAACGTGCCGGTCAGGCTGGTGGCCAACGTCCCGCAGTGGATGCCGCTCTCAACGCGGGAGCAGGCACAGCTGGGTGAGGGGCGTCGCCTGCCGCGCATGGGAGAGTCCGCTTTTCTCGGCATTGCGGTACGCGACGTGCAGCATAAATTCCGGCTCGAGATTGGCCCGTTGAGCGCAGACGACTACAACCGTTTTCTGCCGGGCGAAGGATGGGTCACCGAGCTGCGCGACTGGGTGCGACAGTACGCCGGGGTGGAATTTGAATGGGAAACACGGGTGATCCTGCGCGCCGATGCGGTGCAGGGCGCCACGCTCGGTAGCGCCGGGCGATTAGGGTACAACACCTGGCTCGGCCTTCAGCCTCAGCCTGTTCCGCGTGGCGATCTGGTGTATCGCGCAGAGCGATAATCCTTCCGTATACCGAATCATTGTTAATGGAAACTAACATGTCAGAAATTAGCCGTGCCGTGCTTTTCGGCAAACTGGATACGCTGTTATTTACCTCTCTGGAAAGCGCGACTGCCTTCTGTAAGCTGCGCGGCAACCCGTACGTTGAGCTGGTGCACTGGCTGCATCAGCTGATGCAGCAGCAGGATGGCGATCTGCAACAGGTCATCCGTCACTTCGCCCTTGATGAACAGCAGCTGACGCGCGATATCGTGGAGGCGCTGGATGTCCTGCCGCGTGGCGCGAGTTCCGTGTCTGATCTTTCCGAGCATATCGACAGCGCCGTCGAGCGCGCCTGGGTCTACGGCTCGCTGAAATTTGGCGTCAGCCGCATCCGCGGCGGCCATTTGCTGATCGGCATATTGAAAACGTGGAATCTGGCTAACGTGCTGAAAAGTATTTCGGCGCAGTTCACCCGTCTTAACGTTGAGGTGCTGGTCGAGCAGTTCGACGCCATTTGCGCCAGCAGCAAAGAGAGCCAGCAGGCCGCCGCCGCTGCGGACGCGCCTGCCGGGGCAGTACCGGCTGCGCAGGGCACGCTGGCGCAGTATGGTCAGGATCTGACGGCGCGCGCCCGGGAAGGCAAGATTGACCCGGTGGTGGGGCGCGATGAAGAGATCCGCCAGATGGTCGATATCCTGATGCGTCGTCGCCAGAACAACCCCTTGCTGACCGGGGAAGCCGGCGTCGGGAAAACCGCAGTGGTGGAAGGGCTGGCGCTGCGTATCGCCGACGGCGACGTGCCGGAGCCGCTGCAAAACGTTCAGCTGTGGCTGCTGGATATCGGCATGCTTCAGGCCGGAGCGGGCATGAAAGGGGAATTTGAGGCGCGCCTCCAGGCGCTGATTAACGAGGTGCAGTCCAGCGCCACGCCAATTATTCTGTTTATCGATGAGATCCACACCCTGATTGGCGCAGGCGGACAGCAGGGCACCGGCGATGCCGCTAACCTGCTCAAGCCAGCCCTGGCGCGCGGGCAACTGCGCACCATCGGCGCGACCACCTGGGCGGAATACAAAAAATACATTGAGAAAGATCCTGCGCTGACCCGCCGCTTCCAGACCGTACAGGTTCACGAGCCGGATGAAGCGAAAGCCGTACTGATGCTGCGTAGCACCGTGTCGCCGCTGGAAACCCATCATCAGGTTTTACTCCTCGACGAAGCGGTCAGCGCGGCGGTGAAACTGTCGCATCGCTATATCCCTGCGCGTCAGCTACCGGATAAAGCGGTGGCGCTGCTGGATACCGCCTGCGCGCGCGTGGCCGTCAGCCAGAGCGCGCCGCCTGCTCAGCTGGAAGACTGTCTGCGTCACCTTGCTGCGCTTGACGTGGAAATTGAGATCGCAGAACGCGAAGCGCGCGTGGGGGCCGGTGATGCCGATCGCGTCACGGCATTACGCGCCGAACGCGACGCGTATGAGACAAAACGCGCAGCCCTGGCCGAGCGCTGGGAAGAAGAACGCAGCCTGGTGCAGGAGATTATCCGCCTGCGCGCCGCGCTGTTCGCGGCGGGCGAGGAAGATACCGCTGAGCTGCGCGGCAAGCTGGCGGAACAGCAGCAGGCGCTGAAAGCCTTACAGGGTGACGAGCCGCTGCTGTTTGCCGCGGTGGATGAAAACGTGGTTGCCGCGGTGGTCTCTGACTGGACCGGGATCCCGCTGGGCCGGATGGTGAAAAACGAGATCGACGCGGTTCTGAACCTTGCCGACACGCTGAACCAGCGTGTTATTGGCCAGCGTCACGGTCTGGATCTGATTGCCCGCCGCGTGAAAACCTCGCGGGCGAAGCTTGATGATCCGAACAAGCCGGTGGGCGTCTTTATGCTGTGCGGTCCGTCCGGCGTCGGTAAAACCGAAACCGCGCTGGCGCTCGCCGAATCCCTGTACGGCGGCGAGCAGAACGTCATCACCATCAACATGAGCGAGTTCCAGGAAGCGCACACCGTCTCCACCTTAAAAGGTGCGCCTCCGGGGTACGTAGGGTATGGTGAAGGCGGGGTATTAACCGAGGCCGTCCGCCGCCGTCCATACAGCGTCGTGCTGCTGGACGAAATTGAAAAAGCGCACTCGGACGTGCACGAGATCTTCTTCCAGGTCTTCGACAAGGGCTGGATGGAGGACGGCGAAGGGCGTCACATTGATTTCCGTAACACCATTATTATTCTGACCTCTAACGTCGGCACCGACCTGATCGCAGCCATGTGCGCCGACCCGGAACTGATGCCGGAGCCTGACGCGTTAAGCGGCGCCCTGCGCCAGCCGCTGCTGGAGGTGTTCCCGCCTGCACTGCTGGGCCGCCTGCTGGTGGTGCCGTATTACCCGCTGAGCGACGAGATGCTGGGGCAGATTGTGCGTCTTCAGCTCAGGCGCATTCAGCGTCGTCTGGAAGTGAATCACAACATTATTTCTGAATTTGACGACAGCGTGGTCGAACAGATTGTTCAGCGCTGTACCGAGGTTGAGTCGGGCGGGCGTATGGTGGATGCGATTCTGACCAATACGTTGCTGCCTCAGATGAGCCAGATTTTACTTACCGCCAGCCGCAGCGACCAGCAGTACCGACGTCTGCATGTCACCTGCGAGCAGGGCGAGTTCCACTGTCAGTTTGCCGCGTAATAATCATCAAGAGAACTGTAAAAGATGACGGATAATGATAACAATCGGACTGTCCCAAACGCGCTCCCGGTCGGGTACCGTTTCAATGAGTTTGAGATAAAAGAGGTGATTGGCGGCGGCGGATTCGGCATCGTCTATCGCGCCTGGGATCACCAGCTCGAACGCACTATCGCTATCAAAGAATTTATGCCTTCCTCCCTCGCCGTGCGCGGCGAGGATATGACGCTGGTGCTGCGCAGCGAGCGCTTCGGCAAAGCGTTTTCTGCCGGTCTGAACAGCTTCATCCAGGAAGCCCGCCTGCTGGCGCGCTTTAACCACCCGAACCTGCTGCACGTACTGCGTTTCTGGGTGCAAAACGACACGGCCTATATGGGGACGCTGTTTTACAGCGGTACCACGCTGTCGCGTCTGCGCGAAGAGAAACCGGAGCTGATTAACGAGGCGTGGATCCGCCGCATGCTGCCAATGCTCTTCGGCGCCATCAAAACGATCCACGACGAGGGTTATCTACACCGCGACATCTCGCTGGATAACATTCAGATTCAGGATAACGGCCTGCCGGTGCTGCTCGATTTCGGATCGGCGCGCCGCACCATCGGTAATCTCTCGGATGAGACGGAAACCATGCTGCGTCCGGGCTTCGCGCCTATCGAGCAGTATACCGACGACAATGAAAGCGAGCAGGGGCCGTGGACGGATATCTACGCGCTCGGCGCCGTATTGCGCACCCTCATCGTGGGCTCTCCGCCACCGGTCAGCGTGGTGCGCTCGATTCAGGACACCTGCAAACCGCTGGTGGAGCTGATGCCGCAGGGCTATTCCATCCCGCTGCTACAGGCCATCGACAAGGCGCTGGCGCTGCATATGGAAGACCGTCCGCAATCCATTGAGGAGTTCGCGGCGCTGATCGAGATGCCCGTCGCCGGTATCGACGAGGTGCTGACCGCGAAGAAGACCGGCACGATGCTGGTGCCGGTGGAAGAGGAGGCATCTGCTTCCGCGCTGGACTGGCGACGTTACAAGCTTCCGGGGCTGGTGGCCGCGGGCGTGCTGGTTGGGGTGGTTGCCGGTGCGATGCTGTTCGGCGGCGGCAGTCAGGAAACGCCAGAGCAGACGGCGCAAACCCCTGCCGTGAGCCCTCCGGCTGAGACCTCATCCCAATCGGAAACCAGACCGGCAACGGCAGACGTGAGCGAGCCGGTAGCGCCACCTGCTACGGCGCAGCAGAGTGCGCCGCCTGTCGACGCCAGCCCGGTCGCGCTGGTCTACATCCGCATGCTTGATGGCGAGACGCTGAAGGTGAACGGCGAGTCTAAAGCGCTGCGTCCGGGGAATAACGGTTACGCATCGCTGAAATTGCCTGCGGGCGAGACCCGCATTGAACTGGAAGGCAATGGAAGAACGCGTACCCAGACGCTGGATATTGCGAAGCCAGGCACCTGGCTGGTGAATCCGTAAGCCTGCGGGTAACAGGACGGAGCGAATGTATAACATCAAGTTTGTCTATCTGTTCCACGAGAACGTCTCGCCAGCGCTGTTTGCGAAAATAATCCGCCCGTCCGTTGCCGGACAGTGGATTATGTCGGTTCCCGACCATTCGCTGCGCTCACTCTTCACGCGCTACGATCTGCTGCGCACGATCACCGGTGCGAATCCTTATCAGTCCGGGCGCGATACCCGTACGCTGATCGCGCAGGATTTAGAGATGGGCAGAGTGGTTGCCATTGACGAAAGTTTTCGTGACTGGTCATCAGTAACGGAAATTTTTTATATCAACGCCAAAGGGCAACTCCAGGCTGCCTCGCTGGTCGGCCTGGGCTGGTATCCGGTGAGTACAATTGTTGACCGCTACGAAACTATGGTGAGAACGTACGGATCTCGCCCTGCGCCAACGGTTCTGCCAAAACAGGTGGTGAAATCTAAAACGGCACAGGTGCCGGATGAACCTACTCCGGGCAAGGACGGTAAAACCTATGCCGGGCAGCTTCAGAAGATGACCAAAGCAGAACGCTGGCAGGCGCGTAAAGATCTGATCGCGAAGGGGAGCAATAGCCTTTATCCGGATGCCCAGATCGCCGCGAAACGTCTGGCGGCGAATAATATCGCGGTGGAAAAAGCGAAGCTTGCGGAAAATATTTATAAGACCGTGAACCCGCTGGAAACCACACCGGGCGTGCCGGAGGGATGGACGGATATCAGTAATGACGATGCGCTGTTAGGAAAGTTCGGGCTGAACAAATCCATGCTCTTTGACGATGATACGTCCCCCAATTTTCTGGCGCGCGTCTATCAACCGAAGCCGGAAGTGTTTGGTGCAGATATGAACCCCACGCTGGTATTCAGGGGATCGCGCGAGCCTGGCTTCGCCTCTCTGTCTGAGAATGTCTCCTCTCTACTGACCAAAGGGGAACTGGCGCCGGTGGTAAACGGGGCTGACTGGTCGAATAACTTCTCACAGGGCATGGGTATGGCTTCAGATTATTATAAAAAGGCCGTGAGTATCGGTAAGGAGCTGGCAAGGTCAGGCCAGAATATTGATATTGCCGGTCATTCCCTTGGCGGTGGTCTCGCCTCTGCAACCTCTATAGGCAGCGGGAAAGCGGGGTGGACGTTTAACGCCGCCGGCCTCAATGCCGGAACCGTAGAAAAATACGGCGGTAAGATATTAGGCAGTACGGATAATATCCAGGCGTATCGGGTTGAAGGTGAACTGCTGACGAAGATTCAGGAAGTTAACCCCTGGGAAGATCTGAAAACGATGAAAGGGCATGTCCCTTCGTGGATCCTCAAAGAGGAAATCTCTGCGCTGAGCCCAAATGCTGCCGGAATACCCCATGACCTTCCCGGTGGAACCGGAAGTGCGCTGGACCGCCACGGGATTAATCAGGCGATTGATTGCATAGAGCAACAGAAGGATGAGGATATTTCGATAATCGGGAGTCGATTGTGAAAAAAGGGTTGATGGCTTTTGTCGCGTTATGTTTTTTATTCATGATTCAGGGGTGTAAGCAGGATATGGACCTTAATCCACAGGACTACTTCAGCGGTCAGCAGCTTGAACTGGCGAAAGCGATTGAAGAAGGCGATGTCGACGCGGTGAAGACGCTTGCACCAGACAGCGATCTTAATAAACCGGGAAAGCAGGATATGACCCTGCTTTTTTGGGCCATCGGCAACGCGATTAATGATAAAAAGACATCGCCCCATTTAAAGGTGATTACGTTGCTTGTTAAGGCTGGCGCAGATCCGCTCCAGCCTCGACCGCAGGGAAAAAGCAGTCCTGCCGAATTTGCCCTAAAGGGAGACAGTGCGGACTGGATCGACGCGATACTGGACGGTGGCCTCTCACCCAACGTGAAAGATAAGGTTTTCCACGAACCCATCATCTTCCAGTCGCTAAAAGCGAAAAATACAGAGACGCTGGAAGCCATGCTCGATCGCGGTGCTGACGTCAACTCAACCAACTCACTGGGTAAAACGCTGGTGTTTGATGCGCTGGATAACCAGGCTTACGATCATGTCTTGTTGCTGCTCGATCGTGGAGCGGATCCGTCAATTAAGGCCAAAAATGGCTGGTCGATGAGCAATGCGCTCGCGGACGCGCTTAATGGACTTGAGCGAGGCAGTGAGCAATACGAGAAATTAAACGAAATAAAAGAGAAGCTCATCCAGAAGGGGGGCGAATGGCCACCCGCGCCGGTTAAGTGATTGCTCAACTGTCATGAGCGCCAGAGATAAGGTTTTCGTTTTCTGGGGATGCATGGATGCCCTGGCCGTTGTCTTATATTGTGCCCAGTCCATGCGGCATGACAAGATCCCTTTTATTTCCGATATACACGCCTTCAGTACGGTTGTGAACACGCTGTCTGCTGGTGGGTATAGCGCTCTGGTTATTCTTTTCTTTATTCTCGATTTTTTGTTGTTGCTCTCTTTTATTGCCTCAGCATGGTGCTTCTTCGCCCGGAATTTATATGCGAGCAGACTGGCACTCTACCAGGAAATACTGCGTCTGGTTGGATTTCGCTACTCAGTTTCCCTTTTTCCCCTGGTGTTAAGTTTCACGGGCGTGATGAATGTCTGGCTAAATGGATTTTTATTCATTTTGTCAGAGTTTCTGAAAATCTATTCCCTGTGGATTTATAAATATGAAGGGGAAAGGCCCCCGGTTAAAGAGTAAGACGGCCAATAACCAGAACATTCACGTTTAAAAAAGCCTTGCGTTAAAAATATTCTCAGCATAAACCATTACGGAATAAAGATTATGCTCAACCGAATTACCGTTCAGCTCCCGGTTGAGGGGCTGCTTTTCTGGAAACTCTCCGGCCGCGAGGCGATGTCCGAGTCGTTCGCGCTGACGCTGACCCTGCTTGGTAAGGACGCGCGCATTGACCGCAGCAGGCTGCTCGGTCAGCCGGTCACAGTGACCATCCCCACGCAGAGCCTGCTGACGCCCCGCTATATAAACGGCAAGATTACCCGGGTGGCGGTCAGCGCCGTGGAGCTGACGGGCACCCGCTATGCGGTGTACCAGCTGACGGTGGAGCCGGACCTGTGGCCAATGAAGCGCGACCGCAACCTGCGTATCTTCCAGGGCCAGACGGTGCCGCAGATTGTCAAAACCCTGCTGGGTGAGCATCAGGTCAACGTTGAGGACAAACTCACCGGCAGCTACCGGGTGTGGGACTACTGCGTGCAGTATCAGGAATCGAGCCTGGACTTCATCAGCCGCCTGATGGAGCTGGAGGGGATTGCGTACTACTTCAGCCACGAGGCGGACAAGCATACCCTGGTACTGACCGACGCCGCCACCCAGCACCAGCCGTTCAGCGGCTATGAGGTCATTCCTTACCATCAGACGCCGTCCGGCGGCAGTACGGACGAAGAGGGTATCAGCCAGTGGGCGCTGGAGGACAGCGTCACGCCGGGGATTTACAGCCTCGACGACTACGACTTCCGCAAGCCGAACGCGTGGCTTTTCCAGGCGCAGCAGAACCCGGCGTCACCGAAACCGGGCAGCATCGACGTGTACGACTGGCCGGGTCGCTTTGTGGAGACAGGGCATGCGGAGTTCTACGCCCGCATCCGTCAGGAGCGCTGGCAGGTGGAGCATCAGCAGATTCAGGCGACGGCCACGGCGGCGGGCATTGCGCCGGGCCACATTTTTACCCTCACCAACGCGCCGTTCTTCAGCGATAACGGCGAGTATCTGGTGACGGCGGCGGGCTACCATTTCGAGGAGAACCGCTACGCGAGCGGTGAGGGGGAGACCATTCACCGCACCGATTTCAGCGTCATTCCGGCGTCGGTGTCCTACCGTCCGGCGCAGAGCACGGCGTGGCCGCGGACCTACGGCCCGCAAACGGCGAAAGTCGTGGGACCGCAGGGTGAAAGTATCTGGACGGACAAATACGGCCGCGTGAAGGTGAAGTTCCACTGGGACCGTCTGGCGAAGGGCGATGACACCAGCTCCTGCTGGGTGCGCGTGTCGAGCGCCTGGGCGGGCCAGGGCTACGGCGGGGTGCAAATCCCGCGCGTCGGCGATGAGGTGGTGGTGGACTTTATCAACGGCGACCCGGACCGTCCAATTATCACCGGTCGCGTGTATAACGAGGCAAGCATGCCGCCGTGGGCGCTGCCGGCTGCGGCGACGCAGATGGGCTTTATGAGCCGGACAAAAGACGGTTCCGTGGACAACGCCAACGCCCTGCGCTTTGAGGACAAGGCGGGCGCAGAGCAGGTGTGGATCCAGGCCGAGCGCAACATGGACACCAGCGTTAAAAATGATGAAACGCACACCGTTGGCGGCGCGCGCAGCCATTACGTGAAGAAAAATGAGCTGCATCGCGTGGAGGCTAATCAGATCCAGGCCGTGAAAGGCGGAACCGAGATCCTGACGGGTAAAGGCAAGCTGGATGCAGCGGTGGAGCTGTACGTCATTGCTTCCGGGACGAAGCTGCGGCTGGTCTCGGGCGAGAGTGCTATTGAGCTTAACGCTAACGGCAAAATTAACCTGATCGGCAAAGAGTTTAACTTCTTTGTGGAAGGGGATGGGTATATCACCACAGGCGGTAAGCTGCATCTGAATACGTCGGGCACCAAGCCGGGCACAACGGCGCCGGGATCGGGGCATAAAGGGGATATTGATGCGGCGGTGCAGGAGAAGTTTTCTCCGAATAAAAGTGCTAAGAATCCGGCTCCCGCAGCTTCAGCGCCAGCAGCAACCAGACCAAAACCAACAACAAAATTTGCATCAGCGCCACCATTAAAAGGGAGTTACGTCTATCAAAATAATTCCTACAACTCTGATGTGATGCCCTTCAGTGAAGATGTAGTTAAGGAAATCAATAAGTCACCAACGCTTCAGACACAATTAAAAGATCTAAAAGATAAAGGGTGGGCTATTCAGCCGGGAGCAGCAGGAGGGGGGAGTTACGCTGATACGAATAACAAATTGATTGTCATGGACCCTGAACACATGGAAGATACAGCCACAACGGTGCAAACTCTGGCACATGAGGCAGGGCATGCAACTTATCCTGTTGCGGTAGATTCTTCGAGTAAGGAAAGCTTCATCAACAGCCAGCTTATGGATGAAGGTGGAGCAACGCTGAATAACATTAAAATACAACGCGAGATCCTTGCAAACGGCGGTATTGATATTGATATAGCGGGAAGTGCCGAAAACCTAAAAGCATATAATTCTGCCTATGATAAAATGGTAAGTGGTGAGTTATCTCGCATTGATGCAGCCAAAGCAATAGGAAAAGTGTATGGTAAAGGCGAAATAGCCTCAGGGACTAATCTAAATTATAATGATTACTATGGAGGATTCTATGGAAAGTAGGATGATTAAAGCTACATTCCTCATTGTTCTTCCACTATTTTCAATATTTACCTATGCAGGGCATAATAAAATGAATCAAGATTCGTTGTGGCAAATGATTAAAGAAATGAAATCAGTGTGGGGTAAACAAGTTGAGGATGTCAGTAAACTGTTTAACCAACCGCTGATTAATAATACACAGGAGAAAGAAGACCGTTATACTTCAGCTCCCTTTACGTTAACTGATGGCACACGGATCAGTAATGTGGATGTTCGTTTATGGGGAAATGGTGATAACAGCGTATCTTTGGTTTCTTTCGTAGTTAATCAACCATGTATTACTCTTGATCAAGTCAAATCTCATTTTCCGGATCTGAAATTGTCTAATATCCCTCGCGGAAACACGCCGGGACAATCAGTTGGATATCGCACCCCTACCGATGAACGCGGGCTGGCATGGGCATTTAGCTTTCCAGTTCTGAATCAGGAATGCCTGGGCAGGGTAGTTATGTCACGCTACGAACAATAAGTTGCGAGGCAATTTTACGGGCTGTGAAAGAAGATAATTATCAAACGGCCAATAATATCGCTGCCCCTAAAGTTTTTGCGGAAAAAAAGAAAGTGCTAACGTTCTAATGATCATATTTCTCTGAGTCGCTAAGCAGTAATTAATATTGGCGGTATAAATTTTAGCGCTTTTAATTTTATTTTTCTAATAAATCATCCCGAGTTCACTTATGAAATACACCCTCCAGGAAGGTTCCTTTACCCTTTTTCCTGCCGCCTGGCAGGACAACAGCATGAACATCATTCGCGATGACGAAAGCGGGCTGTCCGTGGTAGTCAGCCGCGGCGTTATCCCGGATGGCAGCGACTACGAACAAGAGTTTCACCGCCAGTGGGACGTGCTGCGTCCTCAGATGGGTGAGATCGCCCAGAGCGAATTTCAGCACGTAAAAGCCGGGCCTGACGGAAAAATTAACGGGCTGGAAGTTGAGACCACCTTTGACCGTAACGGCCAGCGCCTGTGGCAAAAACAGCTGGCCGTGCAGACGCCAGGCAAACCGATACTGATGATTTTTACCCTCTCGGCCTTAAAAGCCTTTACGGAAGAGGACGAGGCGCGCTGGAGCGCACTGAAGCAAAGTCTGACGCTAAACGACAACCGGAATGTGTAAGGCATGAGCGATAACAACGCGGCCCGTAAGGGCGACGAGATTATTCACTCCAGCATTTTTGCTGATATTACCAGCATTGTGGCGGAAGGTGCCGCCTATGCGGTGATTGGCGCGGCGGTGGGCGCAGCAGCGACCGTCGCGGCCCCACTGCTGGGAGCCGGGGCCGCAGCGGCAGGCGTGGCGGCGATTGGATCCAGCTGTCTGTTGAGCGGCATTATCGGCGGGGTTCTGGCGAACGTCGCCGGGATCACCGACGATATCAGCAACGCCGCTGAAGGGCTGGGTAACGCGCTTTTCCCGCCGTCGCCCGCGGGCAAAATCACCACCGGTTCGAGCAACGTTCTGACAAATAAACTTCCCGCTGCACGCGCAGCCGGGACGTTAACGCCTGCCGATACCCCGTCCCCTGAGCCGCAGTCGCCGGGCAGCTTTGCCGACTACGCGGGCATGCTGCTCTCCGCTGCCGGACAGTTCGGCAGCGAGATGTGGCAGCCCAGCGTCGCCTCTGCCGCCGCGGGGACCTCGCCGCTGGAAGAAGACAAGGTGGCGTGTGATAAACACTCCGGGCCGCAGTATCTGGCGGAAGGCTCGAAAAGCGTCTTCATCAACGGACAGCCTGCGGTGCGCGCAAAAGATCGCACCACCTGCGAGGGCACCGTTTCCGACGACGTCTCCCCTAACGTGATCATCGGCGGTGACACGCTCACGGTCCGCGACATCAAAAGCGGCAAAACGCCGGGTCTGGCGCTGGGGATGATTGCGCTCTCCCTGCTGCGCGGGCGTCCGGGCAAGATCCTGAAAAACATGCCCTGCGCGCTGGCTGCTGCCGGTGGCGGGATGCTGGCTGATATGGCCGTCAACGCCGTGTTCGGCTCCTCGCACCCGGTTCACGCTGCTACCGGCGTGAAGGTGCTGAATGACGACGACGAACTCGATTTCTCGCTGCCGGGGCGCTTTCCGCTGCGCTGGCAGCGCAGCTACAACAGCCTGACCACCCGCGAAGGGCTTTTCGGTCTGGGCTGGGCTACCACCTTTGACAGCTATCTGACGCTGGAAGAAAACAATGCCACCTGGTTCGATGAAACCGGGCGCGAGCTGAGCTTTGAACTGCCGCCGGTCGACCGCGCGTTTTACAGCATTAGCGAAGGCATCATTATCCGCCGCAATGAGAGCGGCGACGTGGCGATAGCCGACGATGACGGCGCGGTGTGGCGTCTGTATAAACCGACCCGCGCTAACCCAGCCATCATGCGCCTGGCCTCCCTCAGCGACGAATACGGCAACGCGTTGCTGACGGAATGGGACGAGCACGGCAGGCTGATCGGTCTTCACGACGAGCCGCGAGCGATCGATGTCACCCTGCGCTATGACGATGAACGTTTCCCGCAGCGCGTTACCGCTGCCAGCCATTTTGACGGCAACCAGACATGGCCGCTGATGCATTGGGGGTACGACGCGCGCGGTCAGCTGGCCAGCGCAACGGATGCCTCCGGCGTGGTAACCCGTGAATACCGCTACAACGATCACGGCCTGATGGTCTGGCACCGGATGCCGGGCGGTCTGGAGAGCGAATACCGGTGGCAAAAATTCGACCACTGGCGCGTGGTGGAAAACCGCACCAGCACCGGCGACGGCTGTCGCTTTAGCTATGATTTAGCCGCCGGGCTGACGACCGTCGAACACTACGACGGTCAGACGCGAAAGCATTACTGGAACGCGCAAAACCTCATTGTTCGCTACGTTGACGAGCGCGGTGAGAACTGGCGCTACGAGTGGGATGACAACGAACTCCTCATGCGTCGCATCGATCCGCTGGGTAATGCCGTTACCTTCGTCTATGACGACATGGGCAACCGGGTGCAGGAGATCGACGCCGACGGCAACACCCGCACCACCACCTGGCTGGCGCACCGTGCGCTTCCGGCGTCCATCATCGAAGCTGACGGCAGCGCCACCCGGTTCTGGTACGACGAACATCACGGGCTGAAGCGCGTGGTGGACCCGATGGGGCAGACCACGCTGCTGCGTCGGGACGAGTTTGGTCAGGTTGTGGAAGAAGTCGATGCCGCCGGGAACAGCCGCTACCAGGAGTACAACGAGGCCGGGCAGATTGTGCGTGGGACGGACTGTTCGGGCCGTGTGACACAATACCGTTATCATCCGCTGGGCTGGCTGGTGGCTGAGACAGCCGCCGACGGTGAAGAGACTCGCTACCGCTACGACGCCGCAGGGCGTCCGGTGCAGCTCGATCGCCCGGAAGGCTGGACGGAATCGCTCAAATGGAACGAACGTGGCCTGCCGGTGAAGCATGCGGGCGCCGACGGGAAAGAGAGCGAGTTCAGATACGACGAAGCGGGGCGCTTAACCGCCACCCGAAATACGCAGGGTGAAGAGGTGCGCCGCCGCTGGGACAGCCGCGGGCGTCTGATTGCCCTGGAAAACGAGAACGGCGAAGCGTATCAGTTCCGCTGGGGGCCAGACTCGCTGCTGCTGGAAGAGGTGGGGCTTGATGGCGTGGCCTCGCAGTATCGCTATGACGCCTGCGGGCGCACGATTGCGCGCACCTTTGCCGCCGGTCATCCGGAGGCCATCACCCATGCCTTTGCCTGGAGCGCGAGCGGCCAGCTGGTCGCCTGCACCACGCCGGAAGGGCAGACCCGCTACCATTACACGCCGTCCGGCCTTCTGAGCCGGATTGGGCTTCATCCTGCGCTTTCAGCCGACGTGTGGACCACCGAGGCAGAGCAGGAGCTTGTGTTTGAGTATGACGCGCTCGGCCGCGTTACGCGCGAAGCGGGCGAGCACGGGGAGCTGGCGTGGGAGTATGATGCGCTGGGCAACCGCACCTCCATCACGCTGCCCGATGGCCGCGAGCTGAAGCAGTTCTACTACGGCAGCGGGCATCTGCTCAGCATTGCTCTGGATAAGCTCTCGGTTTCCGATTTTACCCGCGACGAACTCCACCGAGAGACCAGCCGCACGCAGGGGCTGCTGACCACCCGCAGCGAATACGACCGTCTCGGTCGCCTGCATCGGCGGGACGTCTTTACCGGCAACGCCCAGCGCCCGTCGCCGCGCCGCTGGTCCCGCCGCTGGGATTACGACTATCGCAATAACCTGGTCCGCGAAGAGCGGGACGATAATCCGTTCAGCTGGTACCGCTGGCAGTACGACAGCGCAGGTCGGCTGCTGGTTCAGGACGGCACGCTGCCCGGTCAGGAGCAGTGGCGCTGGGATGCTGCCGGTAACCCGCTCGAAGGCTCTGCTGAGAAGGTCACGCACAACCGCCTGACGCAGCTGAACGGCATTCGCTGGCGCTATGACGTCCACGGCCGCACCATGGAGAAAGATAACGGACAGACCCGCTGGCACTACCGCTACGACGGCGAGCACCGCCTGACGGAGGTCATCAGCCAGCCGCGGGACCGCAACAGGCCGCAGACGCTGGTCAGCTTCCGCTACGATCCGCTCGGGCGACGCATCAGCAAAACGCGCCGCCAGATGCTGGGCGGACAGCCAACCGGCAAGCCGGTCACCACCCGGTTTGTCTGGGAAGGGTTCCGGCTGTTGCAGGAGGTGCACGGGGATGTGCCGCTGACCTACGTCTACAGCGATCAGGACAGCTACGATCCGCTGGCACGTATTGACGGCGTTGATGCCCCGGAAATCTTCTGGTTCCACTGTCAGCCCAACGGCACGCCGGAGCGGATGACGGATAGCGAAGGACAGGTGCGCTGGGAAGGTGTGAACAGCGCCTGGGGCAAGCTGCTGCGGGAAAGCGAAACGCAGGTATCAGGATATTCCCAGAACCTGCGCATGCAGGGGCAATACCTGGACCGTGAGACAGGGCTGCACTACAATCTGTTCCGGTATTATGACCCGGACTGCGGAAGGTTTACGCAGCAGGACCCGATAGGGCTGGCGGGGGGGATAAACCTTTACCAGTATGCGCCGAATGCGCTGGGGTGGGTGGATCCGTGGGGGCTATCTAATAGCGGTATATTAGATAAAGCTATGGCTGGTAAAGTTGGTGATAGACTTTCTGCTCACCATGTTATACCCGTTGAGGTGTGGAAAGAGAACCAATCATTCTTCAATAATATTGGTATCGGAAAAGACATGAACTCTGCATTTAATGGTATTCATGTTCCAGGTAGTGCATCAGCGATGAAACAAGATGCAGGGAAAGGTATGGATGTTTTCCATAGTAGTAATCATCATAACTATAGTGACATTGTCCGTCAGCGCATTGCTCGTGTTGAGCAACGATATAATTCTGGAAGATTGGATGCTAAAGGGGCGAGGATAGCTATAAGGCGGATCCAGATTGATATGAAGAATAAAATTTGGATGGGACATGTTCCCACAACAAAATGCAGGAGAATGAATTAATGTCCTATTATGTGATCATGAATGACTTTGAATCATCACTCATGCCAAGAAATTTACAGGGCATGGTTGATGAAAGATTACAGATCAATGAAAACTGGGAAATAGAAGGCTCTGCATTTTCCTTCCCTTATCGAATAACAGACGATGCATGCCCAGACCGTATTTATTTGTTGTGCAATAAAAATGTTGGGGCTTTGAAATTTGACTATTATAAAAAAGACTTTGGACACTTGATGGATAAGTCTTTATTTTCAATTTTTGAAAATTATAAGCACAATGTTTTTTTTGGCCGAGATATAACACCAGTTTCGATTGGGAATGGTCAAGTTCTTCGGGGTGATTTTAAATATGTATATTTTCCAGGCGGCGATGTTATAGATGAGGATAAATCTATTCTCGAAGAGGATAAGTTCGGAGATATCATACCTTTTAAAATTGAATTCAATGATGATGCGCTTGAATATGATATACTTTCGTTGAACGACACATTGTTAGGTGGTTTTATTATTGTTAAACAAGAGGTCAAGGAAGTTATAGAAAGTAAAGGCTTCCGGGGGTTGAAACTTGTTCCACTGGAAAATGCTTTAGACGTTTTCTGTGAAGATTATTTCTACGAAATAGACTCAAATCGTAAAAGAAAGGGCAATAAACTACCTTAATATTGAAGGGTGTCGTGCCATTATTGATTCTTTGTTTTTCTTTTTTAATGGCGCGAAGAAGTTCTTTGGATTATGGGTACATTTTTCAACTATGGGTGATAGTAATTTTAAGAGTAGCCAATAATGTTAACTCTTAAAGAGGAATAATGCATATAAAAAATACTATCCAAGACTTTGTTAACAAATTCAAAATGAATGATTTAAATATGGGAGAGATAGTCTATACAGACGATGAGAATGAAATTTCTTTTCCTGTAAATTTAAATGGTGAAATTCGATTTTTTTATAGCCATTTGATTTTAAATGACCACCCAACATTTGATGGTGCCTTCTTTATACAGATTGTTGAGTCCCAAGAGCTAAAAGAAATGTTATCAGGCTGGAGAGTTCAAAATGATACGGCTTGGCACGATGATTATGTAATCTTTGCTGAAAGAAATGGAGATGTTCTTTTTTGTGATATCAAAAATATAACCTCTCCAGTTTATGGTAGTATCCAAAAAAGAAATTTCATAATTTCCAGTTCCTTAGCTGACTTTTTGGATTCTTTTTGTTCTGCCATTGAGATAGAACAAAGTAAATATGATGGTGATGTTACAGCTGATGATTTTAATTTTAGAGAGGACTTTCTGAAAGATATCGATTTAATGCTAAAAAACAAGCTAAAGGATGTTGAGGCAGAAGGCTTTAAGCAATTCTTTTTTGACTAGGTTAATAATAAAAACTAACACTTTTAGAACCCTCCTTGCTTCTGACAACATTTTTCGCTTAAATCCACTTTTATATAGGCAAGGAGGTCTCTTTTCGATTGATAATGAATAAAAATATGAAAAACGGTTTCGATAAATTTGATGAAAAAGTTACATCTCTTGTACAAAAAGGAAACGAGTTTCACGGCAACCAAAAATACGCCGAGGCTTTAGAGCAATACCAAAAAGCCTGGCAAGCTCTTCCTGAACCAAAGCTCGAATCTGAATTTGCCAACTGGATCTCTGCCTGCATGTACAGCGCATATTTTGATCTCGCGGATTACGCTGAGGCAAAGAAATGGGGAGAGACGACATTACGGACACGTGGATCGGATATAGACACTGCACCCTTAATCGATCTCGGCATGGTCTGTTATGAGTTGAATCAATTCGAGGAAGCGTATAAATATTTTAACGATGCTTATAACTACGGCAAAGAGCGTGCGTTTCAGGATAGACCTAAAAAATATCTAGAGTTCTATCTGCGCAAGAGGGGATAAGTTCGTTACGCAATAAAAAAATCCACGCCAAAGCGTGGATTTTTTTCATTCAAAACAAATCAAACGTTAAACAGGAAGTTCATCACATCGCCATCTTTAACGATGTAATCTTTCCCTTCCGCACGCATCTTGCCTGCTTCTTTCGCGCCTTGCTCACCCTTGTAGGTGATGAAGTCTTCAAACGCGATAGTCTGCGCACGAATAAAGCCTTTCTCGAAGTCGGTGTGGATCTTACCAGCCGCCTGAGGCGCGGTCGCACCCACAGGGATGGTCCACGCACGCACTTCTTTTACGCCAGCGGTGAAGTAGGTTTGCAGGTTCAGCAGCTCATAGCCCGCGCGGATCACGCGGTTCAGGCCCGGCTCTTCCAGACCCAGCTCGGCCATGAACTCTTCACGATCGGCGTCGTCCAGCTCTGCAATATCAGATTCAACGGCAGCGCAAACCGCAACCACTACAGAACCTTCAGCCGCAGCGATTTCACGCACTTTGTCCAGATACGGGTTGTTCTCGAAACCGTCTTCGTTAACGTTGGCGATGTACATGGTTGGCTTCAGGGTCAGGAAGCTCAGGTATTTGATCGCCGCTTTGTCTTCGTCAGTCAGGTTTTTCAGCGCGCGCAGCATGCCCGCGTTTTCCAGCTGTGGCAGACATTTTTCCAGCGCAGCCAGTTCCACTTTCGCGTCTTTGTCGCCGCCTTTGGCTTTCTTTTGCACGCGGTGAATGGCGCGTTCGCAGGTGTCGAGGTCAGAGAGGGCCAGCTCGGTGTTGATGACGTCGATGTCGTCAGCTGGATCCACTTTATTGTTAACGTGGATAATGTTGTCGTTCTCGAAGCAGCGCACAACGTGGCCGATCGCTTCGGTTTCACGGATGTTGGTCAGGAACTGGTTGCCCAGGCCTTCACCTTTGGATGCGCCTTTTACCAGGCCCGCGATGTCCACGAACTCCATGGTGGTTGGCAGAATGCGCTGCGGCTTCACGATTTCCGCGAGCTGGTCCAGACGCGGATCGGGCATAGGAACAACACCGGTGTTCGGCTCGATGGTACAGAACGGGAAGTTCGCCGCTTCAATACCTGCTTTGGTGAGCGCGTTGAACAGGGTGGATTTGCCCACGTTTGGCAGACCGACGATACCGCATTTGAATCCCATTTCTAAATCACCTTAATATCTTGATAATCAATCCGTTAACGATAACCGATTGAAGAAAAGTAAATAACTACGCCTATTATACACGTAACCCGCGCGACGCGCGGTAAAAAAGCCCCGGGGCGCCGATTATTGCGCTTTGAAAGCGTGCAGTCGATTGGTGGCTTTTGTCAGGCCATCCTGAAGCCAAATCTCGGTGCAGCGGGCCGCTTCGTCCACCGCTTCGTCAATCAACTTCTGCTCAGAAACCGGTGGTTTACCCAGTACGAAACCAACAACTTTGTTTTTATCGCCCGGATGGCCGATTCCCACGCGCAAACGGTGGAAATTAGGGTTATTACCCAGTTTGCTGATGATGTCTTTCAGACCATTGTGGCCGCCATGACCGCCGCCCAGTTTGAACTTCGCCACGCCTGGCGGCAGGTCCAGTTCGTCGTGGGCCACCAGGATCTCATCCGGATTGATGCGATAAAACGTTGCCATGGCCGCCACGGCTTTGCCGCTCAGGTTCATAAAGGTGGTTGGCACCAGCAACCGCACGTCAGCACCCGCAAGATTGATGCGTGAGGTATACCCGTAAAACTTGGGTTCTTCACGCAGGGGAGCGCGCAAACGCTCCGCCAGCAGATCAACATACCAGGCACCGGCGTTATGGCGGGTAGCAGCATACTCTGCGCCCGGATTGGCGAGGCCGACAATCAGTTTAATCGTCACGATTTACTTCCTAATGGGTTCCAGATCTGGCGCGTAGTTTACTGTCTGGCGCGCCGCTTGACAAAGTTCTGCCTGCTGTACACCGAAATGCGAATAATTTCTTCTTTGAACAATTAGAATTTCAAGCTGTTCAATGTCTTATTTGTAAATTTTTGTCCGGGAGTTATCAGTAAATGTGATCATTCACGCAACTCATATAAGAGGCGTTGTCTATACTTTACACACAAGGAGAAGGGGCTTTTCCCCTGACAACCCAAAGTTCCGGAGGTGACATATGAAACGCAAAAACGCTTCAATGCTCGGTAACGTGCTAATGGGGTTGGGACTGTTCGTGATGGTCGCCGGTGTCGGTTATTCAATCTTAAACCAATTACCGCAGCTTGACCTCCCACAATACTTTGCGCATGGCGCGGTGCTGAGTATCTTCCTCGGTGCGGTACTGTGGCTCGCCGGGGCGCGCGTGAGCGGACATGAGGAAGTCTGCGATAAATACTGGTGGGTGCGTCATTACGATAAACGATGCCGCCGCGACCAGCGCAAGCATAGCTAGTGCCCCATAAAGAACACCGAAACGACTTCATCTGAAGTCGTTTTTTTTTGCATGACGCATTGACCATCACGTAACGTAAGGCTTCAGAGTAACGACACTGGCAGAACAAAAGGAGCCGTTATGTTGATACAGGTGGGAGAACTGGCGAAACGTGCCGGGATCACCGTGCGGACTTTGCATCACTACGAGCAAACAGGGCTGTTGTTACCTTCTGCCAGAAGCGCGGCAGGCTACCGGCTTTATAACCTGGCGGATGTGCAGCGTCTGCATATGATCCAGACGCTGGCAAAAGCCGGGCTGGAGCTTGCCGAAATCAGGGATTTTCTGAAACAGCGTTCGCTGTCATTAGCCGAATTACTCGACGGGCAAATCACTCTGCTGGACAAGCAACTGCGTAGTATCCATACGCTGCGCAACCGGCTGGTGGAATTGCGTACCGGGCTGACCGACGATGCGACGCCGGATCTGGAATCCTGGCTACAGACTCTGGAGTTAATGAATATGTACGATCGCTGGTTTAGCAAAGAAGAGTTGCAGCAACTGCCGTTTGCGGTAGAGAAAGAGGCGCTGGCGGATATCTGGTCGGGGCTGGTGAGGGAGGTTAAACACTTGCTGGAACAGAACGTCAGCGTCACGGACGCGCGGGCGACCGATTTGGCTTCACGGTGGATGGAACGCCTGGAGCAGGATACCGCAGGCAAACCGGAATTTTTGACCCGCCTGAACGAGATGCACAGCGTGGAGCCGCAGATGCAGGAGCAAACCGGCATTACGCCGGAGATAACTGATTACATCACGCGGGCGTTTGCCGAATCAAAGCTCAGCATCTGGGAGAAATATCTCACTGCCGAAGAGATGGCCTTTACCCGGGCGCACTACTTTGACCGGATGATGGAGTGGCCGCCGCTGGTGGCGAAGCTGCATCAGGCGCAGCGAGATAATCTCAGTCCCGCTTCTGACGATGCGCAAAAGCTGGCAGAAAAGTGGCTGGTTTTATTCCAGTCCTATGCGGGAACAAACCCGCAGACCCAGCAAAAATTTCGCCTCGCCATGCAGCAGGAGCCGCATCTGATGAAAGGCACGTGGATGACGCCTGCCGTGCTTGAATGGCTCCAGCAGGCGATCGGGGTGATGATGCAAAGACGCGTCTCTGCATCAGATGACTCACAGATCCGCTAACGCAGCTTCACGGTTAGGGTAGAAGGACAATCGGCCAGGGATCGGCTGCACGCCTGCGCGCGCCATGGTGCGCAGGGGCTGGAATTCGAGGTTACTTATCCGCAGCTCGCAGCCTTCCGGCAGGCGGGCAACAAAGCGCTGGAAGGCATCCAGACCGCCGGCATCCAGCACCGGGACGGCATCCCACTTCAGCACCACAATCCGTTTGCCCGCGATGCGGGATTCCAGATCGCTGAACAAACCTTCCGCTGCGGCGAAGAACAGCGGACCAATCACGCGCAGCACCAGCACATCGTCAGGCAGCTCAACGTTAACCGGGGAGAGACGCGTCATCTGCGCGATGCGGCGCATAAACAGCAGCGAGGCCAGCACTATGCCGACGCTGATAGCGATAACCATATCGAACAGCACGGTCAGCGACATGCAGATCAGCATCACGATAATGTCGTCTTTCGGCGCGCGGCGCAGCAGGTTAACCACCTTATGCGCCTCACTCATGTTCCAGGCCACCATCAGCAGCAACGCAGCCATGGCAGAGAGCGGAAGCCATGAAAGCAGCGGGGCAAGGATCAGCAGCGCCATGATCACCAGCAGGGAGTGAATGACCGCCGAAACCGGTGATGTCGCGCCCGCACGTACGTTCGCGGCGGAACGGGCAATCGCAGCCGTAGCCGTAATACCGCCGAAGAACGGTGCAACGATGTTCCCTAAGCCCTGGCCGACCAGCTCGCTATTGGCTTTATGCTTAGTGCCGGTCATGCCGTCGAGCACAACGGCGCACAGTAGAGATTCAATCGCGCCCAGCATTGCCATGGAGAATGCAGCGGGCAGCAGAGCGCGAAGGGAATCCCAGCTCAGGGTGAAGCTGGAGCCCGGCATGTCCCACGGCAGAACCAGCTGCGGCAGCAGCTGCGGAATGCCGCTGCCCTGTGAGCCGTCCGCCAGAACATAGTGGAACTGGGAGCCAATGGTGGCGACCTGTCCACCGAGCAGGTTGACGGCGCCCATCACCGCGCAGCCCAGCAGCAGAGCGGGCAGATGGCCCGGGAGACGAATGCCTAAGCGAGGCCAGACGATGAGTGTGCCGAGGGTAACGATGCCAATGGCCGCATCGCCCAGGTTGGCCGTCGGCAACGCCATAAACAGCGCGCCCACTTTCTGTAAATAGTGCTCCGGAACATGGGCCATTTGCAGGCCGAGGAAATCCTTAATCTGCATGGTCCCGATGGTAATCCCAATCCCCGAGGTGAACCCCAGCGTTACGGAAAGGGGAATATATTCAATCAGGCGACCAAAGCGGGCCAGACCAAACAGAATTAAAAAGATGCCGGACATCAGGGTGGCAACCAGCAGGCCTGCCAGACCAAACTGT
The DNA here is from genome assembly GCF_004136695.1 of Enterobacter cloacae complex sp. 677-3DZ2D5B. NCBI lineage: Bacteria > Pseudomonadati > Pseudomonadota > Gammaproteobacteria > Enterobacterales > Enterobacteriaceae > Enterobacter > Enterobacter cloacae complex sp. 677-3DZ2D5B. The sequence continues at coordinate 174,788 of NZ_QFLS01000009.1, read as the reverse complement.
TGGGAAACCGGGTAGAGGATCACCACAAAGGCGGCCGTCGGGCCGGAGACGCTGAAGCGGGACCCGCCCGTCAGCGCAATCACAATCCCCGCAACGGCCGAGGTGTACAGCCCGTACTGCGGCGCGACGCCGCTACCAATCGCCAGCGCCATCGCCAGCGGGATGGCAATAATCCCGACGGTGATCCCGGCTATCAGGTCACGAACAAAGCGTGACGACGTGTATTTCTCTTTCCAGCAGGCGTCGATGAGGGCGCGAAAGGGCAGAACATGTGAGGAGGTTACTTTTTTCACAATTATCTATCATCCGTGTGCGCATCATCTGTCATATGAATGGCAGGTGAAGGAGGCATAAGTCATACAAATAAATACTATAAACAAAAAAACCCGCCGTAGCGGGTTTTTTGGCCGTGTTCGATCAGTGTTCGAACATTGCAGAGATCGATTCTTCGTTGCTGATACGACGAATCGCTTCGGCCAGCATCCCGGACAGAGTCAACGTACGCACGTTTGGCAGCGCTTTGATCTCGTCGCTCAGTGGAATGGTATCGCACACCACAACTTCGTCAATGACGGAGTTACGGAGGTTGTTTACCGCATTGCCGGAGAAGATCGGGTGAGTGGCGTAAGCGAATACGCGTTTCGCACCACGCTCTTTCAGCGCTTCAGCGGCTTTACACAGCGTACCGCCGGTATCGATCATGTCGTCCACCAACACGCAGTCACGGCCAGCCACGTCACCGATGATGTGCATCACCTGAGAAACGTTAGCGCGCGGACGGCGTTTGTCGATGATCGCCATGTCGGTATCGTTCAGCAGCTTCGCGATAGCACGCGCACGTACCACGCCGCCGATGTCTGGAGAAACCACAATCGGGTTGTCCAGATTCAGTTGCAGCATGTCTTCCAGCAGGATTGGGCTGCCGAATACGTTATCAACCGGCACGTCGAAGAAGCCCTGAATCTGCTCTGCGTGCAGGTCGACCGTCAGTACGCGGTCAACGCCGACGCTGGACAGGAAGTCAGCGACAACTTTAGCGGTGATTGGCACACGCGCGGAACGGACGCGACGGTCCTGACGTGCATAACCAAAGTAAGGAATAACAGCAGTGATACGGCCAGCAGAAGCACGACGCAGCGCGTCGACCATAACAACCAATTCCATCAGGTTGTCATTCGTTGGAGCACAGGTGGACTGGATGATGAAAATATCACCACCGCGTACATTTTCATTAATTTGTACGCTGACTTCGCCGTCGCTAAAGCGACCTACAGCGGCGTCGCCGAGGGAAGTGTACAGGCGGTTGGCAATACGTTGTGCTAGTTCCGGGGTGGCGTTACCAGCAAAAAGCTTCATATCAGGCACGAGAAGAACCTCAGGCATGCGTCCAGTGGTGGATAGCGTTCGCCGCAAACTGCGGGGCCTAAGCAAACGCTATCCAGGCGGTGTATTAAAGAGCGCGATGCAACGTCTGGAACAGGGTGACGTTGTCACCGAAACTCAGTCTGCGCCAGAATGGCCTGCTGTAGGGGGGAGATGTTCATCCCGCGTGCTACAAAACCATGCAGCCAAACCGGCGCTTGCTCAAGCACCTGACGGGCGGCGGTTTCGGTGTCAAATTCAGCAAAGACACAGGCCCCTGTACCGGTCAGGCGCGACGGCGCGTATTCTAACAGCCAGGAAAGCACCGCATCAACCTCGCGAAAACGTTTTCTTGCGATATCCTCGCAATCGTTGCTGAATTCACAATTTAATAACGTTTTTATTGACCGTACCGGGGTATTTCTTTTCAGGTCAGGATCTTTAAAGATGACCGGGGTAGGAATGCTCACGCCAGGGTGAACGATCAGATACCATTTTTCCGGCGGATCGACCGGCGTGAGGATTTCACCGACACCTTCAGCGAACGCCGCGTGGCCGCGCACAAACACCGGTACATCGGCGCCCAGCGTCAATCCTAACGCTGCCAGTTCGTCCGTCGTCAGACCGCAGTACCAGAGGTGGTTAAGCGCCACCAGTACGGTCGCTGCGTTTGATGAACCGCCACCAAGACCGCCGCCCATTGGCAGGCGTTTGTCGATACGGATATCCGCACCGCTTCCCGCTGGCAGACGACCCGACGACGACGCCGTTTTCATCAGAAGGCGAGCAGCGCGCACGATCAGGTTATCCTCATGCGCCACGCCGTCGACCGGCGTCAGCAGGTGAATCTGCCCGTCCTGACGCGGTTCGATGGAGATCGTGTCGCCGTAATCGACAAACTGAAACAGCGTTTGCAGGGTGTGATAGCCGTCAGCGCGCTGCCCGGTAATGTAGAGAAACAGGTTCAGTTTTGCGGGAGAGGGCCAGTGGGTCATCATTTAACGATCCAGTTGTCCATTTTCAGCTTGATACGCTGGCTACCCTGCGTCAGCTCCATATTGGACGGCAGCGACGGTTGAGTCTTGCTGTCATACGCGCTGTACACCACTTTCCAGGTTTTACCGCCCTGGGTGTAGTTTACCTGGCTCAGACGGTATTGATCGTCGAGCGTGTAGTCGGTTGCGTCACCCGGCAAGCCAAGGATCCACTGACGCAGACTATTGAGCGGAATCGGCATCCCGGTCAGCTTGCCAATCATCTCTTCGGCATCTGTCGCGGTGTAGTGCTGGCCTTTGTTATCGGTAATCTGCGCTTCGCCAGGCTTCGCGTTCAGCTCCAGTTCGGTGCTGCCCAGCGGGTTCAGCAGCAGCAGGCGATAGTTGTCCTGACCCGTTTGCTGCCAGAAGAAGCGAGCGTAAACTTTTTGCTCGTCAGAGAGATAAGCAAATGCACCGCGGGTCTGATACTGGCTTAATTTCAGCACGTCCTGCTGGTGCTGGCGCCACTGCGGTGAGTCAGGGCTTTTGCCCGGGCCTTTCGGCTGATGAACGGAACAGGCGGTCAGAACCAGGGCCGCCAGAGGCAGCAGGCGAATCATTCGGGTCATAATGATGACAAATCCTTGAGATACGTTGCAGTTATAACTGTTAATGCTAGCGTTGAAGGGTGCCACCGTCTACGTTCAAATTATCTCAAAGCGTGGCGTAAGCTATTACTCCGAAAGGGGGCAGTCTCTTTTATTGATCTCGCGCATCCTGTATGATGCGTCCTGCTAACCTTATTAACGCTGGTACTACTCCCGCTCAACATGACCCTATTAGCACTCGGTATCAACCACAAAACGGCCCCGGTTTCACTGCGAGAACGCGTTACGTTTTCGCCGGATACGCTCGACCTGGCGCTGGACAGCCTGCTTGCACAGCCGATGGTGCAGGGTGGCGTGGTGCTGTCGACGTGCAACCGTACCGAGCTCTATTTAAGCGTGGAGGAGCAGGACAACCTGCACGAGGCGCTGATCCGCTGGCTATGTGACTACCACAACCTCAACGAAGAAGAGCTGCGCAACAGCCTGTACTGGCATCAGGATAACGATGCGGTCAGCCATCTGATGCGCGTGGCCAGCGGTCTGGATTCGCTGGTGCTGGGCGAGCCGCAGATCCTCGGCCAGGTGAAAAAAGCCTTCGCGGATTCCCAGAAAGGGCATCTGAAAGCCAGCGAACTTGAACGAATGTTCCAGAAGTCATTCTCCGTGGCGAAGCGTGTGCGAACCGAAACCGACATTGGCGCCAGTGCGGTTTCGGTTGCTTTCGCGGCCTGTACCCTTGCCCGTCAAATCTTCGAATCGCTGTCGACCGTCACCGTACTGCTGGTGGGGGCGGGCGAAACCATCGAGCTGGTGGCGCGCCATCTTCGCGAACACAAGGTGAAGAAGATGATCATCGCCAACCGCACCCGCGAACGTGCACAGGTGCTGGCAGATGAAGTGGGCGCTGAGGTGATTGCGTTGAGCGACATCGATGAACGTCTGAAAGAGGCGGACATTATTATCAGCTCTACCGCAAGCCCGCTGCCGATTATCGGGAAAGGGATGGTCGAGCGTGCGCTGAAATCCCGCCGCAATCAGCCGATGCTGCTGGTGGATATCGCCGTTCCGCGTGATGTCGAACCGGAAGTGGGCAAACTGGCGAACGCCTACCTGTACAGCGTGGATGACCTGCAAAGCATCATTTCGCACAACCTTGCCCAGCGTAAGGCGGCGGCTGTGCAGGCGGAAACCATCGTTGAACAGGAAACCAGCGAATTTATGGCCTGGCTGCGCGCGCAAAGCGTCAGCGAGACCATCCGCGAATACCGCGGTCAGGCGGAGCAGGTGCGTGATGACCTGACGGCCAAAGCGTTAGCGGCCCTTGAACAGGGCGGCGACGCGCAGGCGATTATGCAGGATCTGGCCTGGAAACTGACCAACCGCCTGATCCATGCCCCAACCAAATCTCTTCAGCAGGCTGCCCGTGACGGGGACGATGAACGCCTGACAATTCTGCGCAACAGCCTCGGGCTGGAATAGCGCCCTATACCCATTTTCTAAGACAAGGTGCATTTACGCCTATGAAGCCTTCTATCGTCGCTAAACTGGAAGCTCTGCACGAGCGCCATGAAGAAGTCCAGGCGCTGCTCGGCGATGCCGGGACCATTGCCGACCAGGAACGTTTTCGCGCGCTGTCGCGTGAATACGCGCAGTTAAGTGATGTTTCAAAATGCTTTACCGACTGGCGACAGGTCCAGGAAGATATCGAAACCGCGCAGATGATGCTCGACGATCCTGAGATGCGCGAGATGGCGCAGGAAGAGTTACAGGATGCGAAAGCGCGTTCAGAAGAGATGGAGCAGCAGCTTCAGGTGCTTCTGCTGCCGAAAGATCCGGACGATGAGCGTAACGCCTTTGTGGAAGTCCGCGCCGGTACCGGCGGCGACGAAGCGGCGCTGTTCGCCGGGGATCTGTTCCGTATGTACAGCCGTTATGCCGAATCCCGTCGCTGGCGCGTGGAGATCATGAGCGCCAACGAAGGCGAGCATGGCGGCTACAAAGAGGTTATCGCCAAAATCAGCGGTGACGGCGTGTACGGTCGACTGAAATTTGAATCCGGCGGTCACCGCGTGCAGCGCGTGCCTGCGACGGAATCGCAGGGGCGCATTCATACCTCGGCCTGTACGGTGGCGGTGATGCCGGAGCTGCCGGAAGCGGAACTGCCGGATATCAACCCGGCGGATCTGCGCATCGACACCTTCCGCTCTTCAGGGGCAGGTGGTCAGCACGTTAACACCACCGACTCCGCTATCCGTATTACTCACCTGCCCACCGGGATTGTGGTTGAGTGTCAGGATGAACGTTCCCAGCACAAGAACAAAGCTAAGGCGTTATCCGTGCTGGGCGCCCGTATCCACGCGGCGGAAATGGCGAAACGCCAGCAGGCGGAAGCCTCTACCCGCCGTAACCTGCTGGGCAGCGGCGACCGTAGCGATCGTAACCGCACCTATAACTTCCCGCAGGGGCGCGTAACCGACCACCGCATCAACCTGACGCTGTACCGTCTGGATGAGGCAATGGAAGGCAAGCTCGATATGCTGATTGAGCCTATCGTGCAGGAATACCAGGCCGACCAGCTGGCGGCACTGTCCGAGCAGGATTAATGGATTTTCAGCGCTGGTTACGCCATGCCGCCAGTGAGCTTTCTGCAAGTGAAAGCCCGAAGCGCGACGCCGAAATTCTGCTTGAGCATGTGACGGGTAAAGCCCGCACGTATCTGCTGGCTTTCGGCGAAACCGCGCTGACCGCTGAACAGCAATCGCAGCTGGAGACGCTGCTTGCCCGCCGTAAAACCGGCGAGCCGGTGGCGCATCTGGTTGGCGAGCGCGAGTTCTGGTCCCTTCCACTGTACGTCTCAGCGGCCACGCTGATCCCGCGCCCGGACACCGAGTGTCTGGTGGAGCAGGCGCTGGCGCGGTTACCGGTGCAGCCGTGTCAGATCCTCGATCTCGGCACCGGCACCGGGGCGATTGCGCTGGCGCTTGCCAGCGAGCGGCCAGACTGCACCGTGACGGCGGTAGACGTGATGCCTGACGCGGTCGCCCTCGCGCGGCGCAACGTTGAACGGCTGGGGCTGAACAATGTTTCCGTTCTGCAAAGCAGCTGGTTTGCCGCGCTTGAAAGCCGCATGTTTGAAATGATTGTCAGCAATCCGCCTTACATCGACGAAGACGATCCGCATCTCGCGCAGGGGGACGTGCGTTTTGAACCGTTGACCGCGCTGGTCGCTGCGAATCAGGGACTTGCGGATCTCGATCACATTGTGACAACGTCACGACAACATTTGCTTCCCGGTGGCTGGCTGCTGGTGGAACATGGCTGGACGCAGGGAGAGGCGGTGCGAGCGCTGTTTACGCATGCCGGATACGCTGCCGTGGAAACCTGCCGGGATTACGGCGGCAATGAACGTCTGACGCTGGGGCAGCGGTCATGAGCCTGTTTACGCTGCTGATCTCCGTTCACCTGGTTTCCGTTGCCCTGACCATTGGCTTTTTTATTGCCCGCTACTGGTGGCGCTACAACAACAATCCGCTGATTAACGCCCGCTGGGTACGCATCGCCCCGCACTGTATCGACACGGTGCTGTTCCTTTCCGGAGCCGGGTTAATGTGGAAGACCGGCTATCTGCCATTTACTGATAAAGGCGCATGGCTGACTGAAAAGCTGTTTGGCGTTATCATCTACATCGTTTTGGGTTTTATCGCGCTTGGGCGTCATCGTCCGCGCAGCCAGCAGACAGGGTTTATCGCCTTTTTGCTGGGTCTGGTGGTGCTGTACATCATCATTAAACTCGCCACCACAAGAATACCGTTACTGGGGTAAGTCATGAGGTCCTTAGCCGATTTCGAATTTAACAAAGTGCCGCTCTGCGATGGTATGATCCTGATTTCAGAGATGATCCGCGACGATTTTACGTCACAGTACGTTTACGCTGAACTGGAGAATCTGGTCAGCCTGGCGCGCGAAGAGATCAATCAGGCACGTCCGCAGGACTGGCAATTAGAGAAGCTGATTGAGCTTTTCTACGGCGAATGGGGTTTCTGCGACACGCGAGGCGTGTACCGCCTGTCTGACGCACTGTGGCTGGACCAGGTGTTGAAAAATCGTCAGGGCAGCGCCGTCGCGTTGGGCGCCATTTTACTGTGGGTTGCGCACGAGCTGGAGATTCCACTGGTGCCGGTCATTTTCCCGACGCAGATGATTTTGCGGGCGGAGTGGCTGGACGGTGAGATGTGGTTAATCAATCCGTTTAACGGCGACACGCTGGATGAGCATACGCTGGATGTCTGGCTGAAAGGCAACATCAGCCCGATAGCTGAGCTGTTCAATGAAGATCTCGATGAAGCCGATAACGCCGAAGTGATCCGCAAGCTCCTGGATACGCTGAAGTCTGCGCTGATGGAAGAGCGTCAGATGGAGCTGGCCCTGCGCGCAAGCGAAGTGCTGTTGCAGTTCAATCCGGAAGATCCGTACGAAATCCGCGACCGCGGCCTGATTTATGCGCAGCTCGACTGCGAGCACGTGGCGCTGAATGATTTAAATTATTTCGTCGAACAATGTCCGGAAGACCCGATCAGCGAGATGATCCGCGCGCAGATCAACGCGATCGCGCATAAACACATTACACTGCATTAATCTTAATTCCGATTCACACCTGAATAAGGCGATCCTATGAAACAAAAAGTGGTTAGCATTGGTGATATCAACGTGGCAAACGACCTGCCGTTCGTGCTGTTTGGCGGTATGAACGTGCTGGAATCCCGCGATCTCGCTATGCGCATCTGCGAACACTACGTGACCGTGACCCAAAAGCTGGGCATCCCGTACGTGTTTAAAGCCTCTTTTGACAAAGCCAACCGCTCCTCCATTCACTCCTACCGTGGCCCGGGCCTGGAAGAGGGGATGAAGATTTTCCAGGAGCTGAAACAGACGTTTGGCGTGAAAGTGATCACCGACGTGCACGAGGCGTCTCAGGCACAGCCGGTGGCTGATGTGGTAGACGTGATTCAGCTTCCGGCGTTCCTCGCTCGCCAGACTGACCTGGTAGAAGCGATGGCGAAAACCGGTGCCGTGATTAACGTGAAAAAACCGCAGTTCGTGAGCCCAGGCCAGATGGGTAACATCGTCGACAAGTTTATCGAAGGCGGTAACGACCAGGTTATCCTGTGCGACCGTGGTTCAAACTTCGGTTATGACAACCTGGTTGTGGATATGCTGGGCTTCAGCGTGATGAAGAACGTCTCTAACCAGTCTCCGGTGATTTTCGACGTGACCCACTCCCTGCAATGCCGCGACCCGTTTGGCGCCGCGTCTGGCGGGCGTCGTGCGCAGGTGACCGAACTGGCGCGCGCCGGTATGGCAACCGGCCTGGCGGGTCTGTTCATTGAAGCGCACCCGGATCCGGCTAACGCGAAATGCGACGGTCCATCCGCGCTGCCGCTGGATAAGCTGGAGCCGTTCCTGAAACAGATCAAAGCGATTGACGATCTGGTGAAGAGCTTCGACGAGCTGGATACCAGCAACTAATAAAAAAACCCGCTTCGGCGGGTTTTTCTTTGCCCGGCGGCGCTACGCTTGCGCGGGCCTACGGGTTTCGTAGGCCGGGTAAGCGCAGCGCCACCCCGCAAAAAAATTACGCAAATATTGTCATCAGATACGCAATAAACAGCGCCATATGCGCCGCGCCGTTCAGCACATTGGTGCGGCCGGTGGAGAAGGAAATCTGGCACAGCAGCAAGGATGCCACCATCACAATCATCTCTGGCGCACCCAGCGCAAACTGCAATTCATTTCCCGTCATAAAAGCAATCAACGTTACCACCGGAACGGTAAGGGAGATGGTCGCCAGAACAGAGCCAAAGAACAGATTCATCGCACGCTGCACCTGATTATTGAGCACCGCTTTCAGCGCTCCCAGGCCTTCTGGCGACAGGATCAACAGGGCCACCAGGAAACCGGTAAAGGCGACCGGCGCGTTCAGTTCAGTTAACAGCGCCTCCAGCGGGTTCGCATTCATCTTGGTGACCGCAATAACGGCAATCAGATGCACGATCAGCCAAACCGTGTGCCACGCGCTGCTGTGAGCCGACGGCTTACCGTGATGCGGGTCATCGTCGTCACCGTCGTCTTCATGCTCGTAAACAAACAGGCTCTGGTGCGTTTTGGTCTGGATCAGCAGGAACACGCCGTACATCGCCGCGGAAATCAGCGCCACCAGCAGCGCCTGGCCGGTGGTGAAATTTGCACCCGGCAGCGCCATTGGGAATACCAGCACAATAATCGCCAGCGGGAACAGGGCGATCAGGTACTGTTTAATGCCAAAAAGGTTCATGTACTGGGTGGCAAATTTGCGACCACCTAATAAAAGTGAAAAACCGACCAGGCCGCCGGTAACAATCATAATGATGGAATAGAGCGTATCGCGCATTAGCGTTGGCGCGGCGTCGCCGGTGGCCATTAATGCGGAAATGAGACTGACCTCAAGAATCACAACCGAAAGGCTTAAAATTAATGACCCATACGGCTCTCCAAGACGGTGGGCTAAAACATCCGCATGGCGTACCACGCTAAATGCGCTGGTTAAAATACCCACCAGAGCCAGAATATTGATCCCCACAACCACTGGCAATGACTGACTGCTTCCCCAGAAGAGCAGCACAGCCAGTGCCAGAACCGGGAAAATGAGAGAGGTCTCCTTGTGGCGGGTTTTCACCGCCTCGTGTGTTGCTGTCATGTGTTTCTCCAACAATGCAGGTGCTTGTAATTATAGATAGATTTTAAAGGTATTAAACTAACAGAAATCTGTTAAATACCCTGTATTTTTTACTTAGTTTTACCCTTTATTATAATTTTTATGTCTGAGGCTTATAATGGCCTATCTCTGTTAAATATTAATTTAATAACAATGACTTGCATTTTTATATTGTTCATTTCTTTCTGTTGGCTGGCACCCTCGCGTATCGTCGTCCACACTTATCTTTTAGCCAAAAGAGAGGTTAACGATGCCATACAAATCGAAAAGCGAATTACCAGATAACGTGCAAAACGTATTGCCTGCCCACGCCCAGGATATCTACAAAGAAGCCTTTAACAGCGCCTGGGATCAGTACAAAGATAAAGAAGATCGCCGGGACGATGCCAGCCGCGAAGAGACGGCCCATAAGGTGGCCTGGGCCGCCGTAAAAAATGACTATGAGAAAGGGGACGATGATAAATGGCACAAAAAGAAATAGCCGCGAATAATACGCTGCCTCCCTTTTGACATTTCAGGCGGTTGACCTGCCGCTGTATTGCATCTGGCCCGCGAATTGCTTATCGTTGCTCAACTGCTGTTAAAATGAACAGCACAGAATGCCGGGAAGGCGAATTACAGATGTCGCAAGGAAGCATGCAGTGGCGGAGGTGGAATGTGTTAACGCGTGATTTCTTGATGAAGGCAGATTGTAAGACGGCATTTGGTGCTATTGAGGAATCGCTTCTGTGGTCGGCTGAACAACGTGCGGCGTCGCTTGCGGCAACGCTGGCCTGCCGCCCGGATGATGGCCCGGTCTGGATCTTTGGTTACGGCTCGCTGATGTGGAACCCGGCGCTCGAATTTGTTGAATCGGCAACCGGAACGCTGGCTGGCTGGCACCGCGCCTTCTGTTTGCGCCTGACCGCCGGACGCGGCAGCGCGTGTCAGCCAGGACGCATGCTTGCACTAAAAGAGGGCGGGCGCACCACGGGCGTGGCATACCGGCTGCCGGATACCACGCTGGAAGATGAGCTGACGCTGCTGTGGAAGCGCGAGATGATCACCGGCTGCTATATGCCCAGCTGGTGCAAGCTGGAACTGGATGACGGCCGCACCGTCAACGCGCTGGTGTTCATTATGGATCCGCGCCACCCGCTGTATGAAGCCGACACCCGAACCCAGGTGATTGCCCCGCTGATTGCCGCCGCCAGTGGACCGCTGGGTACTAACGCCCAGTACCTTTTCTCGCTCGATCAGGAGCTGACGCGTCTCGGTATGCAGGACGACTGTCTGAGTGAGCTGGTGGTGAAGGTGAAAGCGCTGCTGGAAGGGAACCCGCTCAGCAATACGCTGCGGCCGGGTTTTGCCTGATAATACGCCCGGCTGGCCGGGCGTTTATGGTTATGCCGCCACGTAACTTACGGAATGTTCGAGCGACTGGCTGTGGCTGTCGATCAGCACATCCCAGGTGCCGGTGTAAGGCACCGTCAGCCAGGCCTTATCGTCCTGGACGGTAAGGATATCTGCCTGCGATTGTTTCTGTCCTTTCGAACTTATCAGATGGATGCGGCAACGCTCTGAGCAACGCACCACTACCGTATCTCCGCCAAACAGTTTCAGACTTGTTTTCACTCGTGCCATTTTATACCCCATCGTTTTTGCCCATCCCGAGCGTGATGTTGTTCACAATTTACTCATTGCATAACACCAAAGGGGCAGGGGTGGGATGCTGATTTGGATCAAAAAATGGCGCAACGATTAAACAAAAATGACAAAATCCCTGAAACCTTTCAGCGGACGCACTTTTTCCCTGTTTAACGCGCGTCCGGGAAAAATTATATGCGGAAATGGCCTGCGGTCTCAGCAAGGTCGCCCGCCTGGCTTTGCAGCGCGCTGGCCGCCGCAGCAGACTGTACAACAAGCTCGGCGTTCTGCTGCACCATGCGATCCAGATGAGTCACCGCGTGGTTAATTTCATGGATCCCTTTCATCTGCTCGCGGGTGGCAATAGATATTTCACGCATTATGCCTGACACGCTCCCGACGCTGGCGCGGATCTCATCCATGCTGTCGCCCGCAAGGTGCACAAACCGGGAGCCGGTTGCAACGCTTTCGGTGGTGGAATCAATAAGGGATTTGATCTCTTTCGCCGCCTGAGCGCTGCGGCTGGCCAGGTTACGTACTTCCCCCGCAACGACCGCGAACCCACGGCCTTGTTCCCCGGCACGCGCCGCTTCCACCGAGGCGTTAAGCGCCAGAATATTGGTCTGGAAGGCAATGCCGTCAATGACGCTGGTGATATCGCCGATTTTCGCGGAAGCCAGTTCGATGGACTGCATGGTGCTGATGGCCTGAGCGACGACGTCGCCGCCGCGGGATGCGGCGGCAGAGGCCTTGCTCGCCTGTTCGTTCGCTTCTGCTGCCGACTCGTTTGACTGCGTAACGGAGGCCGTGATCTCTTCCACGGCGCTGGCGGTTTCGCGAAGGCTTGATGCCGCCTGCTCGGTACGCCCGGAAAGATCCTGATTACCCGCCGCAATCTCATGCGCGGCGTTTTTCACTGAGGCGCTCGCATCACGCAGCTGGACCATCACCACAGAAAGCTTATCGCTGAAGGCGTTAAACGCCTGCGCGATTTGCGCCACTTCATCGCCCCCCTTATCCGGCAGACGCTGCGACAGATCGTTAGTACCGTTGGCAATGTTGTTCATCGCGTCACGGATACCAAACAGCCGCTTAAGCAGCCGGGCAATCAGGAGGTGCATGAGGGCTCCGCTCAGCAGGGCGAGGATTGCCAGCGACAGTGCAGATGCTTTAAGCAATGAGCGCATCCCGGCGGTGGCATCGCCGTTATCAAGCGCCACAACCAGCAGCCAGTGCGTCCCCGGCACGGCGGTGGCCAGGAACGTTTTTTCGCGTCCGTTTGACGTTCCGTCAACCAGGTTGCCGCTTTTCAGAGTGGCAAAATCGGTCCCTTTGATCGTTTCAGTAAACGGCTTAAGCGTCAGCGCAGGATCGCTGCCGGCAATTACGGTGCCGTTGCTGTCCAAAAGCAGTCCACTGCTGGCCGGAGTCGGGTGAATACCGCGCACGTTAGCCACCACGCTGTCCATTGCCACATCGCCCGCTACCACCGCTTTCAGGGCGCCTTGCTCTTTAACGGGTACCGCGAACGTCACCACCAGTTTCCCGGTGCCCGCATCCACATAGGGTGCAGTCACTACCGGGCCATCAGCGCTGACGACCTGCTGATACCACGGGCGAAGGGTGGGATCGTAATCAGCGGGCACCCCGGTTGGGTCAGAAAATTTAGCCGTTTTGCTGGCATAACCCACGTAGACGTTGGTAAATCCACCCGCCAGTGCAAGCTGTTTAAACACCGGAACCGGATCGTCGCTGAGCGCGACCGACTGCGCCGAAGTGATGACGGTTATTTTGCTGTTCACCCAGTCGGCAATCGCCATGTTGTGGCTGGCGCTGGTGCTGGTCAGAATATCGCGCTGCGACTGCTGATTATCCTGGCGCGTGACCTGAAAGTTAATAATGGTATTAAGAAGAAGGGCGACGACCAGACAGCCTGTCGTCGCGGCAATGATGCGGGCGCGAATGGATCTGAACATAAGTGTAATACCTGCTGTGTTGTTTCCATGCCTATCGGCAACGGTGCAGGTAAACTTGATGCTGAAACCGCGTCCATAAGAAAATAATATTTTTAGCGGGTTATTATTAAAAAGTTAATACTTTATCGGCGGAAAGCGTCCATTCAGCCAGCTCCACCAGCGTACCAATTTCCACGCCATCAATCAGCGGCAGCCCGGTAATGCCGCGCCCGTCGGTACAGGTTTTGCACAGTTTGACCGGAACGTTTTGCGCGGTCAGGATCTCCAGCATTTGTTGAATGTTGTAGCCCTCTGCGGGTTTTTGCCCCTTCAGCCCGGCCGTGACGGCGTCGGACATCAAAAAGAGGCGCAGCTCCAGCTCACTCTCCTTATCGCGCAGCGCGATTGCCAGGCGCAGGCTGTTAAAAAGGGATTCACTGCCGTAGGCCGCACCGTTGGCGACGATCACAATCTTCTGCATGTTGACTCCTGTTCTTTGAAAAGGCACGAATATTGCTTCTCGTACCGAAGAATACGTATCGGGGAGAGAAACGATGACGATAGTGGCTGGCAGTTCCCCTGGCGCAACCGAATGGTTCCAGCGTGCGAGAATGTTGCGCGAGGAACAGCTCGGCAGACTGGCGCAGCTGGGCGCACTGGTGAACGGCATCAGTCGACTGGTGCATATGCTACAGTGCGAGCGCGGTGCGTCAAATGTCTGGCTCTGCTCGCAGGGCAAATTGTACGCGCCTGAATGCCAGGCCAGCAGGGCCCTGGTGGATGAAAACCTTGCCGCATTGCACCTTCTGTTTAACGAACCGCTCCCGGGCAGCGCCCTCTGCGAACGTATTGCCAGCGCACTGCACGGCCTTGAGACGCTGACGGCGCTGCGTGATGGCGTTACAGGTCAATGCGTCACCGCGCCGCAGGCGATGGAACATTACAGCCGCATACTGCGACATTTGCTCAGTATCGTACCCCAACTCAGCGACAGCATTGACGATCCGCACATCGCGGGCCGATTTGTGGCCCTTTACAGCCTGATGCAGGGCAAAGAACTTGTGGGACAAGAGCGGGCGCTGGGGGCTATTGGTTTCACCCAGGGATTCTTTGACGATGAAACCCGCCAGCGGCTGGTGGATCGCATTGATGGCCAGCAGGCCTGCTTTGAGGTTTTTATCTCCCATTGCACTCCAGACGTGCAGGAGACGTTTATCCTCAACTGCCAGCCGGGTCTGGAGACTGAAAAACTCAGGCGTGAAGCGTGCACCCGCCAGCCTCCGGCAGATAACGGTGATACCGCCCTCAAATGGTTTGCCCTGCAAACCGCGCGCCTTGAGCACCTGCGCACGCTGGAGGAGGTGGCAATTGCCGATCTGATGACGGCAGTTGAGGAGCGCCGCTATAGCGAAAATTTGCACGCAGACGATGAACACGACGATATCCTGGCGCGATTTCCGGATAAACCGCTGCTGCCGCTGGTGCGCCAGCAGGCGCGTGAAATTGAGCAACTCTCCCGTCAGCTTGCTTCCCTGCGCGACACGCTGGAGGAGCGTAAGACCATCGACAAAGCCAAAAGCGTGCTGATGACGCACCAGAACATGAGCGAGGAGCAGGCGTGGACCGCCCTGCGCAAAATGGCGATGGATAAAAACCAACGCATGGTAGATATCGCCCGTGCGCTGCTTACGGTGAAAAATCTGTGGAAGATACCCCCTGGGGAGTAGTTGCACAGTCAGTGGGCAATTGATGCCTGATTGAGATGCGTAATACAGCGCTCTTCTTGCAGAAACCCCGTAACGCCGGGGATGAAAAGCTGGCATTACCTTTGCATTAACAGATTAACCATTTTCGACGATGCGCCAACGGCGGTGCATGCGTCTTCAGGATAAAGGCGTCCAGCGGTGCTTCAGCACCGTCGGGCGCTTTTTTTTGCCTTTTTTCAGGAGCAATTATGGCGGATTTGTCGAGACGGCGGTTATTGCAGGCCAGCATGCTGGCGAGTGGTGCGATGCTGTTGCCGGGTGTCATGCAGGCCGCATGGGCGGCGGGGTCAGATAAGCCGGAGCAGGATACCGTGCGTATCGGGTTTATACCTCTGACCGACTGCGCGCCCGTGGTTATCGCGGCCCTGAAGGGGTTCGATAAAAAACACGGCATTACTATTGTGCCGACCAAAGAGGCGAGCTGGGCGGCGGTGCGCGACAAGCTGGTGGCGGGCGAACTGGACGCCGCGCACATTCTTTACGGCCTGCTGTACGGTCTGGAGCTGGGTATCGCGGGCAAGCCGCAGCAGATGGCGAACCTGATGACCCTCAACCAGAACGGTCAGGCCATTACGCTCTCCAGCGATCTGGCGGAGAAGGGCGTTCGTGACCTCGACGGGCTGAAAAAGCTGATTGCGCAGCAGGCGCCGGGAACCTACACCTTCGCGCATACCTTCCCGACGGGAACGCACGCCATGTGGCTCTACTACTGGCTGGCCAGCGCGGGGATTAACCCGTTTGACGACGTGCGCACCGTGGTGGTGCCGCCGCCGCAGATGGTGATGAACATGCGCATTGGCAACATGGTCGGGTTTTGCGTTGGCGAGCCGTGGAACGCGCGGGCGATTAACGACCGCATCGGGTTTACCGCCGCCACGTCACAGTCCATCTGGGCCGATCACCCGGAAAAGATCCTCGGCACCCGACGCGACTGGGTGGCGAAAAATCCGCACACCGCACGGGCGCTGGTGAGCGCCGTGATGGAAGCCGCGCGCTGGATCGAGGCGTCAGCGGAAAACAAACGCGAAACCGCGCAGATCCTCTCGCGCCGCGCCTGGCTCAACTGCAAGGAACAGTATCTCACCGGACGCATGCTCGGCGAGTACGACAACGGGGTCGGTCAGCGCTGGCAGGATGCGCACCCGATCCGTTTCTTCAACGAGGGTGCCGTGAGCTACCCGTATCTCTCCGACGGCATGTGGTTCTTAACCCAGTTCCGCCGCTGGGGCTTGCTCAACGCCGCGCCGGATTACGCGGGCATTTCACAGCGCATTAACCAGACCGCGGTCTGGCAGGATGCCGCGACCGCCGTGGGCGGCATGTCCACACCGTCATCACCGTATCGCAGCAGCACCCTGATGGACGGCACCGTCTGGAACGGCACCGATCCGGAAGGGTACGCCAACCGCTTCGCCATTTACCGTAAAGGGGCCTGAGTATGCAGCATCTGCAAAATACAAAACCACAAGAGACGTCAGAGAGCGGGGAAGTGATAGTCCTGCCTCCGTTACAGGTTCGCCGTCGTGCGCCCGCGTTTACGCGTCGGATGAATGATTTTTTACAGCGCGTCATCCCGGCGCTGCTCGGTCTCGGCCTGCTGGTGGTGCTCTGGCAGCTGGCGGCGATAAACAGTAAAGGCTTTCCGACGCCGCTCAGCACGCTCGATTCGGCCATGACCCTGTTTGCCGATCCGTTTTATCGCGACGGGCCAAACGATATGGGCATTGGCTGGAACGTGCTGGCGTCGTTGCAGCGCGTCGCCATCGGCTTCGGTCTGGCGGCGCTGGCGGGCATTCCGCTGGGCTTTTTGATTGGCCGCTTCACCTTTTTCTCCCGCATGTTCAACCCGCTGATCGCGCTACTGCGTCCGGTCAGCCCGCTGGCCTGGCTGCCTATCGGCCTGCTGCTGTTCCAGAAAGCGGAGCCTGCATCGAGCTGGACTATTTTTATCTGCTCCATCTGGCCGATGGTCATTAACACCGCCGAAGGGGTGCGCTGTATTCCGCAGGACTACCTCAACGTGGCCCGGGTGCTGCAACTCTCAGAGTGGACCATCATGCGCCGCATTCTTTTCCCGGCCGTGCTGCCTGCGGTGCTGACCGGGGTACGTCTTTCCATTGGCATTGCCTGGCTGGTGATTGTCGCCGCCGAGATGCTCACCGGAGGTTTAGGCATTGGCTTCTGGATCTGGAATGAGTGGAACAACCTCAACGTCGAAAACATTCTCATCGCCATCGTCATCATTGGCGTCGTCGGGTTGCTGCTGGAGCAGGGGCTGATGCTGATCGCCCGTCGCTTTAGCTGGCAGGAAAAATAAGGAGTGAAGATGAAACCGTTAATTCAGGTCCAGGCCGTGAGCCAGCGTTTTTCCACCGCCAGCGGCGAGTTTCTGGCGCTGCAAAACGTCTCTTTTGATATCCACGAGGGCGAAACCGTCAGTCTGATTGGTCACTCCGGCTGCGGCAAGTCGACGCTGTTAAACCTGATCGCCGGGATCACGCTGCCGACGGAAGGCGGGCTGATTTGCGACAACCGCGAAATCGCCGGGCCGGGGCCAGAGCGCGCGGTGGTGTTTCAGAATCATTCGCTGCTGCCGTGGCTGACCTGCTTCGACAACGTGGCGCTGGCGGTAGATCAGGTCTTCCGTCACACCATGAGTAAGGCCGAGCGCAAAGCGTGGATTGAGCACAATCTCGACCGGGTGCAGATGGGCCACGCGCTGCACAAGCATCCCGGGGAGATCTCCGGCGGCATGAAGCAGCGCGTCGGGATTGCCCGCGCGCTGGCGATGAAGCCGAAAGTGCTGCTGATGGATGAGCCGTTTGGCGCGCTCGATGCGCTGACGCGTGCCCATCTTCAGGATTCGGTGATGCAGATCCAGCAGGCGCTGAATACCACCATCGTGCTCATCACCCACGACGTGGACGAGGCGGTACTGCTCTCTGACCGCGTACTGATGATGACCAACGGCCCGGCGGCCACCGTGGGTGAGATCCTGCGCGTCGATCTGCCGCGCCCGCGCAACCGGGTGCAGCTGGCGGACGACAGCCGCTATCACCACATGCGCCAGCAGATCCTCCATTTCCTCTACGAAAAACAGCCGAAAGCGGCGTAATGAGGGGGCACGATGCGACTGGTCATTATCGGTAATGGTATGGCGGCAACCCGGCTGATTGCGTCGCTCACCGGGCGTGTTCCCGGTCGTTTCGCTGTCACCGTCATCGGTGACGAGCCGGAGCAGGCATACAACCGCATCCAGCTTTCGCCAGTGCTGGGTGGCGAAAAGCAGGCGGAGCACATCTGTCTGCACGATGAAGACTGGTACACGGCACGAGGCGTGACGGTGCTGCGAGGAGAAACGGCGCTCGCAGTAGACGTCAACGCGCGTGAAGTGCATACCTCTGCTTGCACGCTGGGCTGGGATGCGCTGGTGTTTGCTACCGGTTCTACCCCTGTTGTGCCGCCGATCCCCGGCGGCGATGCGCCGCATGTGTTCACCTTTCGCACCCTGGCAGAAACCCGCGCCATCCAGAATATCTCCGGGCCGGCGGTAGTGCTGGGCGGCGGCGTACTCGGCGTGGAGGCAGCGGCAGCGCTGGCGCGCAAGGGTGACAACGTCACGCTCGTGCATCGCGGTCCGTGGCTGATGGAACAGCAGCTGGATCAGCAGGCGGGACTGTTGCTGGAAGAGGCGCTGGCGGCGCGGGGCGTTAGCTGTGAACTCGCCTCCGGCATCACCGCCATCGCTGACGATGCCGTGACGTCGCTCGACGGACGCCGCATTGCCGCCACGCGCGTGGTGCTGGCAACCGGCGTGCAGCCCAACGTTGCGCTGGCAAATGCCAGCGGCATTCGCTGCGCGCGCGGCATCGTGGTGGATCAGCAGATGCAAACCTCCGTGCCGGGTATCTACGCCATCGGCGAGTGCTGCGAAATTGACGGCCAGACGTTTGGCCTGGTGGCCCCCTGTCTGGCGCAGGCGGATATTCTTGCCGCGCGGCTGGCCGGGGAGGTCACCGCGCCGTTTACCCTGACCGACAACGGCGTGCGCCTTAAGGTGACCGGCGTGGAGCTGTTCAGCCTCGGGCGCGCGACGGCGCAGGCGGACGATGTGGTCTGGAGTTCATGGGACCCGCTGACCCGTCACTATCGACGTTTACTGATCCATCAGGGGGCGCTGGCTGGCGTGCTGCTGCTGGGTGACTGCCGCAGCGCGGCAACCTTTACCGATTTACTGGCAACGGCTGCGCCCGCCCACGCGGACTGGCTGTTCGATCGTTTCACAACGCAACCGCAGGTTGCAGGACAGAACGCTATGACAAAACCTACTCTGGTGGTGGTTGGGCACGGTATGGTCGGCCATCATTTCCTCGAAGACTGCGTTAACCGCAATTTGCATCAGCAGTATCAGATTATTGTTTTTGGCGAAGAGCGCTATGCCGCCTATGACCGCGTGCATCTGTCGGAATATTTTGGCGGACGCAGCGCGGACTCGCTCTCGCTGGTGGCGGGGGAGTTCTTTGCCGATAACGGCATTGAGCTGCGCCTCTCCCAGCAGATCGTTGCTATCGATCGTGATGCACACGTAGTGCGTACCGCCAGTGGCCATGAGACTCACTGGGACAAGCTGGTGCTGGCGACCGGCTCGTACCCGTTCGTACCACCCGTTCCGGGCAACGATCTGCCGGGGTGTTTTGTCTACCGCACCCTCGACGATCTGGACAACATTGCGGCCCATGCGGCAGGCTCTCGCCGCGGTGTGGTGATTGGCGGCGGCCTGCTGGGTCTGGAGGCGGCGAATGCACTTAAGCAGCTCGGGCTGGAAACTCACGTGGTGGAGTTTGCGCCGAACCTGATGGCGGTGCAGCTCGACAGCGACGGCGCGGCAATGCTGCGCAAGAAAATTGAGGCGCTGGGCGTAGGGGTGCACACCAGTAAATCGACGACGGAGATTGCCACCGCAGACGACGGGCTGGTGCTGCGCTTTGCCGATGGTGAACAGCTGGAAACGGACATGGTGGTCTTCTCTGCCGGTATTCGTCCGCAGGACGCGCTGGCGCGCAGCAGCGGGCTGGTTATCGGCGAGCGCGGCGGTATCTGTATTGACGACGGCTGCCGGACTTCCGATCCGGACGTGCTTGCTATCGGCGAATGCGCGCTGTGGGAGGGAAAAATCTTTGGCCTGGTGGCCCCGGGCTACCAGATGGCGCGCGTGGCCGCCGCTGTGCTGGCGGGTGAGGAGAAGCGCTTCACCGGCGCGGATATGAGTACCAAACTCAAGTTGCTGGGCGTGGATGTGGCGTCGTTTGGCGATGCCCATGGGCGCACGCCGGGCGCGCTGAGCTACCAGTGGACGCACGGGCCGCAGCAAATCTACAAAAAAATTGTGGTCAGCCACGACAGCAAAACCCTGCTGGGTGGCGTGCTGGTGGGCGATGCCAGCGAATACGCCACGCTGGTGCAGATGATGCTCAACGGCATCAGCCTGCCAAAAGAACCGGAAACGCTGATCTTACCCGTATCGTCAGGCAGCGCGCCGAAAGCGCTGGGCGTGGCGGCGCTGCCGGAAAGCGCGCAGATCTGTTCGTGTCATAACGTCAGCAAAGGGGATATCTGCCAGGCGGTAAGCGCGGGCGCAACGGATATCGGCGCCATTAAGCAGTGCACTAAAGCGGCGACCGGCTGCGGAGGCTGTAGCGCGCTGGTGAAGCAGGTGATGGAGTTCCAGCTTGCGGAGCAGGGCGTGGAGGTGAAGAAAGATATCTGCGAACACTTCCCGTACTCGCGTCAGGAGATTTACCACCTGGTGCGCGTCAACCATATCCGCACTTTTGACCAGCTTATCAGCCGCTACGGTCAGGGGCACGGGTGCGAGATCTGTAAGCCGCTGGTGGGATCGGTATTGGCTTCCTGCTGGAACGAGTATCTGCTGAAACCGGCGCATCTGCCGTTGCAGGACACCAACGACCGCTTTTTCGCCAATATTCAGAAGGACGGAACGTACTCCATCGTCCCGCGGATGCCTGCGGGTGAAGTGACCGCCGACGGGCTGATCGCCATCGGCCAGATCGCGAAACGCTATAGCCTTTACAGCAAAATTACCGGCGGGCAGCGTATTGACCTGTTTGGCGCCACGCTCGAACAGTTGCCGGAAATCTGGCAGGCGCTGGTGGAGGCCGGGTTTGAGACCGGACATGCCTACGGGAAATCTCTGCGCACGGTGAAATCCTGCGTCGGGTCGACCTGGTGCCGCTACGGCGTGCAGGATTCCACCGGCCTCGCGGTCAGGCTGGAGCACCGCTACAAGGGCCTGCGCGCGCCGCACAAAATCAAAATGGCGGTCTCCGGCTGTACCCGTGAGTGCGCAGAGGCGCAGAGCAAAGACGTGGGGGTGATTGCCACGGACAAAGGCTGGAACCTCTATCTGTGCGGCAACGGCGGGATGAAGCCGCGCCACGCGGACCTCTTCGCCAGCGATCTGGACGACGAAACGCTGATCCGCACCATTGACCGTTTCCTGATGTTCTACATTCGCACGGCAGATCGTCTGCAACGTACCAGTACCTGGATGGATAACCTGGAAGGCGGCCTCGACTATCTGCGCGAGGTGATCCTCAACGACAGCCTGGGGATCGCCCACGAGCTGGAGCAGGAGATGGCCCGGGTGGTGGAGACCTACCAGTGCGAATGGCAAACCACCCTCAACGATCCTGATCGCCTGGCGCTGTTCCGCACTGCGGTGAACGTCCCCGCCGCGGAGGAGAACAAGCGCTGGCAGGAAATTTGTAATATCGATGAGATCCCGGAGCAGGCGGGCATCGGTGCGCATCTTGGGCGCAAACCGATTGCGCTGTTCCGCTTTGGCAAAAACGTTTATGCCCTCGACGATCGGGAGCCGGGTAGCCGCGCGAACGTGCTTTCACGCGGCATCCTCGGCGATGCGGCGGGGGAACCGGTGGTGATCTCGCCGCTCTACAAGCAACGTATTCGTCTGCGCGACGGCTGTCAGGTGGAGAATGGCGAACCCGTGGTGCGCGCCTGGCCGGTAAAAATTGAAAACGGCAAGGTATGGGTTGGAAATGAAGAGCTGGTGATGCGTGCGGAGGCCTCATGACCGAAACCCGGACAACGTGCCCTTACTGCGGGGTGGGCTGCGGCGTGGTCGCCAGCGCAGACGGTGAAAAGGTGAGCATTCGGGGGGATGAAACTCATCCGGCGAATTTCGGTCGTCTGTGTGTAAAAGGATCTGCCCTCGGGGAAACCACGGGGTTGCAGGGACGCCTGCTGCGCCCGGTGGTCGATGGCCGGGAGGTGGCATGGCCGCAGGCGCTGGGCGAAGCGGGCGAGCGGCTACGGAACATCATCAACGAATGGGGGCCGCAGGCGGTGGCGTTTTATGCCTCCGGCCAGCTGTTGACCGAGGATTACTATGCCGCCAACAAGCTGATGAAAGGCTTTATCGGGGCGGCGAACATTGATACCAACTCGCGGCTGTGCATGTCATCGGCGGTGGTGGGCTACAAACGCGCCTTCGGTGAAGACGTGGTGCCGTGCAGCTACGAGGACGTGGAAAACAGCGATCTGGTGGTACTCGTTGGCTCAAACGCGGCCTGGACGCATCCGGTGCTGTATCAGCGGCTGGTGCAGGCAAAACACAACAATCCGCAGATGAAAGTGGTCGTGATCGATCCGCGTAAAACCGCCACCTGCGATATCGCCGATCTCCACCTCGCGCTCAGACCCGGCAGCGACGCCGGGCTGTTTGTGGGGTTGCTCAATCTGATTCAGGGGCGGGGCGAGTGGCCGATCCCTCGCGTGGCGGCGTTTTGCGATCTGCCTTCAGACGAGATTAGCACCTTCTACGACTGGTTTATCACCGCGCCACGCGCGATCACGCTCTACACCATGGGGATCAACCAGTCCTCCACCGGCAGCGACAAGTGTAACGCCATCATTAACGTGCATCTTGCCAGCGGGAAGTTCAACCGTCCTGGCTGCGGCCCGTTTTCGCTGACCGGACAGCCAAATGCCATGGGCGGGCGGGAAGTGGGCGGGCTGGCGAATCAGCTGGCGGCGCACATGAACTTCGAGCCGGACGATCTTTCGCGCGTGGCGCGTTTCTGGGGAACGGAACGGCTGGCGCAGACCCCGGGCCTGATGGCGGTGGAACTGTTTGACGCTATTGCCCGCGGCGAGGTGAAGGCGGTGTGGATCATGGGCACCAACCCTGCCGTGTCGCTTCCCGACAGCCACGCGGTGTGTCAGGCTCTGGCAGCCTGCCCGCTGGTCATGGTATCTGAGGTGATGCAGGAGACGGACACCAGCCGGTTTGCCCATATCCGTTTTCCCGCCCTGGGCTGGGGCGAGAAAAACGGCACGGTGACCAATTCTGAACGCCGTATCTCCCGCCAGCGTGCCTTTCTGCCTGCGCCGGGCGAGGCCAGACCGGACTGGTGGATAATCGCCCGGATGGCAGACCAGCTCGGTTATGGCGATGCCTTCGCCTGGGAACACCCTCAGGAGATATTTTGTGAACATGCGGCGCTGACGGCGTTTGAAAATAACGGCGAACGGGCGCTAAACCTGCGCGAACTGGCGTCGCTGTCGCGAGAGGCGTGGGACGCGCTGGCGCCTTATCAGTGGCATGCCGGTGATTTCCCGCAAAGAAATCTTGTACCGGTTGATCCTTCCTCGCATGGGGCAGGCGTCGACGAATTGTACCCCTTGATACTGAATACCGGGCGGATCCGCGATCAGTGGCACACCATGACGCGCACGGGGTATGTTCCGCGCCTGATGCAGCATATTGATGAGCCTTTTGTTGAGATGAACGCAACCGATGCGGCGCGCGCTGGGCTGACTGACGGCCAGCTGGCGCGGATAAGCTCCCCGCGCGGGGTGATGGTTGCCAGAGTACGTATCTCCACCGCGCAGCGTGCGGGCGAGCTGTTTGCGCCGATGCACTGGAACGCGCAATTTGCACGGCAGGGGAAGGTCAATGCGTTGGTAGAAGGGCGGATTGATGCTGGTTCCGGCCAGCCGGAGAGTAAACAAACCGCGGTGAGGATCATGCCCTGGCTACCGGCCTGGCAGGGTGAACTGTATGCCCGCGAGCTGCCAGCGCTGCCGCCGTCGGTCTGCTGGTGGCGTAAAGCCTCACGTCTGACGGTGGCGGGGGAGCAGCCGTTGCTGTCGTGGGTCAGGGCGTACGCCAGCGGTCGGGGCTGGCAGTTACAGGTGGCACAGACGGGAGAACGCAGCAGCGTGCTCGCCTGGCATCACGGCGAGCTGATGCTGGGCTACTGGGAGGGCCATACGCTGCCGGCGCTGGCGCATGCGTTTATTGAAGAAGCCTTTGCTGCTGCACCCGTACAACTCGCTGAACGCCATGCGCTGCTGCACGGACAACGGCCGGGCGAAGATGCCGATCCCGGGCGAATTATCTGTAGCTGCTTCAGCGTGGGTGAAAATACGATACGTAAGGCGATAGCCGGAGGCTGTGATTCTGCCGCAGCGCTGGGCGTGAAGCTGCGCTGCGGCACGAACTGCGGCTCCTGCGTGCCGGAGCTGAAAGCGCTGTTGGGATAATAGTGCAAGGGCGTCGGTTGGCGGCTTCGCACCGGTACGAATTTGTAGGTCGGGTAAGGCGAAGCCGCCACCCGACAAATCTTTTCAGGATATTCCTGAAATTTCTGTTAAGACTGGTTTTCAGGGCTTATGGCGTTAACATAATAAGTGTTTGTTCATAAACACAGGTTCTGATTGACGACGTTGAAGGCTGTATCGTCCCGCATCCGTTTTTTGCTGTTACTCCCCCTTTTTACGGCTGGAGCCCTTCACGGTGCGCCGAAATCCTTCGTGCAGCAGGCGCAGAATCCGTTTGATAATAACGGCGATAGCCTGCCGGATCTCGGTATGGCGCAACCGACCACCGAAGGCGAAAAGCATCTGGCTGAAATGGCAAAGGCCTTCGGTGAAGCCAGTATGACCGATAACGGCCTGACGGCCGGGCAGCAGGCGCGACAGTTCGCGTTTGGCAAAGTGCGGGATGCCGTCAGCGGTGAAGTCAACGAGCAGATTGAATCCTGGCTTTCACCCTGGGGAAACGCCAACGTCAATGTACTGGTGGATGACGACGGCAACTTTAACGGCAGCAGCGGTAGCTGGTTTATCCCCTGGAACGACAACACCCGTTATCTGAGCTGGAGCCAGCTTGGCCTGACGCAGCAGACAGATGGGCTGGTGAGCAATGTCGGGATCGGGCAGCGCTGGGTTGCCGGAAACTGGCTGCTGGGCTACAACACCTTTTACGACAACCTGCTGCAAGACAACCTGCAACGTGCCGGGCTGGGCGCAGAGGCGTGGGGTGAAAACCTGCGCCTGTCGGCCAATTACTACCAGCCGTTCGCTGGCTGGCAGCCGCGTTCCGACATCCGCGAGCAGCGCATGGCGCGCGGGTACGACGTAACGGCCAAAGCCTGGCTTCCCTGGTTTCATCACCTGAACACCAGCGTCAGCTTTGAACAGTATTTTGGCGATAACGTCGATCTGTTTAACAGCGGTACGGGGTATCACAATCCGGTTGCGGTCAACCTGGGGCTGAACTATACCCCCGTTCCGCTGGTCACCCTGACGGCTGCCCATAAGCAGGGGGAGAGCGGCGTTAGCCAGAATAACCTCGGGCTGAAGCTCAACTATCGCTTTGGCGTGCCGCTGGCGAAACAGCTTTCCGCCGGAGAAGTGGCGGCGACGCGCTCGCTGCGGGGCAGCCGCTATGATTCACCTGAGCGCGATAATCTGCCCGTGATGGAATTCCGTCAGCGCAAAACCCTCTCGGTATATCTGGCCACGCCGCCGTGGGATCTTAAGCCAGGCGAAACCGTGATGCTGAAGCTGCAAATTCGCAGCAAGCACGGTATCCGGCAGATCCACTGGCTGGGTGATACCCAGGCGCTCAGCCTGACCTCACCGGCAAACGGCAACAGCAGCGATGGCTGGAGTGTGATCATGCCTGCATGGGATGATTCAGAAGGGGCGAAAAACGCATGGCGGCTAACGGCCGTGGTGGAAGATAAGGATGGGCAGCGTGTCTCCTCCAATGAGATCACGCTTTCCGTGGTGCAACCGCTCGTCGCAATGCCTGCCGACGATCCACGGTGGAAGTTGCTGCCGGATGAGTAAGTTAAAAAATGCGCTCCTGATGCACCCAGACGGCGGCTTCGACGCGGGATTTTAACTTCATTTTTTTCAGCATGTGTTTAACATGCACTTTGACCGTGCTTTCGGTGATGTCCAGACGGCGGGCGATCATTTTGTTCGGCAGCCCCTGGGCAATCAGCTTCAGAATGTCACGCTCGCGCGGGGTCAACTGGCTAACGTCGCGGTCAGACGTGGCGCGGTTCGCACGCAGGCTGGCGGCCAGTACCGGCGTTAACGCTTCACTCAGCACCATCTCGCCTGCGGCAGCCTGTTGCAGCGCCTTGAGCAGATCTTCCGGCTCCATATCTTTCAGCAGATAGCCGTCTGCCCCTCGCTTGAGGGCGGTGACCACGTCTTCTTCATGGTTTGAGACGCTGAAGACCACCACCCGGCCAGAGAGGGATTTCTCCCGCAGCTTGTCGAGGGTTTCCAGGCCATTCATGCCCGGCATGTTGAGATCGAGCAAGATCAAATCAGGATCGAGCGATTCGGCAAGTTCAATACCCTGTTCGCCGTTGCTGGCTTCCCCGACGACGGTGATATCTGGCGCCATGCTGACAAGCTGTTTAACGCCAGTGCGCAGCATCGGATGATCGTCAATCAACAGGATAGATGCCGGTTCCTGATTAGTCATGGTTTTCTCCTTGAGCAGTTATGAGGGGCTTTTCGGGTATAAAGGTGACCACTACTTCGGTGCCACCTGACTCTCCCCGGCGAACCTGGCAATCACCGCGCAGGCTTTGCGCGCGGTCTCGCATGATAATTAAACCATAATGGTTCGTTCGTTCGGCATTTTCCGGCACGCCGCGGCCGTTATCCTGAACCCTGAGCTTCACCTGATTATCCTGGCAGCTGACGGTGACCGTAACGGCCGTCGCCTCGGCATGCTTGAGCACGTTGCTCAGGGCTTCACGGGCAATTTGCAGCAAATGGATCGCCTGGTGAGAGGGGACAAAACGCGGTGGCAGCTGGTAATCCAGCTTCACCGGGAAGCCCAGCCGGGCACTAAACTCCTGACAGCTGGACTCCAGCGCAGGGCGCAGCCCCGGCTCGGTGAGCTGCAAACGGAAGGTGGTCAGCAGCTCGCGAAGCTGAACCCACGAGGTGTTAAGCTCGTTGCGGATCTGGCTGAGCAGCTGTTTGCTGCTCTCGGGCATGCCTTCGTCCTGCATTTGCAGGCAGCTCACCTGCATCTTCATGCAGGAGAGGGACTGGGCGATGGAGTCGTGCAGCTCGCGGGCGATGGTGGCACGCTCCTCCATCACGATCAGCTGCTGCTGTTTCTCCTGGTGGCGGTCGAGCGCCAGCGTGGCCGTGAGCTGCTCAACAAGCGTATCGACCAGCTGCTGCTGGTCGTGGCTCAGGTGACGTCCGGCGGGCAGGGTGGCCAGCAAAATACCGTACTGGGTATGGCTGTCCATCAGCCGCCACTTGAGGGTCGTGCCGCTGGTGGTAAGCGGCGGCAAGCCGCGCGGGCACAGATGACACCCTTTATCGTCGCAGGAGATGTCCGACTGACAGGTAAATTCCTGATGGTTTTCCTCATCTTCAACGTCGTAAACCCGAAGCTCAAGATCGCGGAGCAGAGTCAGGTTTTGCAGGCCGTTCAGTACTGGCGAGAGACGTTCGCAAAGCGGTACCTGCATATGCAGGCGACGGTTCGCCTGCCAGAGGAAAGAGAGGATCTCGTTTTTTTGCTCAAGCCCGGCGGTTTTCTCCTGGACGCGTTGTTCCAGTACCGCGTAGCTCTCTGATAGCTCTGCCGACATGGTATTGAGCGCCTCGCCAAGCATCGCCATTTCGTTGCGCCCGCTGATGTGCATGCGCTGGGTAAAATCGCGCTGTGTGACGGCGCGGGCCATCGCCAGGAGCTGTTTCCAGGGGTTAAGCAACCGCGCGCGCAGCCAGATAACCGTGAAAATCAGCAGCAAACCCATAAACAGCGCCATTGCGCGGTGAACCATCACCACACGGTCAATGCGTAACTCTGTGGTGCGATCGAATGAGGAGACAAGATGATCGATGCGTGACACAAACCCGGCGACATCCTGGGCGACCGTTTCCCGGTCTTCCGCCCGCTTTAAGCCGGGCTCCAGCTGGGTATGCCAGTAGCCCTGAAGCGCCTTAAGCTGAGATTGCT
This sequence comes from Enterobacter cloacae complex sp. 677-3DZ2D5B, assembly GCF_004136695.1. NCBI lineage: Bacteria > Pseudomonadati > Pseudomonadota > Gammaproteobacteria > Enterobacterales > Enterobacteriaceae > Enterobacter > Enterobacter cloacae complex sp. 677-3DZ2D5B. The sequence goes on along the minus strand of NZ_QFLS01000009.1, from coordinate 146,404 downwards.
GACCGTCACGGATGGCGGCTCTTTCCAGTTCAGGGCTGAATGCGGTACGCTCCATTTCGTCGATAAGCGGTTGGTCAGCCTGCGTCAGCGGCACCGACGCCAGTAGCCGGTAACTCTGCATACGTAGCGAGCCTGCCTCGTTGATGGCATGCGCGTTACCCTGTACACCCTGTACCAGCCAGCCAGAAATAGCCATGCCGGTCACACCGATAGCGGTGGACAGCAGAACAATAAGCGCCAGCTGGTTAACCAGCGTCAGCGGAGATAAACATCTTTTTAACATAGAGTTGCCGGGCTCCTGACGTGACCTGATTGCAGGAATGGCGCTATTCTGGTGCATACCCTGGAGTATACCCATACCAATAAAGGATTACCTCTAAATTGCCAGAGAGGTAACGGTTAGTGGGTGGACGAAGCAGGGATGCCTCAGCACCGTGAAAAACCACACCTTTTTTACGTTTTGCATCTACTCATTAAGAGTGATGGCTTTTTTTTTGCCGCAAAACCTCCCACTTTTCCTTTGATTTATATCAACTTACCGCCGCTCTAAAGCCCTAATGTTTGCAGCATCATTCGAGAATCAGAGGTGTCTATGAGTCACTCTTCCGCTCCCGAAAGGGAAACTGGTGCCGTTATTACAGACTGGCGTCCAGAGGATCCGGCGTTCTGGCAACAGCGCGGCCACCGTGTAGCAAGTCGTAATCTGTGGATTTCCGTTCCATGTCTGTTACTGGCGTTTTGCGTCTGGATGTTGTTCAGTGCGGTTGCGGTTAACCTGCCAAAAGTGGGCTTTACCTTTACCACCGACCAGCTGTTTATGTTGACCGCGTTGCCGTCGCTTTCAGGCGCACTGCTGCGCGTTCCTTATGCGTTTATGGTGCCGGTCTTTGGTGGTCGTCGCTGGACGGCTTTCAGTACCGGGATCATGATCATACCGTGCGTGTGGCTCGGTTTTGCGGTGCAGGATACCTCCACACCGTTTAGCGTGTTCGTGATTATCTCTCTGCTGTGCGGTTTTGCGGGGGCGAACTTTGCGTCCAGTATGGCAAACATCAGCTTCTTCTTCCCGAAAGCGAAGCAGGGTGGCGCGCTGGGCATTAACGGCGGTCTGGGTAACATGGGCGTGAGCGTGATGCAGCTGATTGCCCCGCTGGCGATCTCTGTCTCCATCTTTGCGGCCTTTGGCGGCGGCGGTGTGACGCAGCCCGACGGTTCCGTGCTGTTCCTGCAAAACGCCTCCTGGATTTGGGTACCGTTCCTGGTGGTCTTTACCCTGGCGGCGTGGTTCTTCATGAACGATCTGTCCGCGTCCAAAGCGTCACTGAGCGAGCAGCTGCCGGTTCTGAAGCGTGGCCACCTGTGGGTGATGGCGTTGCTGTATCTGGCGACCTTCGGCTCGTTCATCGGTTTCTCCGCAGGCTTTGCCATGCTGTCTAAAACCCAGTTCCCGGACGTGCAGATCCTTCAGTTTGCCTTCTTCGGTCCGTTTATCGGCGCGCTGGCACGTTCGCTGGGCGGGATGATCTCCGACCGTCTGGGCGGGACGCGCGTTACGCTGGTGAACTTTGTTGTAATGGCCATCTTCTGTGCGCTGCTGTTCCTGACGCTGCCTGCGGGTGGTGAGGGGGGTAACTTCTTTGCCTTCTTCGGCGTCTTCATGGTGCTGTTCCTGACCGCCGGGCTGGGCAGTGCGTCTACTTTCCAGATGATCTCTGTCATCTTCCGCAAGCTGACCATGGACCGCGTGAAAGCGCAGGGTGGGAGCGACGAGCAGGCAATGCGTGAAGCCGCCACCGATACCGCTGCGGCGCTTGGGTTTATCTCTGCGATAGGCGCGATTGGCGGCTTCTTTATTCCAAAAGCGTTCGGTATCTCACTGGATCTGACCGGCTCTCCGGCGGGTGCGATGAAAGTATTCCTCGTCTTCTATATCGCCTGCGTGGTCATCACCTGGCTGGTATATGGCCGTAATACCAAGAAAAACAAGTAAGCTTGATTATCCGTTTGCGCGGCCTGAGTGCCGCGCTTTTTTTAATCGCTGAATAGTTACAACATACTAATGGCGTTACCCGTGCTCACCCGCAGGTAACGATGTGATCGCCATCGCTTAACAGGTGTCTCTACCCCTTAATACCTAAGATGTTAAATTCTGCCTCACATATTGTACGATAAATAAAATATATCTATATAAATCATAAGGTTAAAAAATATTAACAGCTACCGCTTTGGTGGTATTTGATCTAATACCCCCCCTCAGAGTCCCCCTTCGTCTTGATCGTTATCAATTCTCACCATCTTTCATAGCGTTACCTTCGCTGCAAATCAGCAATGTCGATTTAGAGAGCCACAGGCTCCACACAGGAGATACCCGATGAGCAAATTTTTGGACCGGTTTCGCTACTTCAAACAGAAGGGTGAAACTTTTGCCGATGGGCACGGCCAGGTTCTGGATACCAACCGGGACTGGGAAGACGGTTACCGTCAACGCTGGCAGCATGACAAAGTTGTCCGTTCTACCCACGGCGTAAACTGCACTGGCTCATGTAGCTGGAAGATTTTCGTTAAAAACGGTCTGGTGACCTGGGAAATGCAGCAGACCGATTATCCGCGTACCCGTCCGGATATGCCGAACCACGAGCCGCGTGGCTGCCCGCGTGGGGCCAGCTACTCCTGGTATCTCTACAGCGCAAACCGACTGAAATACCCGCTGATGCGTAAACGCCTGATGAAAATGTGGCGTGAAGCGAAAGTGCAGCACAGCGATCCGGTTGATGCCTGGGCCTCCATCATTGAAGATGCCGACAAAGCGAAAAGCTTCAAGCAGGCGCGTGGTCGCGGTGGTTTCGTTCGCTCTTCCTGGAAAGAGGTGAACGAGCTGATTGCGGCTTCCAACGTCTACACCGTGAAAACTTACGGTCCTGACCGTGTGGCAGGCTTCTCGCCAATCCCGGCGATGTCGATGGTCTCTTACGCCTCCGGCGCGCGCTACCTGTCACTCATCGGCGGAACCTGCCTGAGCTTCTACGACTGGTACTGCGACCTGCCGCCAGCGTCGCCACAGACCTGGGGCGAGCAGACCGACGTGCCGGAGTCCGCTGACTGGTACAACTCCAGCTACATCATCGCCTGGGGCTCTAACGTTCCGCAGACCCGTACCCCGGATGCGCACTTCTTTACCGAAGTACGTTACAAAGGGACCAAAACCGTTGCCGTGACCCCGGACTACGCCGAAATCGCCAAGCTGTGCGACCTGTGGCTGGCGCCGAAACAGGGTACCGATGCCGCCATGGCGCTGGCGATGGGCCACGTAATGTTGCGTGAATTCCACCTCGACAAGCCAAGCCAGTATTTCACCGATTACGTGCGTCGCTACACCGACATGCCAATGCTGGTGATGCTCGAAGAGCGTGACGGCTATTACGCCGCAGGCCGTATGCTGCGTGCCGCAGATCTGGTGGACGCGCTGGGTCAGGAAAACAACCCGGAGTGGAAAACGGTCGCCTGCAACAGCAACGGCGAGCTGGTGGCGCCAAACGGCTCTATCGGCTTCCGCTGGGGCGAAAAAGGCAAATGGAACCTGGAGCAGCGTAACGGCACCACGGGTGAAGAGACGGAACTTCGTCTCAGCATGCTGGGCAGCCAGGATGAGATCGCCGATGTCGGCTTCCCGTACTTTGGTAATGAAGGTTCCGAGCACTTCAACAAGGTTGAGCTGCAAAACGTTCTGATGCACAAACTGCCGGTTAAGCGCCTGCAACTGGCGGACGGTTCTACTGCTCTGGTCACTACCGTCTACGATCTGACCATGGCGAACTACGGCCTGGAGCGCGGCCTGAACGATGAAAACTGCGCGACCAGCTATGATGACGTGAAGGCTTATACCCCGGCCTGGGCGGAGCAGATCACCGGCGTGCCACGCGCGCAGATCACCCGTATCGCGCGTGAATTTGCGGAAAACGCCGACAAAACCCACGGTCGCTCCATGATCATCGTCGGTGCCGGTCTGAACCACTGGTATCACCTCGATATGAACTATCGCGGCCTGATCAACATGCTGATCTTCTGCGGCTGCGTCGGGCAGAGCGGCGGCGGCTGGGCGCACTACGTGGGCCAGGAAAAACTGCGTCCGCAGACCGGCTGGCAGCCGCTGGCGTTTGCCCTTGACTGGCAGCGTCCGGCCCGTCACATGAACAGCACCTCCTACTTCTATAACCACTCCAGCCAGTGGCGCTACGAGACGGTTACCGCCCAGGAACTGCTGTCGCCGATGGCGGATAAATCCCGCTACAGCGGCCACCTGATTGACTTCAACGTGCGCGCTGAGCGTATGGGCTGGCTGCCGTCTGCGCCGCAGCTGGGCACGAACCCGCTGCGCATTGCGGAAGCGGCGAAGAAAGCGGGCATGTCACCGGTTGACTACACCGTTAAATCCCTCAAAGACGGCTCAATCCGCTTCGCGGCAGAACAGCCGGAGAACGGTAAAAACCATCCGCGTAACCTGTTCATCTGGCGCTCTAACCTGCTGGGTTCGTCCGGTAAAGGCCATGAATACATGCTGAAATACCTGCTCGGTACCGAAAACGGTATTCAGGGTAAAGATCTCGGCAAGCAGGGCGGCGTGAAGCCAGAAGAAGTTGAATGGAAAGACAACGGTCTGGACGGCAAGCTGGATCTGGTGGTAACGCTGGACTTCCGTCTGTCCAGTACCTGCCTGTACTCCGATATCGTGCTGCCTACCGCCACCTGGTACGAAAAAGACGACATGAATACGTCGGATATGCATCCGTTTATTCATCCGCTGTCTGCGGCCGTTGACCCGGCATGGGAATCAAAAAGCGACTGGGAAATCTACAAAGACATCGCGAAGAAATTCTCCGAAGTCTGTGTAGGGCACCTGGGCAAAGAGACCGACGTGGTGACGCTGCCAATCCAGCACGACTCCGCTGCCGAACTGGCGCAACCGCTGGACGTGAAGGACTGGAAAAAAGGCGAGTGCGACCTGATCCCAGGCGTAACCGCGCCGCACATTATTCCGGTTGAACGTGATTACCCGGCAACGTACGAGCGCTTTACCTCTATCGGCCCGCTGATGGAAAAAATCGGTAACGGCGGGAAAGGGATCGCCTGGAACACCCAGAGTGAAATGGACCTGCTGCGCAAGCTCAATTACACCAAAGCGGACGGCCCGGCGAAAGGCCAGCCGATGCTGAACACGGCGATTGATGCGGCGGAAATGATCCTGACCCTGGCCCCGGAAACCAACGGCCACGTGGCGGTGAAAGCCTGGGCGGCCCTGAGCGAGTTTACCGGTCGTGACCATACGCACCTGGCGAAGAATAAAGAGGAAGAGAAAATCCGCTTCCGCGATATTCAGGCCCAGCCGCGCAAGATTATCTCCAGCCCGACCTGGTCTGGCCTCGAAGATGAACATGTGTCCTATAACGCCGGATACACCAACGTTCACGAGCTGATCCCATGGCGCACGCTTTCTGGCCGTCAGTCTCTGTATCAGGATCACCAGTGGATGCGTGACTTCGGTGAAAGCCTGCTGGTTTACCGTCCGCCAATCGACACCCGCTCCGTGAAAGCGGTGATGGGTGCGAAATCAAACGGTAACCCTGAGAAGGCGCTGAACTTCCTGACGCCGCACCAGAAGTGGGGTATCCACTCCACCTATAGCGACAACCTGCTGATGCTGACCCTGTCGCGCGGGGGGCCAATCGTCTGGATGAGCGAAGCGGACGCCAAAGATCTGGGTATCGAAGATAACGACTGGATTGAAGTGTTCAACAGCAACGGTGCCCTGACGGCACGTGCGGTGGTGAGCCAGCGTGTACCGGCCGGGATGACCATGATGTACCACGCGCAGGAACGTATCGTTAACCTGCCGGGGTCTGAGATCACCGAACAGCGCGGCGGTATTCACAACTCCGTGACCCGTATTACGCCGAAGCCGACCCACATGATCGGTGGTTATGCCCAGCTGGCCTACGGCTTTAACTACTACGGCACCGTAGGATCGAACCGCGATGAGTTCGTGGTGGTACGTAAGATGAAGAATATTAACTGGTTAGATGGCGAAGGTAATGACCAGGTACAGGAGAGCGTAAAATGAAAATTCGTTCACAAGTCGGCATGGTGCTGAATCTGGATAAATGCATCGGCTGTCATACCTGCTCAGTCACCTGTAAAAACGTCTGGACCAGCCGTGAAGGTATGGAGTACGCCTGGTTCAACAACGTGGAAAGTAAGCCGGGCACCGGCTTCCCGACCGACTGGGAAAACCAGGAGAAGTGGAAGGGCGGCTGGATCCGTAAAATCAACGGCAAACTGCAACCGCGCATGGGTAACCGTGCCATGCTGCTGGGTAAAATCTTCGCTAACCCGCATCTGCCGGGCATCGATGATTACTACGAGCCGTTTGATTACGACTATCAGAACCTGCACAACGCGCCGGAAAGCAAACACCAGCCGATCGCCCGTCCTCGCTCGCTGATCACCGGCCAGCGCATGGACAAAATTACCAGCGGTCCAAACTGGGAAGAGATTCTGGGCGGCGAGTTCGAAAAACGCGCCAAAGACCAGAACTTCGAGAACATGCAGAAGGCGATGTACGGCCAGTTCGAAAACACCTTCATGATGTACCTGCCGCGCCTGTGCGAACACTGCCTTAACCCGGCGTGCGTGGCGACCTGCCCAAGCGGCGCCATCTACAAGCGTGAAGAAGATGGCATTGTGCTGATCGACCAGGACAAGTGCCGCGGCTGGCGTATGTGCATCACCGGCTGCCCGTACAAAAAAATCTACTTCAACTGGAAGAGCGGTAAGTCTGAGAAGTGCATCTTCTGCTACCCGCGTATCGAAGCCGGTATGCCGACCGTCTGCTCAGAGAGCTGCGTAGGTCGTATCCGCTACCTCGGCGTGCTGCTGTACGACGCGGACGCGATTGAAAATGCCGCAAGCACCGAGAACGAGAAAGATCTGTATCAGCGTCAGCTGGATGTCTTCCTCGATCCGAACGATCCGAAGGTCATTGAGCAGGCGCTGAAAGACGGTATTCCGCAGAGCGTGATTGACGCCGCACAGCAGTCTCCGGTGTACAAAATGGCGATGGACTGGAAGCTGGCCCTGCCGCTGCACCCGGAATACCGCACGCTGCCGATGGTCTGGTATGTGCCGCCGCTGTCTCCGATTCAGTCTGCGGCGGATGCGGGTGAACTGGGCAGCAACGGCATTCTGCCGGACGTGGAAAGCCTGCGTATCCCGGTTCAGTATCTGGCCAACCTGCTCACCGCCGGGGATACCCAGCCGGTACTGCTGGCGCTGAAACGTATGCTGGCGATGCGTCACTTCAAACGTGCGGAAACTGTTGACGGCGTGAACGATACCCGCGCGCTGAAAGAGGTTGGTCTGACCGAAGCGCAGGCGCAGGAGATGTACCGCTATCTGGCAATCGCTAACTACGAAGATCGTTTCGTGGTGCCGAGCAGCCACCGTGAACTGGCTCGCGAGGCCTTCCCTGAGAAAAGTGGGTGTGGCTTTACCTTTGGCGACGGTTGCCACGGGTCAGACAGCAAATTCAATCTGTTCAACAGCCGCCGCATCGACGCGATGGATGTGACCAGCAAAACGGAGCCGCACCAATGATTGAACTCGTCATTGTTTCGCGTCTGCTCGAGTACCCTGATGCTGCGCTTGTGCAGCATCAACAGGAACTCTTTGATGCACTCGCGTCATCTGAAAACCTGGATAAAGAGGATGCCCAGAAGCTGGGCGTTTTCCTCCGCGATCTGCTGGCGCGCGATCTTCTTGATGCGCAGGCGGACTACAGCCAGCTGTTTGACCGGGGTCGTGCCACGTCTCTGCTGTTGTTCGAACACGTTCACGGTGAATCCCGCGACCGTGGTCAGGCGATGGTGGATCTGATGGCCCAGTACGAGCAGCACGGTTTGCAACTCGACAGCCGCGAGCTGCCGGATCACCTGCCGCTGTATCTGGAATATCTGGCGCAGTTGCCGAAAGAGAAAGCGCTGGGCGGGTTGCAGGACATAGCTCCCATTCTGGCGTTGCTCGGCGCGCGTCTCCAGCAACGTGAGAGCAGCTATGCAGTCCTGTTTGATCTGCTGGTGAAACTGGCTAACGCCTCGGTTGACAGTCAAAAAGTGGCGGAAAAAATCGCGGATGAAGCCCGGGACGATACCCCACAAGCACTGGATGCCGTCTGGGAAGAAGAGCAGGTGAAATTCTTTGCTGACCAGAGCTGTGGCGAATCTGAAATCTCCGCGCATCAGCGTCGTTTTGCCGGAGCGGTGGCTCCGCAATATTTGAATATCTCTAACGGAGGACAGCACTAATGCACTTCCTGAATATGTTCTTCTTTGACATTTACCCGTATATCGCGGGCACCGTATTCCTGGTGGGAAGCTGGCTGCGTTATGACTATGGCCAGTACACCTGGCGTGCTGCCTCCAGCCAGATGCTGGATCGTAAAGGGATGAACCTGGCGTCAAACCTGTTCCACATCGGGATTTTGGGGATTTTCGCCGGTCACTTCCTGGGGATGCTGACCCCGCACTGGATGTACGAAGCGTGGCTGCCGATTGACGTGAAGCAGAAGATGGCGATGCTCGCCGGTGGCGCCTGCGGCGTGATGACCCTGGTGGGTGGTCTGTTGCTGCTGAAACGCCGTCTGTTCAGCCCACGCGTGCGGGCTACCACGACCGGAGCGGACATCCTGATCCTCTCCCTGCTGATGGTGCAGTGTGCGCTTGGTCTGCTGACCATTCCATTCTCTGCGCAGCATATGGACGGCAGCGAGATGATGAAGCTGGTGGGATGGGCGCAGTCTGTCGTGACCTTCCGCGGGGGCGCCTCTGAGCATCTGGACGGCGTGGCGTTCATCTTCCGCGTTCACCTGGTGTTGGGTATGACCCTGTTTGTGCTGTTCCCGTTCTCTCGCCTGGTGCACATCTGGAGTGCGCCGGTGGAGTACCTGACGCGCAAATATCAGGTTGTGCGTGCTCGTCGCTGATTCGCTGTATTAATACAACCCCGCATATGCGGGGTTTTTTTTGTCCCCGATCCAGGGTTTCGTGCGGATGCCGGGTGGCGGTTGCGCCTTACCCGGCCTACAGACCCTATTTGTAGCTCCGGTAAGCGAAGCGCCACCGGGGAAAACAGGCAGGGAAGGATTACTCCCGGCATCGAGAAATATGATGCATTGTGCTTGAATGAGTGCTTAAGAATCTGGAAGTGATGGTGGTGGGGGAAGGATTCGAACCTTCGAAGTCGATGACGGCAGATTTACAGTCTGCTCCCTTTGGCCGCTCGGGAACCCCACCAGGGGTAATTCATATTTTGAGGTAAAGCTGGAGATGGTGGTGGGGGAAGGATTCGAACCTTCGAAGTCGATGACGGCAGATTTACAGTCTGCTCCCTTTGGCCGCTCGGGAACCCCACCACGGGGTAATGCTTTTAACTGGCCTGCTTCGTGTTGGAAGCGGGGCGCATCATATCAAATGAGACGCCCCTGTAAAGCATTCCTTTAGGAAAATGAAGCTGTTTGCCTGCTTTTTATCCGCAAAGGCGTAAAGCTAATCAATTCATTTTCCGAGGGATTAAAGAATAATCGTTCTGTTGCCGTACACAAAGACGCGCTGGGCAAGTACCTGATACAGCGCACGGCTTAGTACGTTCTTCTCAACGTCACGGCCGGCACGCATCATATCTTCTGCCGTGTAGGTGTGATCCACGTGAATCACGTCCTGCATGATGATTGGGCCTTCATCCAGATTATCATTCACGTAGTGCGCGGTTGCGCCAATGATTTTCACCCCACGCTCGTATGCCTGGTGATACGGACGCGCGCCAATAAAGGCTGGCAGGAAGGAGTGGTGGATGTTGATAATCTTGTTCGGGAAGCGCGCCACGAAGGATGGCGTCAGCACGCGCATATATTTCGCCAGCACCACGTAGTCCGGGTTATGCGCTTCAATCGCAGCAGCCATCAGGTTGTCGTGCTCTTCACGGGTATGGCCTTCGTGACTGACCAGCTCAAACGGAATGTCGAAACGTTCTACCAGCGTACGCAGCGTCTCGTGGTTGCCAATGACGGCGGCAATTTCGACGTCCAGGCCACCGTAGTTGGCTTTCATCAGCAGATCGCCCAGGCAGTGCGCCTCTTTGGTGACCAGAATGACAATACGGCGACGGCCCGCCGGGTTCAGCTCGCGCACCGAGCCTTCCGGCAGGGCGCTGTCCAGATCGGCAAGCAGGGTTGTGTCGTTGAAAATGCCTTCCAGTTCGGTACGCATAAAGAAGCGACCGGTACGGTGGTCAACGAACTCGTTGTTCTGCACGATATTCAGTTCATGCTTGTAGCAAATGTTGGTAATTCGTGCGATCAGCCCTTTTTGATCGGGACAGATAGTGCGCAGAACTTTACGTTGTAATGATTGCATCGCCGGGAAATCCTGTTTATGTATTTGCGAAGTCTGAGTTGTCAGGCATTACTGCCGCAACACTTTTTAAATTTTTTTCCTGAACCACAGGGGCAGGGATCGTTACGACCGAATTGCGGACGTGTGCCGTCAATATAATACCATTGCCCGCTGTCCTTTAAGAACCGTGAGCGTTCAATGATGGCGCCGGGTTTGTTTTGTTCGCTAAAGCGGGCGACAAAACTGACATAGCCCTCGTTGGCATCGCGGCCGGGAGCGGCTTCAAAGACGGTGAGGCCCTGCCAGACGGTGTTGGCAAATCCGGCTTCAATCTCTTGGCGAAAATCGGCAGCATGGCAGGACGGATGCCAGGTTTTAATCAGGTAGTCTGCGTTTTTGATCACAAAAGCAGTATACCGCGAGCGCATAAGGTGTGACGGGTCTGGTGCAACCTGCTTGCCAGAAAGATATCGCTGGCAACATAGGCTATACTCCAGAGCGCTACCACAGGGGCAGAGTTGAGACACGATTCTCTTCCTGGAACAAAAAATAAGGCGTTAAACGCTTAAGGTAGCAATATGTTAACTGAGCAGGTGCGTTGACGCTATGTCGGGAATCCAGGGGAAGTAAAACAGGGCTAATGAGAAAGGTAAAAATTGGACTGGCGTTGGGCTCAGGTGCAGCCCGGGGTTGGTCACATATTGGCGTTATCAATACCTTAAACCAGATGGGGATTGACGTTGATATTGTCGCAGGATGTTCTATCGGGTCGCTGGTCGGATCCGCGTACGCCTGCGGTAAGCTCCCGGAGCTTGAAAGCTGGGTGCGCTCCTTCAGTTACTGGGATGTGCTGCGCCTGATGGATCTCTCCTGGCAGCGTGGCGGCCTGTTGCGCGGCGAACGCGTTTTCAATCAGTTTCGCAAGATAATGCCCCTCGCTGACTTCAGCCACTGCCAAATGCCTTTCGGGGCCGTTGCAACCAACCTCAGTACGGGCAGGGAGTTATGGCTCACCGAAGGGGATATTCATCTCGCCGTTCGTGCATCCTGTAGTATGCCTGGATTAATGGCGCCTGTGCCTCACAATGGCTACTGGCTCGTTGACGGTGGCGTAGTGAATCCTGTCCCTGTCTCTCTGACGCGCGCCATGGGGGCGGATATCGTCATTGCCGTGGATTTACAGCACGACGCTCACCTTATGCAGCAGGATTTGATGCCGGTTAATCTTCAGAGCGATGACACGGAAGAGGAGAAACTTGCCTGGCATGCTCGATTACGCGGCAGAATAGGGCGCCTGGCTGCCCGTCGCGCGGTGACCGCACCGAACGCCATTGAAATCATGACGACCTCTATTCAAATTCTTGAGAATCGCCTGAAGCGAAACCGTATGGCTGGCGATCCTCCGGATATTCTTATTCAACCCTATTGTCCACAAATCTCTACCCTTGATTTCCACCGGGCTGAGGCCGCCATAGCAGCGGGCTCGTTAGCCGTCGAAAAGAAAATAGATGAACTGTTGCCTTTTGTGCGTACAGCACGTTGAGCACTTTTTTGATTACTTCAGCAAAATCTGACAGGCGATAGTACCAATAGCATGCCACTATTGAGTAACTGTCAGCCAGGGGAGGAACCATGACACAGCCATTGGCCGGAAAACATATTTTGATAGTAGAAGACGAGCCCGTTTTCCGATCGCTACTGGATTCGTGGTTATCCTCACTGGGTGCAACCACGTCCCTTGCCGAAGATGGCGTCGAGGCACTGGAAAAAATGGCCAGCATGGCGCCGGATCTGATGATCTGCGATCTTGAGATGCCGCGCATGGACGGATTAATGCTTGTAGAAAACCTGCGTAATGAAGGTTATCAGACACCGATACTGGTGATCTCGGCCACCGAAAATATGGCGGATATTGCTAAGGCGTTGCGTTTAGGAGTGCAGGATATCCTGCTCAAACCGGTTAAAGATTTGAACCGTCTGCGCGAAACGGTGTTGGCCTGCCTGTATCCCAATATGTTCAATTCCCGGGTGGAAGAAGAAGAACGTCTTTTCCAGGACTGGGATGCTTTAGTCAGTAATCCGCTCGCGGCCGCGAAGCTGCTTCAGGAACTTCAGCCGCCGGTGCAGCAAAATATCTCTCATTGCAGAGTAAATTATCGCCAGCTGGTAGCGGCTGACCAGCCTGGACTGGTGCTGGATATTGCGCCGCTCTCGGATTCCGACCTCGCTTTTTATTGCCTGGATGTTACCCGAGCGGGAGATAACGGCGTTCTGGCGGCCTTATTACTCCGGGCGCTGTTTAATGGATTGCTACAGGAACAATTATCCCATCAGGGGCAACGACTTCCTGAGTTAGGCAGTTTACTAAAACAGGTCAACCAACTTTTTCGCCAAGCCAATTTACCGGGGCAGTTCCCGCTTCTGGTTGGCTATTATCACAGCGGGTTGAATAACCTTATTCTGGTGTCTGCGGGATTAAATGCCACACTGAATACTGGCGAACACCATATTCAGGTGAGTAACGGCGTGCCGTTGGGTACGCTGGGAAATACTTACCTTAATCAAATTAGCCATCGCTGCACCTCCTGGCAGTGCCAAATTTGGGGTGCCGGAGGGCGGTTACGCTTAATGTTGTCCACGGAGTAAGCAGTCAGATTTTATTTTTCAGATTGCTTTACCTGTGTTTTTGCTGGCAGTGCTACTATCGCTGCAAGTTTCATGCGTATTTGTCTTAATTGATCGGCAACGCGTTCTTTTCAGACCCGTATTAGTGGCTGAGACTGTATACTCAAAGCGTTATTCAATGCATAAAAGTTCAAAACTTGAACAGTTCAGGAGAATTTCAATGGCTGCCCTAAATTCGAAAGTCAGAAAGGCCGTTATCCCGGTGGCGGGATTGGGTACCAGGATGTTGCCAGCGACGAAGGCAATCCCAAAAGAGATGCTGCCTCTGGTTGATAAGCCATTAATCCAGTATGTCGTGAATGAATGTATTGCAGCAGGTATCACCGAAATTGTGCTGGTGACGCATTCATCTAAAAACTCTATCGAAAACCATTTCGATACCAGTTTCGAACTCGAAGCAATGCTGGAAAAACGTGTTAAGCGCCAGCTGCTGGAGGAAGTGCAGTCTATTTGTCCTCCACACGTTACCATTATGCAGGTTCGTCAGGGCCTGGCGAAAGGCCTGGGACACGCAGTATTATGTGCACACCCGGTAGTGGGTGATGAGCCGGTCGCGGTTATTCTGCCTGATGTGATCCTTGATGAGTACGAGTCCGATCTTTCCCAGGAAAACCTGGCGGAAATGATTAAACGCTTCGACGAAACCGGCAGCAGCCAGATTATGGTTGAGCCAGTCGACGACGTGACCGCTTACGGCGTGGTTGACTGCAAAGGCGTTGACCTGCAACCTGGCGAAAGCGTACCGATGGTTGGCGTTGTTGAAAAACCTAAAGCGGACGTCGCGCCGTCTAACCTTGCTGTCGTTGGTCGTTACGTACTGAGCGCTGAAATTTGGGCGCTGCTGGCGAAAACGCCTCCGGGTGCGGGCGATGAAATCCAGCTGACGGATGCTATCGATATGCTGATCGAGAAAGAGACCGTGGAAGCCTACCATATGAAAGGTAAGAGCCATGACTGCGGGAATAAGCTCGGTTATATGCAGGCATTCGTCGAATATGGTATTCGCCATAACAGCCTGGGTGAAGAATTTAAAGCCTGGCTCAAAGGTAGCGTGGGTATTAAGTAATAAACTCACCAGCCTGTGAACAAGACCGGTGTGGCGTCGCCCACCGGTTTTTTTATGCCTGTCACTCTGTAATTGACGGGGGATTGTCAAGGACGTTAAATACGGAGCCTCACAATATGACAGAATGTAAGGAGATGTTCGGGCGGATATTACAGGCATAAAAAATCCCGCATTAAGCGGGATTTTTCAGAATCTTTCCAGATTAATCCTTGATCAGGAAGTCATCCAGTTGTTTACCTTGTTCGTCCATTGCTTTCTTGATTACAGCAGGAGTACGGCCCTGGCCGGTCCAGGTTTTCTCTTCGCCGTTCTCATCGATGTAGCTATATTTAGCAGGACGTGCCGCGCGTTTTGCTTTGGTACCGGTTTTAGCCGCAGCCATGCTGTTCAGCAATTCGTTTGGATCGATACCATCGGCAATCAGCATTTCGCGATACTGTTGCAGTTTACGTGTACGTTCTTCGATTTCAGCCGCAGCTGCGCTTTCTTCTTCACGACGTTCGTTAACTACAACTTCTAATTTTTCGAGCATTTCTTCAAGCGTCTCAAGGGTACATTCTCTTGCCTGCGCACGAAGAGTACGGATGTTGTTCAGAATTTTAAGTGCTTCGCTCATTGTAGTAATCTCAAACTTATAATGGGGGTGGGTTTGTTGTCCTAATAATAGAGCCTTAATTTCACTTGTGCAATAGGTGGGAATGTAAGGAATTCAAAAAATACAAAATAAACGACGCTATTATTAATTACGCTAACTTAAATTTCATTGTTTGTTGGGGCTGCGAGATATCGTTTCAAACGGCAAAAGCGCGTCATTTGCATGTTTGTTTTGTGACTTTTACCTCAGGAATTATAGTTGCGGTTGATAAATATCAGCCTTTTGTATTACCCCGTGTAAACGCAGCGAAGCCAGGAATAGTTAATAAATAGTGAATTTTAATGAACGAAGAAGACACTATAAAAAGAAGTGTTATCTCTGGTTGCGGTCTCACCTTATTGTCAGTGTTTAATGCCTTTACTGCCTGTTTTAACGCATTATTTTGCGCTACTCGCGAAGGATTTACGGGTGCATGGCAGGCTGGAGTGTGCTGCTCGCCGCTGATGACGGTACAAAATATGGTACAATGATCCATCGGGAATATTTCACATTGATTAGGGTTCTTCGGCCAATGGCACAACTTTATTTCTACTATTCGGCAATGAATGCAGGGAAATCGACGGCGTTACTGCAATCCTCATACAATTATCAGGAGCGGGGGATGCGTACCGTTGTTTATACCGCCGAAATCGACGATCGCTTTGGGGCAGGGAAGGTAAGCTCAAGAATAGGGCTTTCATCGCCTGCAAGGCTGTTTAACCCTGAAACGGACCTGCTGGAGGACATTCGTGCCGAGCATGCCTCTAAGCCTGTCCATTGCGTGCTGGTAGATGAAAGCCAGTTCCTGACCCGTGAGCAGGTCCATGCGCTTTCAGAGGTCGTTGATGAGCTGGATATTCCCGTTCTTTGCTATGGATTACGTACCGATTTTCGTGGGGAGTTATTTGCCGGCAGCCAGTATCTGCTCGCCTGGTCGGATAAGCTGGTTGAGCTGAAAACAATCTGCTTTTGTGGCCGCAAGGCAAGTATGGTTCTTCGCCTGGACCAGTCGGGTAAACCCTATGCTGATGGCGAGCAGGTGGTGATAGGAGGCAATGAACGTTATGTCTCGGTCTGCCGCAAGCATTATAAAGAGGCGCTGGCTGTAGGCTCGCTGACGGCGTTACAGGGCGAGAATCGAAAATAACAAGAATGTTTTACCGATCCTCAGATATAAAAAAACCCGCCGCTGGCGGGTTTTTTATCACACTGTCAACTAAGCGTTTTTCTTCGCTTTCTTGTCAGCCTTTACGACTGCGGGGATTTCAACTTTTACGGCTGCGACATCGCTTTCAGTGAAGTTACGACCGTAATAAGTATCCAGCAGGATCTGTTTCAGTTCGGAAATCAGTGGGTAGCGCGGGTTAGCACCAGTACACTGGTCATCGAATGCATCTTCAGACAGCTTATCTACGTGAGCGAGGAAGTCAGCTTCCTGAACGCCTGCTTCGCGGATAGATTTAGGAATACCCAGTTCCGCCTTCAGACTTTCCAGCCATGCCAGCAGTTTTTCGATCTTCGCGGCAGTACGGTCGCCCGGTGCGCTCAGACCCAGGTGATCGGCGATTTCAGCATAACGACGGCGCGCCTGTGGACGGTCATACTGGCTGAATGCAGTCTGCTTGGTTGGGTTGTCGTTGGCGTTATAGCGGATAACGTTGCTGATCAACAGGGCGTTCGCCAGACCGTGAGGAATGTGGAACTGTGAACCTAGCTTGTGCGCCATGGAGTGACAGACACCCAGGAAGGCGTTAGCAAACGCAATGCCCGCGATGGTGGCCGCACTGTGTACACGTTCACGCGCAACAGGGTTTTTCGAACCTTCGTTGTAAGAAGCTGGCAGGTTTTCTTTCAGCAGTTTCAGCGCCTGCAACGCCTGACCGTCAGAGAACTCAGAAGCCAGTACGGACACGTAAGCTTCCAGAGCGTGAGTGACCGCATCCAGACCACCGAACGCACACAGTGATTTCGGCATTTCCATGACCAGGTTGGCGTCAACGATAGCCATATCTGGCGTCAGTGCGTAGTCAGCCAGCGGGTATTTCTGACCGGTTGCGTCATCAGTCACAACGGCAAATGGCGTCACTTCTGAACCAGTACCGGAAGTGGTGGTGACGGCGATCATTTTCGCTTTCACGCCCATTTTCGGGAACTTGTAGATACGTTTACGGATATCCATAAAGCGCAGCGCCAGTTCTTCGAAGTGAGTTTCCGGATGCTCGTACATCACCCACATAATTTTCGCAGCGTCCATTGGGGAACCGCCACCCAGTGCGATGATCACATCAGGTTTGAAGGAGTTCGCCAGTTCAGCGCCTTTACGTACAACGCTCAGGGTTGGGTCAGCTTCAACTTCAAAGAAGACTTCAGTTTCGACGCCAGCCGCTTTCAGAACAGAGGTGATCTGGTCTGCATAGCCATTGTTGAACAGGAAACGGTCAGTCACGATGAGCGCACGTTTGTGGCCATCAGTAATCACTTCATCCAGCGCGATTGGCAGAGAGCCGCGGCGGAAGTAGATAGATTTCGGAAGTTTGTGCCACAACATGTTTTCAGCTCGCTTAGCAACGGTTTTCTTGTTGATCAGGTGTTTTGGACCAACGTTTTCAGAGATGGAGTTACCACCCCAGGAACCACAACCCAGAGTCAGGGAAGGTGCGAGTTTGAAGTTGTACAGATCACCGATACCACCCTGAGAAGCAGGGGTGTTGATCAGGATACGTGCCGTCTTCATCTTCTGACCGAAGTAAGCAACACGCTCAGGCTGGTTATCCTGATCGGTGTACAGGCAAGAGGTGTGGCCGATACCGCCCATTGCCACCAGTTTCTCTGCTTTTTCTACCGCGTCATCAAAATCTTTCGCACGGTACATTGCCAGCGTTGGGGAGAGTTTCTCGTGAGCAAACGGCTCACTTTCATCAACGACTTTCACTTCACCAATCAGAATCTTGGTGGTAGCAGGGACGCTAAAGCCAGCGAGTTCAGCAATTTTATACGCTGGCTGACCTACGATAGCTGCGTTCAGCGCGCCATTTTTCAGGATCACGTCCTGAACGGCTTTCAGTTCTTTACCTTGCAACAGGTAGCCGCCGTGGCTGGCGAAACGTTCACGAACGGCGTCGTATACCGAATCAACCACGACAACAGACTGTTCAGATGCACAGATAACGCCGTTATCGAAGGTTTTAGACATCAGCACAGAAGCAACAGCACGCTTGATATCTGCCGTTTCGTCGATCACAACAGGGGTATTACCTGCGCCTACGCCGATGGCTGGTTTACCGGAGCTGTATGCTGCTTTAACCATACCAGGACCACCGGTCGCCAGAATCAGGTTAATGTCCGGGTGATGCATCAGAGCGTTGGACAGTTCAACAGAAGGTTGGTCGATCCAGCCGATGAGATCTTTTGGCGCACCCGCAGCAATGGCTGCCTGAAGCACGATATCTGCTGCTTTGTTGGTGGCGTCCTTCGCACGTGGATGCGGAGAGAAAATGATTGCGTTACGAGTCTTCAGACTGATGAGAGATTTGAAGATGGCGGTAGAGGTTGGGTTAGTGGTTGGAACGATACCGCAAATGATGCCGATCGGTTCTGCGATGGTGATGGTGCCGAAAGTATCGTCTTCTGACAGCACACCGCAGGTTTTCTCATCTTTATAGGCGTTGTAGATATACTCTGAAGCAAAGTGGTTTTTGATCACTTTATCTTCAACGATACCCATGCCGGATTCGGCAACGGCCATTTTAGCGAGAGGGATTCGAGCATCAGCAGCAGCCAGAGCGGCCGCGCGGAAGATTTTATCAACCTGTTCTTGGGTGAAATTGGCATATTCACGCTGGGCTTTTTTTACGCGCTCGACGAGGGCGTTCAGTTCAGCGATATTGGTAACAGCCATAATGCTCTCCTGATAATGTTTAAACTCTTTTAGTAAACCAGCGCTCGATACGTCTGACAGTATAGTCAGAGCCGATCCCACTTGCGTAACACACAGTAAAACAAAGGATTACTCACTGCTCCAGCTCACTAATTTACTAAAAGAGCCTTACCTTAGCATCATACCTTTTTGATAGGTGATCTCCCTGGCGGCGTAACCAAGATTACTCACTTCTGAGTACGAAAATTATGATCAAGATCAATTTTGTCCTAAGCTGATACCTTTCAGCAGGGTTATTTTGTGCTAATTATTCTACTGTTAAATAATTAAGTAACTATTGGAAGCGGCAATATCATTGATTACACAAATGTTTAACATCATGAATTGATAACGTTTAAGAACAGATTTCTGGTGAAGTGTGCGGCTAAAAAGCGTATCTTCAGCGCGGATTTATCATGACACGCAGTTTCTCCCTGGACATGCTCAATTGCGGAGCTTAATGTGATTCAAACGCTCTTTGATTTCCCTACATATTTCAAGTTTTTTATCGGCTTGTTTGCTCTGGTTAACCCGGTAGGGATCATCCCTGTCTTCATCAGTATGACCAGCTATCAGACGGCTGCGGCACGAAATAAAACCAACCTGACGGCAAACCTGTCGGTGGCGATCATCCTACTTACGTCTCTTTATCTCGGGGACGCCATTCTTCAGGTCTTCGGCATCTCGATTGATTCGTTCCGTATAGCAGGCGGGATCCTGGTGGTGACGATTGCCATGTCGATGATCAGCGGCAAGCTGGGGGAGGATAAACAGAACAAACAGGAAAAATCAGAGACAGCTATCCGCGAGAGCATTGGGGTTGTGCCACTGGCACTGCCGCTGATGGCGGGCCCGGGGGCGATCAGTTCCACCATTGTCTGGGGTACGCGCTACCACAGCCTGATGCACCTGATTGGCTTTTCCGTCGCCATTGCGCTGTTCGCGCTGTGCTGCTGGGGCGTATTTCGTATGGCGCCATGGCTGGTTCGCTTGCTGGGACAAACGGGCATCAACGTGATTACCCGTATCATGGGTCTGTTGTTAATGGCGTTGGGCATCGAATTTATCGTTACCGGTATAAAAAGTATTTTCCCCGGGTTAGTACACTGACTTTCATTTGAAAGAGCGGAGCCAGCGGCTCCGTTTTTTTACGTGATTATCTGCAAATCATATAAATAAAGTTGAAATAGGCGCCAGCCATAATAAGTTCTACTAATAACTCTCTTTTGTTGTTTTTCAAGAGGTTGTTTATTTTCATTTCCCCTTGCCGCGCATAAATCCCTCAAACCCTCTGTTATTTTACTCACATGATACTCTGGGGCTTGCTGACAGATAACCGAAATGATATTAGTAATTTCGATGCTGACTCAGACGAATGTGCTAAATAATAATCAATTGTTAAATTATCGTGAAAAGTCGTTCAACTAATCCATGTCGTCGCGTTTGTAGCAACAAAATTTCTTATCTGTATGAATTATATCTCTTTTTGTTGATTTCGGCGTAAGTCAGGGTTAGCGCCTTAGTTATGCCAGCCATCGTAAAAGAGAAATGCTTAACAAATTTGCAAAATGTATTGGCGAGAGTTGGCACCATTTGGTACTTTCCGGCCTTATATTTTGCAGCATTAAACAAGTTAATGAGAACTATTTTCATATAGCCCTCACGTAAGATATCCAACGCATCTCTCTGACAGGGGAAAGGTGTAAAGAATCGACGCAAGACCGCCGTTCGAGCGGTCAGTAATAATGAAGTCGGTGATAGCAAGAAGTAAAAAAGAACCTGACAGTAGCAAAAAAAACTCCTGCGCTGTACAGGCCCCAACAGGGGATTACACAACTGGCGAAGGCCAGTCATTATAATGAGTGGAGTATCAACACAATGTCCATCATCACAAAAAAAAGTCTGGTAGCGGCGGGGATTTTAACTGCGCTAATCGCGGGCAACGCTGCAATGGCTGCGGACGTTCCTGCTGGTGTTCAGCTGGCTGAGAAGCAAACGCTGGTACGTAATAACGGTGCGGAAGTGCAGTCTCTTGATCCGCACAAAATTGAAGGTGTTCCAGAGTCTAACGTTAACCGCGATCTGTTTGAAGGTCTGCTGGTGACTGACGTAGACGGCCACCCGGCTCCGGGCGTGGCGGAAAAATGGGACAACAAAGATTTTAAAGTCTGGACCTTCCATCTGCGTAAAGATGCCAAATGGTCCGACGGTACGCCGGTTACCGCCGAAGATTTCGTCTATAGCTGGCAGCGTCTGGCGGATCCAAATACCGCCTCCCCGTATGCGAGTTACCTCCAGTATGGCCATATTGCCAATATCGATGACATCATCACGGGTAAAAAGCCAGTAACCGACCTGGGCGTAAAAGCCATCGATGCCAATACCTTTGAAGTGACGTTGAGCGAACCTGTTCCGTACTTCTATAAGCTGCTGGTTCACCCGTCCGTCTCCCCGGTACCAAAATCCGCGGTAGAAAAATTTGGTGAAAAATGGACGCAGCCTGCGAATATCGTGACCAACGGTGCATATAAGCTGAAGGACTGGGTCGTTAACGAACGTATGGTGCTGGAGCGCAACCCGCAGTATTGGGATAATGCGAAGACCGTTATCAATCAGGTCACCTACCTGCCAATCTCTTCTGAAGTGACGGACGTAAACCGCTACCGCAGTGGTGAAATCGACATGACCTATAACAACATGCCGATTGAACTGTTCCAGAAGCTGAAAAAAGAGATCCCGAAAGAAGTTCACGTCGATCCGTATCTGTGCACCTACTATTACGAAATTAACAACCAGAAAGCACCGTTCACCGACGTACGTGTTCGTACCGCACTGAAGCTGGCTCTGGATCGCGACATTATCGTGAATAAAGTGAAGAATCAGGGCGACCTGCCGGCTTACAGCTACACCCCGCCTTACACCGACGGTATGAAGCTGGTTGAACCTGAATGGTTCAAATGGTCCCAGGAAAAACGTAACGAAGAAGCGAAAAAACTGCTGGCTGAAGCTGGCTATACCGCCGACAAGCCGCTGACCTTTAGCCTGCTGTACAACACCTCTGATCTGCATAAAAAACTGGCTATTGCCGTCGCGTCTATCTGGAAGAAAAACCTCGGCGTGAATGTGAAGCTGGAAAACCAGGAATGGAAGACCTTCCTCGATACGCGCCACCAGGGAACCTTTGACGTGGCACGTGCAGGATGGTGTGCGGACTATAACGAACCGACCTCATTCCTGAACACCATGCTGAGCGACAGTTCGAACAACACCGCACACTATAAGAGCCCGGCGTTTGATAAGCTTATTGGCGAAACCCTGAAGGTGGCAGATGACGCCCAGCGCGCCGATCTGTACGCCAAATCAGAACAACAGCTCGATAAAGACTCTGCGATCGTTCCGGTTTACTACTACGTTAACGCCCGCCTGGTGAAACCATGGGTAGGGGGTTATACCGGTAAAGACCCGTTGGATAATATTTCCGTTAAGAATCTTTATATTATCAAGCATTAATGGCAATACGTGGGGCGAGCGAGCTTGCCCCACTGTGTCTATTTTGTAACATTCATCAGGCACACGCCAGAAGGTACGGGCAATGTTGAAATTTATCCTGCGTCGCTGTCTTGAAGCGATTCCAACGTTATTTATTCTAATTACAATTTCCTTCTTCATGATGCGTCTTGCACCGGGCAGTCCTTTTACCGGTGAACGCACGCTTCCGCCAGAGGTTATGGCCAACATCGAAGCGAAATACCATTTAAACGATCCTATCACCACGCAGTACTTCAACTATCTGAAGCAACTTGCACACGGTGATTTTGGTCCGTCATTTAAATATAAAGACTATTCCGTTAACGACCTGGTGGCGTCCAGTTTCCCGGTATCGGCTAAATTAGGAGCTGCTGCATTTATCCTGGCCGTTGTTCTCGGTGTCACTGCGGGCGTTATCGCTGCGCTAAAACAAAATACCCGATGGGATTACGCCGTAATGGGGGTCGCAATGACCGGGGTGGTTATCCCCAGCTTCGTTGTTGCGCCGTTGCTGGTCATGATATTCGCCATAACCCTGAAATGGCTTCCCGGAGGCGGCTGGAACGGCGGGGCGCTGAAGTTCATGATATTGCCGATGGTGGCATTATCTCTGGCCTACATCGCCAGTATCGCCCGTATTACCCGCGGTTCAATGATTGAAGTCCTGCATTCGAACTTCATCCGTACCGCCCGTGCGAAAGGGCTGCCGATGCGCCGGATTATTTTCCGTCATGCCCTCAAGCCTGCACTGTTACCGGTACTCTCCTATATGGGGCCTGCTTTCGTCGGCATTATCACCGGTTCAATGGTGATTGAAACCATTTATGGCCTGCCGGGCATCGGGCAGCTGTTTGTTAACGGGGCGCTTAACCGTGACTATTCGCTGGTGCTGAGCCTGACGATCCTCGTGGGCGCGCTGACCATTCTGTTTAATGCCGTTGTCGATGTGCTGTATGCCGTTATCGACCCGAAAATCCGTTACTAACTGGAGCACGCCATGATGTTGAGTAAGAAAAACAGCGAGGCGCTGGAAAACTTCAGTGAAAAGCTGGAGGTTGAAGGTCGTAGCCTTTGGCAGGACGCCCGCCGTCGTTTTATGCATAACCGTGCCGCCGTTGCCAGCCTGGTCGTGCTGGTGCTTATTGCGCTGTTTGTCACCCTGGCGCCAATGCTCTCTCAGTTCACCTATTTCGATACGGACTGGGGCATGATGTCCAGCGCGCCGGAAATGGAATCCGGGCACTATTTCGGTACCGACTCTTCCGGGCGTGATTTGCTGGTGCGAGTGGCGATTGGCGGCCGTATCTCCCTGATGGTTGGCATCGCGGCGGCGCTGGTGGCGGTGATCGTCGGCACGCTTTACGGTTCGCTTTCCGGATACCTCGGCGGGAAAGTGGACTCCGTGATGATGCGTCTGCTAGAAATCCTGAACTCCTTCCCGTTCATGTTCTTCGTCATTCTGCTGGTGACCTTCTTTGGTCAAAATATCCTGCTGATCTTCGTGGCGATCGGGATGGTGTCCTGGCTGGATATGGCGCGTATTGTGCGCGGCCAGACGCTGAGCCTCAAACGTAAGGAGTTTATCGAAGCCGCACAGGTTGGTGGTGTTTCTACCGCCAATATTGTGGTGCGTCATATCGTTCCTAACGTGCTGGGCGTGGTGGTGGTATACGCCTCCCTGTTGGTGCCAAGTATGATCCTGTTTGAATCTTTCCTGAGCTTCCTGGGATTAGGTACGCAAGAGCCGCTGAGTAGCTGGGGCGCTCTGTTAAGTGATGGCGCAAACTCCATGGAAGTGTCACCGTGGTTACTCCTGTATCCGGCGGGCTTCCTGGTCGTCACCCTGTTCTGTTTCAACTTTATCGGCGATGGCCTGCGTGATGCCCTCGACCCGAAAGACCGTTAAGGAGCGCCGTCATGACTATTATTGAAACGGCAACCGCGCCACAGGCGCAACAGCGGACCAGCGCACTGCTGGACGTTAAAGACCTCCGCGTGACGTTTAAAACCCCCGACGGTGATGTTACTGCCGTTAACGATCTCAACTTCGACCTGCGTGCCGGTGAAACGCTGGGCATTGTGGGCGAATCCGGTTCCGGTAAATCCCAGACCGCATTCGCGCTGATGGGCCTGCTGGCATCAAACGGCGTGATCGGTGGTTCGGCGACGTTTAACGGAAAAGAGATCCTGAATTTGCCGGAACATGAGCTGAATAAGCTGCGCGCCGAGCAGATTTCAATGATTTTCCAGGATCCGATGACGTCCCTGAACCCCTATATGCGTGTGGGCGAACAGCTGATGGAAGTGCTGATGCTCCACAAAGGGCTGGGTAAAGCCGAAGCGTTTGAAGAGTCCGTCAAAATGCTGGATGCGGTGAAAATGCCTGAGGCACGTAAGCGCATGCGCATGTATCCGCACGAATTCTCCGGCGGTATGCGCCAGCGCGTCATGATCGCGATGGCATTGCTTTGTCGGCCAAAACTGCTGATCGCTGATGAACCGACCACCGCTCTGGACGTAACCGTCCAGGCGCAGATCATGACGTTGCTGAACGAGCTGAAGCGCGAGTTCAACACCGCCATCATCATGATCACCCACGATTTAGGCGTCGTTGCCGGGATCTGCGACAAAGTGTTAGTCATGTATGCAGGCCGCACGATGGAATACGGTAATGCCCGCGATGTGTTCTACCAGCCAGCCCATCCGTACTCTATCGGGTTGCTGAATGCCGTACCGCGCCTTGATGCGGAAGGGGAGTCGCTGCTGACTATCCCGGGTAACCCGCCAAACCTGCTGCGTCTGCCAAAAGGCTGTCCGTTCCAGCCGCGTTGTCTGCATGCGATGGAAATCTGTAACAGCGCACCGCCGCTGGAAGCGTTTGTCCCAGGCCGTCTGCGCGCCTGCTTTAAGCCGCTGGAGGAGCTGGTATGAACGCAATCGACGAAAAAAGAAATGTGCTGCTCGAAATCGCTGACCTGAAGGTCCATTTCGATATCAAAGACGGTAAACAGTGGTTCTGGCAGCCTGCCAAAACCCTGAAAGCGGTGGATGGCGTCACGCTACGCCTGTACGAAGGGGAGACCCTGGGCGTGGTGGGTGAATCTGGCTGCGGCAAATCGACATTTGCGCGTGCGATCATCGGCCTGGTGAAAGCCACCGACGGGAAAGTGGCCTGGCTTGGCAAAGATCTGCTGGGGATGAAGCCGGATGAATGGCGCGACGTGCGCAGCGACATCCAGATGATTTTCCAGGATCCGCTGGCGTCCCTGAACCCGCGTATGACCATTGGCGAAATCATTGCCGAGCCGCTGCGCACCTATCATCCGAAGATGCCGCGCCAGGAAGTTCGCGATCGGGTGAAAGCGATGATGCTCAAGGTGGGTCTGTTGCCTAACCTCATTAACCGCTACCCACACGAGTTTTCCGGCGGTCAGTGCCAACGTATCGGTATCGCACGCGCGTTGATCCTTGAACCAAAACTGATTATCTGTGATGAGCCGGTTTCGGCGCTGGACGTCTCCATCCAGGCCCAGGTGGTTAACCTGCTACAGAAACTGCAACGGGAAATGGGGCTGTCGCTGATCTTCATCGCCCACGATCTGGCGGTGGTAAAACACATTTCGGACCGTGTGCTGGTCATGTATCTGGGCCACGCCGTGGAGCTGGGTACGTATGATGAGGTGTACCACAATCCGCTGCACCCTTATACCAAAGCGCTGATGTCTGCGGTTCCCGTTCCGGATCCCGATCTGGAAAAAAATAAAACCATTCAGCTTCTGGAAGGTGAACTGCCTTCGCCAATCAACCCGCCTTCAGGCTGCGTATTCCGTACGCGATGCCCAATAGCCGGGCCGGAATGTGCAAAAACACGGCCGGTTCTGGAGGGCAGTTTCCGACATGCGGTTTCCTGCCTGAAAGTAGACCCGTTATAATCGCAAGGGCTGACATGATGTCAGCCCTTATTTTTCGAGGTTAATGTGTCGCGATTATTCACGTCGGCCCGTCAGCGGCTGTATCACCTTTTATTTGATCCTGAGACGGTTTCCGGTCGCCGTTTCGAAGGCCTGTGTGGTTTATTTGCCCTGATTAGCGTCATTATTATCTTTATCGAATCCGGCGCCGGAACGCAGTACCATATGACGTATGAGGAGTGGCACGTTTTCGTCTGGCTGGAATTGATTGTCACGCTGGTGTTTACCGCGGAATATGTGCTGAGGGTCATTAGCTGGCCAAATCCGGCGAAATACGTTTTCAGCTTCTGGGGATTTATTGATTTAGCCACCATCCTGCCGCTGTATGTCATGTGGCTGTGGCCTGAGATCAGTCTGAATTATGTGTTTGCCTGGCGCGCAATGCGGGCGATTCGCGTGTTACGAATTCTCAAACTGCTGCGCTTTATGCCGTCGCTGCGGGTTTTTTGGGTCGCCATTGTTAGCGCCCGCCACCAGCTGATTCTCTTCTATTCGTTTATTGCTATCGTGATGATCGTTTTTGGCTCCCTGATGTATTTAATCGAAGGGCCAAAATACGGGTTTACCACGCTTAATGCGTCTGTTTACTGGGCTATCGTCACGGTGACCACCGTGGGCTATGGCGATATTACCCCGCATACGCCGCTCGGACGTATTGTGGCATCGGTTCTTATCCTGATCGGCTATTCAGTTATAGCGATACCAACGGGGCTAATTACCACCCATATGAGCAGCGCCTTCCAGAACAGCAAGCAGCAACGCAAATGTCCGAATTGTCAGCAGGGGAATCATGAACCCGGCGCGCGGTTTTGTCACCGCTGTGGAAATGCCTTACCGGATTAAATAAAAAAGGCTGCGCGGGCAGCCTTTTTTATTATTCGCGCCAGAGAATATGGCACAGTTTGTGATCTTTCTCGCGGCACAGCAGGACGCGGGCAAAGATGTCGTTAATTTCTCCGCCGTCTTCATCTGCCAGGCCAATCACCACCTCTGCGAAGAAGTCCGGGTTGAGGTCAAAATCGACGTGTTCGGCCCAGTCTTCAGCCGGATCGAACAGCTCAGCACCGCCACGCTCTTCAAATTGCAGGTTGAAAAGAATGACGTCAGCAGGGTCGAGATTATCGACCGCCAGCTCGAGAAAAATATCGTAGGCCTGTTCGAGCGTTTCGTCTTCGGTCAGGCGATTGTTCAGATCCATTTCCATGATGACTACCTGTTAAACATCGTTGGGCACGTTTTACAGCAACGGGCTAAAGAAGTAAAACAGTCGTTCGGCAATTCGCTGCCACAGCGGACGTTTCGCCCACAGTCTGGCGTCCAGCAGGCGTGAGCGGGAGATATAATCGTCCTGAACCGCTGCCAGATCGCCACCGAACCCGGCGTCATCAATGACCAGCGTAATTTCAAAATTCAGCCATAGACTGCGCATATCGAGGTTAACGGTGCCCACCAGGCTCAGCTCTCCGTCCACCAGCACGCTCTTGGTATGTAACAGCCCGCCTTCGAACTGATAAATTTTAACGCCTGCGGCCAGCAGCTCACTAAAGAACGCGCGGCTTGCCCATCCCACCAGCAGCGAATCGTTCTTGCGCGGCATAATAATGCTCACATCCACTCCGCGCTGTGCCGCTGTACAGATGGCATGCAGAAGGTCGTCGCTGGGAACGAAATAGGGCGTGGTCATGATCAGATATTCCCGCGCGGAGTAGGCGGCGGTCAGCAGTGCCTGATGGATCAGATCTTCCGGGAAGCCAGGACCGGATGCAATAGTGTGGATAGTGTGCCCGCTGGCTTCCTCAAACGGCATGATATTGCCATCCGGGGGTGGGGGAAGTATGCGTTTACCGGTTTCAATTTCCCAGTCGCAGGAGTAGACGATACCCATTGAGGTCGCGATCGGTCCCTCCATCCGCGCCATCAGATCGATCCATTGCCCCACGCCGGAATCCTGCTTGAAGAAGCGGGGGTCAACCATGTTCATGCTGCCGGTGTAGGCGATATAGTTATCGATCAGAACCATTTTCCGGTGCTGGCGGAGATCCATGCGGCGCAGAAAGACGCGGAAAAGATTCACTTTCAGCGCCTCGACCACCTCGATACCGGCGTTGCGCATCATGCCTGCCCACGGGCTACGGAAAAAGGCCACGCTGCCGGCGGAGTCCAGCATCAGGCGGCAGTGGATACCGCGACGTGCAGCGGCCATTAGCGATTCGGCGACCTGGTCCGCCATGCCGCCCGGCTGCCAGATATAAAACACCATCTCGATATTATGCCGTGCGAGCTGGATATCACGGATCAGCGCCTGCATCACATCATCGGAAGAGGTCATCAGTTGCAGTTGATTACCTTTTACCCCAGCAATCCCCTGGCGGCGTTCGCACAGCTTGAACAGAGATGCGGCCACGCTGCTGTTCTCTTCAGCGAAGATATGCTTGCAGGCTTTAAGGTCGGCAAGCCATTTCGCCGTGGAGGGCCACATGGCGCGGGCGCGTTCGGCGCGGCGTTTACCCAGATGAAGTTCACCGAAAGAGAGATAGGCGATGATGCCCACCAGCGGCAGAATATAGATAATCAGAAGCCAGGCCATGGCGGAAGGTACCGCTCTGCGTTTCATCAGAATGCGCAACGTCACCCCGGCAATTAACAGCCAGTATCCTAAAATGACCAGCCAACTCACCACGGTGTAGAAGGTTGTCATAAATAAAAAATCCTTTTGAAAGCGTATTGTTATGAGTTTACGCATCAAGATTCATCTGGCAAATAAAAACGGCAGATAAAAGCGCTGGTTTGCCGTCTGCTTAGGCATATAATGGCATCTCTGTTAGAGAAAGAGTTGTAGACATGAAGCGCAGTAGAACTGAAGTTGGGCGCTGGCGCATGTTGCGACAGGTGAGTCGTCGTAAGGCTCGTTGGCTGGAAGCACAATCCCGCCGCAATATGCGTATCCACGCCATCAGAAAATGTGGCCTGAACAGACACCGTAACGCGCTGTTGTTCGCGGTCCAGGACATCTGAAAAGCATGAAGGGCACCGTAAAGGTGCCCATTAAACATCCAGACTATCAATTTTTGCAGTCTCTTCCCATCTGCTTTCCGCGATATACTGAGTCCCCTTAACGTCATGATATTAAAAGATGAATCCTTATCTCTGGATTTTTATTGTACTTTTGGCGCTGGATGCGCTCAGGGAAGATTTAGGACTTTCGTCATTTTCCTCATTGGCAGATTATGTTTTCGCATGCGGAATACATTGGCTTTATTAAAGGAACAAAGGATGAACGGAAAAGTAATGGCAGCACTCTTTGGGATTGCGATATTAAGCGGTTGTGCCAGCAGCAAAACCTCACCCGAACGGCACGCGTTTTATTTCGTGTCGCATCAGTCCAGCTTTACTGGCGGCAATTACACCTCCAGCGTGCAGAAAAATTATCAGCTGAACGTGGCGCAGTTCCGCGAGCTTTATGCCCGCGGCAAAGCTGACCGCGCGGAAGGGCGGACTCAGGTTGAAGCCAGTGAATACGCACAAAGCATTCGCGATCAGCTAAAAGAAAATGCGAAGTCGCAGGAATTGTTCGCAGGCAACACGAAGGATAAATGGTCATCGGACATGGACAGTAAAGACGCCATATTATTTGGCAACGAACTGGCCGCGACTTATCTTGATGGCTATAACGGCGTACAATAGCGCAACTGATTCAGGGGATACCGTAATTACCGGTATCCCCGCTGTTTTTGAGCGAAAGGAGTGAGACGTGTTTGCGGAGTTTGGTGTACTGAATTTCTGGACCTATGTTGTCGGCGCATTTTTTATCGTGCTGGTTCCAGGACCGAACACCTTGTTTGTGCTGAAAACAGGGATTGGCCACGGCGTTAAGAAAGGCTATCTGGCAGCCACCGGTGTGTTTATTGGTGATGCCGTGCTGATGTTTCTGGCCTGGGCGGGCGTCGCCGCGTTGATTCAGACCACTCCGGTATTATTTAATATTGTCCGCTATCTGGGCGCGTTTTATCTGCTGTGGCTGGGCGGGAAAATGCTCTGGTCCGTTATGACGCGTCAAAAAAATGCGCACGAAAGTAGCGCCGAACCGGCAAGCGCAATCCTTAAGCGTTCGCTGGTGCTGAGCCTGACGAACCCGAAAGCGATTCTCTTTTACGTGTCGTTCTTCGTGCAGTTCATTGATGTCAATGCGAAGAATACCGGCACGTCGTTCCTGATCCTCGCCACAACGCTTGAGCTGATCAGCTTCATGTACATGAGCTTCCTGATTTTCTCAGGCGCGTTTGTCACGCGTTACCTGAAAACCAAAAAGAAACTGGCGAAGCTGGGGAACGGGCTGATAGGCCTGCTGTTTGTCGGATTTGCGGCGAGGCTGGCGTCGCTGCACTGAATAAAGAAAAGGCTCCTGAGGGAGCCTTTTTAATGTCTGGCGTAGCTGGAAAGCCGCGCCAGACAAGGCTTCACGTTTTACTACTAGCAGTCAAAAGCCATAAAAAGCGGCTAGGGTGTGGACACATTGTGGACACTCTGACCACCATTTGCACCCTTCAACGGGTTAAGCGAAATCGCGTCCTGCAGGTACTGAGGAGCGAAGTGCGCATAGACCATCGTTTGCGCAATTTTCGTATGACCTAAGATCCTCTGAAGTGTAATGATGTTGCCCCCGTTAATCATAAAGTGCGTGGCGAAAGAGTGTCGTAGCGCATGTGTTGCTTGTCCGGCCGGTAAATCGGGCTTAACCTTTTTGAGGGTTCGCCTAAAGTCAGCATAACTGGCCTCAGGAAACAGAAAGCCTCGTGTTTTGCCGACTACGTAAGCCGCAACGTCATCAGAGATCGGGACCGTGCGCGGTGTGTTGGTTTTCGTCTTAACGAAAGACACCCGGTTATGAATCACGTTCTCCGCCTTTAACCGTGCCGCTTCTCCCCATCTTGCCCCGGTGCTCAAACATAAAACCGCAATTTTACGATTATCACCTGTGAGCGCAGCTAGTAAGGCGTCAATTTCCTCCAGAGTGAGATAGCCCGTTTCGGCTGTCTGCTCTTTCAGTTTTTTGAATCCCCTGAATGGATGTTCACCGTTATAGAGCTCTGACTCAATCAGGGTAGTGAACATCCCACCCAGTGTGATCAGGTCGCGGTTGATGGTTGTTGGCTTAATACCTTCACCCCGCCGTTGAGCACAATATTGCGTTATCAGGCTCTTGGTAATCTGGAAAGCGCACGGGTTTCCGGTCATCGTTTCGAAACGCTCAATTTTCCTGAGATACGATTGACCGTGCTCCTCATGTTTACCTTTCAGCTTCCACCATAACTCTTTCAGTTCCGACAATTGGCGTTTGTCCGTTGGTTTTGAAAGCCATTCCTTTGAGTGATGGTTATATTGAGTATGCTTTTCAAAAGCCATCGCCTCGCTTTTCTTGTCGAACTTCCGACGGATGCGTTTTCCGTTACGCCCGGTCGGTCTAATGTCCACTTCATATCGACCATCATCGAGCTTTTTAACAGACATAAAGCCTCCCGATGATGTTACTGCGTACTTCAATTTCCTGATTTAAATAGCAAAAACTCACTGTGCATTTACTGCACAAATAAGCGCCATAAATAGTTAGCCAGTTTTCTGGTCTGAGTGGGATGACGTTGTTGTCTGCTGCCCAAAGTGCGCGAGAGCCGGTGCAATCTGCCCAGCTTCAGGTGATATCGTCTCTGTCATGAACCACATAGTGTATTTTTTGAACTGAGGATGATTCAAAATCTTCATCACCGCCTGTATGCCCATATCTTTTACACCCTTCTCGTAACTCGAAAGAGAGCTGTATGGAACGCCTGTTAAGTCACTGAATTCTTTCCTATTCATACGTTCTGACTCACGCATGATCGCTAGCTTTTCATTTACGGGTATCATCGTAATTAACACTCCACTATTGATAGAAAAACGATAACGGAGTAATCTTCAATTCGTTATCGCAAACTAATGGCTCCAATATGGCAATTAATAGCCATTAGGAGCAATTAAAACACTAACGAGGAATACTCACAAATGAATAGGGTCATTGATAGTGTGAGCGACGCCGTTCCATACCAGGAATTCGCGCGCCTTATTGGTAAAACACCTGCAGCCGTTAAAGGCATGATTGAAAAGGGGAAGCTTCCTGTAGCCGAGATGACTGATCCGCAGTCAACGAGTGGGCGCGCAGGGGAATATTGGGTTTATCTGCCTGCCTGGAACAAGGGGATGAAGATGGCATATGACAGCCGCCCGAAGGAAATTCGTGATGGTTGGCTGATGTGGCTCGGATTAGGGGAGCCAGTATGAATAGTGAACCTCGCTGTATTGCACAGTTGCTTCGAAGAGAAAGCCCTAATCCGATTAACTTCACTATCACTCACGGTCGCGGACGCAAGGGCATCATCATCCGAACCCGTAGGACGGGTGTTATCGAGAAGCTTCGTCGCTTGGTCAAAAAGAGAGGACTGTGGTTATGACGGTAATGACACTTGATGTGATCCAGAAACAACCAACAGCACTTCGCGGTCTGGTCTGCAAGTATCTGGCTCAGCCTCGCTGGCAGGACACTTGCGATTTTTACAATCAGATGATGGAGCGGGAGCGTCTTACGGTTTGTTTCCACGCACAATTAAAACAGCGTCACTCTGTCATGCGCTTAGAGGAAATGACCGAAGCCGATCGTGAGCGTCTTGTTTGTGCGCTTGATGAATTGAGAACTGCATTTGCCCGGCGCCGACAATTTGGCGAGTCAAAAGCAATTTTCATCAGTCGCCTAACCGTTAGTCAAAGGCGCTCACTGTATCTTCATGCGGGACTGACAGAGCAGGAGTTTATGATGCCGCACTGGCATTTGAATGAAGAGGACTGTTACTGGCGTGACAAACTTTTCCGCGCTCTACGAGAGCTGTTCAGCCTTTTTGAGTACGCACCAACTATTTTAACCTCGGTAAAACCTGAGCAGTATTTACATTAATTAATCTGGATTCGTTTTATTACGCGCCTTACAGCGTGGGGACTCGTTTTGTCTGGAGATAGGCAAATGCAAAAACAAAATACAGCGCAGCGGGGGATGTATTCGGCACATCTTGCACAGGCAGTAAGCGAGGCACAGCGCGACTTGGCGACCCGTTACTCTTCTCAGTTTGATGGGCTTATCGCATACATCAGTAAGTCAGAACTTAATCGCACCGAGATTATCGAGTTATTAGGCCAGGAGTCGGAAAAGTTACACAACTCAATTTTCGGTAGAGCTGGTTAACCACTGTTAACAGGAAGCAAAAATGAGCATACGCATCGAGATTAATAACCAATACGTCATCACCAGTGACCGCTATCAATTCATTTTGCAGGAAAAAAAGACCGCTACATCCGGGAAGAATGAAGGTAAGGAATGGTTGGACGTTGTGGGTTACTACCCAACTATCCCTAAGCTTATCTCAGGCTTGGTTTTGCATGATCTTTTGACCAGCGATCTTACCGGCTTCTCAGCTTTGGAAGCTCGGATTGAACGCATGGGGAAGCAATGTCTGGACGCTTTTAAATAATATGTCCAACGAACCTCGGGGGCGTGTTGCCCCCTCGCCACCACCACCATTTTTGAAGGGCACCAGTGATTCATTCGTTGGTGCTTATCCCTGGAATAACGTCAACAAAGAGGCTATAGGCCGCGACAGACCCCTTACACGTGGCGAATACCGTCAGGTGCAAGGTGTTTTAGGTAAAGTTAATCGCCTGCCATATGTCTTAAAAACGTTGTTTAACTCGCGGTATGACTTCATCCGTCGTACTAAAAGCCCACTTCATGGTTTCTATTTCCTCAAGAACACCGTTGAGCAAAGGGTGGGGCCGCGTCTTGAGCGGGTTAATCAGTTAAATGGAATGAACGAGACTGCATCGCTTCTCTTTCTGAGCGAGCGCGAAAGCTATTCACGATTAGCGGGTATGAGTGACAAAGCGCTCAAAAAATTTGCTGCTCGTATTGCTTCGCAGCTCTATGTTGCTTATGAGGAACTTAGCGATGCATGGGCAGATGCTCATGGCGGTAAAGAAACCCTTTTCACCGATGAAGCGCAGGCGCACTTATATGGTCACGTTGCCGGTGCAGCTCGTGCATTCAACATCACCCCAATGTTCTGGAAGAAATACCGCAAAGGGCAAATCACGATCCGCCAGGCATTTTCCGCTATCGCTCGTCTGATTAACGATGAATGGTGGATTAGCCAGTTTAAGGCGCAGCGTATGCGCTGGCACGAGGCTTTGCTGATTGCCGCCGGTGAGGTGAATAAAGACCGCTCCCCATACGCCAGCAAAACGGCGATCCGTGATGTACATTCTCGCCGTCAGGCTAATTTCGAATACTTGAAGTCGTGTGACTTGGAAAACAAAGTCACCGGTGAGCGCATCGATCTCATCAGCAAAGTTATGGGAAGTATTTCAAACCCCGAAATCCGTCGTATGGAACTGATGAATACTATCGCAGGGATTGAACGCTATGCGGCCGGTCAGGGTGACGTCGGGATGTTTATCACTATCACCACTCCGTCGAAGTATCATCCGACACGTCAGGTTGGAAAGGGCGACAAAAAGACGGTGCAGCTTAACCACGGATGGAATGAAACCGCCTTTACGCCCAAGGATGGACAGCGGTATTTGTGCCGCATCTGGAGCCTGATGCGTACAGCTTTTAAAGATAACGGTCTGCAGGTCTACGGGATGCGTGTTGTTGAGCCGCATCATGACGGGACTCCGCACTGGCATATGATGCTTTTTTGCAAACCAGAGCAACGCAAACACATCACCGAAATCATGCGCCGTTATGCATTAAAAGAAGATGGCGATGAAAAAGGCGCTGTAGCACAGCGCTTTGAAGCGAAGCACCTCAATCAAGGTGGCGCAGCCGGTTACATTGCAAAATACATCGCGAAGAATATCGATGGTTACGCGCTCGATGGTCAGGTCGATCACGACACCGGCAAGCCTCTAACCGATACCGCAGCAGCTGTAACCGCATGGGCGTCAACATGGCGTATCCCGCAATTCAAATCAATTGGCCTGCCGACGATGGGCGCATACCGCGAACTGCGCAAACTGCCTCGCGGGGTAAGTATTGCTGATGAATTTGATGAGCGTGTCGAGGCGGCCAGAGCTGCAGCTGATGAAGGTGAATTTGACCGGTATATCGCAGCGCAGGGTGGGGCGAATGTTCCACGCAATAGCCAGACCGTCCGTGTGGCTCGTAACGTGACTGATGAGGTCAACGCCTACGAAGAGGATATAGAGAGAGTTGTGGGCATCTACGCCCCGCACTTGGGCTATGAGTTGCTACGTGTTACCCGGACAGCCGAATGGCGCATTGTTCCAAAGCTTTTGGCCGTTGAGCCTTTGACTTTAAAAAGCGGCATTGCCGCGCCTCGGAGTCCTGTCAATAACTGTGGAAAGCTTATCAGTGGTGATGATCCAGTTATGACGACTACACCGTGTGAGCATGTCGCAGTGGTGCTAAAACTTGTTGATGACGGGGTTACTGCACGGGATGATCCGGAAGTTGTGACAGTGCTCAGGGAAGCACTAAAACATGATACGGCACAGCAAAGCCGTCGATGAGCCATTAAGGCGGCATCAAATAGCACCTTCAGTGCAAATATTCGCTTCGAACCTGCGCAAAGAGGTATTGTACTACAGTTCTGGGAGCTTGACGTTCTGGAACGAGTATCTATGGTAACAAGATTTCTGAGCACAAGTTTGCTTACGATTGGACGGGTTTCTAAAGCCGCGTAGTATTTGAATCAAGGTATGCGATATGCAAGCATGATCGCATTCAAGTATTTGGATTATATTAATGCCAGCACCAATGAATGCTGGCATTCCACATTGTTTATCGGAATTTTCGCGTATAAGAATCAATTATATCTGAAGCGCGTAATTTACATGAAATAAGTCGTTCTCTTATGAATATATCATCGTGGAGTTTGTCACTTGTACAAATTGCAGTAATAAAACTGAGAATAGATGATTTAAAATTATCAAGATCTCTTATTGTCATTATTCGCGAGCCTTCGTTTAGCGTTGCAGCATATTCTGGCATGTTAGAGTGATGTATCATTACAGGGCTAAAAGTGGCTGTTTGGTCATACATGCTTCTGAACCATGCACTTGAGCCGTTTAACTGATTACAGTCATGTTTGCTTATTCTTTCTGCTGTTGCACCATTTTTACATTCAATTACTAGGTAATTATTTTCACCCATTGCCCATAGATTGTCAGGTCCTTTACCTGTATCATTTTCTGGTCGTTGACTACGGAATCCGATCAAGTTTGCCACTTTATCGATAGCATCTTCAAAGGGGTTTGATGTTCCTTCTGAGAAAATGAGATTCTCTAATATTGAATTAGTATACACAACGACCTGATTCGCTGTCTTAAAATTACTTCTTAGATAGGTGCTGCATTCTCTAGCTTGTTCTAATGCAGCGCCATTGAGTCTATTGTATGTTACACCTATTAGTGGTTTCAATACTCGATAGTTATCACTAGATGCAGACTGTAGTACTACTTGTGCTTCAGACTTATCGTAGAGGTTAACATATTCTGCGGCATGTTCCTTTAGATAGCCTCTATAAACTTTATCAGCTGTGTTGCTATCATGTATTAATATGGAGGCTGCTTGTTGCATCATATTTCGCGATGCTAAGTCGTATGCCAATCTTTTGTTTATTATATGCTGATCGATTTGCGTGTTTTCGAGTGTTAAGCCAGCTAGTACACCCTTGCTCATGGATGCCCATTCCGGCTTTCGTAATAGACAATAATCAAGAGCACCTTTGATGGAATCAATGGTAGTATCAGGTAGTATCGATACTAATTGCTGAGAAAATTGAATCTGTGCTTTTGTTGCTGGAGAGAATTTTTCTAAAGAGGAGCCAAGGAATACGGCACCATTTAATGTCTTTCCAAGTAGGACTACACCACAGAAGTCGTCACTTGAACGCACTCCACGCCCCATTCCCTGCTCAATTTTCTGAATAATCTCATCTTTAGTTTTTTCACTTCCGAGTAATAAACTCTGCGTGACTTTATCTACAAGTCTACGAACGTCAGGAAGTCCGTCTATTACTAATAGGCGGCATGCAGTATTAGGTAAATCGATACCATCATATCTATTAACGAGGACTACTAAGCCAACATGTTGTGTTCTCAGTTCTTGTACGCCGTGATAAATTGTGTTCTTATCTAGTATTCTATCTGCAACGTCTTGCCAAAATCCGGCTCTGTAATCGGAGGGGACAATTACAACAACATTATGTTTGGTAGAGATATCCTTACACATAGCTTTGATGTCACCATCGGTGAGACTGGGATTTATAACTTGAGGCATTAGAATCATCCTGTCACCAATATCACCAATGGTTTTTGGTGTTATTGGATTGGATAGTGATTCATCTGTTATCCCGAAGTGACTTGCGAGAATAGATTCATCGACCAGAGTAGCAGTCATGAAGATTTTTCTTCTCGCGTTTGAGAGGCTTGGTATCATTTGGATAGGTATGCAATGAGGTGATATTTCTATTTTAGAAGCACTTACAACACATTTTGATAATGTTAGATTCTCTTTTATTAATGGCCACTTGAAACTTAAGTCGTCATGATTTTTATTTTCTAGTAATATTGTAGTTATTTCATTAATGCTTTCTTGCCATTTCCAAAAAGGAACTCTTACGTATGCGTTTTTATCTCCAGATTTTATCTCGAGTGTCTTTGCACTAGCTTGTGTCATCAAGGAATTTTCAAATATTCTGAAAAGCCTATCATAGGCAGGATTATTTCTCTGTATATTGATGGAGAATTGATCTTCGATTGATGAAAGGCAGGCGTGGGCATCATCAATTATAATGGAACCTATTGGGATTTTTGGGGCTTCATCTCCAACACCAAATACTGAACGCCCATTAACAAGTTTGAAAATATTTGTAACTAATATTTCTTTACCTGCAATGAATTTAGGGGATCTTTCATCCTGAGTTACTGGAATTCCCAGTTGATTAGCTTCTAAGACAACTTGCTCAACAAGATAATTGTCAGGAACTACATATACAGCAGGTCCTTCTCCTTCATTTATACAGCTTTTAAGTATAATTAGCCCAACAGACGTCTTACCGCTTCCGGTATTCATTTTTATTACATTGGTTTGGTTTTTTCTCGAATCATACCATTTTTCCCAAACCTCTGATTGCACATCTCGTGGATATTGAAACTTAGTATCTTTGCTCGGCAGAGCTGTGAATATATCTCGTGGTGGAATCGCTGTGTCGCTATTCATACCAGGTGAAAGCTTGTTTAAGTCAAGGAAAAAACCAGACATTTTCAATCTCCTTATTGCGCATTAACTTAGTTGTTAGAGTCGAAAGATCATTATCACAACTTGCATTAGGTTGCATTAAATCGCATTCATAAATGTTAGTTGGGTACGAAGTTTGATGATTGATGGACCGTGGCTTTTCTTGAATGCAATATTGCATTAAAACCCCCCTCTCAAGCGGGCAGGCGAGGCGGGGATAGCACTGCGCGCCAGACGTGGTGACAGGATTTATTTTGCGCGTCTATGCGCGTCGTGGCGGCGCGCTGATGGATGCGGTCGGCTAATGAGGTGTTGGGGCAGTTGCGCCGCGTGTGCGGCGTCTGGCTTGCTCTGAGGGGATGCCGCCCGGAGGCGGCATTTTGGGCGGGTTTAGTCGGTATCGATGCCGTAATCCTTAAAGCGGATCACCTCCATCCCTAACCAATCATTAATCTCTTTGAAACGCTCCTGCAGCGGCGTCAGCTCGTTACGCACAAAGACCCGCGCCACCTTCTCGATATCGCCCATTGAGCCGATATTCTCGGGCTTGCCGCCCATGAGCTGGAACGGTACGCGGTGCGCATCGAGCAGGTCAGCGGCGCTCACCTTCTTGATGTTAAAAAAATCATCCTTCGTAGCGACTTCACTCAACGGCACGATCTTAATGCCGTCCGGTTTCCCGTTCGGAGCGTAGAAAAACAGGTTTTTGAAATTCCCGAGTCCTTTCGAGTCGCGCATCGCGGAGCGCAGCGCCTCGACGTCAGTGCTGCTTTGCGCCGCGTCGGTCACGTACATGATGTAACCCGCGTGCGCGCCGTTCTGATAATACTTGCGACGAAACAGCGTGGCGGATTCATTCAGCCAGGCTGAATTGAGCGCGCTAAGGTATTCAGGCATCCCGTAGAGCTCCTGATTGATATCGGGCTCCAGCAAATGGCACACCGAGCCGGGCGCGAACTGGTGCGGGTGAGTGAAGTCCGACACGTACCAGTAAACGCCATCCTCCACGCCACGGCGGGTATATTTGGCCGGGGAGGTTTCCAGCTTAAATAGCTGGCCGGTGACGCTCATGCGCTTCTCAAGATAGCCGTTAGCAAAGACCAGATAATCGAGCACAAGGCGGCTGAAATCCTGACGTGAAAGCAACGGATGCGGGATGTAGGTACTCGTCAGAATGTTGCGCTTCACGTAAATCGGGGAGCTGTGGTGCACGGCGGCGCGCAGGCTTTTCGCCAGCCCGGAGAAGTTGACCGGCGGCTCGTACCATTTGCCGTTATTGATGCACTCGACATAGTCGAGAATGTCGCGGCGATCCAGAACGGGTGACGGCTCGCCAAAGGTGAATGCCTCCATTTTTTGCGGTGCGCTGGCAGTCATGTTGGTCTGTTTTGGCTGTTTATTTTGGCGTTTTTTCATCTTAGTTAATGTCCAGAATTGAGCTTGATTGCATACCGCTACCTGCGGAAAGCGGCTCGTTTAACAGGGCGTGCATTGTCGCCCACGCGATATCTGCGTGGCTGGCTTCCTCACTGCGGCTGGCTTCATAGGTGGCGCTGCGGCCACTGCTGGTCATGGTTTTGCGGATAGCCATGAATGACTGAGTGATGTCGGTCGCACCGGCGTCATATTCCAGACACCCGCGTCGAATGGTGTCTTTTGCTTTCAGCACCATCGCCGTTTTCATTTCCGGCGTGTAACGGATGGCGCGTGCCGCCGGGAAGAATGAGCGCACGAGCTGGTAAACACCCTGGCCGATGCCGGTCGCATCGATGCCGATATAGTCGACGTTGTATTTTTCGGTCAGCGCCCGGATGGCCTCGGCCTGCGCGGCAAAATCCATGCCTTTCCACTGGTGACGCTCAAGAATGCGGAACTTGCCACCGGCAACCAGCGGCGGAGCCAGCACCGCACAGCCTGCGCTGTCGCCGGTGTGTGACGGGTCATAACCAATCCAGACAGGGCGCCAGTTAAACGGACGGTCGGCAAAGGGTTCGAAGTCCTCCCATTCTTCCATCGCATCGACCATGCAGCGCTGCAGCTCCTCGAACGGGAATACCGACGCTTTATCGTCGACGAACTCGCACATAAACAGGTTACGGAAGTCATCCGCGCTGTTTTCCTGCTTAAGCTGGTCGAGGTTAAACAGGGTGCACCCCCCGGCGAGCGCGTCCTCAATGGTGACAATCTGCCGCCACTGGCCGTCACCGCACAGCACTCCACCGGCAAGCGCCTGATGACTGATATCGATGTCGACACGTTCGTCGCGGTTGCTGCGGCCACGGTTAAACAGCTCGCCTGACCAGAACGGGTAAGCGCCGTGCGCCAGCGTCGACGGGGTCGAAAAATAGGTGGTGCGCAGGTGCGACTGCGAGGCCATGCCCGAGGCGACTTTGCGCAGCTTCTGGAAATTGGGTATCCAGAAAATTTCATCGACGTACAAA
Organism: Enterobacter cloacae complex sp. 677-3DZ2D5B; assembly: GCF_004136695.1. Taxonomy (NCBI): domain Bacteria; kingdom Pseudomonadati; phylum Pseudomonadota; class Gammaproteobacteria; order Enterobacterales; family Enterobacteriaceae; genus Enterobacter; species Enterobacter cloacae complex sp. 677-3DZ2D5B. The sequence goes on along the minus strand of NZ_QFLS01000009.1, from coordinate 105,384 downwards.
TCCCCGTTGTGACTCTGCGCAGTGTTGGAATTGGTCCCGAGAAAAATCAGCTCAGCGCCATTGTTGCCGATGACGATCGGGTCGCCTGACAGATCGACATCAACCAGACGGGCAAAGGCGATGATGTACTTACGGAACACGTAAGCCTGCGTTTTACTGGCCGACAAAAATATCTGGTTTTGCCCGGTCTTAAGCGCGCGCAGGAGTGACTCACGCGCAAAGTAGAACGTCGCGCCAATCTGGCGGGATTTCAGGATGTGGCGGATGCGGTGCTCTAACCCCGCTTTATGCCAGCGGAGCTGATAGTCAAACGACTGGTCGAAGAAAATCTCTTCCAGCTTTTCAATCGCTCCATCACTGAAGAAATTGCGTTTCGGCTTTTTGCGATCCCCTTTGTTACGGCTGGCGATATTGGGGTTTAAATCCACCTCGTTTCCGGTCTGGCCGTAGCGGTTAATGCGCGCGAGCCGCTCCATCTGGCGCGACAAAAAATCCGCGACTTTGAAGTCATGCGCGGTCAGGTCTGGCTTAGCGTAGAGCTGGATAAGCCGCGCCTCTAATGTCGATTCCACGCGGTTAATCGGCGCGGTTTCTTCCCATCCATCCCGCTGTTTCCAGCTCTGCACGGTCGGGCGCTTGAGCTGCAGCATGTCGCAGATTTGCGGCACGGCGAACCCCTGCCAGTACAACAGCCGCGCCTGTCGTCGCGGGTCATTTAACACAGAAAGGTCAGTTGAAATGGTCATGCTTGCCTCGTTTTTGGTGTGACGTGGCAAGGCTAAGGAAATAGGGGGTTATTCGCGCTAAGTGACTGTTGTATCAGATCTAACAGGAGCGCAAACGGTGGCTGATGCGGGAAGGAGTCGGGAAACTAATCCCGACCCGAAAACCTAACATCAGGACACCTGAACAATGGCAAAGAAAGTTTCTAAATGGTTTCGCATCGGCGTCGAGGGTGACACCTGCGATGGCCGTGTCATCAGCGGCGATGATATTCAGGATATGGCTGACACGTTCGACCCGCGCGTCTACGGCTGCCGCATCAACCTCGAACATATCCGGGGGCTGATGCCTGACAGCCAGTTTAAACGTTATGGCGATGTGACCGAGCTTAAGGCGGAGATTATCAGCGATGGTTCTGCGCTCGATGGCAAAAAAGCGCTGTTTGGCAAAATCGCCCCGCTCGACGAGCTGGTCAGCATGGTGAAGGCCGGACAGAAGGTTTACACCTCCATGGAGATCCGCCCGAACTTTGCCAACAGCGGTAAATGTTACCTCGTTGGCCTTGCCGTCACCGATGACCCGGCAAGTCTCGGCACCGAATACCTCGAATTCTGCAGCCGCGCCGCGCAGAACCCGCTCGCCGGTAAAAAAGACCAGCCGGGCGATCTCTTCTCTGTGGCCTCACTGGCTGCGCTGGAATTTGAGGACGTTCCCGACACCATGCTCAACAGCCTAACCGATAAGGTCAGAGCCATTTTTGGCCGTAAGCAGGCCAGCGATGACGCCCGTTTCGCCGATGTGCATGAGGCGGTAACCACCGTTACCGAGCAGGTGCAAACCAATCTCAACGTCACCGACCAGCGCATCACCGAGCTGGAGACAGCTTTTGCTCAGCTTAAGCAGGACGTGACCAGCAAAGTCGATGAAAACGCGCAGGCGTTTACCTCACTGAAAAGCTCCCTCGACAGCACTGAAAGCCAGCGCCAGCCGCGCCGTGAGCTTTCAAAAGGCGGTACTGGCGACGAGCTGCTGACCAACTGCTGATAACCCGCCGGGCGTGCAGCCCGGCCTGATACCTAATACCCGAACAGGAATAACCATGCGTAAAGATACCCGCTTCAAATTTAATGCCTACCTGTCCCGCGTTGCGGAGCTGAACGGCGTTTCCACCGATGACGTGGCGAAGAAATTCACCGTCGAGCCGTCGGTCACGCAAACCCTGATGACCACGCTGCAGATGTCATCCGCGTTTCTGACCAAAATCAACATCGTGCCGGTCGACGAGCTGAAAGGCGAAAAGGTCGGGGTCGGCGTTAACGGTACGATTGCGAGCACCGCCGACACCGCCGGTGATAATGAGCGTAAGACCGCAGACTTTACCGCGCTGGAGTCCAATAAATACGAGTGCGCGCAGATTAACTTTGACTTCCATATCCGCTACAAACAGCTCGACCTGTGGGCGCGATTCCAGGACTTCCAGACCCGTATCCGCGACGCGATTATCAAGCGTCAGTCGCTCGATTTCATCATGGCGGGATTCAACGGCATCGAGCGCGCGGCGACGTCCGACCGCAAAAAGAATCCGATGCTGCAGGACGTGGCGACCGGCTGGCTGCAGAAGTACCGCAATGAAGCGCCAGCGCGCGTGATGTCAAAAATTACCGACGAGGAAGGGGCGGTGATTTCTGAAGTGATCCGCGTGGGTAAAAACGGCGACTATGCGAACCTCGACGCGCTGGTCATGGATGCCACCGGCAATCTGATTGACGAGATTTATCAGGACGACCCGGAGCTGGTTGTTATCACCGGGCGTAAGCTGATGGCTGATAAATATTTCCCTATCGTTAACAAAGAGCAGGCAAACACCGAGTCGCTGGCCGCTGACATCATCATCAGCCAGAAGCGCATCGGCAACCTGCCAGCCGTGCGCGTGCCGTACTTCCCGGCTAATGCCCTGATGGTGACGCGTCTCGATAACCTGTCGATTTACTTCATGGATGACGCACACCGCCGCGCCATCATCGAAGAGCCGAAAAAAGACCGCGTCGAAAATTACGAGTCAATGAATATCGACTATGTGGTCGAGGCTTACGCCGCCGGGTGCCTGATTGAAAACATCACGCTCGGTGACTTCACCGCACCTGCTGCACCGAAAGGCGGGGAGTAAGCCATGACGAGTCCCGCAGCGCGTCACATGATGCGGGTCTCGGCCTCTGAAACTGCGCAGCGGGCTGCAGTCCCGCTGCGTAATGCAACTGCCTATGAGCAGATGCTCGTTAAGCTGGCCGCAGACAACCGCACGCTAAAACAAATCAGTTCAAAAGAGCGCAAAGCCGCGAAAAAACGCGAGCTGCTGCCGTTCTATCTGCCGTGGGTGGCTGGCGTTCTCGAAAGTGGTAAAGGGGCGCAGGATGACATCGTCATGACGGTCATGCTGTGGCGTCTCGATGCTGACGATATCGCCGGGGCGCTGGAAATAGCCCGTTACGCCATGACCTACGGCCTCACCATGCCGGTCGGTCGCCGTCCGACGCCGTGCCTGCTGGCCGAAGAGGCCACGCTCGCCGCGCAGCGCCTGCTCGCAGCAAAACAGCCGGTCGAACTGGCGAACCTGCTCGACACCCTCGCGCTGACGGAGCGAGCGGATATGCCCGATATCGTGCGTGCGAAGCTGCACAAAATCACCGGCTACGTGCTGCGTGATGCGAAGCAACTGCCCGAGGCGCTGGCGCACCTGCAGCGTGCGATACAGCTAGAAAGCACTATCGGGGTGAAAAAAGATATCGAGCAGTTAGCGCGGCAGCTCAGGCCAAAACCTGAACCCGCCCCGAAAACCAAAACGACTCAACCGCGCACGCGCAAACCTGCTGCTAAACCGGCGGCACGGCGCGGGCGTCCACCAAAGGCGGCAAAAGCCGCAGGTTAACCGAGCGCTCCCCGAGCCGGGCGGCACGCCGGTCAATGCGGGTATTCATTGCCCTGACTGCGACCGGCGTCCACCGCCCACCCATTACCCGAGGTTGTCATGACGACGCTGATTATTGAGCCAAAAAAAGAGCCGCAGGATGTGCCGGGCGTGGTGATACCGCCGCCGGGCGTGAGCGAGCCGGTAATCAAAAACACCCCGTTTTTTCCTGACGTGGATCCGAAGCGCGTGCGGGAAGAAATGCGACTGGAGCAGACCGTTTCCCCCGTGCGCCTGCGCCGGGCGATTAAGACCGCCATTGCGGAGACTAACGCGGAGCTGAGCGACTGGCGCGAAAGTCAGCTCGAAGCCGGTCACGCCACGCTGGCTGATGTCCCGACCGATGAGCTCGATGGCGAGAGCGTGCGCATTTTTCACTACTTCAACGCCGTGTGCTCGATGACGACGGCCACGCTTTATGAGCGTTTTCGCGGCGTGGATGCGACCGCCAAAGGGGACAAAAAAGCCGACAGCATCGACAGCACTATCGATGAGATGTGGCGGGATATGCGCTGGTCTGTGGCGCGCATCCAGGAAAAAGCGCGCTGCATTGTGGGGCAAATCTGATGAAAGCGTATGCGCTGCAGGGCGACACCCTCGACGCGATTTGCGCCCGGTACTACGGGCGCACTGAGGGCGTGGTCGAAACCGTTTTAGAGGCTAATCCCGGCCTGTCCGAGCTCGGCGTGATCCTGCCACACGGCACGGCAATAGAGCTGCCCGAGACCGAGAGCGCGGCCAGAGCCGAAACGGTGAATCTATGGGACTGAGTATGGAAAAAATCACCACGTTTATCGCCTACTGGCTGGCCGTTGCACTGGCGTACCTCGGTGCAATATCGCCCGAAAAGATGGCGTTATACGTGGGCGGCGGATGCGCCATTTTTACCGCGCTGACGAACTACTGGTTTAAGCGCAAGACGTACCTCTACCTGACATCGCTCGGACTCGATAAAGGGGCTATTCGTGAAATCAATCGTTAAAAAATGCAGTGTGGCCGCCGTGCTGGCGCTGGCAGCGCTGATGCCTGACTTTCGTCTGCTTAACACCTCGCCCGGGGGGCTGGCGCTGATTGCCGACCTCGAAGGTTGTCGCCTGACGCCTTACCAGTGCAGCGCGGGAGTGTGGACGTCGGGCATCGGCCACACTGCAGGCGTCGTGCCAAAGGGCGAAATCTCCGAGCGGCAGGCGGCGGAGAACCTCGTCGCGGATGTGATGAACGTCGAGAAACGTCTGGCTGTATGCGCGCCGGTGAAAATGCCGCAGCACGTTTACGACGCGCTGGTCAGCTTCTCATTCAACGTGGGAACCGGAGTGGCCTGCCGGTCGACGCTGGTCTCGTTTATCAAACGCCAGCAATGGCTGCAGGCGTGCGACCAGCTCACCCGCTGGGTGTATGTAAATGGCGAAGTTAACAAAGGGCTGGAGAACCGCCGCGCGCGCGAGCGTGCTTACTGCCTGAGGGGGATTCAATGAAACTGATGTTGTTTTTACTGGTCGCGCTGATGGCGATTGTGCTCTGGCAGCGTCATGAAAACGGCAACCTGACGCGCTCGTTTGAACGGGCGAACAGGATCGCCACCGAACAAAAAAACGTGATCGGGATGCTGGAAAATCAGCTTTCCGTTTCTCAGGGAATTGCCAGGCGAAATGAAACCGCGCAGGTCAGTTTACGCGGCGAGCTGCTGGCCGCCGGTGCGATGGCCGTGCGGCGTGAAGAAACCATTACGAGGCTGATAAATGAGAATGAAACGTTACGCCGCTGGTATAGCGACAAGTTGCCTGATGTTGTGCGCAGGCTGCACACCCGCACCGGTTGCGCCTCCGCCGGTCATTGTTTACAGCGCCTGCCCGAAGGTGAGCTATTGCCCGATGCCGGGCAGCGACCCGGCCACTAATGGCGACCTGAGCGCCGATATTCGCAGGCTTGAGCACGCGCTCGCGGCCTGCGCGCTGCAGGTTGAAACCGTCAAAGACTGTCAGGATAAACTCGATGAAGAAAGCACGCAGCCTGCGCGAAGCGCTGATTAAAGCCGTTCCGCAGCTTGAAACAAACCCCGAGATGATGCGCATTTTTGCCGACGAGGGGAATATCGATGCGCGGCTCGCGGCCTCGCTGTCCCACGAGAAAATTTACACCCTGAATGTGATTGTGTGTGATTTTGTGGGCGACCCTGATCTGATTTTCGTGCCGGTGGCCGCATGGCTCAGGGAAAACCAGCCGGATATCTGTACGCTCGATGAGGGACGCAAAAAGGGCTACGGCTTCCAGTTGGATTTGAACAATGAGGATAGTGTCGATATCAGCATCAGCCTGCAGCTCACCGAGCGCACCATCATCAAGGAGGAAAACGGCGCGCTGCATGTTAGCTATGCCCCGGAGCCGCCACTGCCTGAGCCCGTCACTCGGCCGAAAGAGCTCTATATTAACGGCGAACTGGTGAGCAAATGGGATGAGTGACTTTAAGCCTTTTGACAACCAGCTCGCCGGGCTGCTTGCTGCCCTGTCACCCGCAGGGCGTCGCAAGCTTGCCGGTGACATTGCAAAGGAGCTGCGCAAGTCGCAACAGCAACGGATTAAACAGCAAAAAGCACCGGACGGCTCACCGTATCAGGCGCGAAAGCGTCAGCCTCTCAGGGCTAAGACCGGGCGGATTAAACGGGCGATGTTTCAGAAGCTGCGCACGAGCCGATACATGAAAGCCAGTGGTCGTGAAAACGGTGCTGTGGTGGAGTTTACCAGTAATGTGCAACGCATCGCGCGCGTCCATCAGCACGGCCTTAAAGACCGGCCAAACGCTCATGTTCATCTTGTTAAGTACCCTGAACGCCAATTACTTGGTTTGGGCGTGGAAGAAAAAAAACTTATTGAAGTGCTTGTGATTAGATATATTAGTAAACATTAGAGGGTTTAACTTATAAATCCTGTGTTTTAAGTATTCGTTAAGGAAGGGGCTTTTGGATGATGCATTCAGTAACTTGCTGGCTTGTTGATGGTTTATGAATGTTTTGATTTTAAGGTGATATGTTGGTTTTAAATTAACGTTGGGTTTATTTGGAGATTGAAAGTGACATTTTGGAATGATAGTTATCAAATTGAATTTGACATGATTAATAATTACATTCGTTCAGAGTGTGGTGATGTCGAAAAGATCCCTAATGATTTGGAAATGGTATCGGATGAGTATCTTGTTGATGCTGTTATTGCTCTTTCATGGACGTATTTTGGGAGGTTGTACGTTAACAGAAGGGATGAGCTTAACAAATGCACGCAATTTAATCAAAGACATCTCGAGGATAGAGCAAGGCCAAGTTTTGAGGAGATTAAATTAAATAAAATGTACTTTTTAAGCAACCTGTTGAGAGTTGTTTATGAGTATTACTTTTGGAATCAAGATTCGTACCGCACACCTTCTTTCATATCAACAAGAGTTTTAGAACGATTAGATAAATTAACTCCTTCCTCAGAATATAATGTTCAGTTCATATGGATTGAACGATCTCTTCCTTCAGCAATGATAATGGGGTTGCTAAAATCCAAAGATTTCGATGACATGAAAAAAATGGCTAATGATGTAAGCGGATATGAAGAGAAGTTTACTGCTCAAATTAACAGGGGGATCGAGATTGGAGGCGTGAAAATTGAACAATATAAAACAGATATTGGCATCCTAATAAATGAGGCTGAGAGTTCAAAGGATGATTTACAAGGTTATTGTGATAAATTAACAGAATACAAAGGTGATTTTAATTTTGTTTTACTTAGCAAGGCATTTTCAAATTTACTAAGCGCCAAAAAAAATGAATTCAAAGAAAATTCGCGTGTGACAAGATATTTTATTTTTGTTTTAATATTGATTCCGGCCTTGGTTTTTTTGAATCATGTGTTTAATTTGTATGAAGTTAAGATTGACGTTACTGCAATTGCATATTACTTGCCGATATTTTCACTCGAGTTGTTGATTTTTTATTTTATGCGGTTGTATTACATTGAAGGTAAAGCGATTAAAACGCAAATGCTGCAAGTTGAGCAGAGGTTGAGTTTATGTGAATTTATACATGATTACGTAGAAACAAAAAATAAAAGCAGCGCCGATAAGGAATCATGGGTGCTATTTGAGAAGTTAATTTTTAGTCCTATTCAGCTTTCCTCTGAGAATATACCTTCTTTATTAGACGGGGCTGCAACGGTTGCGGAGTTGGCTGGCAAAGTTATTCCGAAAGAAGGAAAGTAAACCTACTTTGTAGATGTTCTAAGTAAATTTTACTAAGGCTGGATTCAACTTATTAGCTAGGCTGTTGTTTCATACATCACAAAACCCCCCTCGATTGCCGCTGGCCTTGCCCGGCGGCATCCTTTCTCCATGAATAATCTAAATTCTCTGCAGGAAATCGCACGCGCGATCCGCAACCTTATCCGCACCGGCATCGTGACCGACGTCGACCACTACGAGGGGCTTTGTCGTGTCCAGACCGGCGGCATGGAAACTACCTGGCTGAACTGGCTTACCAGTCGCGCCGGTCGCTCGCGGGTGTGGTGGGCTCCATCCGTTGGCGAGCAAGTGCTTTTGCTGGCGATCGGCGGCGAACTCGATACGGCATTTGTGCTGCCCGGCATTTTCTCGGATGACCATCCCGCGCCGTCAGCCTCCCCTGATGCGCTTCACGTTTCCTTTCCTGACGGGGCGGTTATTGAGTACGAGCCCGAAAACGGCGCGCTCACTGTGTCAGGCATCAAAACCGCAGACGTCACCGCGTCTGAGTCCATAGCGGTCACCGTGCCGGTGGTGCTGGTGAAAGCGGAAACCCGTATCACGCTCGATACGCCCGAGGTGGTATGCACCAACAAGCTGACGACCGGCACGCTCGAAGTGCAGAAAGGCGGGAAGATGTCCGGGAACATTGAGCACACCGGCGGGACATTTACCTCAAACGGCGTGCAGGTGGATAACCACGACCACGGCGGCGTCGAACGGGGCGGAAGCTGGACGGAGGGAACTAAATGATAGTGCGTTATCTGGGAATGAACAGCCAGACCGGCCTCAGTATCTCTGAGGTCGAGCACATCAGGCAAAGCGTGCGCGACATTCTGGTTACGCCGGTTGGCTCGCGCGTCATGCGCCGTGAATACGGCTCGCTCCTGTCAGCACTGATTGACCAGCCGCAGACCCCGGCGCTGCGCCTGCAGATTATGGCCGCGTGTTATTCCGCGATCCAGAAATGGGAGCCGCGCGTCAGCCTGACGAGCATCACCTTTGAGCGGTCGGAGGATGACGGCGGGCTGTATGTCGACATCACCGGCACGCGCTCGGCCAGCGGCCAGCTCTTTTCCCTCACCATTCCACTGAGTTAAACGCTATGGCAATTGTTGACCTGAACCAGCTCGCCGCGCCCGATGTCGTGGAAATGCTGGACTATGAGACCATTCTCGCAGAGCGTAAGGCGACGCTCGTCTCGTTATATCCCGAGGAACAGCAGGAGGCCGTCGCGCGCACGCTGACACTCGAATCAGAGCCGATTGTGAAGCTGCTGCAGGAAAACGCCTACAGGGAAGTTATCTGGCGACAGCGCGTCAACGAGGCCGCGCGTGCGGTCATGCTGGCGTATGCAGAAGATGCCGACCTTGATCAGATAGGCGGAAATTATAACGTCGAGCGCCTTGTCATCACGCCTGCAGACGACACGACGTTTCCGCCCACGCCAGCTGTGATGGAGTCGAATACCGACTACCGCCTGCGCATTCAACAGGCTTTTGAGGGGCTGAGTACCGCAGGCTCAACCGGCTCATACCAGTTTCATGGCCGCAGCGCTGACGGGCGTGTCGCAGATATTTCCGTCATCAGTCCCGCGCCTGCGTGTGTGACCGTGTCTGTGCTGTCGCGTGAAAATAACGGCGTCGCCTCTGACGAGCTGCTCGCCATCGTGCGCACTGCGCTTAACGACGAGGACGTCCGGCCGGTTGCCGACCGCGTGACAGTGCAGTCAGCAAAAATTGTCGACTATAAAATCACCGCGTCGCTTTACCTTTACCCAGGTCCCGAAAGCGAGCCGGTGCTCAGTGCGGCAAAAACAAAGCTGCAGGCATATATCAGCGCGCAGCACCGCCTCGGGCGTGACATCCGTAAATCTGCCATCTATGCAGCGCTACACGTCGAGGGCGTGCAGCGCGTCGAGCTGGCCGCGCCGGTGGCCGACATCGTGCTCGATGACACGCAGGCGTCATGGTGCAGCGAGTACAGCGTCACCATAGGGGGCAACGATGAATGACACCCGCCTGTTGCCGGTGGGCTCGTCACCGCTTGAGATCGCGGCGGCGCGCACCTGCGCTGAAATCGAAAACACCCCCGTTCCCCTGCGCCGTCTCTGGAGCCCTGACGACTGCCCGGCAAACCTGCTGCCGTGGCTGGCGTGGGCGTTTTCCGTCGACCGGTGGGATGAGAGCTGGCCGGAGGACACAAAGCGGGAAGTGATCCGCGCGGCTTGGTTTATCCATGCGCACAAGGGGACGATTGGCGCAGTGCGCCGCGTGGTGGAGCCGCTCGGCTACCTGATTAACGTCTCTGAATGGTGGGAGACAAAGGACCCGCCCGGCACGTTTCGCCTCGATATCGGCGTGCTGGAGACCGGCATCACCGAGGAAATGTACTACGAAATGGAGCGGCTTATCGCCGATGCAAAGCCCGCCAGCCGCCATTTAATTGGCCTCAATATTATTCAGGACATCCCCGGCTACCTCTACACCGGCGCTCTGTCCTATGACGGCGACATCATCACGGTTTACCCCGGATAAGTGAGAGCACAGTGAGAGTGAAATACAAAACGGTCATCACCAAAGCCGGTGCAATCAAGCTGGCTGCAGCGACCCTCCCGAACGGGAAAAAGGTGAACCTGACGGCGATGGCCGTGGGTGACGGTGGCGGCACGCTGCCGGTGCCTGACCCGAACCAGACAAAACTCGTCAAAGAGGTCTGGCGTCACGCGCTGAACAAAATCAGCCAGGACAAAAAGAATAAAAATTACGTTGTGGCGGAACTGCTTATCCCGCCGGAGACCGGCGGTTTCTGGATGCGCGAGCTCGGGCTCTATGATGACACCGGCACGCTGATTGCGGTCGGCAACATGGCCGAAAGCTACAAGCCTGCGCTGGCGGAGGGGTCAGGCCGCGCGCAGACCGTGCGTATGGTTATCATGGTGAGCGACATCGAGTCAGTGGAACTGACGATTGATACCTCAACGGTGATGGCAACGCAGGACTACGTCGACGACAAAATTGCTGAGCATGAGCAGTCCCGCCGCCATCCTGACGCCACGCTAACCGCAAAGGGCTTCACTCAGCTCAGCAGCGCGACCGACAGCGTGTCTGAGAGCGTCGCAGCGACACCGAAAGCGGTTAAGACGGCGTATGACCTTGCGAAAGGTAAATATACGGCTCAGGACGCCACCACGGCGCAAAAGGGTATCGTCCAGCTCAGCAGCGCGACCGACAGCACGTCTGAGAGCGTCGCAGCGACGCCGAAAGCGGTTAAGGCAGCGTATGACCTTGCGAAAGGTAAGTACACGGCTCAGGACGCCACAACGGCGCAAAAGGGTATCGTCCAGCTCAGCAGCGCGACCGACAGCACGTCTGAGGTGCTGGCAGCGACACCGAAAGCAGTTAAGGCTGCGTTTGATGCCGCTAAGTCTGCAAATGAAAATGCTGAAGGGCGCGTGCCAAAAGGGGCTGGCCTGAATACCTATGCTGAATCATTTGCCGATGTTGCTGTTGATTTAAGAACACGAAGCGGCTTTTTTAACGGCTCCTCTGTAAAAAATGGCATGCCCGGGGGGCATGCATGGAAGCAATACATCAACTCCGCACACTCTAATACTCAGGGCTATAACACCGTCATTGGGATTGATTTTGATGGCAATGTCATTGGTTTTGCAGCTGTCACGGCAGGCGTTTTTAAGGGCTGGAAACTCATTCATCATGACGGATATAACAACTACCCGGTAGGTGCGCCGATTCCATGGCCGTCTGATACGGTGCCATCCGGTTACGCCATTATGGCAGGGCAATCCTTTGATAAAGCAGCATATCCACGTCTGGCGGTAGCCTATCCGTCTGGTGTCATCCCGGATATGCGCAGCTGGACGATTAAGGGGAAACCTGCAAGCGGACGCGCAGTGCTGTCACAGGAGATGGACGGCGTTAAGTCGCACGCCCACGGTGCATCGGCTTCATCAACCGATCTCGGCACTAAAACAACCAGCGCATTCGATTACGGGACGAAAACGACCAGCGTCTTTGACTACGGAACAAAGTCATCAAACAGCACAGGCGCACACACGCACAGTATTTCCGGTACAGCAGCAAGCGCGGGGGCTCATAACCACTCCGTCCCTGTGTGGGTTGGCAGCGGGGGGGCTGGTGCTGGCCGATATGTGGATCGTAATGAGTTTAATAACGCACAGAATAACAACCCAAATGGTCCGCCAACAACGAGTGCGGGTGCGCATACGCATACCATTTCAGGCACGGCGGCCAGCGCTGGCGCGCATGCGCATACGGTAGCCGTAGGGGCTCACACGCATACGGTGGCCGTAGGTTCGCACACTCACTCGGTGGTTATGGGGTCACACACCCACACCATCACCGTTTCCGCCACCGGTAACGCAGAGAACACCGTCAAAAACATGGCTTATAACTACATCGTGAGGCTCGCATAATGGCTTTTAAATTCTCAGAAAAAGACCGCACTATCCGAATTTATAACCTCCGCGCAGACACCCGGGAGTTTATTGGCGCGGGTGATGCCTATATACCGGCTAATACGGGTCTCCCGGCAGATTGCACCAATATTGCGCCGCCTGACGTGCCGGAGGGACAGGTCGCTGTATTCAACGGAACAACGTGGGCGCTGGTCGAGGACTACCGAAACCAAACGCTCTACAGCAAAGAAACAGGCGAGCGCGTTTATATCGCCGCGCCCGGTGCTTTACCTGCTGAGGTGACGACCATTGCCCCTGACGGTAACTATATGCGCTGGGGTGGCGAAAGCTGGGAGAAAGACACGGAGGCAGAACGCGCCGCAGCGGTGTCATTTGCGGAAGGTGAAAAAAAACGGCTGATGCAGGAAGCTACGCTCACGATTGAAACATTACAGGATGCTGTCGATTTGGGGGAGGCGAGCGAGAACGAGGTCAGCATGTTGACGGTGTGGAAAAAGTACCGTGTTTATCTTAGCCGGGTTTCCCCTGATGCCGCGCCGGATATCGAATGGCCTGAACTCCCGGTGTGAAAGGTTTCTGACAGATATAAAAAACCCCGCGTTAAGCGGGTTTAGTCATAGGGGCATTCTTCATAGTCATTTTCTGTTTCATCAACGGCAAACAGTTTGAGCCAGCAAAAGCCAAAGAGACACCATGCAGTCAGACCACCAACAATCCAGAGTAAAATCGTCATTTTCGCTCCCTCGTTAATGGCGCAACGATAGCGACAATATCCCTTCATTGATAATGGTTATCGGCGATCAATTTCCCCTGATTGATCGCTGAAAACGATCAATCATATTTCCCACACGCCCCGACCGCTCGCTGCCCGTTGTGCTGTCACTCCTCCAACGGCATTACGTTTCGCACACCTCGTGCACAACAGAAAATAGTCGCACCCCTTAACCACGGAGTTAAACAGATGGGCGACTATCACCACGGCGTCGAGGTCATCGAGATTAACGATGGCACGCGCACCATTTCCACCGTTTCTACAGCCATCATCGGCATGGTCTGCACGGCCAGCGATGCTGATGATTCAACATTCCCGCTTAATGAGCCGGTGCTGATTACCAGCGTGCAAAACGCTATCGCTAAAGCCGGAACAAAAGGCACATTATCAAAATCCCTGCAGGCTATTGCCGACCAGTGCAAGCCGGTCGTTGTGGTTGTGCGCGTTGCCGAAGGTATAGACGACCCGGATGACCCGGAAGCGGCGCAGAAAGAAACCATTTCCAACATCATCGGCACGACCGACGAGAACGGCAAATACACCGGCCTGAAAGCGCTGCTGACTGCAAAGACCGTCACCGGCGTCAAGCCGCGCATTCTCGGCGTGCCGGGTCTGGATTCTCTGGAAGTGGCGACCGCACTTGCGTCGACCTGCCAGAGCCTGCGCGCCTTTGGTTACATCAGCGCGTGGGGCTGCAAGACCATTTCCGACGCCATCGCCTACCGTGAGAACTTCAGCCAGCGCGAGCTGATGGTCATTCACCCTGATTTTCTGGCATGGGACACCACGGCGAACAAAACCGATATTGCATGGGCGACCGCCCGCGCGCTCGGCCTGCGTGCCAAAATCGACCAGGAGACCGGCTGGCACAAAACGCTGTCTAACGTCGGTGTGAATGGCGCCACCGGCGTAAGCGCCTCGGTGTCATGGGATTTGCAGGAGAAAGCCACCGACGCAAACCTGCTTAATCAGGCCGGTGTCACCACGCTTATTCGTAACGACGGCTTTAAATTCTGGGGCAACCGCACCTGCTCAGATGACCCGCTTTTCCTGTTTGAAAACTACACCCGCACGGCGCAGGTGCTTGCCGACACGATGGCGGAGGCGCACGCGTGGGCGATTGATAAACCCGTCACCGCAACGCTCATCCGCGACATCGTCGCCGGTATGAATGCGAAATTCCGCGAGCTGAAAAACAACGGCTATATCGTTGACGGCTCCTGCTGGTACGACCCGGAGTCAAACAGCGTGGAAACGCTCAAGGCGGGGAAACTGTATATCGATTACGACTACACCCCCGTCCCGCCGCTGGAAAACCTGACCCTGCGCCAGCGCATCACCGATACCTATCTGGCGAACCTGTCAGATTCGGTCAACAGCTAAGGAGCTCAGAGCATGGCGTTACCACGCAAACTGAAATACCTGAACATGTTTAACGACGGTCTCAGCTATATGGGCGTCGTTGAATCCGTCACCCTGCCAAAGCTGACCCGTAAGCTTGAGAAATACCGTGGCGGCGGGATGCCGGGCTCGGTGTCGATTGATCTCGGCCTCGATGATGACGCGCTGTCGCTTGAGTGGACACTCGGCGGTCTGCCTGATATCGAACTGTGGGCGCAGTACGCGTCACCGGGAGCGGACAGTGTACCGCTGCGTTTTACCGGCTCGTACCAGCGCGATGACACCGGCGCTATCTCTGCCGTTGAGGTGGTCATGCGTGGTCGTCACAAAGAGTACGACGGCGGCGAAAACAAACAGGGCGAAAGCGGCACGACCAAAATGTCGACCGAGTGCGCGTACTACCAGCTCACGATTGACGGCAAAGAGGTCATCGAGATTGACGTCATCAACATGGTGATGAAAGTCGACGGCGTCGACCGTCTGGTGGAGCACCGTAAGGCCATCGGCCTGTAACCCCTTAACCGGTCAGTCAGGCTGGCCGGTCACTTAACTTTGACGAGACCAACATCATGGAAAACATCAACGAAACCGAAAACTCAAACATTGTGATCCTCGATAACCCTGTCATGCGCGGTGAGCAGAAAATCGAACAGGTGACCGTTACAAAACCCAACGCGGGAACCCTGCGCGGTGTGAGTCTGGCCTCTCTGGCAAACTCTGACGTCGATGCGCTGATTAAGGTGCTGCCGCGCATGACGTACCCGGCGCTCACCGAGCATGAGGTCATGCGTCTGGAAGCGTCAGACCTGATTTTGTTCGCCGGTAAGGTGGTCGGTTTTTTGTCGCCATCTTCGGCTCGCTGACGTTCCCCGATAACCTTTCGGTCGATGACCTGATGGCGGATATCGCGGTGATTTTTCACTGGCCGCCATCAGAGCTGAATTCCCTGAGCGTGACCGAGCTCATCACATGGCGCGATAAGGCGCTGCAGCGAAGCGGAAACCACCATGAGCAATAACGTCAGACTTGAGGTGCTGCTTAACGCAGTAGACCGGGCAAGCCGACCGCTCAAAGCTATCCAGAATGCCAGTAAATCCCTTGCTGGCGATATCCGCACTTCTCAAAACACCCTGCGCGATCTGAATGCGCAGGCGTCCCGAATTGACGGATTCAGGAAAGCGAGCGCACAGCTTGCCGTGACCGGCCAGTCGCTTAACAAGGCTAAACAGGAAGCCGCAGCGCTGGCCGTCCAGTTTAAAAACACGCAGAACCCTACAACCGCGCAGGCGCGCGCGATGGAGGCGGCAAAGAAATCCGCCGCTGACCTGCAGCTCAAATACAACAGCCTCAGGCAGTCGGTACAGCGACAGCGCACCGAGCTCGCGCAGGCCGGTATTAATACCCGCACCCTTTCGGCGGATGAGCGCCGCCTGAAAACCAGTATCAGTGAGACGACCGCGCAGCTTAACCGGCAACGTGATGCGCTGGCGCGCGTCAGCCAGCAACAGGCCAGACTCAGCGCGGTAAAAAGCCGCTATGAATCCGGGCAACAGCTCGCAGCTGGTGCGCGTAATGCCGGGATGGTGGGCGTTGGTGTGGCGACCGCCGGGCTTTATGGTGCGTCACGCTTTATTGCACCGGGTATCGGTTTTGACAAGCAGATGTCAGGCACGCAGGCGATCCTCGGGCTCGATAAGGGGGATGAAAAACTCGCGGTCATCCGACAGCAGGCGCGTGATATCGGTGCGACAACCGCCTTCTCGCCGGGTGATGTAGCGCGCACGCAGACCACGCTCGCACGCTCGGGCTATAACGCCGATGACGTGCTGGCTGCGACCGGTTCGACCGTAAACCTGAGCCTCGCGGCCGACGTGGATATCGCAGAAGCCGCCGACATTATCACTAACATGCAGTCGGCATTTAACTTGCCGACCACCGAGATTGAGCGTGTCGCGGATGTGATGACGAAAGGCTTTACGTCATCAAACACCGGCCTCGTCGAGCTGGGCGAGGCGATGAAATATGTTGCGCCAATTGCCGAGGCTGCAGGGGCGAGCATCGAAGACACGACCGCCATGCTCGGCATTCTGGCTGATAACGGGATTAAAGGCTCGATGGCCGGTACGGGAGCGAGTGCCATTTTCAACCGTCTGCAGGCTCCTATGGGTAAGGCCGTTGAGGCCATTTCAGAATTAGGCGTGAAAACCCGCGACGGCAAAGGGAACATGCTGCCGGTCGAGAAAATCCTCAAAGCGATTCACAAATCCTTTGAGAAAAACAAGCTCGGCACCGCAGAGCAGGGCGAATATCTGAAAGTGATTTTCGGCGAGGAAGCCATGAAGGGTGCGATCAAGCTGGTCGCCGCCGCCGGTGATGGCTCACTCGATAAGAAACGCCAGACAATCCGTGATTCTAAAGGCACGACCGAGCTCATTGCGAAAATACAGACGGACAACCTCGACGGCGATCTGAAAAACCTGCAGTCAGCATGGGAAGACCTGCAGATTGAGGTATTCGACAAAGAAAACTCAGCGCTACGACGCCTGACGGTTTCCGCGACCAACTGGCTCGGCAATGTGGCTGCGTGGGCTAAAGCAAATCCAGAACTGACGCAAACCCTGTTTAACCTTGTCGCCGGTGGGCTGGCGTTAATTGGGGTGCTCGGCGGGATTGGCCTGATTGCATGGCCAGTTATCGCAGGGATAAACGCGATTATCGCTGCTGCTGGCGTACTGAGTGTCGTATTCACTACTGCAGGAAGTGCCATTGTGACGGCAATAGGGGCAATCAGCCTGCCGGTGGTCGCGGTGGTCGCTGCTGTGGTGGCCGGTGCGCTCCTGATTCGCAAATACTGGGAGCCCATCAGCGCATTTTTCTCAGGTGTGGTGGAGGAGCTTAAAACGGCCTTTGCGCCGGTAGCTGACATTTTTGCCCCCCTCGCGCCGGTGTTTGATTCTTTCATGGATAAATTGCGCGGGGTCTGGCAGTGGTTTAAAGACCTGATCGCGCCGGTTAAGGCCACGCAGGATACTCTCGACAGTTGCAAAAATGCGGGTGTGATGTTCGGTAAACTGCTGGCCGACGCACTGATGTTACCGCTCAAAAGTTTCAATAAATTGCGCAGCGGCGTTGACTGGTTACTGGAAAAGCTCGGGGTTATCAATAAAGAGTCGAGCGACCTTGACCAGACTGCAGCGAAAGCCAGTGCCGCTGCCGGTACGCAAACCGGGTCTTACATTCCGGCGACCTCTGCCTATGGTGGCTATCAGGGTTATCAGCCGGTGACGGCTCCTGCTGGCCGTTCTTACATCGACCAGAGCAAGCGGGAATACAATATTAATCTGCCGGGTGGCGTTGCGCCGGGAACTGACCTCGATCGACAGCTGCGTGAAGCGGTCGAAAAACTCGACCGGGAAGAAAGAGCGCGCCAGCGCTCAAGTATGCGCCATGACGGATGAGGGCTAAAGCATGTTAATGGTACTGGGTTTATTTGTTTTTGAGCGCCGCACGCTGCCGCATCAGTCAATGCAGTATTCGAAGGACTACCGCTGGGCGTCAAATGACCGCATCGGCAAACCACCGGCCTATCAGTTTCTCGGGGAGGGGGAAACCTCGCGCACGCTTTCGGGTGTGCTGTACCCCGAAATCACCGGCGGTCGCCTCTCACTGACCGCCATCGAGCTGATGGCCGACGAGGGCAGGGCATGGCCGCTGATTGACGGAACGGGCATGATCCACGGCATGTATGTCATCGATAAAGTGACTCACACGCACAGCGAATTATTCAATGACGGCGCGGCCAGAAAAATCGAGTTTAGCCTCTCGCTGAAACGGGTCGATGAGTCGCTCGCGGCGATTTACGGCGACCTGAAAACGCAGGCCGACAATCTGGTGACGTCTGCCGGTAACTGGCTGGGAGGGCTGGCGGGATGATTACGGGTATGAATATTCAGGCCGGGGCGCAGATTGCTCCGGCGTTTATGATCACGCTCGATGGCGATGATATCACGCAGAATTTCAGCGACCGGCTAATCAGCCTGACCATGACGGACAACCGCGGGTTCGAAGCCGACCAGCTCGACATCGAGCTCGATGACAGCGACGGGCTTGTCGAGTTGCCGCAGCGCGGTGCAAAGCTGACGCTGTGGTTAGGCTGGGAGGGATCCGCCTTACTGAATAAAGGGAGTTTCACGGTCGATGAAATCGAGCACCGGGGCGCGCCTGATACGCTCACCATCCGGGGGCGCAGCGCTGATTTTCGCGGGTCGCTTAATTCACGCCGGGAACAGTCATGGCATGACACCACGCTCGGGGTCATTGTGGAGACAATTGCGGCACGCAACAAGCTCACGGCCAGCGTGGCGGATACGCTGAAAGCGATCCCCGTGCCTCACATTGACCAGACGCAGGAATCTGACGCGGTATTTCTGGCGAGGCTGGCGGAGCGCAACGGCGCATCTGTCGCGGTGAAGTTTGGGAAACTGTTATTCCTGAAAGCCGGTAGCGCGGTGACGGCCAGTGGTAAGCCTATTCCGCAAATGACCGTAGAGCGCGGCGACGGCGACCGGCATCAGTTCGCCATCGCTGACCGGGAAGCCTACACCGGCGTAACGGCAAAATGGCTGCACACCAAAGACCCGAAGCCGCAAAAGCAAAAGGTGAAGCTCAAACGCAAACCAAAGGTACAGCACCTGCGCGCGCTGCAGCATCCGAAAGCGACCAAAACCACGGCAAAGGCAAAAGCCAAAAAAGAGCAGGAAGCGCGTGAGGGTGAGTATATGGCCGGTGAGTCTGACAACGTTCTGGAGCTCACGACCATCTATGCAACAAAGGCGCAGGCCATGCGCGCGGCTCAGGCAAAGTGGGACAAGCTGCAGCGCGGTGTCGCTGAGTTTTCAATCTCGCTGGCTATTGGCAGGGCTGATTTATTTCCTGAAACGCCGGTGGCGGTGAAAGGCTTTAAGCGCGTTATAGACGAGCAGGCTTGGATAATCAGCCGGGTGGTGCATAACCTTAACGGGAACGGCTACACGACGGGCTTAGAGCTTGAGGTTAAGGTTTCGGATGTGGAGTATGAAAGCGAAGAATTAATGCAGTAATATTTCCTTAACTGTTTGTTATGTAATGACAAATTGAGTAAAATTAGTGCATCGAAAATTAAATGAGGTGCTCGCCATGTTTCACTGTCCAAAATGCCATTTTGCCGCTCACGCCCGCACAAGTCGCTATTTTACTGACACGACCAAAGAGCGTTATCACCAGTGCACAAACATCAATTGCAGCGCGACGTTTGTGACCACTGAGACGGTCGAGCGCTTTATCGTATCTCCGGGGGTAGTAGTACCAGCGGCACCGCACCCAACGCAATCAGGCCAGCAACAGATTCAGTGGATGTAATAAAGGTCCGTAGATATATTACAAGTAGTTCTCAATATTTTTAAAGGAATTCGTCTAGTCATCGTATGGGAAAAGCTTACCGCTTAAAAGAGGAATCCACTGGAACCATTACTTAAAGTAGTGATAAAAATTTTGGCTACGAAACTGAAAAATCATTTTAAAAATAACTAGTGTGCAGTATTATCTAAAAACCTTTTAGCCACCTTAGAGCATGTCGATTTGGATGTCATGTTGATACGATTAGAAGGTAGTGATGTATGATGTCTGCAATCAACACAGTTTCTGTTCATTAAAATTGTTAGGTTACTATGGCAAAAATATTTATCTCATATGCAAGAGAAGATAGCCCAATTGCTCAAAGGCTGGCAGGGGAGCTATTAAAAAATAATCATGATGTTTTTTTGGACCAGCAATCTATCAGACTTGGTTCTCATTGGCAGGAGGATATACTACATCATTTAAAAGATGCTGGAGTATTTCTCGCGCTAGTTACAAAAAATAGCGACAAATCCTATTATTTCAATGCTGAAGTTACTTCAGCCATCTCCTACGTAGCCCACAGTAATCGGGATAAACTAATTCTGCCTGTAGTATTGGATCAAATGTCATTAGAGGATAGTGACCTTGGTTCATTTCAAGCATTATTTGGTAGAGCGGATGATATAAGTTATCTTGCTGATGAAATTGAAGATGCTATTAGTCGATTTGAGGGGTATCGACTAGCACAAGAAGAAATCAAAGCTCTTCGCGGCCAAACTCTTAAGGATGAGTCAGAAGATTACATTAGTGAGACTATCGAAGACCTTAAGTCAAGAGAAGAAATTGGCAGAACTTATGCCTCTCGATGGCATATTGCTGGGTATGTTGCTCTAATCATTTCAGTCATTTTCGTGTTTGTCATTTGGGGATTAGCAGAACGTAATTTCTCTCAGGCAGTCGTTCAAACAAATAAATTGTTATTCGATGCAGTAAAAGGTGTAACGATAGTTGCATTGTTGCTTGGGCTCGCTAGATATTCATTCCTTATGGCAAAAACTCACCACGCTGAAGCTTTGAAAAATGCTGATCGTTTGCATGCAATTTCTTTTGGCAAATTTTACATGCGTGTTTTTTCGAATCAAATATCACAGTCCGAAATAAAAGAAGTTTTTCAACATTGGAATACTTCAGGTTCATCTGATCTTACACACCTTGACGTGGATAAAATTGATTCTCGCTTTGCTGAAGTTTTCAGCAAGATCGCTGATAAGCTTGAAAGCAAAACCAAATCTTAAATTCATACAATTGATTTCTACATAGCGTTGCGTGTGAGCTGTTACGATGTTGATGGGCGTTCTTTTTAACATACTTACTGTCGTTTTGTTGGCGATTAGACGCTCCAAAATGTCCGAGAAATATTCAGAAGCCGCGCATTCGCGAGGCTTCTGATAACGATGTGGTCAACTTGTGGACGTTGCCTGAAATAAATCCTTTTATTTCATTACGTTGCGGCGCTTCTAAAGGCTCCTGAGGGAGCCTTTCGTTTCAGAATACTTTTTTATACGGACGAACCGTGACTTTCTCGTACACGCCGGCTGCGACGTACGGGTCTGCTTCTGCCCAGGCCTGCGCGGCTTCAAGAGATTCAAACTCGGCAATCACCGTGGAGCCGGTAAAACCCGCCGCGCCCGGATCGTTGCTGTCAACGGCAGGCATCGGGCCTGCGGTCAGCAACCGACCTTCATCCTGTAGCAACTGTAAACGCGCCAGATGGGCAGGGCGAACGGAAAGACGTTTTTCCAGAGAATCAGGTACATCTTCAGCGTAAATCACGTAAAGCACGGCAAAGCTCCTTAACCGGTAAAAGTGACAATTACGTTATGTGAAAGCACAAATGACTGCAATGTAAAGATAATAACAATGTTAAAACCCTGATCTGGATGCCCCTTTTTTGCCCTCATGTACGCTTAAATTGCGCCAGGACAAAGTGTCTTATTGAATATGATTGCTATTTGCATTTAAAATCGAGGTTCGGTTTTTTAACGTTGATGATTATGACTTCGATGACCCTTGATTTACCTCGCCGCTTTCCATGGCCGACGCTGCTTTCCGTCGTTATTCACGGTGCTGTCGTGGCGGGTCTGCTCTATACCTCGGTTCATCAGGTTATTGAAATGCCGGCGCCAGCGCAGCCAATTTCTGTGACCATGGTATCGCCTGCGGATCTTGAGCCGCCGCAGGTTGCGCCGCCGCCGCCACAGCCCGTTGTTGAACCCGAGCCGGAGCCAGAGCCCGAGCCGGTTCCTGAACCGCCGAAAGAAGCGCCGGTGGTGATCCATAAGCCGGAGCCGAAACCTAAGCCGAAGCCAAAACCCAAGCCGGTCAAAAAGGTTGAAGAACGTCCGAAACGCGAAGTGCGTCCGGTTGAGCCACGCGCCACGCAGCCGGTTGAAAATGCCGCCCCGTCACGTCCGCTGATGAATAACACCACGACCGCGACAAAACCGACGGTAACGGCGCCAGCAGGCCCGCGCGCGCTGAGCCGTAACCAGCCGCAGTACCCGGCACGTGCTCAGGCGTTACGTATTGAAGGGCGTGTACGGGTGAAATTCGACGTTACGGCCGATGGACGTGTGGATAACGTGGAAATCCTGTCCGCACAGCCGGCGAATATGTTTGAACGTGAAGTTAAATCGGCCATGCGCAGGTGGCGCTATGAAGCCGGTAAACCCGGCAATGGGTTGATTGTGAACATTGTCTTCCGCCTGAACGGCGGGGCACAGATGGAATAAAAGAAGCCTCCGCAAGGAGGCTTTTTTTTACCTGAGGATCAGCTCCGTGGAAGCTGGCGGGGCTTACCGTCGCTATCCACCGCCACATAGATGAACAATGCCTCCGTCGCCTTATAGCGCTGACCAATCGGTTCAGAAGAGACTTTTTTCACCCATACTTCAATGTTGATGGAGACAGACGTATTGCCGCGTTTTACGCAGCGTGCATAACAGCACACCACGTCCCCCACCGCGACAGGGCGCAGGAAGGTCATGCCATCGACCCGGACTGTCACCACGCGTCCGTGTGCAATCTCTTTTGCCAGGATTGCACCGCCCATATCCATCTGCGACATCAACCAGCCGCCAAAAATATCGCCATTGGCATTCGTATCCGCAGGCATTGCCAGTGTGCGTAAAACCAGTTCGCCCTGTGGGGCGTCATTTGTTGTCATTGTTTTTAAACTCGTAACTGAAGACTTCAGGCGGGATGCTACTATGATTTCTGGCTGGAGAGAATAGGGTTAGCGCCCGCAGAGCAGGCGCCTTAGGGTCAGAAGGACAGGGTCACGCCTGCGTAATACGCACGGCCTGGTTCGTTATAGGTCGATGCACCGTCATTTTCTCGGTAAATCTGCTTATCAAAGAGGTTGCTGATCCCGGCATTCAGGCGGAGATCTTTTGTCAGCTGATAATTGCTGCCGATCCCAACGATGGAATAGGCGCCAATCTCTTTATCAGACATCGCATTCTGCTCTTTGCGGATTTCAGCATTTTCTCTTGGCTTCTGGCGGCCATACATCGTCCAGCTAAGGTTCGCTGAAAGTGTGCTGCTAACCTGCCAGTCGAGCATCGTGTTGACGGTATATTTTGGAATAATCGACAGAGGGTTGCCGGTGTCTTTACTTTCAGACTGAATCATATACGTCGCATTGGTACGCCAGGTTAGCGTGTCGCGGATAACCGGGACGGTGAGGTTGCCTTCCAGTCCCTCAACAACAGCCTTTCCTCCGTTCTGCCACTGAAGGATATTTGCGCCGCTGCTTGTCTGGCCCAGCACATCCGTTCCTGAAACGATCTTGTTTTTGTAATCGTTGCGGAACCAGGTTATGCCCGCCTCGTAGCCTTCCAGCGCAAAGGCCAGGCCAATCTCTTTGTTCACGCTGATTTCAGGGTCCAGATCCGGGTTACCTAACAGGTAACAGCTTCCTTCGGAAACGTTGTTCGGGCAACCATTACCCCGGGTGGAAAGCAGATAGCCTTCGCTGGATTGATACAGGTTTGGCGCTTTAAATACCCGAGCGATACCCGCTTTAACCTTGAACATGTCACCCAAATCCTGAGAGACGTTCAGGCTCGGGCTCCAGTTGCTGCCAAACTGATTGTGATAATCAAAGCGGAGCCCCGGGATCAGGTTGGTGCCCTGACGCGCTTCAATATTGTCCTCAAGATAGATGCCGGTGAGGTCAGCGCTGTTTTTGCTGTTGCGCTCAGAAGCCGTGCCGGGAACGCCGTTAATCACTTCTCCCGACACATTTGTCGCCTGCATTGAGGCCGGATCGTTCAGTTCATCACGATTCCATTCTGCACCCACGGTTAGCGTCTGTTCGACCAGCCAGAAGAAAGGAATGTTCAGTTCACCCGTTGAACGGTATGACTCCAGCCGGCTGGTATCGTATTTATCGCTATTGATCATCCCCTCAACTTTGCCCGTAGAGCCTTCTTCCAGGCGGGTGTTGTTGGTCTTTTCATAATAGACACCGAACTTTGACTGACCCCAGTCCCAGATGCCGTTGTGCGTAATGCCATAAGACTGGCGGTACATTCGGTTGGTTTCGTGTCCATACAGGGACGACACCAGACCGTCAGGGCTGACGTTGCTGTTGCTGTATTGAGTATCACCCGCGTAGATATTGCCCTGGCGGCTGTAGCTGTAGTCGAAATCGATAATCTGCTGTGGCGTGAGTTTCCAGGAGAGCAGGGCATTGATGTCCTTGTTGCGCACGCCTTCACGTCCGGCGGCGTAAGAGCCGTTTTGCGCGGTGTTGATGTCCTGAGCATCTGCGTCGGTTTTGTTGATATTCCCGTACAGGCGCATCGTTAACGCATCGCCCGCAAGAGGGCCGCTCAGATCAAAATTAGCGCGTTTTGTCGCCCCCTCTTTATCATTTTCAGGCTGGTTAGTGTACAGGGAGAGTGAGCCGTGCCAGTCGTTGGTCGGGCGTTTGGTAATGATGTTGACGACGCCGCCGGCCGCCCCCGAACCATAGCGGGCGGCAGCAGGTCCCCGGAGCACTTCAATGCGCTCAACCATCTCTGGCGGAACCCAGTTAGTATCCCCGCGGGTGTCGCGCTCCCCGCGCCAGCTGTAGCGCACCGAGTTACGTGACGTCACCGGCACACCGTCAATCAGAATCAGCGTGTTCTCCGGCCCCATACCGCGGATGTCGATCTGGCGGTTGTTACCGCGGCTGCCTGTCGCGCTGTTTCCGGTGAGGTTAACCCCGGGCATTTTGCGAATAATTTCTGAAAGATCGTTAACCGGTGGATCCTTTTCTATGTCCTTTGCCGTGATGATGGAAACCCCCGGCTGTTGCTTCAGCGCCTCTTCAGCGGTGGCCTGAACAACCATTGTTTCACCATCGGTGAGAGTCTCTTCCGCTGCGTGTGCGCTCTGGTATAGCGTTGAAAAAATGGCGAGCGTAAGTGTAGCCGGGGCAAATCTTATTATGTTATTCATCAACTCATTTCCATTTGTTAAAAATGCGATGACGAATATTAATGATAGTCATTCTCATTACAATAAAGTGACAGCGATCTCCATAAAATCTTCATAATTCAGACATTTTCGCAGGAAGGATGTAGAGAAAAGAGAAGGCGGGAAAAGAGGCCAGACCGCGTGACGATCTGGCCAGAAGGATCAGTGCTTGTCATCCTGCGGCATGTGGCGATAAATATAAACGCCGCTGAGCAGGGTGAAGATAAGAGTCAGCGCCGTCAGGCCAAACACCTTGAAGTTGACCCAGATATTCTGCGGCAGCCAGAATGCGATATAGATATTCGCCAGACCACACAGAATAAAAAATAGCGCCCAGGCGATGTTCAGACGTCCCCACACAGCCTGCGGCAGGGTCAGTTCTTTCCCCAGCATGCGCTGGATCAGTGGCTTCTTCATCACCCACTGGCTGATGAGGAGTGCGCCCGCAAACAGGCCGTAAATCACCGTGACCTTCCATTTGATAAATTCATCATTGTGGAAGAACAATGTCAGACCACCAAACACCGCCACCATCAGGAAGGTGATGAGCGCCATCTTTTCAACTTTGCGATAGCGAACCCAGCTGTAAATCAGTACCACAGCCGTTGCCACAATCAGCGCCAGCGTGCCGGCATAAATGTCGTACAGCTTATAAAAAGCGAAAAATACGATCAGCGGTAAAAAATCAAGAAACTGCTTCATTCTGCGATCCCAGTTACTGACGAATTAACATGTACAGGCGGAACAAATAGACCAGCAGCACGGCTGAAATCAGATTGCTCAGCGTATTGGCGACAACCGCTCCGACATTTGGCGTTAACACCGCAAAATTCGGCGCAAACAGCAACAGCAGAGTCTTGGCCAGCAGCCAGCTGATAACGGCCGGGGCGACCAGTCGCATATTGGCCCATGCGAGCCTGATGCTGCTGCGCATGGCGGTGAAAATGCCCAGTTTGTCCTGCACAACCATTACTGGCGCGAATGAAAGCACGATAGCCAGCAGCACGCCCGGCACGACCACCAACATGATCCCCATCTGGACCAGCAGCGTGGTCAGGAAGATGAGGATAAACAGCTTTGGCAGCACCGGAGCACTGGCCCCGATTGCACGTAACGCGCTGACGCGTTGGCCGGCAGATACCAGTTGGATCATCAGCAACACGCCACCCGCCAGAATGGCGTTGCCAATCAGACCCGAGAAGGTAGATGCCGCAGATGCGCGCAGCAAGATTTGCTGTTGCTCTGGCGTCATATTCTGCACAAGGTCAAACAACCCTGCGCTGCCTGTAAGATGATCCCCCTGGCTCAGCGTGGCAATCTGTTCATCACTGGGTGAGAACGCATGACCCAGCACCACCGTAATAAAGGCGCACAACAACGCGATCAGTAAAAAGGTAATGAACTGATTGCGGAAAAAATTTCCCGTGTCACGGTAGACAGACTTCGCCGTGATAGACATGCACTCTCCTTGAGTATTGCAGGTGTTAATTAGCCGGCAATTGTACACCGGATAACACGCTGGTGGCAGCATCAAGGCTTGTATGGAAAAGCATATCTTTGTAAAGCGGCGGTAATCCATAGCGGGCGCGGGCGCGATTGCATGCCTCATTGACCTGCCCATCCTCTCCCGACATCGCGAAAGTGCGACACGGGCTGGGGCGATCCGCGTAAATGGAGCAGCGGGTGGGTACCCCAGGTTCACCTTCCAGTGCCACACAGCGGCTCTGTTTTTGATTGGTGCCGCGCATACAGCGCAGAAAAGGGGTTAAGGGTTCAGTGAGATCGACCGGAACGGTGCCGCCGCCATCGCTGGCTTCAGCCCAATAGAAAGAGACTCGAAAATACGCACAACAGGCTCCGCACGTCATGCACGGGTTATGATCACTCATGGCACACCTGCAAAAGTAGAACGCATCAAATCACATTGTGAGAGCGATAAATTATCCAGCCGCTACAGGAAGCGCAAGAGAGGGAAAACAGAAAATTTTGTAACCATGAAATGCCAAAAATTGACGCGGTAACAACTTATTGCTTTATGAGGCGTCACCAAAAATTAACCTAGATCAATGAATGTTAACTTACTGGTTTTATTGTGATCTGTGTTAGATCACTTATTACTCATTTGTGAGTATATTCTCCTCCGCAATTAAAACCACAACGATGGAGCGGATATGAAAAAATTAGCGGTGGCAGCCCTTATCTTAAGCAGTCTCTCTGGCGGCGCTTACGCGCATGAAGCAGGTGAATTCTTTATTCGTGCCGGTTCGGCAACGGTACGTCCAACGGAAGGGTCCGACAATGTGCTGGGTATGGGCGGGTTTAACGTTAGCAATAACACCCAGTTAGGCCTGACGTTTACGTATATGGCAACGGATAACATTGGCGTCGAGCTTTTAGCCGCCACGCCATTCCGTCACCGCGTCGGTTTAGGACCGACCGGGGACATTGCCACGGTGCACCATTTGCCACCAACGCTGATGGCGCAGTGGTACTTCGGCGATTCCAGCAGCAAGGTGCGCCCTTATATTGGTGCAGGCGTTAACTACACCACCTTCTTTGATGAGAAATTTAACGATACCGGTAAAGAGGCCGGGCTCTCCGATCTCAGCCTGAAAGACTCGTGGGGCATGGCGGGACAGGTTGGTCTGGATTATCTGATTAATCGTGACTGGCTGATCAACGCCTCTGTCTGGTATATGGACATTGATACGGACGTGCGCTTTAAAGCTGGCGGGCAGCAGCAAAGTATCAATACCCGTCTGGATCCGTGGGTATTTATGTTCTCAGCAGGCTATCGTTTCTGACAGAAGATATATCCCCTGTCAGCCGGTGATTGCTGTATGGTGGTTGTTCCACACACCTGTCTGGAGGGGATATCCCCAACATCAAATTTGAGTGTCCGGTTTGTGCAGGTAAACAGTTTCAGTTCACGACGTTCAGCCCAGCACATAGCCTACCTCACGGTGCTATCTGTTCCGTTTGCGGAACACGTCTCACCATTCATTCATGCCTGCCGAAGCTCAGACGACGACGGTGGCCAAAGCCAGTAAACTAGAAAAGGCCTCTGAGAGGCCTTTTTCGATCGTGAAATCACTTCTGAATTAAATAACGAATGGTTGGTCCGTCCTGCTGGATATCCAGCACGGTATAGCCGTGATTTTTGGCATCAAGCGGAATGTTATTGATCGACTGGGGGCAATCGCTCACCACTTCCAGAATTTCACCTTTCTTTAGCTGCGGTAGCGCTTCAAGCGTGGCGACGGCCGGGTAAGGGCAAGGTTCACCCACCATATCGAGACGATAATCAGGCACGATCTCTTTCATGCGGCATTCTCCTGAGTTTCAGTTTTGGCGGTGGCGCGTCGGAAGAAGCGCTTCTCATGTGCAACAACCAGTAAGAAGGCGATGAGCAGCAGGGCATAGGTCACCAGGAGCCCCCCGAGTGGACCAAAGGTTTTCAGCAGGTTGACCTTGTCCCAGTTTGTTGCCAGCACCGGAGAGACGTCATCCCAGTAGCAGGCCAGAAGGGTAGAGCCAATCACGTTACCCAGACCCACCCACCAGTAATGCACCTGGCCTTCCACAGCGCGATACATCCAGCCGGTTTCACACCCGCCCGCCAGCACGATGCCAAAGCCAAACAGCAGCCCGCCAATCACGGCATTTGGGCCCGCCCACATAATTTTTGGCTCCACGCCGAGCTGAACATAGCTGAAGATGCCAATTGCGCTCACGGCCATGCCGGCAATGATCGCCTTCGCCATCATGGTGCGTCCGGTGATCCACATATCGCGAAACGCGGAGGTAAAGCAGATCTGCGCGCGTTCAATCAGCAGACCAAAGCCGACGCCGAACAGCATGGCCAGACCGAGTTTGGGCTGATTCATTGCCGTGCAAATCGCCCAGGCAACCATAGCAAAAAAGACCAGCATACCGAGGCGGAAACGACGACGCGCCTGATCGGGTTTTTGCGTTAACGGAGAGGCAGCGCTAACTTTCGTCATTTTCACCGGAATGCGGAACAGCGGCAGCAGGGTGAATTTAGCACCGAAGTAGGAGCCGATGGCGGTGGCGACGGCAAAGAACCAGGCATGCAGCGAGAACTGCGGAATGCCGGTAAAGAACGCGGCCAGATTACAGCCCATCGCCAGACGAGCGCCAAACCCGGCAATGATGCCGCCGACCACGGCCTGCATAATGCGGATGCGGCTTTTCGGCATGCGCAACTTAACGTTGTTGGCCCACAGCGCGGCCGCAAAACAGCCGCCGAACATGCCAATGATCATCATTCCGTCGATGCGGGTCAGCGGTGTGCCCTCAAGATGGATCAGTTTGAAGTAGCCCCACTCTTCGGCATGGACGCCTGCCAGCTGTAATAGCTGCCCACCCCAGCGGGTAAACTCGCCCGTAACAGCCCAGAAGGTGCCGGTAATACCGAAATAATAGGTAGAGAGAATGCCTGCCGCGATAACGGCCGGAACAGGTGACCAGAACTTAACCAGGTAAGTCTGTTTGAAGGAATACCATGACATGAATAACCTCTGAACTCAGAAGGGTAACGCTAAAAAGAGCCCAGATCATACGCTTACGCGAAAGTTTGGAAAGTCATTCACACCGAAAATATCGACAGGATCAATTTTGACCTGCTTCTTTCAGGAAGAGAGGAGGGAAAACCGCCTGACGCCGGGGCCAGACGGTGTTAACGGTTACGCCTTGCGCGTGGCCGCTTTCATGGATGTGACGAATGCGTGTAATTCAGCCAGCATCTGCTGTGGCTTATCCACGTTCTTCTCGATAATTTTCACGATAGCCGAACCCGAAATGGCCCCGGCGGCTTTCGCGTCAATCGCCGCAGTAACCTGATCCGGTGAGGAAATGCCAAAGCCCTGAAGCGGCGGTGCAGCATGGTATTCTGCAAGCTTCTCCACCAGATGATGCAGCGGCAGCGCGGCTTTGTTTTCCGCACCGGTGACGCCCGCACGGGAGAGCAGGTAGGTGTAACCTCGTCCGTAAGAGGCAATCTGGCGCAACAGATCGTCATCGGCATTCGGTGGACAGATGAAAATCGGCGCGACGTTGTGGCGCATTGCCGCCTGACGGAATGGCGCAGACTCTTCAACGGGCACGTCAGCCACCAGCACGGAGTCAACGCCCACGCGGGCGCACTCTGCGTAAAACGCATCAATGCCGCGGCTGAACACCAGGTTGGCGTACATCAGCAGGCCGATCGGAATGGTCGGGTGCTTCTGACGGATCGCCGCCAGCATTTCAAAGCACTGGCTCGGCGTCACGCCCGCGGCAAACGCGCGTAGCGTTGCGTTCTGAATGGTCGGGCCATCCGCCAGCGGATCGGAGAACGGAATACCGAGCTCCAGCGCGTCGGCACCGGCATCAATCAGGGTGTCGATAATCTTCAGCGACTGCTCCGGGCCGGGGTCGCCCAGCGTCACGAAGGGAACGAACGCGCCTTCCTGGCGGGCTTTCAGTTGTGCAAATGCGTTGTCGTAGCGTTCCATCAGATTTCCCCTCGTGCTTTCAGAATATCGTGAACGGTGAAGATATCTTTGTCACCGCGACCGGAAAGGTTTACCACCAGCAGCTGCTCTTTTTCCGGGTTTTCCTTCATCATTTTCAGCGCGTGCGCCAGCGCGTGGGAAGACTCCAGCGCCGGGATGATCCCTTCATTGCGGCACAGCGTTTTGAAGGCCTCCAGCGCTTCGTCATCGGTGATGGAGACATAATCCGCGCGGCCGGTGCTGTTCAGGAACGCGTGCTGCGGCCCTACGGACGGGAAATCCAGCCCGGCAGAGATCGAGTAAGACTCCTCAATCTGCCCTTCATCGGTCTGCATCATCGGGGCCTTCATGCCGAAGTAGATCCCCACGCGGCCATGCTTCAGCGGCGCACCATGCTCGCCCGTTTCAATGCCGTGGCCGGCAGGCTCAACGCCAATCAGCCCAACGCTGGTTTCGTCGATAAAATCGGCAAACATGCCGATGGCGTTAGATCCGCCGCCAACGCAGGCGATCACCGCATCCGGCAGGCGACCCTCTTTTTCGAGGATCTGCGCTTTAGTCTCTTCGCCGATCATGCGCTGGAATTCACGCACGATGGTCGGGAACGGGTGCGGGCCCGCGGCGGTACCGAGCATGTAGTGGGCGGTTTCGTAGCTGCCAGACCAGTCGCGCAGCGCTTCATTACAGGCATCTTTCAGCGTGGCAGAACCGCTGTGCACCGGGATCACTTCCGCCCCCATCAGACGCATACGGAACACGTTTGGCGACTGGCGCTCAACGTCCTTCGCCCCCATGTAAATGCGGCATTTCAGGCCGAGCAGGGCGCTGGCGAGCGCTGAGGCCACACCGTGCTGCCCCGCGCCGGTTTCGGCGATGATTTCGGTTTTACCCATCCGCTTCGCGAGCAGCGCCTGGCCCAGCACCTGGTTAGTTTTATGCGCGCCACCGTGCAGCAGATCTTCACGCTTAAGATACAGCGTAGTTTTAGTGCCTTCGGTCAGGTTGCGGCACTTTGTCAGCGCCGTCGGACGACCGGCGTAGTTTTTCAGCAGGTCAGTAAACTCCGCCTGAAACGCCGGATCTTTCTGTGCGCTCACGAACGCTTCTTCCAGCTGGCGCAGCGCGGGCATCAGGATTTGTGGGACATACATCCCACCGAACTCACCAAAATACGGGTTAAGTAATGTCGTCATCTTCTCTTCCTTAATATGCACGCAGAGTTTTAAATACCGATGCCAGCTTGCTGGCGTCTTTAATGCCCGGTTGGGACTCTACGCCTGAATTGAAATCGAGGCCGGCGCAGCCGGTTTTGGCCGCTTCCACACAGTTATCGGGGCTTAATCCCCCCGCCAGCAGGACATTGTCCAGCACTTCGCCACGCAGCAGTGACCAGTCGAAACGCTGCCCCGTGCCGCCCTGGCCGTTGTCGAGCACGTATTTATCAACATGCTTCAGGTTACGCGCGGGCAGGGTGGCGCCAACGCTTTGCGCTTTCCAGATCTGAACCTGAGGCGCCAGAGCATGTCGCAGAGCATCAATGTACGCCTGATCTTCATCGCCATGCAGCTGAACCGCGCTCAGGGATAACGCGTCCGCTTTAGCCGCAACGTCGTTAATATCCGCATCGCGGAACACGCCCACGTAGTTCAGTGGCGCAGCCGCCATCACCTTGCGCGCCTGTTCCTCATTAACGGCGCGAGGAGAGGACTCAACAAAGATCAGACCACCATAGATTGCGCCCGCTTCATATGCGGCCTGCGCATCCTGTTCACGGGTCAGGCCGCAGACTTTGTTCTCACCCAACAGCACGCGGCGCACGGCCGCATTAAGATCGTCGTGTTCCATCATCGCGGAGCCGATCAGGAAACCGTTGGCAAAGTGGCTAAGTTCGCGCACCTGAGCGTAGCTGTTTATCCCGGATTCGCTGATCACCGTGACGCCCGCGCCCAGACGCGGCGCAAGCTGGCGCGTACGGTTGAGGTCAATCGACAGGTCGCGCAGGTCGCGGTTGTTAATGCCGACCACTTTTGCTTCCAGCGTGATGGCGCGCTCCAACTCCTCTTCGTTGCTCACTTCGGTCAGCACGCCCATATTCAGGCTGTGCGCGACGGCGGAGAGCTGGCGATACTGCTCGTCATCCAGCACGGAGAGCATCAGCAGGCAGGCATCGGCCTGGTAAAAGCGCGCCAGCCAGATCTGATACGGGTCGATAATAAAGTCTTTGCACAGAATCGGCTGCGGCGCGATGCCGCTGACTACGGGCAGAAAATCGAAGCTGCCCTGGAAATATTTCTCATCCGTCAGCACAGAAATGGCAGACGCATGATGCTTGTAAATACCGGCAATACGCGCCGGGTCGAAATCGTCGCGGATCACGCCTTTGGACGGAGACGCTTTTTTACACTCCAGAATAAACGCGGTACGCGCGCCCTGGAGCGCATCATAAAAACGACGGCTGCTCGGAACGACGTCATTCTGAAAACTGGCGAGCGGCTGCTGTTGCTTGCGGGCTTCCACCCAGATGGCCTTATCGGCGACGATTTTCGCTAAAACGGTCTGCATTATTTACCCTCTTGCCGCAAGTGCGGTAACGCGATCGTAAGCTGCACCGGAGCGCAGTACGTCCAGAACTTTTTGGGCGTTGGCTTTTAGATCTTCCTCGCCATGTAAACGCATCAGCATGGCTACGTTGGCCGCCACGGCGGCCTCATGGGCGGCCTCACCTTTACCTTGTAATAAGCGCGTGAGAATGTCACGGTTTTCTTCCGGCGTGCCGCCCGCCAGGGCGTCCTGATGGTACGGGGTCAACCCGAAGTCAGCGGCCTCAAGCTGATAGTTCAGCACTTCGCCGTGATTCAGTTCCGCCACCAGCGTGGGCGCATGCAGGGAAACTTCATCCATCCCGCCGCTGTGTACCACGGCGGCGCGTTGGTAACCGAGGACGCGCAGCGTCTCTGCAATCGGCAGGACCAGCTCCGGGCTGTAAACGCCAATCAGCGCCAGCGGCGGATGCGCCGGGTTAATGAGTGGACCGAGCACGTTAAACAGCGTGCGGGTTTTAAGCTGCTGGCGAACCGGCATCGCGTGGCGGAAACCGGTGTGATACTTCGGCGCAAACAGGAAACAGACGCCCAGGTCATCCAGCGCTTCACGGGAACGCTCGGCGTTCATGTCCAGGTTGATACCGAAAGCCGCCAGCAGGTCGGACGATCCGGAACGGCTGGACACGCTGCGGTTGC
Organism: Enterobacter cloacae complex sp. 677-3DZ2D5B; assembly: GCF_004136695.1. Classification (NCBI taxonomy): domain Bacteria; kingdom Pseudomonadati; phylum Pseudomonadota; class Gammaproteobacteria; order Enterobacterales; family Enterobacteriaceae; genus Enterobacter; species Enterobacter cloacae complex sp. 677-3DZ2D5B. Next base: position 71,152 of record NZ_QFLS01000009.1, on the reverse strand, counting down.
CGTGTTTCGCCACTTTCAGACCGCATGCCGCGGCCACAAAGGCGCTGGCGGTGGAAATATTGATACTGTTACTGCCGTCGCCACCGGTCCCAACGATATCGGCAAACGGATAGTCCGGGCGCGGGAACGGGGCGGCATTTTCCAGCAGCGCGGTTGCCGCCCCGGCGATCTCCTGAGGGCTTTCGCCGCGCACTTTCATGCTCACCAGCGCAGCGGCCAGCTGCTCAGGCTTCAGCTCGCCGCGCACGACGGCGGAGAACAGCTGGTGGCTCTCCTGCTGGCTCAGGGTCTGGGCCTGATAGAGTTTTTCCAGAATCGGTTGCAGGGTGTTGGTCTGCTCCAGCTTTTGCAGCGCCCAGTCGAGCGTTTGCTCCAGCAGGCGCGCGCCGTTGGACGTCAGGATAGATTCCGGGTGGAACTGCATCCCGCAGACGCGATCCGCATCATGACGCACCGCCATCACCATCCCTTCAAACGAGGCGTTAATGGTCAGCCCGGCCGGAATGTTGCTGCCAACCAGCGAGTGGTAACGCGCTACCGGAAGCGGGTTCGGCAGCCCGGCAAACATCGCCTGACCGTCATGTTCAATACTTGACGCTTTGCCATGCAGGATCTCCCCCGCCTGACCCACGTAACCGCCGTAGGCTTCGACAATCGCCTGATGGCCAAGGCAGATGCCGATAATCGGCAGCTTGCCGCGCATACGGGTCAACAGCTCAGGCATACAGCCTGCTTCGCTCGGTGCGCCTGGGCCCGGGGAGAGCATCAGCACCGGGTTTTGCATGGTCGCCAGACGGTCAATCAGCGTCTGGGCCGGAACGTGGTTGCGATAGATAACGACATTGTGACCATTCGCACGCAGCTGATCTGCCAGGTTGTAGGTAAAGGAGTCGATATTATCGAGCAGCAGAATGTCAGCCATCAGAAAATCTCCTGTGCATGGTGTGCGGTAGCAATGGCGCGCAGTACCGCGCGCGCTTTACTGCGGGTTTCGTCGGCTTCCGACTGCGGAACAGAATCCAGCACAATTCCGGCCCCGGCCTGGACGGTGGCAATGCCGTCCTCAACGTAGGCGGAGCGGATCACGATGCAGGTATCGAGGTCACCGTGAGCGGTGAAATAGCCCACGGCACCACCGTAGCTGCCGCGACGGCGTCCTTCCGCTTCGGCGATCAGCTGCATAGCGCGGACTTTCGGCGCGCCGCTCAACGTGCCCATGTTCATGCAGGCGCGGTAGGCGTGCAGGACGTCGAGGTCGTGGCGCAGCTCACCCACCACGCGGGAGACCAGGTGCATGACGAAGGAGTAGCGGTCGACTTTGGTCAGGTCCGCCACGTAGCGGCTGCCAGGCGTGCAAATGCGTGCCAGATCGTTACGCGCCAGGTCAACCAGCATCAGGTGTTCGGAGAGCTCCTTATGGTCGGTACGCATTTCCAGTTCAATGCGGCTGTCGAGATCGCGGTCCAGGGAGCCATCGGCACGACGGCCGCGTGGGCGGGTTCCCGCTATCGGGTAGATCTCAATCTGGCGGCTGGTGGCGTCGTACTTGAGGGAGCTTTCCGGCGACGCGCCAAACAGGGTGAAATCATTGTCCTGCATAAAGAACATGTAAGGGCTTGGGTTGCTCTTTTTAAGCACATCGTAAGCCGCCAGCGGCGACGGGCAGGGCAGTGAGAAGCGACGGGACGGCACCACCTGGAATATCTCCCCGGCACGAATCGCTTTTTGCATCTGACGCACCACCGCGCCGTACTGATCGTCGGTCTGACTCACCTCGCAGGTCATCTTTTCAACACGCTGCACCGGGAGTGCGGGCGGTGCTTCCGACATCTGCTGTTGCAGTTGGGCGATGCGCTGCGCGAGGCGATTTTTCTCAGACGCAGACGGCGTGTACAGGCTGGCCTGGATGCGGGTGTATTTTCTCTGATGGTCGATCACCAGCAGGGTTTCGGCCAGGTAGAAGCAGTAGTCCGGGCAGCGGTTACCCTGCTCGGTTTGGGGTAAATCTTCAAAGCCAGCAACCAGGTCGTAAGCAAACAGCCCGCCAAAGAACATTGCTTCGCGCTCATCTTCCGGTACGGCCACCAAATTTTGCAGCAGACGGAAGGCGTCAAAAACGGAGAGCGAGCAGAGGCGGGCATCCTCATCCAGCAGCTGGCTTACCGGTGGGAAATGCAGAATTCGCAGGTCCGGATGACGCTCATTTTCAATACCTGAAGGCAGAGCCGCATCCAGCAGCGGCAGCAGCGACGCGCCATTCTCAGATAACGCCTTAATGGTGACGGTGTCACCCGACGCGGTAATGCGCAGCGCGCTGTCAACCAGCAGCAGGCTTTTAAGATCGTCCTTGCTGTCAATGTCAGCAGATTCCAGCAGCAGCGTCGCGGGACGTGCGCCGCACACCTGATGAAACAGCGCGGTAGGGTTATGGCGATAGGCCGCCTCGCAGGTCAGCAGTTCGAGATGAGGTTTGGCTGTTTGCATGTTGTTGTTCTCATATTCTGTTCAAAAAAAAGCCCGCTGGGTAGCGGGCCGGGTATCTGTTTGCATTTCGCAGACGCGTGACACTGCCCGAAGATCAGGAAGTACGCCACCAACCATGCAGAGCGAAATGTGCTGTCATTTTCAGATACCTTTCTCGTGTGAACTTGCGTACTAGTTAACTAGTTCGATGGCGTGTTGTCAACCCCTGATTTCAGTATTTCACGGTTAGTCGGTATCATAGGGGCTTCGGATGTCTCCAACCTGTTATGGGAAGTGCTTTGAGCGATACCACCTACGCCGTAATTTATGATTTACACAGCCATACGCAGGCTTCAGATGGCCTGCTGACACCCGAAGCCCTGGTCCATCGCGCCGTTGAAATGCGTGTCGGCACGCTGGCAATAACCGATCACGATACCACTGACGGCATTCCCGCCGCGCGCGCCGAGATTGTCCGCAGCGGACTGGCGCTGGATCTGGTGGCCGGGGTTGAGATCTCGACGGTCTGGGAAAACCACGAAATTCATATCGTTGGCCTGAACATCGATACAGAACATCCGGCCATGCGTGCTTTTTTGCAAGAACAAAAAACACGCCGCAATCAACGCGCGGAGATGATTGGCGAACGTCTGGAAAAAGCGCATATTCCCGGTGCGCTGGAAGGCGCGCGAAAGCTGGCGAACGGTGGGGCGGTGACGCGCGGCCATTTCGCCCGTTTTCTGGTGGACGCTGGTAAGGCGACGACCATGGCGAATGTCTTTAAAAAGTATCTGGCGCGCGGGAAAACCGGATACGTTCCCCCACAGTGGTGTACAATAAAACAAGCTATTGATGTGATTCATCATTCTGGCGGTAAGGCCGTGCTGGCCCATCCGGGGCGGTATAATCTTTCTGCTAAATGGCTGAAAAGACTGCTGGCACACTTTGCCGAATGCGGCGGTGAGGCGATGGAAGTTGCCCAGTGTCAGCAGGCACCCAATGAACGTTCGCAGCTCGCGACCTACGCCCGTCAGTTTGGCCTGCTTGGCTCACAGGGTTCAGATTTCCATCAGCCCTGCGCGTGGATTGAACTGGGGCGCAAGCTCTGGTTACCCGCGGGCGTTGAGCCTGTCTGGCAGCTCTGGGAACAGCCACAGCAAATTGAAGAGAGGGAAGTATGAGTCAGTTTTTCTATATCCATCCGGATAACCCCCAGCCACGTCTGATTAATCAGGCCGTGGAGATCGTCCGCAAAGGCGGCGTTATTGTCTACCCAACCGATTCTGGCTACGCGCTGGGCTGTAAAATTGAGGACAAAGGGGCGATGGAGCGCATCTGTCGCATCCGCCAGCTGCCGGACGGCCACAACTTCACCCTGATGTGTCGCGATCTCTCTGAACTGTCGACCTACGCTTATGTTGATAACGTGGCCTTTCGCCTGATTAAGAACAACACGCCCGGTAACTACACCTTCATTCTGAAAGGGACAAAAGAGGTGCCGCGTCGTCTGTTGCAGGAAAAACGTAAAACCATCGGCATGCGCGTGCCGTCGAACCCGATTGCCCAGGCGCTGCTGGAAACCCTCGGCGAGCCGATGCTCTCCACATCGCTGATGCTGCCGGGCAGTGAGTTTACCGAGTCCGACCCGGAAGAGATCAAAGATCGTCTGGAGAAGGTGGTGGAGCTGATTATCCATGGCGGCTATCTTGGCCAGCAGCCGACCACCGTGGTGGATCTCACCGAAGACGCGCCAGAAGTCATTCGTGAAGGCGTGGGCGATGTTAAGCCTTTCTTGTAAGGGTGTAAGCAGATATACTACGCGGCCATCAAAGCAGGGCGCCGCCCTGTTTTTGACCTGATTCGACGCCTGTGAAGGCGACACCTGAGGAAGCTCAATGAGCGAGAAGTTACAGAAAGTGCTGGCGCGTGCCGGCCACGGTTCGCGCCGTGAAATCGAAGCCATTATTGAAGCAGGCCGCGTGAGTGTGGACGGTAAAATCGCCACGCTCGGTGACCGCGTTGAAATCGTACCGGGGCTGAAGATCCGCATTGACGGCCATCTTATCTCCGTGAAAGAGTCTGCTGAACAGATCTGCCGCGTACTGGCTTACTACAAGCCGGAAGGCGAACTGTGTACCCGCAACGATCCGGAAGGCCGCCCGACGGTGTTTGACCGTCTGCCAAAACTGCGTGGCGCCCGCTGGATTGCCGTAGGGCGTCTGGACGTGAATACCTGCGGCCTGCTGCTGTTCACCACCGATGGTGAACTGGCAAATCGTCTGATGCACCCGAGTCGTGAAGTGGAACGTGAATACGCCGTTCGTGTTTTCGGCCAGGTTGATGAGAACAAACTGCGCGACCTGTCGCGTGGCGTTCAACTGGAGGACGGCCCAGCGGCGTTCAAAACCATCAAGTTTACCGGTGGTGAAGGCATTAACCAGTGGTACAACGTTACCCTGACAGAGGGACGTAACCGCGAGGTGCGTCGTCTGTGGGAAGCGGTCGGTGTCCAGGTGAGCCGTTTGATTCGCGTCCGCTATGGCGACATTCTGCTGCCGAAAGGCCTGCCACGTGGCGGCTATACCGAGCTGGATCTGACGCAAACCAACTACCTGCGCGATCTGGTTGGCCTGACGCCAGAAACCACGTCGAAAGTGGCGGTAGAGAAAGATCGTCGTCGCATGAAGGCGAATCAGATCCGCCGTGCGGTGAAGCGTCACAGCCAGGTTAGCAGCAATCGCCGCTCTGGCAGCCGTAATAACAACGGTTAATCGAAAAGCCCGGTGAATATACCGGGCTTTTTTTCTTCAGTAATCAATCCCCATTTGCGCTTTGATACCCGCATCGAACGCATGCTTAACCGGACGCAGCTCGCTGACGGTATCGGCCAGCTCCAGAATATCCCGATGACACCCGCGCCCCGTGACGATAACCGTCTGATGCGCTGGGCGGTTTTTCAGGGCAGCCAGCACGGCCTCCAGAGGCAGGTAGTCATAAGCCACCATATAGGTGATCTCATCCAGCAACACCATGTTCAGCGACGGGTCTGAAAGCATTCTTTTGGCATGCTCCCAGACGGCGAGGCAGGCTGCGGTATCGGTTTCCCGGTTCTGGGTATCCCAGGTAAAACCGGTCGCCATCACCTGAAACTCAACGCCATGCGGCTCGAGCAGATTACGCTCGCCGTTGGGCCATTCACCCTTGATAAACTGGATCACGCCCACTTTCTGCCCATGTCCGACTGCGCGGGTGGCGGTACCAAATGCGGCGGTGGTTTTTCCTTTACCGTTGCCGGTGAACACGATGAGGATCCCGCGCTCGTCCTGAGCGGCCGCCACGCGTGCATCAACCTGTTCTTTCAGACGCTGCTGGCGCTGCTGATGCCGATCTTCACTCATTGCGATATCCCCGGTTTGCGGCCTGGCTGGGCATCGAATGTCATTCCGGTTTTACGACGGCTGTCGTCACCCATCAGCCACAGGTAAAGAGGCATAATATCGGCCGGGGTTTTAAGCTTTTGCGGATCTTCTGTCGGGAAGGCGCTGGCACGCATTTTGGTGCGCGTACCGCCCGGGTTAATACAGTTAACCCGCAGGTGGCGGCTTTGGTACTCTTCGGCCAGCACCTGCATCATTCCTTCGGTGGCAAATTTTGAGACGGCGTAAGCCCCCCAGTTCGCACGCCCCTGACGCCCCACGCTGGAGGAGGTAAAGACCAGCGAGCCGGAATCGGAGTTGAGTAATAAAGGAAGCAAGGCCTGGGTCAGGAAGAACGTCCCGTTGACGTTAACCTGCATCACCTGCTGCCAAATCTCCGGATCCTGTTCATCCATCGGGCGCACTTCGCCCAGTAACCCCGCGTTGTGCAGTACGCCATCCAGACGCGGATAATGCGTGCTGATACGCTGGGCAAGGGCCTGACATGACGCTGGCGTACAGGTCAACAGATCGAGCGTATACCAGGGCGTGGGGGTACCGCCGGCGTTTTCGATTTCACGGGCGACGGCCTTGAGCTTTTCTTCATTACGTCCCAGCAGAATAAGGCTCGCACCGTATTCAGAATAGGTCAGCGCCGCTTCGCGACCAATCCCGTCGCTGGCACCGGTAACCAGAATGATGCGGTTCTGTAGAAGGTTTTTTTGTGGCTGATAATGCACGGTGGCTCCTCAGGCGCATTGGGCGTGACTTGCACCTTTATTTATGACTTTTCGGCTTTATGCCCGAAACAGCGTCAGAATTCAATCAGTCTACAGGACAGATCGCTGGGAAATTAACAATTTGCAAAGATTTAAACCAGAAACGGGGGATTCCTGAAGCCGCCTCGCAGAGGTAATGTCCAGAGCGAGACGCCTGCGCAGGGCTGTTGTACACTGGCGTGAAAGATTCGTGGTTAAATCAAGGTGGAACGCGTGGAATTACTTTCTCAGTATGGGTTGTTTTTGGCCAAAATCGCGACGGTGGTTATAGCTGTCGCGGTGATTGCCGTCCTGGTTGTCAACCTGACGCAGCGTAAGCGTCAGCGTGGTGAGTTACGCATTACCCGCCTGAGCGAACAGTATAAAGAGATGCAGGAGGAGATGTCTCTGGCGCTGCTTGACGATCATCAACAGAAGCTGTGGCTAAAAGCCCAGAAGAAAAAACATAAGCAGGACGCCAAAGCTGCGAAGGCGAAAGCAAAACTCGCCACGCCACAGGCTGACGCAAAACCGCGCGTCTATGTGCTCGATTTTAAAGGTAGCATGGATGCGCATGAAGTCTCCTCACTGCGTGAAGAAGTGACGGCGGTGCTGGCCGTGGCGACAGCCCAGGATCAGGTGGTGGTACGCCTTGAAAGCCCGGGTGGCGTAGTGCATGGGTATGGACTGGCGGCTTCGCAGTTACAACGTCTGCGGGATAAACAGATCCCGCTCACCGTGGCGGTAGATAAGGTCGCGGCGAGTGGCGGCTATATGATGGCGTGCGTGGCGGATAAAATCGTCGCGGCACCGTTCTCCATTATCGGCTCGATTGGGGTAGTCGCGCAGATCCCTAACTTCAATCGTTTCCTGAAAAATAAAGAGATCGACATTGAACTGCATACGGCGGGCCAGTACAAACGTACGCTGACGCTGCTCGGCGAAAATACCGAAGAGGGACGGCAGAAATTCCGGGAAGATCTGAACGAAACCCACCATCTGTTCAAAGATTTCGTGCACCGCATGCGCCCAACGCTGGACATTGAGCAGGTGGCTACGGGCGAACACTGGTACGGCACGCAGGCGCAGGTGAAAGGGCTGGTGGATGAAGTGGGTACCAGCGACGACCTCCTGCTCAACCTGATGGAAGGCCGTGAGCTGGTGGGGGTGCGCTTCACCCGACGTAAGCGCCTGCTCGACCGTTTTACCAATAGCGCGGCAGAAAGCGCGGATCGCCTGCTGCTACGCTGGTTGCAGCGCGGACAAAAGCCGCTGCTGTAAAGAAAAACGCGAGGCAGATGCCTCGCGTTTTTAGTTTTAATCGACCAGGTGGTACTTCTCTGAGAGGGTATGCGCCAGGTATTTAAACATGTTAAATACGGCGGTGCTTTTTGGGGTGGGTAATCCTTGTTCATCAAGGAAGTATTCACCGCTGAACACCAGCACGCCATTACGTTGTTCCACGCCAGTCGCTTCAATCCCCGCCAGGGTGTCTTCATGGTCGCGAATGAGTTTGTTTGCTTCGATAAGCAGTGAAGCTCGGTCAATGGGTTGGGTCGTATTCTGCATATTCCACTCCTTAAACAGTGACAATAGTCTACGCCTGGGTCGCTTCGGGGGCAAATTTTCCCTGTTATCCGAGGGGATAAGGAACAGGGGCTGGCTGGCGGGATTTGCTTTTGCATGCTAATAAAGTTGCGTAACGAATTTTATCAGGTACAGTGTGCGCTTTCGTCATTCTGGCAACAGAATTGCTTGACATTCGACCGGGAATTCGTCACGAATGAACTTTGATGTGAGAAAAATACCCGAAAACTCAATGACCTGGATGTCGCCATTCTGACGTTCGGTAACACATAGGGGTTGATATCCCCTGACGACGTCGCAATATCAATGGCTCGTCGTCAGCGGAAGGGAAATCAACGTGCGGCGTATTCCTGGAAGAATTAAATTAGGTAAAGGTGAATATGGGTAAAGCTCTCGTCATCGTTGAGTCCCCGGCAAAAGCCAAAACGATCAATAAATATCTGGGCAATGACTACGTGGTTAAGTCCAGCGTTGGTCACATTCGCGACTTGCCGACCAGTGGCTCAGCCAGCAAAAAGAGCGCAGACTCTACCTCCACCAAAGGGGCTAAAAAGCCTAAAAAGGATGAACGTAGCGCGCTTGTCAACCGCATGGGTGTTAACCCATGGCACAACTGGGATGCACATTACGAAGTGCTGCCAGGCAAAGAAAAAGTCGTTAACGAGCTGAAACAGCTTGCTGAAAAAGCAGACCACATTTATCTCGCAACCGACCTTGACCGCGAAGGGGAGGCCATCGCATGGCACCTGCGGGAAGTGATCGGGGGTGATGACAAACGCTACAGCCGTGTAGTGTTCAACGAAATTACAAAGAATGCGATTCGTCAGGCGTTTGAAAAGCCGGGTGAACTGAATATCGACCGTGTTAACGCTCAGCAGGCGCGTCGCTTTATGGACCGCGTTGTAGGCTACATGGTCTCGCCGTTGCTGTGGAAAAAGGTCGCTCGCGGCCTGTCTGCGGGGCGTGTGCAGTCTGTTGCTGTTCGTCTTGTTGTTGAGCGTGAACGCGAGATCAAAGCGTTCGTCCCGGAAGAGTTCTGGGAAGTGGATGCGAATGTCACCACGCCGGGCGGCGATGCGCTGCCGTTGCAGGTGAGCCACCACAACGACAAACCGTTCCGTCCTGAAAATCGCGATCAGACCATGGCCGCCGTGGCGCTGCTGGAAAAAGCGCGTTATCAGGTTCTGGATCGTGAAGACAAACCGACCAGCAGCAAGCCTGGCGCACCGTTTATCACGTCAACGCTTCAGCAGGCGGCGAGTACGCGTCTGGGTTACGGCGTGAAGAAAACCATGATGATGGCCCAGCGTTTGTATGAAGCGGGTTACATCACCTACATGCGTACTGACTCCACCAACCTGAGCCAGGATGCTGTCAACATGGTGCGCGGCTATATCGAGGACAACTTCGGTAAGAAATACCTGCCGGACAGTCCTAATCAGTACGCCAGCAAAGAGAATTCTCATGAAGCGCACGAAGCGATTCGACCTTCTGACGTTTCCGTTCTGGCAGAATCGCTGAAAGATATGGAAGCGGACGCCCAGAAGCTGTATCAGCTGATCTGGCGCCAGTTCGTAGCCTGCCAGATGACGCCAGCGAAATACGACTCCACCACGCTGACCGTCGGCGCGGGTGATTTCCGCCTGAAAGCGCGCGGCCGTATTCTGCGCTTCGACGGCTGGACAAAAGTGATGCCTGCGCTGCGTAAAGGTGATGAAGACAGAACGCTGCCTTCAGTCAACAAAGGTGACGAGCTGTCGCTGGTTGATCTGGTCCCGGCTCAGCACTTCACCAAGCCACCTGCGCGCTTTAGCGAAGCATCGCTGGTGAAAGAGCTGGAAAAACGCGGAATCGGTCGCCCGTCCACCTATGCGTCAATCATTTCGACCATTCAGGATCGTGGATACGTTCGCGTTGAGAACCGTCGTTTCTATGCTGAAAAAATGGGGGAGATTGTCACCGACCGTCTGGAAGCGAACTTCCGCGAGTTGATGAACTATGACTTCACCGCGCAGATGGAAGACAGCCTCGATGAGGTTGCCAGCCATAAGGCAGAGTGGAAGAAAGTTCTCGACAGCTTCTTCAGCGATTTTACCAATCAGCTTGAGAAAGCCGAGAAAGATCCTGAAGAAGGCGGCATGCTGCCTAACCAGATGGTACTGACCAGCATCGACTGCCCAACCTGTGGCCGTAAAATGGGGATCCGTACCGCGACCACGGGCGTGTTCCTCGGTTGCTCTGGTTATGCGCTGTCACCGAAAGAGCGTTGCAAAACCACCATCAACCTCGTGCCGGAGAACGAAGTTCTCAACGTGCTGGAAGGTGACGATGCGGAGACCAACGCACTGCGCGCCAAACGCCGCTGTAAGAAATGCGGCACGGCGATGGACAGCTACCTGATCGATCCAAAACGCAAACTGCACGTTTGTGGCAATAACCCGACCTGCGATGGTTATGAGATCGAAGAAGGTGAGTTCCGCATTAAGGGCTATGACGGTCCGATCGTTGAGTGTGAGAAATGTGGTTCCGAAATGCACCTGAAAATGGGACGTTTCGGTAAGTACATGGCATGCACCAACGACGACTGTAAAAACACGCGTAAGATCCTGCGTAACGGTGAAGTTGCGCCGCCGAAGGAAGATCCGGTTCCGCTTCCTGAGCTGCCGTGTGAGAAGTCAGACGCGTATTTCGTGCTACGTGACGGCGCTGCCGGTGTATTCCTGGCGGCCAACACCTTCCCGAAATCGCGCGAAACCCGTGCGCCGCTGGTAGAAGAGTTGTACCGCTTCCGTGACCGTCTGCCGGAAAAACTGCGTTACCTGGCCGATGCGCCACAGCAGGATCCGGAAGGCAACAAAACCGTGGTGCGCTTCAGCCGTAAAACGAAGCAGCAGTACGTGGCGGCAGAGAAAGAGGGCAAAGCGACCGGATGGTCAGCCTTCTTCGTCGACGGGAAATGGGTTGAAGGCAAGAAATAATCTTCCCTTACCGTAACTTACCTGTGAAAGGGCCGGACTTCCGGCCCTTTTTTATTACGTAGTTATTATTTTTTGTTCCGTACTATACAGCCTGGCTATAAATGATATAGTGGTTATAGTTAACCCGTTTCTTATTATCAAATCGTCTTAAGCGATTGACGCATGCGCTAAATCGGATGGTCTGGCATGAAATTACAGCAGCTTCGCTATATCGTTGAGGTCGTCAATCATAACCTCAATGTCTCTTCCACCGCAGAGGGTCTTTATACCTCGCAGCCCGGCATCAGCAAGCAGGTGCGTATGCTGGAGGATGAGTTAGGTATTCAGATCTTTGCCCGCAGCGGTAAGCACCTGACTCAGGTCACGCCGGCTGGACAGGAAATCATACGCATCGCACGGGAAGTGCTCTCCAAAGTCGACGCCATTAAATCCGTCGCTGGGGAACATACCTGGCCGGATAAAGGCTCTCTGTATATTGCCACCACGCACACCCAGGCGCGTTATGCGCTTCCCGGGGTGATCAAAGGTTTCATCGAACGCTATCCCCGCGTTTCCCTGCATATGCATCAGGGCTCACCGACGCAAATCGCAGAGGCCGTATCTAAAGGCAATGCAGACTTCGCTATCGCGACGGAAGCCCTCCATCTGTACGATGATCTGGTCATGCTCCCGTGCTACCACTGGAACCGCTCTATTGTCGTGACCCCGGATCACCCGCTGGCGGGGAAGGGCGAAGTGACAATCGAAGAACTGGCGCAATACCCGCTGGTGACCTATACGTTCGGCTTTACGGGCCGTTCTGAACTGGACACCGCGTTTAACCGCGCCGGATTAACGCCACGGATTGTCTTTACGGCGACGGATGCGGACGTCATAAAAACATATGTGCGTCTGGGCCTGGGCGTTGGGGTTATTGCCAGCATGGCGGTAGATCCTGTCTCAGACCCGGATCTGGTGCGTCTGGATGCGCATGATATTTTCAGCCACAGCACCACCAAGATAGGTTTTCGTCGCAGCACGTTCCTGCGCAGCTATATGTATGATTTTATTCAACGCTTCGCGCCACATTTAACGCGCGACGTGGTGGATACAGCTGTAGCGTTACGCTCCAATGAAGACATCGAAGAGATGTTTAAAGACATTAAACTTCCCGCCAAATAATCACACCCGGTATCTTTCTGGTACGGAAAGATACCGTCATTCCCCTTTAAACCTGAATTAGAATTATCATCATCTACGTCCACTGTCATATATCGTCATAACCCATTAAATGACTATGGTTTTACTGTCGCAAATTTGCGACAAAAGTAGAAACTAATTTACAGGTGTGCAAATTATTCTTTTCAATTATTTATTTCGGGTCAAAAGATTGAATTTTCCCAGGCCCAGATACGTAAATTCACTGGCTTTTCGGCTAAAGTTTCTTTAGGATTTATCTCATCAGATGATTACTTGTGCCAATTGTTTGGTCTCTAAATGATAAGCGATGTCGATTGTATGAGGTTAGCAATGCCGTCAGGAAGTGAAGAACCGCAAAGGGATCCCGCGCTTAAGCGTAAAGCCTGGCTGGCGGTCTTTCTTGGCTCTGCCCTGTTCTGGGTGGTGGTTGCTCTTCTTGTCTGGAATTACTGGGGTTGATTATGGTCATGACGGTGCGTACAGAAGCGAGAAAAGAGATGTGTCAGCTTCGTGACAATGCTCACAAAGCCCGTAAGGCGCCAGCAACCAGCGTGCCAGCTTCCTGGAAACTGACGCCACAGCAGCAGGCCTTTATTGATGTGTTCGCGGAAGACGAACCCAAAAAACAATAATTTTGAATTTTGCGTAATGATGCAAATAGTCTGAATAAAGACTGTGCGCTTTTGTACTCCTTAATAAATACACATCAGCAATATAGAACGAGGGCAGACCTCGCAACCTTAAATAATTAAAGTCTGGTGTCCCTATGATGAATAACATGACAACCGTAAAATACTGGTCATGGCTCGGCGTATTCTCAGCGTCGATCCTCTTCTGGTGTCAGCTCCTCTGGCTGGCCTTGCACTAAATCGTAAAACCTCGCCACGGCGGGGTTTTTTGTTTTATCCCTCGTGTTGGACCATTCCTAAATTTATCAATTTGGGTTGTTATCAAAACGTTACGACATCTTTGTGTTATCTTTAATTACAGCCCTGATGATTGTCAGGACATCCCTGTTTTTAAGGAGGAGCTTATGTCGTTAACCCTACGCGAAGCCAGTAAGGACACATTACAGGCGGAAAATAAAACCTGGCGCTACTATAGCTTACCGCTGGCTGCCAGAACGCTTGGGGACATTTCGCGGTTACCCAAGTCGTTGAAAGTCTTACTGGAAAACCTCTTGCGCTGGCAGGATGGCGACTCGGTTACCGAGGAGGATATCCAGGCTCTGGCAGGGTGGCTGAAGAATGCACATGCAGACAGAGAAATTGCCTATCGCCCGGCCAGGGTGCTTATGCAGGATTTCACCGGCGTACCAGCGGTTGTGGATTTGGCTGCCATGCGTGAAGCCGTTAAGCGTCTCGGGGGCGATACTGCTAAGGTTAACCCCCTGTCCCCGGTAGACCTCGTCATTGACCACTCCGTCACCGTCGATCACTTTGGTGACGACGATGCTTTCGGCGAAAACGTCCGTCTGGAGATGGAACGTAACCATGAACGCTACGTATTTCTGAAATGGGGTCAGCAGGCGTTCAGCCGCTTCAGCGTTGTTCCACCAGGCACCGGCATTTGTCACCAGGTCAACCTGGAATATCTCGGCAAAGCCGTCTGGAGTGAATTGCAGGATAAAGAGTGGGTGGCTTACCCGGATACGCTGGTGGGCACCGATTCACACACAACCATGATTAACGGCCTTGGCGTTCTGGGTTGGGGCGTCGGTGGTATTGAAGCGGAAGCGGCCATGCTCGGCCAGCCGGTATCAATGCTCATTCCCGATGTGGTGGGCTTTAAGCTGACCGGTAAATTGTCCGAAGGCATCACCGCCACGGATCTGGTTCTGACGGTCACCCAGATGCTGCGTAAGCATGGTGTGGTGGGTAAATTCGTTGAATTTTATGGCGATGGTCTGGATTCCTTGCCGCTGGCGGACCGGGCCACCATCGCCAACATGGCGCCGGAATATGGCGCGACCTGCGGCTTTTTCCCGATTGATAGCGTTACGCTGGAGTATATGCGCCTCAGTGGTCGCAGCGAGGAGCAGGTGGCCCTCGTTGAGGCCTATACTAAAGCGCAGGGCATGTGGCGTAACCCGGGTGACGAGCCGGTATTTACCAGTACGCTGGAACTGGATATGGGCACCGTTGAGGCAAGCCTCGCAGGGCCAAAACGTCCGCAGGACCGCGTCGCCCTGAGCAACGTTCCCAAAGCCTTTGCCGCCAGCAATGAGCTGGAGGTTAACGCCGCGCAAAAAGATCACCGTCCGGTGGACTATGTTCTGAACGGGCATCAGTATCAGCTTCCTGACGGCGCCGTGGTGATCGCCGCTATCACTTCCTGTACCAACACGTCCAACCCGAGTGTGTTAATGGCTGCCGGGCTGCTGGCAAAAAAAGCGGTAGAACTGGGGCTCAAGCCACAGCCATGGGTTAAAGCCTCTCTGGCGCCTGGTTCGAAAGTGGTTTCCGATTATCTGGCGCAGGCCAGACTCACGCCTTACCTCGACGAGCTGGGCTTCAACCTGGTGGGCTACGGCTGTACGACCTGTATCGGTAACTCTGGTCCACTGCCTGAGCCTATTGAAGTGGCGATCAGGCAGGGTGATTTGACCGTTGGCGCGGTACTTTCTGGTAACCGAAACTTTGAAGGGCGTATTCATCCGCTGGTGAAAACCAACTGGCTGGCCTCGCCGCCGCTGGTTGTAGCCTATGCGCTGGCCGGAAACATGAACATTAACCTGGCGACCGATCCGATTGGTCACGATCGCAAAAATGAACCGGTCTATCTGAAAGACATCTGGCCATCATCGCGTGAAATTGCGCGCGCGGTAGAGAAAGTTTCCACCGAGATGTTCCGCAAAGAGTATGCGGAAGTGTTCGAAGGCACAGCGGAATGGAAAGCGATCGACGTGGTGGGTTCCGATACCTATGACTGGCAGGATGATTCCACCTATATTCGCCTGTCGCCATTCTTCGACGAAATGCTGGCGGAGCCTGCACCGCTGAAAGATATTCACGGCGCGCGGATCCTGGCGATGCTGGGCGATTCCGTCACCACCGACCATATCTCTCCGGCGGGGAGCATCAAGGCGGACAGTCCGGCAGGTCGGTATCTGCAAAGCCGTGGCGTGGAACGTCGCGATTTCAACTCCTACGGTTCGCGCCGTGGTAACCACGAAGTGATGATGCGCGGGACCTTTGCCAACATCCGCATTCGCAATGAAATGGTTCCGGGCGTGGAAGGGGGCATGACGCGCCACCTGCCGGATACAGAGGTCATTTCAATTTATGACGCAGCCATGAAGTATCAGCAGGAGGGGACGCCGCTGGCCGTTATTGCCGGTAAAGAGTACGGCTCCGGTTCCAGTCGCGACTGGGCGGCAAAAGGTCCGCGTCTGCTCGGGGTTCGCGTGGTGATTGCCGAATCCTTTGAACGTATCCACCGCTCAAACCTGATCGGCATGGGGATCTTGCCGCTGGAGTTCCCGCAGGGCGTGACGCGTAAAACGCTGGGTCTGACCGGGGAAGAGCAGATTGATATCAGCGGTCTGCAAAATCTGCAACCGGGTAAAACCGTTCCGGTGAAATTAACGCGCGCAGATGGTACGACAGAAGTGCTGGATTGCCGGTGTCGTATTGATACGGCAACAGAGCTGACCTATTACCAGAACGACGGCATTTTACATTATGTAATTCGTAAGATGCTGGACTGATAAAATCGCCCGGCACATGTGCCGGGCGTTTTGCGTTTACTCGCTCAGCAGATGCCCCATTTTGGCGGCTTTAGTATCGAGGTAGTGCGCGTTTTTCGGGTTGCGGCCGACAATCAGCGGCACGCGTTCCACGATATTGATGCCCGCTTCAGTGAGGATTTCCACTTTCTTCGGGTTATTGGTCAACAGACGCACTTCGTCCACGCCCAGCAGCTTGAACATATCTGCGCACAGGGTGAAATCGCGCTCGTCAGCAGCAAAGCCGAGCTGATGGTTCGCTTCGACGGTATCGTAGCCCTGATCCTGCAACGCGTAGGCGCGGATTTTATTCAGCAGGCCAATATTGCGTCCTTCCTGACGGTGATACAGCAGAACGCCACGTCCTTCCTCTGCGATATGAGAAAGGGCGGCTTCAAGCTGGAAACCGCAGTCGCACCGCAGGCTGAACAGCGCGTCACCGGTCAGACACTCTGAATGAACGCGGGACAGCACCGGCGTTTGCCCCGAAATGTCGCCGAATACCAGGGCGACGTGATCTTGCCCGGTTGCCAGTTCTTCAAAACCCACCATCAGGAAATCGCCCCATGGGGTTGGCAGTTTGGCTTCTGCCACACGTTTAAGCTGCATGTGATTCTCCAGACCAGGCTGACACGTTTCGTGCCTTTGCCCCATTATGCTTTCTGTATTGGACTATTTTGCCACAAGCCCGGCAACTTCACCTAATCACCACCACGCTTTACAAACGTTAAACGCACAATCCGACATATCCACCTGAATGAAGAAATTCAGTTATGATTGTGGTGCTTAGTGAAAAAGGAGAGGACATGCTTTCGATTGCCAGACGAACGGCCGCAGGTGCCGCCGTATTGCTCGTTATACCCCTGGTCGTTTGGTTCTCCGGCTGGATGTGGCAGCCCGGACAAAACGAGACGTGGCTGAAAGCCCTATACTGGATAACCGAGACGGTCACCCAGCCGTGGGGGATTATTACACACGTGCTGCTCTGTGGCTGGTTCCTGTGGTGCCTGCGCTTTCGCCTTCGTGCGGCGCTGGTACTGTTTGCCATTCTCGGCGGGGCCATACTCATCGGGCAGGGGGTGAAGTCGTGGGTGAAAGATCGCGTGCAGGAACCCCGTCCTTTCGTCGTCTGGCTGGAAAAAACGCACCATGTTCCGGTGGATGAGTTCTACAATTTAAAGCGTAAAGATCGCGGTGCGCTGGTAAAGGAGCAACTTGCGGAACAGCAGGATATCCCGACCTTTTTACGCAAACACTGGCAAAAAGAGACCGGCTTTGCGTTTCCTTCCGGGCATACGATGTTTGCTGCCAGCTGGGCGCTACTTGGCGTAGGACTGCTGTGGCCGCGTCGGCGTACCCTCACGATTGCGATTTTGCTGGTCTGGGCGACAGGCGTAATGGGCAGCCGGATGCTGCTGGGGATGCACTGGCCGCGTGATTTGGTGGTGGCAACGCTGATCTCGTGGGTACTGGTGACGCTGGCGACCTGGCTTGCACAACGTTTTTGTGGACCCCTGACGCCGCCGCCGGAAGAGAAGGAAGAAATAGCCGAAAGGGAGTCTGGCGGAACCTGAAGGTTGATATTCCGCATTTTGACCATAAATCCATGTAGGGCGCATTACTTTTTCCATTTCGCGCCCGCCACTAAAATGGTAGCTTATAAGGCTGATTGCAGTGAGTTGAACACGCTTTATACGCTCGAACCACATAACGGGAAGTCATGTGAAATATTTACTCATTTTCTTACTGGTGTTGGCGATTTTTGTCATTTCAGTCACATTGGGCGCGCAAAACGATCAACAGGTAAGTTTCAACTATCTGCTGGCGCAGGGCGAGTACCGGGTGTCGAGCCTGCTGGCTGTGTTATTCGCGGCGGGGTTTGTCATCGGCTGGCTTGTATGCGGCCTGTTCTGGCTTAAGGTTCGTGTTTCTCTTGTTCGCGCTGAACGTAAAATTAAACGACTTGAACATCAACTTACGCCTGCGTCTGACATTCCGGCGAGCTCTGGTGTGCCGGTAGTCAAGGAATAATCGAATATGCTGGAGTTGTTGTTTCTGCTTTTGCCTGTCGCCGCAGCCTATGGCTGGTATATGGGCCGCAGAAGCGCGCAACAAACAAAACAGGATGAAGCAAACCGACTCTCCCGTGACTACGTAGCGGGGGTGAACTTCCTGCTGAGCAATCAGCAGGATAAAGCGGTGGATCTGTTCCTCGATATGCTTAAAGAGGATACCGGCACCGTTGAGGCGCATCTCACCCTGGGAAACCTGTTCCGCTCGCGCGGAGAGGTTGACCGTGCCATTCGTATCCACCAGACCTTGATGGAAAGCGCTTCGTTGACCTATGAGCAACGGTTGCTGGCCGTGCAGCAGCTTGGGCGGGATTACATGGCCGCGGGGCTTTACGATCGCGCCGAGGATATGTTCTCTCAGCTGGTGGATGAGACGGACTTCCGTATCGGTGCGCTTCAGCAGCTTCTGCAAATCTATCAGGCCACCAGCGACTGGCAAAAAGCGATTGATACCGCTGAACGGCTGGTCAAACTCGGCAAAGACAAACAGCGCGTCGAAATTGCCCACTTCTATTGCGAGCTGGCTCTCCAGCAGATGGGTAGCGATGACATGGATAAAGCCATGGCACTGTTAAAGAAAGGCGCAGCGGCCGATCGCAACAGCGCGCGCATCTCGATCATGATGGGGCGGGTCTTTATGGCTAACGGTGATTACGCCAAAGCCGTGGAGAGCCTGCTTCGCGTTATCGATCAGGACAAAGAGCTGGTCAGCGAAACGTTGGAAATGCTGCAAACCTGCTATCAGCAGCTCGGTAAGCAGGACGAGTGGGTTGCGTTTCTGCGTCGCTGTGTTGAAGAGAATACAGGTGCCACAGCCGAGCTGATGCTGTCAGATGTCGTCGAAGAGCATGAAGGGAGCGATACCGCCCAGGTATACATTACCCGTCAGTTGCAGCGTCATCCTACCATGCGTGTCTTCCATAAGCTGATGGATTACCACCTTAATGACGCAGAAGAAGGGCGCGCTAAAGAGAGCCTGATGGTGCTGCGAGACATGGTGGGTGAACAGGTGCGCAGCAAACCGCGCTATCGCTGCCAGAAATGCGGCTTCACCGCCTATTCGCTCTACTGGCATTGCCCTTCCTGCCGGGCGTGGTCCACCATTAAGCCAATCCGAGGTCTGGACGGACAGTAATTTTTTAAAACGCCGCACTTTAGTTACAACATACTAATGGTTACAGTAATTCCATCAGCACCGTGCGGTCTGGGGTTCAGCAGGAAAAGCATTCGATTCTGTTCATTTACCCCGAGGGCAGGTAGAATGCACGCCGTTTATCTGTTCCGCGCCGCTGCGCGCCCATAGACGAAAAGGGCTGGTCATGACGTCTGTTACATCCTCCACTTCCCGCGTAGTTACCGATTCTCCCGTAGTTGTTGCTCTGGATTACAATAACCGTGACGCCGCACTGGCCTTTGTTGATGGCATTGATCCCCGCGATTGCCGTCTGAAAGTAGGCAAAGAGATGTTTACGCTGTTCGGCCCACAAATCGTCCGCGATCTGCATCAGCGTGGTTTCGACGTTTTCCTCGACCTGAAATTCCACGACATTCCAAATACCACTGCGCACGCCGTTGCTGCGGCAGCTGAACTCGGCGTGTGGATGGTTAACGTACATGCATCGGGCGGGGCACGCATGATGACGGCTGCGCGCGAAGCGCTGGTGCCGTTTGGTAATGACGCTCCGCTTCTGATCGCCGTCACCGTGCTGACCAGTATGGATGAACCCGACCTGCGCGACCTGGGTGTGACGTTGTCACCTGCCGAACATGCAGAGCGTCTGGCGCGCCTCACGCAACAGTGTGGTCTCGATGGCGTGGTCTGTTCGGCTCAGGAGGCGGTTCGCTTCAAATCTGAGTTAGGCCGCGATTTTAAACTGGTGACGCCAGGTATTCGTCCAGCAGGCAGCGAGTCAGGGGATCAGCGACGTATCATGACGCCTGAGCAGGCGCTGAGCGCGGGTGTAGACTATATGGTGATTGGTCGCCCGGTGACGCAATCCGCTCATCCGGCAGAGACCCTGAAAGCGATTAATGCATCACTGAAAAAGGGGGCATAATGCGTGACGCCAACAGTCGTCTGGTCTATTCAACGGATACCGGGCGCATTGAAGAGCCAAAAGAGAAAGCTGAACGTCCAAAAGGCGATGGTATCGTGCGAATTCAGCGCCAGACCAGCGGCAGAAAAGGGAAAGGCGTTTGCCTTGTCACCGGCATTGACCTGGATGATGCAGACCTGGTAAAGCTCGCCGCTGAGCTTAAAAAGAAGTGCGGATGCGGTGGGGCAGTAAAAGACGGCATTATTGAGATTCAGGGCGATAAACGAGATTTAATTAAAACGCTGCTGGAAGCCAAAGGAATGAAAGTCAAACTGGCGGGCGGCTAAAATAAATGAGCCACGGACATTGCCGTGGCTCTTTTTTTTACGTGCGTAAGTCAGACCTGAAAATACTTAATATATTATTATGTCGGTGAGAGCCGTTATGGTGATTATTTGCCCACCTGGTGACCGATAATACCACCTACGGCAGCACCACCTAATGTACCCAGCGTACTACCATCCGTTAAGACTGCACCACCAAGCGCACCAGCACCGGCACCAATCGCGGTGTTACGGTCACGTTTAGACCAGTTAGAGCAAGCGCTCAGGGACATTGCTACAGTGATTGCCAGAACAGCGGCGGCTAATTTTTTGCTGGTAAAGGTCATAATACTTTCTCCTGAATTATCGATTCACGGAAAGGAATGCACTTTAAGTATAGACAATATCCATACTTAAATTCTGTTCCCGTGAAAGCTGGTCGCGCAGGCGTTTCATCATCACGCAGGTGATAGTCACTTCCTGTTATATCGCTAATATTAATTTTACGTGTTTAGTACGGTTTCAACAGGTAAAAACTCTTAAAGGAAGGGTCGGAATACTCTCAGAGAAAGGTTTAAGTGCGCCCATTATTCGGGCGCAGCAGGATAATCAGGCCGTTTTTTTTACAATATCGACAGTCAGACCGTCTTGTTCTAATTGCTGGCGATATTCATCACGCAAACGCTCATCCGTGATTACACGGCTGAAGCGCGAGGCCGGCCCCATCGTATAAGGGTGTACGGCGCCAAACTTAGAGCTGTCGGTCAGCACAATCGCTTCACACTCTTTGGCGAGTACGGCGTTAACCACGTCTGAACGCATCATGTCGCGGCCGGTAAAGCCGGTGTCGGGCTGCCAGCCATCAATACCTATGAATGCCTTACTGAAGTGAACCTGCTGAACATATTGGCGCGTTAATGGCCCCACCATGCTTTCGCTTTTCTTCTGGTAAATGCCGCCCAGCAGAATCACCTCGCAGCGAGTTTCCTTCAACAGATGGGCAATATAGCTGCTTACGGTGATGATGGTAACGTCTTTTTGATCGGCAAGCGTGCGCGCCAGAAGGGCGTTACTGCTGCCATTTTCAATAAAGACGGTCTCACCGTTATTCACCAGGGATGCAGCAAACTCCGCCAGCTCCCGCTTGAGCGCATAATTGTTCATCATGCGGGTTTCAACGTCGTCGCTGTCCAGTGGAACGGCATATCCGTGCGCACGCCGCAGGTAGCTCTGTTTTTCCAGAAGATTCAGATCCTGACGAATGGTGACTTCAGAAACGCCGGTGGCTTTAGCGAGATCGACCACGCTTACGCGCCCCTGATCGATCACCATCTGCAAAATGATTTGTTGTCGGGAGTTCATAGCATCCATTTAAAAGGCAAGGTCGGAAACGACGTGGTTACACTTCCCACGGGGCTTTAGGTTGAGTGGATTCTGGAGCGTTATCAGCGCCGTTCTCAGCCAGCAGTTCAGACTTGAGGATCTCAAGATTACGGATAGCAGAGTGATAATCGCCTGCGACAAGAATATCCAGCACAGTATCAATACGCTGCGCCACGGCTGTTGCATCAATGTTAGACATAAGCTCACCCTGAAGCGAAAAGTTAATATTATCAATGATGCAGAAAATTGATTCAAAAGAGAAGGTAAAAAATGCAATAACCAAAGTCCATAAATGAAAGTGATAAATTTAACCCCCGTCTGCTGCGGGTTGTAGGGGTGGATTAGTCTAAAACTGCGCGCAACGCGCTTTTTTATAAGAGGAATTCGACTATGACAGTTATCAACCAGACAACCTGCACATTGTTTACTGATGCTGAACGATTCACTCAACTGGCGGCTTATTATGAGGCCGAACGGCGTACGGTGTGGATGATGTTACGCGCCACGCCACGGCCTTGCTTCAACCATGCGCTGATCGAGGAGATCATGAATCTCTCCTGGCTGGTTCGACAGTCCGGATTTGTCGTTGATTTTTGGGTCACCGGATCGCTGGTCCCCGACATCTACAATACCGGCGGTGATTTACAGTTCTTCGTTGAGTGCATCAAAAACAACCGACGCGAAGCGTTACGCGCCTATGCCCGGGCCTGTGTGGACTGCGTTCATGCCGCCTCGCGAGGGTTTTATACCGGCGCTGTCACGCTGGCTATGGTGGAAGGAAGCGCTTTAGGGGGCGGGTTTGAAGCCGCGCTGGCGCATCATTTCATTCTGGCCCAGCGCGATGCCCGATTAGGCTTTCCGGAAATCGCGTTCAATCTGTTCCCGGGCATGGGCGGCTATTCACTGGTGGCGCGTCGTGCCGGTATGAAAATGGCGGAGGCGCTGATCTACAAAGGTGAGACGCATACGGCGGAATGGTATGAGCAGCATGGTCTTGTGGATCTCTTATTTGAGCCGTTACAGAGCAATGTTTCGGTGCGGACGTTTATCGACACGCTACAGCCGAAGCTGAACGGCGTAAGGGCCATGCTGCGTGCACGTACGCGCGTGCTGCCACTTCCGCGAAGCGAGTTGATGGACATTACTGAGGATTGGGTTGATGCCGCCTTCTGCCTTGAACCGAAGGATATCGCCTACATGGAGCGGCTGGTTATGCTGCAAAATCGCCATCAGGCGACGGGCTTACGCAAAGCCAGCTAACGGACATTCCTGGCCTGATAACGTTTTAGCCATCGCTCGAATGCGGCAGCGGGCATGGGCTTAGCAAAAAGATAACCCTGCCGTTCGTTGACGCCATTCTTCGTCAGAAAGGCGTCTTCTTTTGCACTTTCCACCCCTTCAGCAATGACCTGCAAATTTAACGCCTGGGCCACGGCGACTATCGCACGCACCAGCGACTGTGAAATGGACTGCTTATGGATATCCCGCACGAAAGACTGGTCAAGCTTAATGGCATCGATAGGGAAGCGCGCCAGTTGCGACAGGGAAGAGTACCCCGTACCAAAGTCATCCAGATGAATTTGCGCTCCCAGGCGGCTAAATTGCTGGATCACTGACAGGGCCAGTTCTTCATTTTCAATGAGACAGCTTTCGGTTAATTCCACGTCAATCGGGCAGTATTCAAAATTCAGGTCTTTCAGCGCCTGCTTCAGGTCACTGAAGATGGTCTGGTCCGCCAGCTGACGGGCGGAGACGTTGACCGCGACGCGCATGTTGATCCCCTTGTCGCGCCATTTTGCTACCTGGCGCACCACATCAAGCATAACCCAGCGGCCCAGAGGCACAATCAGCCCTGATTCCTCTGCATAGGAGATAAACTCCATCGGCGGGATCAGGCCACGCTCTGGCGACTGCCAGCGCACCAGCGCCTCCAGACTTCTGACTTCGCCGCGCCAGGTCATTTTGGGCTGGTAGTGGATTAACAGCTGATCGTTATCCAGCGCTTTACGCAGGTTGGTATCCAGCCACAGGTATTCAAATACGCGCTGGTTCATCTCTGGCGAGAAGACGCAGAATTTGCCCCGGCCATTTTCTTTGGCGGTGTACATGGCGGTGTCGGCATTGCGAATGACGCTTTCGCGATCGTTACCGTGCTGGGGCGCAAGCGCGATGCCCAGCGAGCAGCCGGTGTAAACCTCAATCAGTCCGATGCGGAAAGGTTGACGCAGTCGGGTCAGTATTCGCGACGCCATCGCTTCCAGCGCGCCCTGCGAGGTATCGGTGGCCATCACGATAAACTCATCCCCACCCAGGCGCGCCAGGGTTTGTCCTTCGTCCAGGCAGCTCAGGATCGCCAGCGCAACGGCCTGTAGCAGCTGGTCGCCAAACATATGCCCATAGGCATCGTTCACTTTTTTAAAATTATCCAGATCGAGATAAACTACGCCAACCTGCGTGTCACCCCGAGCGGTGATGGCATCAGAGATCAGCTCATGGATGGCATTTCGGTTAGGCAAACCGGTAATCGTATCCGTATTGGCGAGAACGCGCAGGCGCTCCTGGGCCCGACGCTCCTCGGTTATGTCGGTACCTGAACAGATGAGGAAAATTTCATTTTTTCCGCTGCCGCTGTGAACAAATTTATTTCTGAAGAGAAACAGGCGCTGCCCCTTGCGGGTCTTGATCCAGCGTTCAACTTCATACGAGCTGCCGTTACGAAAAAAACCGGTGATGTTGCGTTTGGAGGCCGCGGCTTCGCTGCGGCTCATAAACAGTTTGAACACGTTTTGCCCGATAACTTCCTGTTCCTTCAGGCCCGTATATTCTTCACTTAAACGGTTGAAGCGCTGAATATTCCCGTTCTGGTCGAGGATCACAATCACGGAGTTAGCCTCGGAAACTACCTGTTCGGCGAAGGAGAGCCCCTGCGCCAGGTCGCGCGCAACGGAAGGGGTATCGTTCCAGGCTGATGCCGTTCCTGCCCACTCATTTTTGTTAATTTTACGGCCGACAAGATGAACGGGAACGTCCACACCGTACAAAGGCAGGGTCATGGCAATGCTGGAGGTGATTACGGTGAGCTGGCGGATCAGCGCGGCCTGTTCATCATCCAGCGCAACCACCTGAATGATGTCAGCGCTTTCACTGGCAGCAAGATGCAGAGCATTGCTGTCTGCTGTCAGTCGCCACCAGGGGCTATGCGTACCCATGTAACGAAACAGCAAATTCTGCTCCAGATCGTCCATCACGTTTTCTCCCGCGGCTGCTGAGTAGCGCACAAATTATTCATTTGCAGTCGACAATGACGGCTCTCTTTTACTGTAGATAATTCTGGAGAAATGTGGCGTTGGGAAACAGAAAAGTGTGAGAAAAAACGATGATTTTGCGGGAGATAATTCAGGAGAGAACTCCCGGCCATCCCTTAACGGAACGGCCGGAAGTTTACGCGGTTATCAGGCGACAGGGCGCGCGATAATACTGCGGGTTTCCATGCGCACTTCAGCGATGGTGACATCAATCACGTCAGTGACCTTGTAAACCGTTTCGCCTTTAATTTGCACGGTCCCGTTTTCCTGGCTACAAACCAGTTCGTCGCGGACGGCATGCAGGAACGGGGCAGGAATAAAGGCAACGGCGCCATTATCCACCAGGCGAACGCGCATACCGCCGCGGCTGATGTCAATGATTTCAGCCGGGAAACGGGTATCAGTCCCTGCCTTATCATTCAGGAAGCGCGCGTACAACCAGTCGCCGACATCACGCTCCGCCATACGGTTGAGACGGCGACGTTCTGCCATCTGCAATGTCGTATCATCCTGTGGGCGGGCAACAGATTCCCCTTTGATGATCGCTTTCAGCAGACGATGGTTAACCATGTCGCCGTACTTACGGATCGGGGAGGTCCAGGTCGCGTAAGCCTCAAGGCCAAGGCCGAAGTGTGGGCCAGGCTCGGTGCTGATTTCCGCAAAGGACTGGAAGCGGCGAATACGGCTGTCGAGGAACCCTGACGGCTGTGCGTCCAGCTCGCGGCGCAGTTTGCAGAAACCTTGCAGGGTCAGCACTTCCTCAGGATCGACGTGTACGTCATGGGTTTTCAGCAGGGCAGCCAGCGCTTCGGTGTTCGCCGGATCAAACCCGGTGTGCACGTTGTAAATGCCAAAGCCTAATTTGTCGCGCAGCACGCGTGCAGCACAAATGTTGGCGGAAATCATCGCTTCTTCAACGATGCGGTTGGCAATACGGCGCGGCTCAGCGACGATATTCAGCACTTCACCTTTTTCACCCAGCACAAAACGGTAGTCCGGACGATCTTTGAAGACCAGCGCGTGAGTTTGACGCCATTCGCTGCGGCTCAGGCAGACGCGGTGCAACAGACGAATTTGTGCGGCAATGTTGTCCGACTCGGGTTTCCAGTTGCCCGTGTTCTCCAGCCAGTCGGACACGTCGTCATAGGCCAGCT
Source organism: Enterobacter cloacae complex sp. 677-3DZ2D5B (assembly GCF_004136695.1). Lineage (NCBI taxonomy): Bacteria > Pseudomonadati > Pseudomonadota > Gammaproteobacteria > Enterobacterales > Enterobacteriaceae > Enterobacter > Enterobacter cloacae complex sp. 677-3DZ2D5B. The sequence goes on along the minus strand of NZ_QFLS01000009.1, from coordinate 44,771 downwards.
TGGCTTTGGATTCGATGGTGGCGGCGAAGAATTCAATATCTTCTTCAATGGTACCGTCAGCCGCAATGGTCATCCGACATGCCAGCACCGGACGTACTTCATGCGCACGCAGCGAACAAAGATCGTCGGAGAGTTCACGAGGCAACATCGGAATGTTAAAGCCCGGCAGGTAGTTGGTGAACGAGCGCACTTTGGCCATCTCGTCCAGCTTGCTGCCTTCGACAATCCATGCGGTAGGGTCGGCGATGGCGACGGTCAGATGCAGTTTGCCATCGGCTGTCTCTTCGGCATACAGCGCATCGTCCATATCCTCGGTGCTGGCGCTGTCAATGGTGACAAAGTCCAGCGCCGTCAGATCGCGACGTTCCAGACCTTCGTCCTGCATTTCAGTCGCCACGCCATCAGGCGCTTCTTTTTCGAGGTTGTGGCGCGCCAGCGTCACCCACCATGGGACGAAATGGTCGTCGCCGAAGGTAATGTATTGGGTAAGCTCGGCGTAGAAACCGCGATCGCCTTTTAAAGGATGACGGCGCATCTCTGCAACCGCCCAGTCACCCTCAACAAAATCATGCTCAACGCCACGCGCTGCGCGGCACGGAATAGCATCTTTCAGGAGAGGATGGTCCGGCACGACGGAAAGACGATCGTCTTTTTTATGCACTTTACCGACAAAGCGGGTCAGGAAAGGTTCGATCAGTGCTTCCGGCTCGGCAGACTCTCGTTCCTTTTCGGTATGAATAACGGCCGAAATGCGGTCGCCATGCATCACTTTCTTCATCTGAGGAGGCGGAATGAAGTAGCTCTTCTGCCCGTCAACTTCAAGAAAGCCAAAGCCCTTTTCCGTGGCTTTTACGACCCCTTCTGCACGCGGCGTCTGGGAATGCAGTTGCTGTTTAAGCTGCGCTAGCAGCGGGTTGTCCTGAAACATAATGTTCTATTTTCGTAGCCATTGAGCGGCTGACAGTTTTACGCGAATCTCACTGCTACAGCAAGCGCTCTTTAGGTAAAGAGTATGGTTATTCCTCTTTGCCGAGCGCCACGCGCAGACGGTCCAGCCAGCCATGAAATGCATCTCGGGTTAGCAGATTGATGGCCTTCTCTGGCGAGAGACCTGACCCGGTCAGGGGCGTTAACTGAGCGGCGCTAAAGCGATCCGGAGAGGCGACGAGCAGCGCACGAGCGGCTGAGATCATCGAAGACGCGGGACCTTCACTTAGCGGATAGTTAAGCAGAATTTCGCCCGTCAGATTAAGCAGCATCGGCTCATGACACAGCACAGGGGTGAGCGCTTCAAGCGCCGGTTCCGCCTGCCAGCGTGAGAGCGCCTCAAGCTGAAGCGCACTGGCATATTTTAGCTCAACCGCGGGTAGCGTGGCGGTCCATCTGCTGAAGCTGACCGGCAGCGTATGGGGCTGAATGTGGTGCCCGGGCAACCAGCGTACCGGATGGCCAAGCAATGCCTGAAATACCGCGACCACTCGCGCCTGAAAACCGACAAAGCCGATGATCTGGTTGATAAGCACAATGTCATACGTTGTGAGTCCAACCTCATCAAGCTGGTTTTGGGCTTTGTCATCGATCACATCGGGTGAGCTTGCTAACTGGCGGGCATACTGGGTAATTTCTGCAAGGCGTCGATTGCTTTCCCGGGAGGAGTCCGGCCCCGGAAGAGGGGCGAGCAGGGCAGCGTAGTGGTTACAGAGCCGCTGAACACCACACGCCTGGGCAACCGTTAATGCCGTGCTCAGCCTGTCGTAGGCGCTGAGCGTATGCAGACGGCTCACGGGAGTATCAAGCGGGAACAAAAGATGACACAGGGTTCGGGCAGGCGCAAGCCAACCAGCACAGCTTGCGAGAATGTCATCGGGCAGGGCTAAATCGAGCAAAAAACGGTCGTCGACGTTAGCGGCTTCGGGCACCAGCGGCAGAACGTCCGTCTGCGAATGATTCGACTGGGTTTCATGATACCAGTGGCCTTTGCCGGAAAAACGGCGTTGTTCCATGGGCGTTCCTTGATCTCAAAATGGCGATCAATATCCTGGCGTAAGGCGGATGAGGGGAAAAATATTGTTAGGTGATAACAAATAGCAGAACGGAATAACGAGGAGCGGGGCGGGGAGAAACTCTCTTCCCTGGCGGGAAGAGAGTGACAAGCTTATTTGATTTCCAGCTCGTTCATTGCAGCGATGTTGAAGCCGCCGTCAACGTGAACCACTTCGCCGGAGATACCTGCGGAAAGGTCAGAGCACAGGAATGCCGCAGAGTTACCCACATCTTCGATGGTAACGGTACGACGAATCGGGGTAACCGCTTCGCAGTGTGCCAGCATTTTACGGAAATCTTTGATACCGGAAGCGGCCAGGGTACGGATTGGACCCGCAGAAATAGCGTTAACACGCACGCCTTCAGGACCCATCGCGTTCGCCATGTAGCGCACGTTGGCTTCCAGAGACGCTTTCGCCAGACCCATAACGTTGTAGTTAGGGATAGCACGTTCTGCGCCGAGGTAGGACAGGGTCAGCAGGGCTGCGCCCGGGTTCAGCATCGCGCGGCAGGATTTTGCCATTGCAACGAAGCTGTAGGAGCTGATGTCGTGGGCGATTTTGAAGCCATCACGGGTAACCGCGTTCACATAGTCGCCGTCCAGCTGGTCGCCAGGAGCGAAGCCGATGGAGTGAACAAAACCGTCGAATTTCGGCCATGCTTTTGCCAGTTCAGCAAACATGCCATCAATGCTTTCGTCTTGTGCAACGTCACATTCCAGAACAATGCTGGAACCCAGCTGCGCGGCAAATTCTTCAACACGGCCTTTCAGCTTGTCGTTCTGGTAGGTGAACGCCAGCTCAGCGCCTTCGCGATGCATTGCCTGTGCGATGCCGTATGCGATGGACAGTTTGCTGGCAACGCCAGTCACCAGAATGCGCTTACCGGAAAGAAAACCCATAGCTTTAATCCTTATATTCATTGCTTATTTTGCCTTGTAATTCATAGCGTTACAGGCAGTATTTCAAAATCATTCGAAATTAGCTCGAAATTATAGCCCACTCACAGCCCCATGTGTCACGATATTTCTCGCTCCTGCGCCGTGAATGGGCTCACGGAAGAGGTTGAACTGACTCTTCATCAGGCCGTTTCGTGTGTATCCCAGCAGTATATCACCGCACGCGGGGTTCGCCTCATCCAACCAGCGGGCACCGTGACGCCGCCCTCATGCTGATGTGTCCAGCGCCTTTTGCGCAAAATGATCCGTTTAGCCCTTTAAACGCTTTAAAATTGCGCGAGGGTCGATAACGGCTATGCCATTTTGAGTCTTTATCTGTGTGCGGTAAGAAGGAAGATGAAAAATATAACGTTGGCCGAAAAACTGATCATGCTGTCAGGTGCGGCGCTTTTTGCGCTTATGATCGCGGTGAACTCCTTTTGCGTGAATGATAATCCTGGTTTCAGGGTGCCTATGACCACCTATTTGATCGTCATGATTGCGCTGTTCTTTCTGGATACCATTATCTTTATTTTTATCCAGATGCTGTATGCCTCCGACCGATCGCGTTTTTCCTTATTCATTCTGAGCCTGGCATTTCTTAGTGGGCTGGTTTATTTCATTGAGACGATCATTGTCATTCAGCTTCCGGAGCATGCTGGTTTTACCCAGGCGGCAAAAACCAACGATACGGCGGTATTCTATTTTTTTCGGCAGCTGAGCTTTATCGTATTACTGGCGCTGGCGGTCCGTGTGGAAAAAATCACGATACGATCCACGCTCAGATTCCGAAATAAGATCAGCATGACGTTAGCATTAATGATGACACTGGTTATGTTTCCGATGCTGGCCCATTATCTAAGCAGCTACCATCCGGCCTGGACATTAACGATTGCAGCATACGAAGATGAACATCATTATCCTGTCTGGGATATCAGGTACGTAAACGTTCTGATCCTGCTCTGGTCGGCTTTACTTTGTTATATGATCTCTGTGACACGCCTGGCGTCCGGGATCTGGAACAGTATTATTGTGGTTTGCCTTTCCGCCATCGTTTACAATTTTTTCCTCTTAATGCTTGATACCTACAATCTGTCGCTCTGGTATATCAGCCGGGCAGTAGAGGTCCTCAGCAAATTATTTGTGATTTGTACCTTAATATTCCATGTCTTTAACCTGTTGAAAATTTTCGGCGATCGGGTTGATCGCGATCCGCTTACTCAGATCTACAACCGTAAATATTTTTATGAGGCACTTCCGCGGGTCCGCTCGCTCAGGACAGAAAAGGGGACCAGCATTATGATGCTGGACATCGACAACTTTAAGTCGATTAACGATAACTGGGGGCATCTTGTGGGGGATCGCGTGATTCTGGCGGTCGTGGATATTATCAAAGACAGCATTCGCGATAACGACATCTTTGCCCGACTGGGAGGCGAGGAATTTGGTCTGCTGCTGCCGGATACCGACGGTAAGCAGGCTATGGCCGTCGCGGAGCGTATTCGCCAGAACGTTCAACAGCGCACCGGGCCGGGCTATCATTATGCTCTCCCTGTAAAGGTCACATTAAGTATCGGCGTGTGCTCAGCCATTCAGAATAACGTCAACGGCAATGATATTATGCGTGACGTGGACGAGGCGTTGTATGAGGCTAAGCACAACGGTAAAAACAGAATTGTTACCAGACAGGCTGAATGAAGCTGAGGTTACAGGATGGGGATGAAAACATCAAAATCGACAGACTCGTCGCTGTACCCATTAATTTTCATCAGGTAAATACCGTCGCGCAACGTCAGGCGTTGATTTACCATCGCCTTAACGAAGGCAATCTTGTTAAACGCGCTGTAGATTTCCCAGCTACCGCTAAAGGGCATTCTTGCGTATCTCCCACGCACAATGCAGGATTTTTTATTTGTCACCGTGTCGCTTTGTAACGCGTACGATATTAATACCTCGACCAGATACGATCGGCTTTTGCCTAACTCGGGGCGGCGGGGCATCAGAATAATTTTATCGATATCATGGCGGTTTTCTGTCAGGAGCTTTTTGATTTTTTTAGTAATATCATGCACTGAGGTATCAAAAAGATGATCGTGTTCGATAATTTCATGCGTATAGATAAACGTTTCATCCAGATAGCAGACCTCGAGCTCAGGCGTTTCATGTTCGCTTAATAAAAAAGAGGGCTGTAAGATGTCAAAATTCCACCCTCTGGCACATCTGTACTCAGAGGGTGTCAGCCCCATCATTTTTTTAAAGGCTCTGGAAAATCCTTGACTGCTCTGGTAATGGAATAAATACGCAATATCCGTCACCGGAATCGACGTCATTCTCAGCATAATGGCGGCACGGCTTAACCTCCGTCGGAGAATATATTCACCTAAAGAGAGCCGATACTTCTCTTTAAACCATGTTTCGATGGTTCTTCTGCTGTATCCAATATCTGCAACCAAATCACCAATGTGTAAAATAGTAAAGTTATTTTCTTCTACCCAGGAGAGAATATAGTTGCTGATGCTGTCTTTCATTTGTGCGTCAGTGATAGCTTAACGGTAAATCAGTTTGCTGCCAGATGTTAATTCGCGGGCGTAGGGATCCTGGCGATAACCTTAATTTCGAAATCAAAACCCGCAAGCCAGTTAACGCCTATTGCTGTCCAGTTTGGGTAAGGGGGGTGCGGAAACGCCAGTTTTTTCGCCTCCATGATGGCGGGGAACTGGTTTTCAGGATCGGTATGAAACGTCGTGACATCAATCAGATCGTCAAAAGTACACCCTGCGGCTGCCAGAGTCGCCCGTAAATTATCGAACGCCAGCTGCACCTGAGCGGGGAAGTCGGGTTCAGGTGTGCCATCGCTGCGGCTGCCAACCTGACCGGAAACAAATAACAGATCGCCAGAGCGGATTGCTGCTGAATAGCCATGCTCTTCATAGAGGGCATGTCGATTAGCCGGAAAGACGGGGTCACGTGGATGCATGGCTTTTCCTTTTCTGTCAGAGGTATTGTTGTGCTTACGCAGTAGAAGTAACATACGCGATGTATGTCAAAAATGTAATCCACATACGCCGCGTATGTCAAATTATAATTACCGCTTAATGAAGGAAGTCCCATGGCTACAAAACGTCGTGCTGAAACGGCCCAGGAAAATCGCGAGAAAATGATTCAGGCGGCGCGGAAGGCATTTGCTGAAAAAGGCTATGCCGCAGCGTCAATGGATGAACTCACGGCAAGCGTGGGGTTAACACGCGGCGCGCTATATCATAATTTCAACGACAAGAAGGGATTACTGGCGGCGGTGGTCGCGCAGATAGACAGCGAAATGGCAGCAAACGCGAAAGCGATTGCCGCCGCCGCCGAAGATGACTGGGAGCGACTGCTGGCGGAGGGCATCGCCTATATCAAAATGGCGCTCGTTCCGGAAGTTCAGCGTATCGTCCTTCTTGACGGCCCGGCTGTTCTGGGTGACCCGGCGCAATGGCCCAGCCAGAACAACTGCCTTGAGTCGACCCGTCAGACCATCGAAAAAATGATGGAGTGCAACGTAATCAAAAAGATGGATGCCAGAGTCGCAGCCCATCTGCTGAACGGCGCTGCGCTGAATGCGGCTCTGCTGATTGCCGCGAGTGATGAACCGCAGAAGACCCTTCCGCATGCTATAGAGGTGTTTACTCTGCTGGCAAGCGGGTTACGCAACGGCTAACGATCTTTACGCCACGCGTCCGCCGTCAATGCTTCACCAAAGTGTCCGGCAATCAGGCGTTTTGTCAGGTCATGGAGCGGGGAGGCCAGTACGTCAGCGGTACTGCCGCGCTCGACCACTTCTCCCTGGTGCATCACCAGCACCTGGTCGCTGATGTGTTTCATCATGCCCAGGTGCTGAGTCACGTAAATATACGAGATCCCCTGCTTTTCCTGTAACTCCAGCATCAGGTTAATGAGCTGCGAACGCATCGACATATCCAGCGACGCCAGCGCTTCGTCGGCGATAATAACTTTCGGGCGCAGGATCAGCGCGCGGGCCAGACCGAGACGCTGTTTTTGGCCCGGGGCCAGCATGTGCGGGTAATAGCTGACATGGTCGGGCAGGAGGCCTACCAGACGCAGGGTTTCGACAATCCGTTTGCGACGCGCTTCCGGCTCCAGGTCGGTATTCAACCGCAGCGGGAAATCCAGGATCTGGGAAATACGCTGGCGCGGGTTCAGGGACGTCGACGGATCCTGAAAAATCATCCGGATGCGCTGACTGCGAAAAGAATAGTCCCCAAATTCCAGAGGATGATCGTCAATCAGTATTTCACCGCCGCTTGGCTCGACCATGCCCGCGAGCATTTTTGCCAGGGTCGATTTGCCCGAGCCGTTTTCACCGATAATCGCCAGCGTCTGCTTTTCGCGCAGCGTAAAGCTCAGCGGTTTAACCGCCTCGACGGTCTGACGGTGAAACAGGCCGGTGCGATAGCGAAAGGTCTTACTCAGGTTACGTACTTCCAGTAAGGTTTCGACCATTTCACTCTCTCTCCATGTTCAGCGGGAAATGACAGGCAAACAGATGGTTTTTCGGCCCTGTCAGGCGCGGTGTTTCAATGCATTTACGCTGAGCATACGGGCAACGTGGTCCCAGACGGCAGCCAATGGGCAGCGATTCCAGCAGCGGTATCGCGCCAGGCAGCGTATTCAGACGGCTTTTGTGCGGCATCGCGCTGCCAAAGTCCGGGATCGCCCTGATCAGCGCCTGCGTGTAGGGATGATGTGGCGTCGTCACCAGGTCTTCACTTGGCGCGGTTTCTACCGTCTGGCCGCAATACATTACATCAATTTTATCCGCCCACTTGCTCAGCATTTGCAGGTCGTGACTGATCAGCAAAATGGTGGTGTTGTTATTCTGGTTCAGACGCGTGAGCAGGCGGAAAATCTGCGCCTGGGTGGTTGGCTCCATCGCGTTCGTTGGTTCGTCCGCAATCAGCAGACGCGGCTGATTCGCCAGGGCGATGGCAATCATCACTTTCTGGCATTCACCGTCGGTCAGTTCGTAGGGGAAACTGCGCATCGCGTCTTTATGGTCTTTGATCCCGACACGGTGCAACAGCTCAATGGCACGGCGTTTACGCCAGCCGAAACGCTGCCACCAGCGGCCTTTATAGGTCCAGCCGGGGATGTTCTGCATCAGCTGTTTCCCGACGCGCTCGGACGGATCGAGACAGGATTGCGGCTCCTGGAAAATCATCGAGACGTTATGGCCCACCAGTTTACGGCGTTCGCGCGGGGAGAGACGCAACAGATCGATGTCGTCGAAGCGCATACGATCGGCGGTCACCCGCCAGTTGTCTTTCGCCACGCCGCAAATGGCCTTGGCGATCAGACTTTTCCCCGAACCCGATTCGCCCACCAGCCCGCGGATTTCGCCCTCTGCGAGCGTAATGCTGATGCGATCCACGGCCTTGACCCAGCCTTCGCCCGTTTTAATTTCTATCGTGAGGTTGCGGATATCGAGTAACGGCATTATTGCACCCCCGCATTGATTGCGCGGCGGATCCCGTCGCCCAGCAGGTTAACGAGCAGCACGCTCACCATGATGGCCGCGCCCGGCAGCATGACCGTCCACGGCGCAACGTAAATCAGCTCCAGCGCATCGCCGAGCATGGCGCCCCATTCCGGGGAGGGAAGCTGCGCGCCAAGGTCCAGGAAGCCCAGCGCTGCGATATCCAGAATCGCCATCGACAGGGCGCGGGTGATCTCCGTCACCAGCCCGGCGGCAATGTTAGGCAGCACGGCAAACCACAAAATATTAAACGTGGTGGCGCCATCCAGACGGGCGGCGACGACATACTCTTTTTCCAGCTCGTCGTGAACCAGGCTGTAAACCGAACGCACCATGCGCGGCAGAATGGCCAGCCAGACGGCGAACATCGCATGGGTGAGGTGCGGCCCCGCGAAGGCCACGACGATAATCGCCAGCAGCAGTGAAGGAATAGAGAGCAGGGTATCAAGAATATGGTTAAGCACGGCCGACCGCAGCCCGTGGGTTGAGCCGGCAAAAATGCCCAGCGCCAGGCCGCAGATCGCGGCAGCCAGGGTGACCACGAACGCGCCGCCTACCGTAGGTGCGGCGCCGCTCAGTAAACGACTTAGCACGTCACGTCCGAGATCGTCAGTCCCCAGGAAGAACGAAACCTCCCCGTAACGCGACCACGACGGCGGTAAAAGCTGATAACCAAGGAACTGCTGATCGATGCCATACGGTGCAAACCACGAACCCAAAACGCACAGCAACACGAGGCCAATGCAGCCGTAAAAGCCGATCATCGCCGTGGTGTCGCCGTAAAAATTACGCCACACGGTACGTAGCGCACCGGGCGTGCGCTTTTCGCTGTAGACGTTATCGTAAGGCATACCATTCCTTATGCTTCAATGGGTTGGCCATGGCACCCAAAATATCGGAAACAACGTTAACAATAATGACCAGGGAGCCAATCACCATCACGCCGGCAGAGATCGCCGCGTAATCCTGCTGGCGAATGGCGTTGATCATCCAGCGTCCAAGGCCCGGCCAGCTGAAAACCATCTCGGTGATCATCGCCAGCGTCAGCATGGTTGAAAATTGCAGCCCAAGACGTGGGATTACGGGTGGCAACGCATTGTGCAGCACATGGCGACGGAGAATCGTCAGGCGAGACAGTCCGCGCGTGGCGGCGGCCTTCACATAGTTTTGATCGAAGACGTCGATAGTGCTGATACGCATCAGGCGAATTACTTCGGTCGTCGGCGCGACGGCCAGCGTGAGCACCGGCAGCACCATGTGGCGCAGCGCGCTCACGATCATTTCGTCGCGCCAGACTGAATCAGAAAGCCAGGCGTCAACGATGGCGAAGCCGCTCACCGTTTGCACGTTATACAGCAGATCAAAACGGCCAGATACCGGCAGCCAGCCTAACGTCAGTGAGAAGAAGAGGGTAAGCAGTAGCGCCAGCCAGAAAACAGGGATGGAAAAGCCAATTAAGGCAAGCGCGCTGATGAATTTATCCTGCCACTTATTACGATAAATGCCCGCCAGCATCCCCACCGGGATCCCCACCATGAGGGCAAAGCCAAAGGCGAGTACACACAGCTCCATGGTGGCCGGGAAAACCACTTTCAGCTGCTCGGAGATGAGCTGTCCGTTAATGCTGGACACGCCAAAATCCCAGTGTAGCAGGCCATTAAACCAGAACAGCCAGGCGTCCCAGAGGGATGAGCCCTGAAGCGGGGCGTGCGGCGTAAAGTAGCTCAGGCTAAAGCCGACAAAGGTCAGGAAGAACAGGGTGACCAGTAGTAACAGCAGCCGACGCAAGGTAAATATAATCATGGTTTCTTCACCTCTTGTTCTTTCTCACGGGTGACGCCCGCGAAGGAGGCGTTACCAAACGGGCTGAGTACCAGCCCTTTAATATCGTAACGGTAGGCCTGGAGGCGCAGGGAAGAGGCAAGCGGCAACACGGGAAGTTCTCTGGCCAGAATATTTTGCGCTTCATCATAGGCCTCAATGCGTGAGGCAAGCTGTTGAGACGCCAACGCTTTTTGCAGCACGGCATCAAATTCCCGGTTACACCAGTGGGCGTAGTTGGTCTGGGAGTTGATTGCCGCACAGCTCAGCAGAGGACGGAAGAAGCTGTCCGGGTCGTTACTGTCGGTGGACCAGCCAGCCAGCGTTAAGTCGTGATTCATGTCCATCAGACGCGCCTCCTGGAAACGGCCTTCGACAGGCACGATGATCACCTTAACGCCCACCTGCGCCATATCAGCCTGCAACAGCTCAGCCGTTTTAAGCGGACTGGGGTTCCACGCCTGAGAGCTGGTGGGCACCCACAGCTGTAGCGTCAGGTTTTCTGCCCCCAGCGCTTTAAGCTGTTCGCGCGCTTTCGCCGGATTATATTCGGTAATCTTCGCCTCGCCGTCATAGGCCCAGGAGGCGCGCGGAAGAATAGAGGCGGCGGTTTCCGCGGTCCCGTAGTAAATCGACTGCATCAGACGCTGATTGTTGATTGCTAACGCCAGCGCATGGCGCACGGCCGGATTATTCAGCGGCGGCTTATCGGTGTTAAACGCCAGATAAGCGATGTTCATTCCCGGGCGCAGTGTCAGGCGCAGGCGTGGGTCGTCGCGCAAAATGGTCAACTGGCTGGCCGCAGGCCAGGCAAGCACGTCGCACTCGCCGGTCAGCAGTTTGGAGAGTCGGCCTGTTCCACCTGAACCCAGATCGACAATGACCTGCGGCATCAGCGGTTTGCCGCGCCAGAAACGATCGTGGCGTTGCAGGCGAATGTATTGTCCGGCGCGGTACTCTGCTAACTGGAACGGACCTGTGCCCACAGGCTCACGATCGAGACGTTCCTGACGATCCTTTTTCGTCAGCTGATCTGCGTATTCGGCTGACATGACCGAGGCGTAGTGCGTCGCCAGATGCCAGAGGAAGGAGGCGTCCGGGCGAGTCAGGCGAAACTCAACCGTGCGGTTATCCAGCTTACGAACGCTTTTGACCGAGTCCGCGAATTGCAGACTGTCGAAATAGGGGAAGTTCCCGCCATTAACGTTATGCCACGGATGATTGCGGTTGAATATGCGCTGGAAGGTGAAAACCACGTCATCCGCGTTGAGTTTACGGGTTGGCGTAAACCACGGAGTGTGCTGAAAGGCGACATCATCGCGTAGACGAAAGCGGTATGTGGCGCCGTTATCAAGCACTTCCCAACTTTCAGCAAGCTCCGGAACCAGCCGATAGGTATAAGGATCGACGTCGAGCAGGCGATCGTAGAGCTGTGCGGCCAGCGTATCAACAATCAGGCCGCTCCCCGCTTTTTGTGGGTTAAAGGTATCAACTTGCCCGCTGACGCAATAGACGAAACCACTCTCTCGGATATCAGGGGGCACAGCGCGATCGGGCGCAGCAAAGGCCAGATTGCTGAACAGACCGAGTGCAAACAGGGACGATAAAACCAGGCGCATAGTTTTTAAGGTTTTTAGATTCGATCTGCAAAGTGTATCGCACTTACGCCTGCTTCGTAAAAATGTCTGGGGGTAAGTGCTGATAATGTCAGCGCATTTGATGTTTTTTGAGCAATGCCCTTAACTGATGGTAGGTCAGGCCCAGCAGTTCAGCCGCCCGTTTCTGATTATATTTCGCCTCTTTCAGGCTCTGCTCGAGCAAGTTTTGTTCCTGCTGATGCTGGAACTGGCGTAAATCGAGCGGCAACGCCGGATCCTGCTGGCGCGTCGCCGGAACCGGGGGCTGTTTATCCTCGCGACGAAACGGATCGAGAATAATGTTGTCCAGTTCGGTTTCGCTGCTGCCATGCCGGTAAACGGACCGTTCCACCACGTTTTTCAGTTCACGAATATTGCCCGGCCAGTGGTAACCGAGCAGGGTCTCAGTGGCCTGTTCGCTAAAGCCCGGAAAGAGCGGCAGGCCCAGTTCCCGACACATCTGAATGGCAAACTGATCGGCCAGCAGCATGATATCGCTACGTCGCTCCCGCAGCGGCGGCAGCTGAACGACATCGAAAGCCAGCCTGTCCAGCAGGTCGGCGCGGAATTTGTCCTCTGCCACCATCGCGGGCAGATCGGCGTTAGTGGCGCACACCAGGCGAACGTTGACCTGGAGCGGCTGACTGCCGCCAACGCGTTCCAGTTCGCCATACTCAATGACGCGCAGCAGCTTTTCCTGCACCAGCATCGGCGCGGTCGCCAGCTCGTCGAGAAAAAGCGTTCCGCCATCGGCGCGCTCAAAGCGTCCGGGATGGCGTTTTTGTGCGCCGGTAAAGGCGCCAGCTTCATGACCAAACAGCTCGGTGTCGAGCAGATTTTCATTCAACGCCGCGCAGTTAAGGGAAATAAAAGGGCCGTCCCAGCGGCCAGACAGAAAGTGCAGGCGGTTAGCGATAAGTTCTTTACCCGTTCCGCGCTCACCGATAATCAGCACCGGTTTATTCAGCGGCGCGAGGCGCGAAACCTGTTCAAGCACTTCCAGGAAGCTGTTGGCTTCGCCAAGCAAATTATCCTTATAGTCAGCCATGATGAAATTAACCACTCCTTAGTGATATTCACCAGGTGAGAATAGCCGCTGGATGGATAAATATCAATCACATTGAGTAAAATCAATAAGATAAAAAGTTGGCATGGGATTTGTATTATCTGTTCAGCAGGGCATCGCCCGATAACAGAACTATGAGGATTGAATTATGGGTATTTTTTCTCGTTTTGCCGACATCGTGAACGCCAACATCAACTCGCTGCTGGAGAAAGCGGAAGATCCGCAGAAGCTGGTGCGCCTGATGATTCAGGAGATGGAAGACACGCTGGTTGAAGTACGCTCCACCTCCGCCCGCGCGCTGGCAGAGAAAAAGCAGTTAACACGTCGTATCGAGCAGGCGACTGCCCAGCTTAACGAGTGGCAGGAAAAAGCGGAACTGGCGCTGCGTAAAGATAAAGAAGATCTGGCCCGCGCTGCGCTGATTGAGAAGCAGAAGCTGACCGACATGGTTGCCACGCTGGAACATGAAGTGACGCTGGTGGATGATACTCTGACGCGTATGAAGAAAGAGATTGGTGAGCTTGAAAACAAACTCAGCGAAACCCGTGCACGTCAACAGGCGCTGGCGCTGCGCCACCAGGCTGCAAGCTCGTCCCGCGACGTGCGTCGCCAGCTGGACAGCGGCAAACTGGATGAAGCAATGGCGCGTTTCGAATCGTTTGAACGTCGTATCGACCACATGGAAGCGGAAGCCGAAAGCCACAGCATCGGTAAGCAGAAAACCCTGGATCAGCAGTTTGCTGACCTGAAGGCCGATGATGAAATTAGCGAGCAACTGGCTGCGCTGAAAGCCAAAATGAAACAAGACAACCAATAATAATTCCTGCGGCACCTGAGCGTGCCGCATCGTTAGACAAGGAGTACACATGAGCGCGCTTTTTCTGGCTATACCCCTGACCATTTTCGTGCTGTTTGTTCTGCCCATCTGGTTATGGCTGCACTACAGCAACCGCTCTTCACGCGGTGAGCTGTCGCAGAGTGAACAACAGCGGCTGGCGCAGCTCTCTGCCGAGGCAAATAAAATGCGCGAACGTATTCAGGCGCTGGAAGCCATCCTGGACGCGGAACACCCAAACTGGAGGGAACGGTAATGGCTGGACTGAATCTGAATAAAAAACTGTGGCGGATCCCACAGCAGGGCATGGTTCGGGGCGTTTGCGCCGGGCTGGCGCACTATCTGGATGTCCCGGTAAAACTGGTGCGTGTGGTCACCGTATTGTCGATTTTCTTCGGTCTGGCCTTTATTACACTGGTGGCATACATCATTCTGTCGTTTGTACTCGATCCTATGCCGGAAGGTGAGCTGAATGCTGAGAACACGCCAACCAGCAGCGATCTCCTGAACGCGGTGGATGAACAGCTGAGCGCAGGGGAGAAGCGATTGCGCGAGATGGAACGTTATGTCACCTCCGATACCTTTACGCTGAGAAGTCGTTTTCGTCAGCTTTAAGAGAGAACTTACATGAAACAAAACTGGCAACAGGCCGGTCAGAAGGTAAAACCCGGCCTGAAAATCGCAGGTAAACTGGTTCTGATGACGGCGTTACGTTATGGCCCGGCCGGTGTGGCGGGTTGGGCGATCAAGTCTGTTGCCCGCAAGCCGGTCAGAATGATGCTGGCGGTCGCTCTGGAGCCGCTGTTACAGAAACTGGCAAAACGCGTTTCCCGGCGCTACCTGTCACGCTAGTTCCTCCCGCATAAGCCCTTTCTCCCCCAGAGAAGGGGCATGACTTTCCTTTCTGCGTTTCTTCTGCTTTTCTGCTTTCTTTGCGGCAGCTCACAATAATGCGTTGCGCTGCGCTGAGAATGCTGCTTTCTGCCCCCGGGTCCGTTGACAGTTATTTTTCATGGGAGTAGATTGCCACTCCGTGGGACCGCTACCATGGAAAATAATGTGAACGCAAAAATTAAAAAACTCATCAATCATATCTACGGTGAATCATTTTCAGATGCACACCTTAACGTGTTATTAACTAAGCTTGAAAAAGCGGCGACTAATATTACGGAAAAGCGTAAGTCAGGCTGGGATGAAAAAGACGTTGTGCTGATTACCTATGCCGATCAGTTCTCCACAAAAGGGGAGCAAGCGTTGCCGGTATTTACCCGGTTCTATAATGAATGGCTTTCTCGTACGTTTTCCCATGTCCATCTGTTACCTTTTTATCCGTGGTCTTCGGATGATGGATTTTCCGTCATTGATTATCACGAGGTTGCTCCTGAAACAGGAACCTGGCGAGATGTCGCGGAATTAAAACAGTCAGCCAGCTTAATGTTTGACTTCGTTTGCAATCATATGTCAGCGAAAAGCGAATGGTTTGCTAATTATCTTGCGCAGAAGCCGGGCTACGAAGATTTCTTTATTTCTGTCGACCCCGAAACCGATTTATCCGCGGTGACGCGTCCACGCGCATTACCGCTGCTGACGCCGTTCACGCTTCATGATGACAGCGTTCGTCATCTGTGGACCACATTCAGCGATGACCAGATCGATCTCAATTTCGCCTCGCCGCAGGTGCTGATTGCCATGGTTGACGTTCTGCTCCATTACCTCATGGAAGGGGCGCGTTATATCCGTCTGGATGCGGTCGGGTTTATGTGGAAGATCCCGGGAACCACCTGTATCCATCTGGAACAAACCCATTGCCTTATCCAGCTGTTCCGCGCCATTACGGACGCTGTGGCGCCTGGAACGGTGATCATCACTGAGACAAATGTTCCCCACAAAGACAATGTCTCTTACTTCGGTGATGGTGAAAATGAAGCCCAGATGGTCTATCAGTTTTCCTTACCTCCGCTGGTGCTGCATGCTGTTCATCGTCAGGATGTTAAAGCCCTATGCCAGTGGGCGGGGTCACTGGCGCTGCCTTCAACTCATACCACCTGGTTTAATTTCCTGGCCTCGCATGATGGTATCGGTTTGAACCCGTTACGCGGCATCCTTCCGGAATCAGAGATCCTCTCGCTGGTTGAAAAGCTTCAGCAGGAAGGCGCGCTGGTCAACTGGAAAAATAATCCTGACGGTACGCGAAGCCCCTATGAAATTAATGTCACCTATCTTGATGCGTTGAGTTTGCGAGACAGCTCAGATGATGAGCGCATTGCGCGGTTCATCCTGGCGCATGCTGTGTTGTTAAGTTTTCCTGGCGTACCGGCTGTATATATTCAAAGCATTCTCGGTTCGCGTAACGATTATGAAGGTGTCGAACGTCTTGGATATAACCGCGCAATAAACAGGAAGAAATACACCGCAGGTCAGGTTGATCTGGAACTCAATAATAAGAAGAGTATTCGTTATCAAATTTATTCTCGTTTGAGTGAGCTTATTGCTATTCGTCGCGGCGAGAGTGCGTTCCATCCGGATAGCCAGGCTATTTTTGACGCAATCGGCGAACATATTCTTAAAATTGTTCGTGTTGCTGAAAATGGCGAGCGAATGACAGCATTATTTAATTTTAGCAATAAAATGCAGACCATTTATGGACAAACGCTCTTTGGTAGAGAATTACTATCAGGACACGATATTAGCGGTACGGAACTGAACCTCAATCCATGGCAGGTAATGTGGATTAAAGAAAACTAAAAAGGACCCTAAAATGAAAATGCCCAAAATTGTGCTGTTATCAGCACTGGTTTCGTGCGCCCTGTTATCAGGCTGTAAGGACGATAAAGCATCTCAGGTCACCATTGAGTTTATGCACTCGTCGGTAGAACAGGAGCGTCAGCAGTTATTACGAAACTGATCGAAAAATTCGAGAAAGAGAACCCGACTATTACGGTGAAACAGGTACCCGTTGAGGAAGATGCCTATAACACCAAGGTCATTACGTTGGCCCGTACCGGCGCGCTGCCGGAAGTGATTGAAGTCAGCCATGACTACGCCAAAGTCATGGATAAAGAGCAACTGCTGGACCGTGACGCGATCGGCAACGCGATTAAAGCCGTCGGTGAAGATACCTTTTATGACGGCATTTTACGCGTTGTTCGCACTGAAGACGGCAAGGCATGGACGGGGGTGCCGGTTAGCGCCTGGCTGTCCGGCGTCTGGTATCACAAAGATGCGCTCGCGGCAGCAGGAATCGAAGAACCGCACAACTGGGAGCAACTGCTGAAGGCCAGTCAGGCGCTCAACGATCCGGCGAAAAAACATTACGGTATCGCGCTGCCAACCGCAGAAAGCGTTATGACCGAGCAGGCTTTCTCGCAGTTTGCGTTGTCAGGCGGAGCCAACGTCTTTGATGCAAACGGCAACGTGAAAATCGATACCCCTGAAATGTCGAAAGCGCTGGCGTTTTATCGGGCACTGGCCGCGAACACCATGCCGGGCTCGAATGATGTTATGGAGATCAAAGACGCCTTCATGAACGGCTCTGCGCCGATGGCCGTTTATTCCACCTATATCCTGCCCGCGGTCTACAAAGATGGCAATCCGGCCAACCTGGGGTTCGTGGTCCCGACGGAAAAATCATCAGCCGTGTACGGCATGATCACCTCGTTGACTATCACGACCGGCCAGACCGAAGAGGAAACGCAGGCGGCAGAAAAATTTGTGACCTGGATGGAGCAGGCTCAAAACGCGTCTGACTGGGTGATGATGTCCCCTGGTGCGGCGCTGCCGGTGAACAAACTCGTGGTGGGCACTGAGAGCTGGAAAAACAACGACGTGATCAAAGCCTTTGGTCAACTGCCTTACGAGCTGATTGCGCAGTTCCCGAACGTCCAGGTATTTGGCGCCGTAGGCGACAAAAACTTTACCCGCATGGGAGATGTTACCGGGTCCGGCATTATCAGTTCCATGGTGCATAACGTAACGGTGGGACAAAAAGATCTCAATGCGACGTTAAGCAACAGCCAGAAGAAACTGACTGACCTGATCTCACAACGATAGGAGCGCTTTGCGAAGGGAATTATGAAGACGTTGTTTTCTGGTCGTTCAGATATGCCTTTCGCCATGCTGCTGTTGGCCCCCAGCCTGATTTTGCTGGGGGGCCTGGTGGCCTGGCCAATGATTTCCAACATTGAAATCAGTTTTTTACGTTTACCGCTGAACCCGCGTATTGATGCGGTGTTCGTCGGCCTGGATAACTACATTCGCATTCTGGGCGATGCTGCGTTCTGGCACTCCCTGTGGATGACGTTCTGGTATACGGCCCTGGTCGTGCTCGGCAGCACCGGGTTGGGACTGGCCGTAGCGATCTTCTTTAACCGTGAATTCCGCATGCGGAAAACGGCACGTTCACTGGTGATTCTGTCCTACGTGACGCCGTCTATTTCACTGGTATTTGCCTGGAAATACATGTTCAACAACGGCTACGGGATTGTGAACTACCTGGGCGTTGATCTGCTGCATCTCTACGATCAGGCGCCGCTGTGGTTCGATAATCCTGGCAGCAGTTTTGTCCTGGTTGTGCTGTTCGCCATCTGGCGTTACTTCCCGTACGCCTTTATCTCGTTCCTCGCAATTTTGCAGACCATTGATAAATCATTGTACGAAGCGGCAGAGATGGACGGGGCGAATGCCTGGCAGCGTTTTCGTATCGTGACGTTGCCCGCCATCATGCCGGTGCTGGCCACGGTGGTCACGCTGCGAACCATCTGGATGTTCTACATGTTTGCGGATGTGTATCTGCTCACCACCAAGGTCGACATTCTGGGCGTATATCTCTACAAAACCGCCTTTGCGTTCAATGACCTGGGTAAAGCAGCCGCCATTTCCGTTGTGCTGTTTGTGATCATCTTCGCGGTCATTCTGCTGACCAGAAAAAGGGTAAACCTCAATGGCAACAAATAAACGCGTTCTGGGCCGTATCGGTTTTTATCTGGGACTGGCGCTATTCCTGATTATCACGCTGTTTCCGTTTTTTGTGATGTTGATGACGTCATTCAAAAGCGCGAAAGAGGCGATCTCGCTGCACCCGACCATTCTGCCGCAGGAGTGGACGCTACAGCACTACATCGACATCTTTAACCCGCTGATTTTCCCGTTTGTGGATTACTTCCGTAACAGCATGGTGGTGTCGCTGACCTCCTCGGTCATTGCGGTGTTTCTCGGCACGCTGGGCGCGTATGCGTTATCCAAACTGCGCTTTAAAGGACGCACGACGATCAATGCGAGCTTCTACACCGTCTATATGTTCTCCGGGATCCTGCTGGTGGTGCCGCTGTTCAAAATCATCACCGCGCTCGGCATTTATGACACCGAACTGGCGCTGATCATCACCATGGTGACGCAGACGTTGCCTACCGCGGTCTTTATGCTGCGCAGCTATTTCGACACCATCCCGGACGAAATCGAAGAAGCCGCGATGATGGACGGCCTGAACCGCCTGCAAATCATCTTCCGCATCACCGTGCCGCTGGCGATCTCGGGTCTGGTGTCGGTCTTTGTCTACTGCTTCATGGTGGCGTGGAATGACTATCTGTTCGCCTCCATTTTCCTGTCCAGCGCCAGCAACTTCACGTTGCCGGTGGGGCTGAACACGCTCTTCAGTACGCCAGATTACATCTGGGGTCGCATGATGGCGGCATCGCTGGTAACGGCACTTCCGGTCGTCATTATGTATGCCCTGTCTGAACGTTTCATTAAAAGTGGTTTGACCGCCGGCGGCGTGAAGGGCTGAGGCGGCCGATATTAACAAGGAGTCAGTCATGAAAAAATTAGTTGCGACAGCGCCTCGTGTAGCGGCGCTGGTGGAATACGAAGATCGTCCTGTTGCAGCACATGAGGTGAAGATTCGTGCCCGTTATGGTGCCCCGAAACACGGCACCGAAGTCGTGGATTTCCGCGCGGCAAGCCCGTTCATCGATGAAGAGTTCAACGCTGAGTGGCAGATGTTTACCCCGCGTGAAAAAGGTGCAGCGCGCGGCATCGAATTTGGTAAATTCCAGCTGGGGAACATGATCGTCGGCGACATCATCGAATGTGGTGCGGACGTGACGGAATACCAGATCGGCGACAGCGTCTGCTGCTACGGCCCGTTGCAGGAAACGGTCATCGTAAACGCGGTGAACAACTATAAGCTGCGCAAAATGCCGCAGGGCGCATCCTGGAAAAACGCCGTTTGCTACGATCCGGCGCAGTTCGCCATGAGCGGCGTGCGTGATGCTAACGTCCGCGTAGGGGATTTCGTCGTGGTTGTGGGGCTGGGCGCGATTGGCCAGATTGCGATTCAGCTGGCGAAAAAAGCCGGCGCGTCAGTGGTTATTGGTGTCGATCCTATCGAACATCGCTGTGAGATCGCCCGCCGTCACGGTGCAGACCACTGCCTGAACCCAATCGGTACCGATGTCGGTCTGGAAATTAAGAAACTGACCGGCAAGCAGGGCGCCGATGTGATCATCGAAACCAGCGGATTTGCAGATGCGCTGCAATCTGCGCTGCGCGGTCTCGCCTACGGTGGAACGATCTCCTACGTGGCTTTCGCCAAGCCGTTTGCGGCAGGCTTCAACCTTGGTCGCGAAGCACACTTCAATAACGCCAAAATTGTCTTCTCCCGCGCATGCAGTGAACCCAACCCGGATTATCCGCGCTGGAGCCGCAAGCGTATTGAAGAGACCTGCTGGGAATTGCTGATGAACGGTTATCTCAATTGCGAAGATCTGATCGACCCGGTCGTCACCTTCACCACCAGCCCGGAAAGCTATATGAAGTATGTCGATCAGCACCCGGAACTCAGTATCAAAATGGGCGTCACTTTTTAAGCTAAGGACAGCAATCATGAAAATCGCAACACAAAACCAGGCCTTTTTCCCGACCGCTATCATGGAAAAATTCGAATACATCAAAGCGATGGGATTTGATGGCTACGAAATTGATGGCCGACTGCTGGTGGAAAACCTCGACGAAGTAAAAGCGGCTATCAAAGCCACCGGCCTGCCGGTCACGACGGCCTGTGGCGGATACGATGGCTGGATCGGGGATTTCATTGAAGAACGCCGCCTGAACGGTCTACAGCAGATTGAACGCATTCTGGAAGCGCTGGCAGAAGTGGGCGGAAAAGGGATTATCGTTCCGGCTGCCTGGGGGATGTTTACCTTCCGTCTGCCGCCAATGACTTCGCCACGTAGTCTGGACGGCGATCGCAAAGCGGTCAGCGCTTCCCTGCGCTGGCTGGATGAGGTGGCAGCGCGCACCGGTACTACCGTCTACCTGGAGCCGCTGAACCGCTATCAGGATCATATGATCAACACTCTGGCCGACGCGCGTCGTTATATCGAAGAGAACGGCCTGAAGCACGTGCAGATCATCGGTGATTTCTACCACATGAATATTGAAGAAGACTCCCTGACGGAAGCGCTGCATCAGAACCGCGACCTGCTGGGTCATGTGCACATTGCTGATAACCACCGCTATCAGCCGGGCAGCGGCAGCCTCGATTTCGCCAGCCTGTTCGATCAGCTGCGTGCCGATAATTATCAGGGTTACGTCGTGTACGAGTGCCGGGTGCGTGCCGACGATCCGGCTCAGGCCTATAAGGACTCTCTCACTTACTTGCGTGAATGCTAAGGATGACGAGCGTGATGAGTGCTTCTACACCTTTGCCTCTGCGCGTCGCCATCATTGGCGCCGGGCAGGTTGCAGACAAAGTGCATGCCTCGTATTACGCCACGCGCAGTGATGTTCAAATGGTGGCTGTCATGGACAGCCGCCTTGAGCAGGCACAGGCGTTCGCGGAACGTTATGCTATTCCATCGGCATGGCAGGACGCTCACGAGATGTTGCAGGAAGTAAAACCGGATGTGGTGAGCGTCTGTTCGCCTAACCGGTTCCATTTTGAACATGTGATGGCGGCTCTCGAAGCAGGTTGTCATGTGATGTGTGAAAAGCCGCCGGCGATGACGCCGCACCAGGCGGATGAGATGCGTCAGGCGGCGCGCAAGGCCGGAAAAGTCCTCGCGTACGATTTTCACCATCGCTTTGCGCTGGATACCCAGCTCCTGCGCGATGCGGTAATGAACGGAACGCTCGGTGAAATTTACTTCACCTCCGCGCAGGCGCTGCGTCGTTGCGGTGTGCCGGGGTGGGGCGTTTTCACCAATAAATCGCTCCAGGGCGGCGGGCCGCTGATCGATATCGGCATTCATATGCTGGACGCCGCGATGTACGTGCTGGGTTTCCCGCCCGTGAAGCGGGTAACCGCGCACAGCTTCCAGAGACTGGGGAACCGGAAACACACCGGCCAGTTTGGCGAATGGGATCCTGCGCAGTTTACCGTGGAAGATGCCCTGTTTGGCACGATTGAGTTCTGCAACGGTGGCATTCTGCGTCTGGACACCTCTTTTGCGCTTAATATCCGCGAGCAGTCGATCATGAACGTCTCTTTCTGCGGTGAGAAGGCGGGTGCAACGCTGTTCCCGGCACACATTTATAACGACGAAGCCGGTGTTTTACAGACGCTGACCCAGCGGGAAGAAGCTGACGATCGCCGACATCTGCGCAGTATGGACGCGTTTGTTCGCCACGTATTGGGCGAGCCGGTCATGATTGCCGATGCGGAGCAGGGGCTGGTGATCCAGCAATTAGTCGCGGCGTTATATGAAGCCGCGGAAACAGGGGAAAGCGTGACGTTATGCTGAACCAGTCTGTATTAACCGATCCGGGCTTTTGCCCGCATAGCCTGAATAAGTACGCGTCCATTATGGCCTGCGGCAATGGCTACATGGGCATTCGCGCCACGCATGAAGAAGATTACACCCAGCAGACCAGAGGCATGTATCTCGCGGGGCTGTATCATCGCGCGGGACGCAACGAAACCACAGAGCTGATCAATCTGCCGGATGTCACCGGAGTTGAAGTTGAGCTGGACGGCGTCAATTTCACGCTCCTTTCAGGCGAAATTCTTGAGTGGCAACGCGAGCTGGCCTTTGCTAACGGCGAACTGCATCGTAACGTTGTCTGGCGTTCGCCGGACGGAAAACGCTATCGCCTCGAGAGCCGTCGTTTTGTTTCGCTGGACCAGTTACCCTTAGTGGCAATGCAGCTCTCAATTACACCGCTTGACGGCGCCGCACAGGCCGTGCTGAAAACCGGCATAGATGCGACACAGACGAACAGCGGCAGGCAGCATCTGGATGAAATCTCGGTCAGGGTTTTTGACCAGCACTACATGCAGGGTGTGTATGAAACGCTGGACCGGGCGTCTGAAGTTGTTGTTTCGGCGTTTTGTCAGCTCTCCGCTAAGAGCGACAGCTGTTTCACCGCCAAAAATCGTCGCCTCAGCGTTCATCATTCTCTGACTATCTCGAAAGGTGACACCGTCACGCTTGAGAAAATCATCTGGCTGACGCATCGCAGCGATAAAGCGCTCTCGCAGGAGTCTTTCGCCCGCAACGCGCTGGCCGATCTCAAAGTCTGCGCGGCAAGAGGCTACGATGCGTTGCTTGAAAGCTCAGCGTATGCCTGGAAAGCGGTATGGCGTGACGCTCGGGTGGAAGTGACTTGTGCAGAACAGCAGGATCAGCTTGCGCTGGATTATGCCGTCTGGCACCTGACGACAATGACGCCAGCCCATAGCGAAAGAAGCAGCATTGCCGCGAAAGGGTTGACGGGGGAAGGGTACAAAGGGCACGTCTTCTGGGATACCGAAATTTTCCTGTTGCCGTTCCATCTGTTTACCCGTCCACAGATTGCCCGCAGCCTGCTGCGCTATCGCTGGCTGAATCTTTCTGGCGCGCGTGAAAAAGCACGCCGTAACGGTTGGCCGGGCGCGTTGTTCCCGTGGGAAAGCGCCGCCAGCGGAGAGGAAGAGACGCCAGAATTCGCAGCCATTAACATCCGCACCGGGGTTCGCCAGAAGGTCGCCTCCGCACTCGCTGAACACCACATCGTGGCTGATATTGCCTGGGCCGTTGTCGCTTACTGGCAGGCAACACACGACGATGCCTTTATGCGCAATGAGGGTCTGACGCTGCTGATGGAAACCGCTTCGTTCTGGATGGGACGCGCGACGGAAATTAATGGTCGTCTTGAGATCCATGACGTGATCGGACCGGATGAATACACCGAGCATGTCAACAACAACGCTTACACCAACTATCTGGCCTGGCACAACGTGGCCTGCGCGCGTCAGTTTATGGCGAAATTTGGGCGTGAAGATGCGCGTTTTACGGAGAATGCCGGTAAGTTCCTGGCGCGCCTGTGGCTGCCAGAGGCCGACGCAGAGGGTGTGATCCCGCAGGATGATACCTTCATGGCAAAACCTGCCATCGATCTGAGCCGCTATAAAGCCAAAGCGGGTAAGCAAACCATTCTGCTTGATTACTCTCGCGCGGAAGTGAACGAGATGCAGATCCTGAAGCAGGCCGACGTGGTGATGCTTAACTACCTGCTGCCGGAACGGTTTACGCCGCAGCAATGTGCCGCCAATCTGGCGTTCTACGAGCCACGCACGATCCATGATTCATCCCTGAGTAAAGCCATTCACGGCATTGTGCTCGCACGTTGCGGTGACACCGAGGGGGCGTATGCCTTCTGGCGCGATGGGATTGCCATCGACCTGGGGGACGACCCGCACAGCAGTGATGACGGTATTCATGCCGCCGCCACCGGTGCGATCTGGTTGGGCGCCATTCAGGGATTTGCTGGCCTGCACATTAGCGAAGGGGAGCTGCATCTTGCGCCGAAGCTGCCTGCTCACTGGCAGAAACTCGCCTTCCCACTGCGGTGGCGGGGCGCAACAATGCACATTACCTGTGAAGATGACCTGTTAACCATTGAAACCACCGCACCTGTCACGTTGACGCTGTGGGGTAAAACGCTGCATGTATCAGGGCGGAAGGTCTGTGAACGTAAGGACTTTCTTGTACCTGTTAATGGGACCGCTACCACGGAGGGGCGCCATGATGCTTAACGCTGTTGTATTCGATCTGGACGGGGTGATCACCGATACCGCGCATCTTCACTTTCTGGCCTGGCGCGCCGTGGCGGAGGAGATTGGTATCACCTTCGATGAAGTATTTAACGAACAGCTGAAGGGAATAAGCCGTATGGACTCCCTCCAGCGCATTTTGATACATGGCGGGAAAGAGGGGATGTTCAGTGACGAGCAGCGCCTGGCGCTGGCGAGGAAAAAAAACGCGCTTTACGTCCAGTCGCTGTCATCACTGACGCAGGATTCGCTGCTGCCGGGTATTCGCGACGTGCTGGCGGATATTCGCGCCGCGAAGGTCAAAATTGGCCTGGCATCCGTATCGCTTAATGCTCCTGGGATTTTGCACGCGTTGGGTATTCATCAGGCTTTCGATTTTTGCGCCGATGCTTCGCGTATTAGCCGCTCAAAGCCGGACCCGGAAATCTTCCTTGCGGCCTGTAAAGGACTGAACGTGCGTCCTGAAGAGGCCATTGGTATCGAAGATGCCGCCGCAGGGGTAGATGCGATCAACGCCGCAGGAATGCTGTCGGTCGGGATTGGGCCTGGCCTGAACCATGCGGGATTACAACTTCATTCAACGCAGGAACTGACCTGGGAACGCCTGACGGCGTTCTGGGCATCCCGGGCGTATTGATAAGGAATTAATAATGGCTCAACTGTCTCTGAAACACATTCAGAAAATTTATGATAACCAGGTCCACGTGGTGAAGGATTTCAACCTCGAAATTGAAGACAAAGAATTTATCGTCTTCGTCGGTCCATCGGGTTGTGGGAAATCCACGACGCTGCGAATGATTGCCGGCCTCGAGGAGATCAGCGCGGGTGAACTGATTATTGACGGGGTTTGCATGAATGATGTTCCCGCCAAGTCCCGTGATATCGCGATGGTCTTCCAGAACTATGCGCTCTATCCGCATATGACGGTCTACGACAACATGGCGTTTGGCCTGAAAATGCAAAAAATTGCGCCCTCCGTCATTGAAGAACGCGTTACCTGGGCGGCACAGATCCTGGGCTTGCGCGATTACCTCCAGCGTAAACCTGGCGCGTTGTCCGGCGGTCAGCGTCAGCGCGTGGCGTTAGGCAGGGCGATAGTGCGCGAAGCGGGGGTGTTCCTGATGGATGAGCCCTTATCCAACCTCGATGCCAAACTTCGTGTGCAGATGCGCGCTGAAATTAGCAAGCTGCATCAGAAGCTTAATACCACCATGATTTACGTGACGCACGATCAGACGGAAGCCATGACGATGGCGACCCGCATCGTGATTTTAAAGGACGGCATCATTCAGCAGGTGGGCGCGCCGAAGCAGGTCTACAACGAGCCGGCGAATATGTTCGTTGCAGGATTTATTGGCTCACCGGCGATGAACTTCATTCGTGGCGCAATCGACGACCGCTATTTTGTGACGGAAACGCTGCGTCTGGAGATCCCGGAGGACAAGCTGTCCGTACTGAATGCGCAAGGTTACCAGCGTAAAGCGGTTGTCTTTGGGATCCGTCCGGAAGATATTCTCACCGTACAGCGAAGCGGCGAAAACATCACGGCGAAGATCAGCGTTGCTGAGCTGACCGGGGCTGAATTTATGCTTTATGCCACCGTGGGTGGGCATGAACTGGTTGTCCGTGCGGGAGCGGCGGATGATTACGTTGCCGGAGATAATATCGGCATCCAGTTCGATATGAATAAGTGCCATTTCTTCGATGCTGATACTGAAACAGCTATTAGATAAGAAAGGTGTTCGCCGGAAATGAAAGTTTCCGGTTTTTTGTATGTTAATTATAAAGGAATATTTTAATGAGTACTCTACTAAGAAGTGCTGCGCTCGTCCTGTGCGCAGGGGTGAGCTGCGCGCAAGCAACTGAATCAGCCAAACAGTGGGAATTTAATATTGGCGCCATGTATGAAATTGAAAACGTCGAAGGTCAGGCCGACGATAAAGATGGATTATATGAACCCTCCGTGTGGTTTAATGCCACTTGGGATGCATGGACCATTTCGCTGGCTATGTATCAGGAAGGGCCGGTTGATTACAGTAGCATGACGCGCGGCACCTATTTCGATCGTCCCGAAGTAGAATTACGCTATCGTATTATTGGTACCGATGATTTCACGCTGGGACTGACGGGTGGTTTCCGTAATTACAGCTATCATTTCAAAGATGAGGATGGCGCGAAAGCGGGCAGCGCAAATATGCAGCGCTATAAAATTCAACCGGACTGGGATGTAAAATTAACCGATGACTGGCGTTTTGGCGGATGGTTTGCCATGTACCAGTTTGCGAATGACCTGGCAAAAACCGGTTATTCTGACAGCCGTGTTGAAACGGAAACCGGTTTTACCTGGACAATTAACGAAACCGTCTCTGCAAAAGTTAATTACTATTTAGAGCGGGGTTTCAATATGGACAGTTCACGTAATAACGGTGAATTCTCCACTCAGGAAATCCGTGCGTATATGCCTGTTTCATTAGGACAGACAACCCTGACGCCGTATACTCGTCTTGGGCTTGACCGCTGGACAAACTGGGACTGGCAGGACGATCCGACACGTGAAGGGCATGATTTCAATCGTCTGGGATTGCTCTATGCTTATGACTTTGCGAATGGCCTTTCCATGACGCTGGAATATGCCTACGAATGGGAAAACCATGACGAAGGCGAAAACGATCGCTTCCACTATGCGGGGATCGGCGTGAATTACGCGTTCTGACAGGACGTTACCAGGGGCGTTTGCCCCTGGTTTTTAGCGTAATGAAGCCGCATCTGAAAAATGCGTTTCAACCAATACCTTATGCGGGGCAGGTTTACCCGCAATGCACCTGAACAACAAATCGCAGCTCTCTTCGCCCAGCTTTCTCGTGGGGATATCAAAACCGCCTGGTGCAGGGGTTAAAATGAGAGATAGCATCGGGTCGCTGTATCCTGCCATTGCGACCTGTTCCGGGATCGTCAGATTTAGCTCATCCGCGGCACGATAAAGACTCAGCAATTTCATGCTGTCCGTCGCAAAAACCGCATCAGGCGGGTTGTCTGATGAGAGTAGCTGACAGGCCGCCTGAAGCGCGCTTTCATGGGTATATCCGCCATCAATAACCCAGTCCGGATTAATCGCAATACCGTGCTTCTCAAGGCTCGATTTATAGCCCGCCAGGCGATCGATAGAAACGTGATAATCGAGCGGGGCATGCAGGCAGGCAATTTTAGTGCGACCATGTTTGATAAATGAGTCGGTTAATATGGCGCTGTCGTGGAAATTATCCGTGTCGACAGAATAGATATTCTGGTAATTGCCTTCCACTTTACCAATAACGACCACGGGCACACCGTATTCGTCCAGCGTCGCGAAAAAAGACTCGTTCGCCGGCGAGCTTAGCATGATGATCCCTTTGATCATCTTCTGCTTTATTTTACCCACGCATTTTTGCAGATCATCTTCGCTGCTTTTGGACGTTTGTAAAATAACATCAAAACCTTCTTCTTCTGCTTTTGCCGTTATGGCATGCAGTACATCAGAGAAAAACGGATTCCCTGCGGTGGTTTTGGTTGAACGGGTCGAAATAACCATAATGGCGTCGAAGCCAGAAGAGGTGAGTGCGCGGGCAAGTTTATTCGGTTGATAATTTAATTCTTCTATCGCCTTCAACACCTTTTCGCGCGCTTCAGGAGAAATATTCGTTTGTTTATTCAGAACGCGCGACACGGTTGATTTCGAAACGCCAGCAACGCGGGCAATATCATAGATGGTGGGTGACATACACCTTACTCACTCCAGACGGACAGCAATTGCGCCCATCTTACTGGAGAGAAAACGGCAATAGCAATAATTAAGAATTGATAATCAACGATCTGCCCCAATTTACTGTATTCTGAAGTGACTTTTTTCAGGGTTCCAGGCAATGAAGGACGGCGATGAAGCGACTTAAAAACGAATTCAATTCTCTGGTGAACCGTGGCGTTGATCGCCATTTGCGTCTTGCCGTGACGGGGCTGAGCCGCAGCGGTAAGACAGCATTCATTACGGCGATGGTCAATCAGCTGTTGAACCTGCATGCAGGGGCGCGCCTGCCACTGCTTAGCGCAGTGCGCGAGGAGCGGTTGCTGGGGGTGAAACGCGTACCGCAACGTGATTTTGGCATCCCCCGTTTCACCTATGATGAAGGTCTGGCGCAGTTATACGGGGAACCTCCCGCCTGGCCCACCCCGACGCGTGGCGTGAGCGAAATCCGGCTTGCGCTTCGTTTCCGCTCGAATGAATCCCTGATGCGTCACTTCAAAGAAACGTCCACGCTCTATCTCGAAATTGTGGATTATCCGGGAGAATGGCTGCTCGATTTACCGATGCTGGCGCAGGATTACCTGAACTGGTCCCGACAGATGACCGGTTTGTTGCAGGGGCAGCGGGCAGAGTGGTCGACCCAATGGCGCCAGCTTTGCGAAGGGCTGGACCCGCTGGCGCCGGCGGATGAAAACCGTCTGGCCGTCATAGCCGAAGCCTGGACGGATTACCTGCATCAGTGCAAGCAGGAGGGGTTGCATTTCATTCAGCCGGGCCGCTTCGTTCTGCCGGGTGATTTAGCCGGTGCTCCCGCGCTACAGTTTTTCCCGTGGCCGGACGTTGACAGCATCGGCGAATCGAAACTGGCGCAGGCGGACAAGACCACTAACGCCGGTATGCTCCGCGAGCGATACAATTATTACTGTGAGAAGGTGGTTAAGGGCTTTTATAAAAATCACTTTTTACGCTTTGACCGCCAGATCGTGCTGGTGGACTGCCTGCAACCGCTCAACAGCGGGCCGCAAGCGTTCAATGATATGCGGCTGGCGCTGACGCAGCTGATGCAAAGCTTTCATTATGGCCAGCGTACGCTGTTTCGCCGTTTGTTCTCGCCGGTC
This sequence comes from Enterobacter cloacae complex sp. 677-3DZ2D5B, assembly GCF_004136695.1. NCBI lineage: Bacteria > Pseudomonadati > Pseudomonadota > Gammaproteobacteria > Enterobacterales > Enterobacteriaceae > Enterobacter > Enterobacter cloacae complex sp. 677-3DZ2D5B. Next base: position 14,971 of record NZ_QFLS01000009.1, on the reverse strand, counting down.
ATCGACAAGCTGCTGTTTGCCGCCACAAAAGCTGACCATGTGACGGTCGATCAGCACGCCAACATGGTATCCCTGCTGCAACAGCTGGTGCAGGATGCCTGGCAGAATGCGGCCTTCGAAGGGATCAGCATGGACTGTCTGGGGCTGGCGTCCGTACAGGCAACGCAGAGTGGGTTGATTGACCTGAATGGCGAGAAAATTCCGGCCCTGCGGGGCAACCGTCTCAGCGACGGTGAGCCGCTCACGGTCTATCCGGGGGAAGTTCCGGCGCGTCTGCCGGGCCAGGCTTTCTGGCAAAGCCAGGGTTTTCAGTTCGAAGCCTTCCGTCCGCAGAGCATGAACGTTGATCAGCCATTGCCGCACATCCGTCTGGATGCTGCGCTGGAGTTTTTAATCGGAGATAAATTGCGATGACGGAACCGTTAAAACCTCGCATTGATTTTACCGGCCAGCTTGAGCAGACGCCCCATGAGGCGTTCAAAACGGCGCAAACCTTCAGCGGCCCGCAGGCTGACAACTTTGCTCCCGTGCTGGCAGACGAGCCGATGGTTGAAGAGGGGCAGGCGGAAGCGGTGGTTGATGCGGCACTGCGCCCGAAACGCAGCCTGTGGCGTAAGATGGTGACCGCCGGGTTAGCCCTTTTTGGTGTGAGCGTAATCGGCCAGGGCGTGCAGTGGGGCGTCAATGCCTGGCAAACGCAGGACTGGGTGGCGCTGGGGGGATGCGCCGCCGGGGCGTTGATTGTTGGTGCGGGCGTTGGCTCAGTCGTCAGCGAGTGGCGTCGCCTCTGGCGTTTGCGTCAGCGTGCCCACGAACGCGATGAAGCGCGGGATCTGCTGCACAGTCACGGCACAGGAAAAGGGCGTGCTTTTTGTGAAAAGCTTGCGGCTCAGGCCGGGATAGATCACTCTCACCCGGCGCTTCAGCGCTGGTATGCGGCGATCCACGAAACCCAGAATGACCAGGAAGTGGTCACGCTCTATGCGCACATTGTTCAGCCGGTACTGGATGCGCAGGCTCGTCGTGAGATCAGCCGTTCGGCGGCGGAATCTACCCTGATGATCGCCGTCAGTCCGCTGGCAATGGTGGACATGGCCTTTATCGCCTGGCGCAACCTGCGTCTGATCAACCGCATCGCCAGGCTGTACGGCATTGAGCTTGGCTATTACAGCCGACTGCGCCTGTTCAAACTGGTGTTGCTGAATATCGCCTTCGCCGGGGCAAGCGAACTGGTACGGGAGGTCGGGATGGACTGGATGTCGCAGGATCTTGCGGCGCGTCTCTCTGCCCGGGCGGCGCAGGGGATTGGTGCCGGTCTGCTGACGGCACGCCTGGGTATCAAAGCGATGGAGGTTTGTCGTCCACTCCCCTGGATCGATGGCGATAAGCCGCGGCTGGGGGATTTCCGTCGCGAATTGATTGGCCAGCTTAAAGAGACGCTCAATAAAAAACCTGCTCAGTGAGGTTTTGTTTACTAATCGTGCGGGCTGTCAATATTTGTTGACAGCCACCTTCCCGAACACCGTGATCTGACATATCATTTTACTGTTATTGGCTTAAACGGTGAATTTCCCATGCGTCTGGAAGTCTTTTGTGAGGACCGTCTCGGTCTGACCCGCGAGTTACTCGATCTTCTTGTTTTACGTAGCATTGATTTACGTGGCATAGAGATCGACCCTGTCGGGCGAATTTACCTCATTTTTGCCGAAATTGAATTTAATACCTTCAGTAGCCTGATGGCGGAAATCCGCCGTATCGCTGGCGTTACGGATGTACGCACCATCCCCTGGATGCCGTCCGAGCGGGAACATCTTGCGCTGAGCGCGCTGCTGGAAGCAATGCCGGAGCCGTTTCTCTCTCTCGATCTGAAAAATAAAGTCGAGCGCGTTAACCAGGCCAGCTGCCAGCTGTTTGCGCAGACTCAGGAAAAACTTATCGGGCACCACGCCACGCAACTGATCACCGGTTTTAATTTCCAGCGCTGGCTGGACAGCAACCCGCAAAATACCCATAGCGAGCATGTCGTCATCAACGGACAGAATTTCCTGATGGAGATCACGCCGGTCTACCTGAAAGGGGAAAATGCCGCGCGGGTGCTGACCGGCGCAGTGATCATGCTGCGCTCCACGGTGCGAATGGGGCGTCAGTTACAGAACCTTTCCAGCCAGGACGTCGGCGCATTCAGCCATATTATTGCGGTGAGCCCGAAGATGCGTCATGTGATCGACCAGGCGCGCAAGCTGGCAAATCTTACGGCGCCGCTGCTGATTACCGGGGATACCGGTACGGGGAAAGATCTGCTGGCGCATGCTGTGCACATGGCCAGCCCGCGTGCGGCAAAACCGTATCTGGCGCTGAACTGCGCCTCTATTCCTGAAGATGCCGTTGAAAGTGAGCTGTTCGGGCATGCGCCGGAAGGTAAAAAAGGCTTCTTTGAACAGGCGAATGGCGGCTCGGTGCTGCTGGACGAGATTGGCGAAATGTCGCCACGCATGCAGGCGAAACTGCTGCGTTTCCTCAATGACGGCACGTTCCGCCGCGTGGGGGAAGATCATGAAGTTCACGTGGACGTGCGCGTCATCTGCGCCACCCAGAAAAACCTGGTGGAGCTGGTGCAGAAAGGGGTATTCCGCGAAGATCTCTACTATCGTCTCAACGTTCTGACGCTCAATATTCCGCCGCTGCGCGATTGCCCACAGGACATCATGCCGTTGACAGAACTGTTCGTGGCCCGTTTTGCCGATGAGCAGGGCGTGCCGCGTCCGAAGCTCTCTGCCGACCTGGGCACCGTGCTGACGCGATACGGCTGGCCGGGCAATATTCGTCAGCTTAAAAATGCGGTCTATCGCGCATTAACTCAGCTTGAAGGGTATGAACTGCGCCCTCAGGATATTCTATTGCCGGATTACGATGCCGGGACGGTCTCGGTAGGCGAAGAGGCAATGGAAGGCTCGCTGGATGACATCACCAGCCGTTTCGAGCGTTCGGTGTTAACGCAGCTATATCGCAGCTATCCGAGCACGCGCAAGCTGGCTAAACGTCTTGGGGTGTCACATACCGCGATTGCGAATAAGTTGCGCGAGTATGGGTTAAATCAGAAGAAGGGTGACGAATAAATAAAAAAGCCTCTTTGCAGAGGCTTTTTTACGTTTAGGCTTTAAGCGCCTCAAGTGCAGCGGTGTAATCCGGTTCGGTAGTGATTTCGTTGACCAGCTCACTGAAAACAACGTTGTCGTTTTCGTCGATCACCAGCACCGCTCGAGCAGCCAGACCCTTCAGCGCGCCTTCGGAAATGGCAACACCGTATTTCTCCAGGAAATCCGGGCTGCGCAGAGTGGAAAGGGTGATGACGTTGCTCAGGCCTTCAGCGCCGCAGAAGCGGGACTGGGCAAACGGCAGGTCAGCAGAAATGCACAGCACTACGGTGTTGTCCATTTCGGTCGCCAGCTGGTTGAATTTACGCACTGATGCAGCGCAAACGCCAGTATCGATGCTTGGGAAAATGTTCAGGACTTTACGTTTGCCAGCAAACTGGCTCAGCGTGACGTCAGACAGATCTTTAGCCACCAGAGTAAAAGGCTGCGCTTTGCTGCCAGACTGTGGGATGGAACCTGCAACAGCAACCGGGTTGCCCTGGAAATGAACGAGTTGTGACATAGATATCTTCCTGTTTACAAATAGTTAACGTCGTGGCTAGTGTATGTCATCCGCAGTTAGCACGGCAAACCAATTTTCTGCCTTTCCGGCCTGCAAGGAGTCAGTGATGAGAAGCGTTAAGGTCTATGAAGAAGCCTGGCCATTGCACACCCCGTTTGTGATCTCGCGCGGCAGCCGTAATGAGGCCTGCGTGGTCGTGGTTGAATGTGAAGAGAACGGCGTAAAAGGCGTCGGAGAATGCACCCCTTATCCACGTTACGGAGAAAGCCTGGCGTCAGTCATGGCGCAAATTATGACGGTAGTGCCCGAGTTGCAGGCGGGTCTGACGCGTGAGGCTCTTCAGTTTCGGTTGCCGGCCGGCGCGGCACGCAACGCGATTGACTGCGCACTCTGGAGTCTGGAAGCGGCGAAACAACAAAAACCGCTGCCTGCGCTGCTGGACGTTGCGCTGCCGCAATCGATCGTCACCGCGCAAACGGTGGTCATCGGTGAACCAGAGCAAATGGCCGCCAGCGCTCAGGCGTTGTATGCCACCGGTGCAACATTATTAAAGGTGAAGCTCGACGATCGTCTGATTAGCGAACGCATGGTCGCCATTCGTGCGGCGGTGCCTGATGCCACTCTTATCGTCGATGCGAACGAATCATGGCACAGCGAAGGGCTGGCAGCCCGTTGTCAGCTGCTTGCCGATCTGGGCGTTGCCATGCTGGAGCAACCCCTCCCGGCAGAAGACGATGCCGCGCTGGCGAATTTTATTCATCCGCTTCCCGTCTGTGCAGACGAAAGCTGTCATACCCGTGAGAGCCTGTCAGCCCTCAAGGGACGTTACGAAATGGTGAACATTAAGCTGGATAAAACAGGTGGATTAACCGAGGCTCTGGCTCTGGCACAAGATGCGCAGGCGCAAGGCTTTGCTCTGATGCTGGGCTGTATGTTGTGTACGTCCAGAGCGATCGGCGCTGCGCTCCCGCTGGTGAACAGCGTGCGCTTTGCCGATCTGGACGGCCCAACCTGGCTGGCGGTTGACGTCTCACCCACGCTGAATTTTACCTCCGGCGTACTTCATCTTTGAGGCTGCCAGCGCAGGAGATCTGTCATCGCCCGCAGGTATTTTTCGCTCGCTTCATCCGAGGAGATGGGCGGAAACTCTGCGGTGATACAGTGAAGGCTGAGGTCTGCGCACCAGCTGCCAAACGACCCGGGTGTTTCATAGCCAACGCTGCTCACCAGAGGTAGAGCAAACGCATCCGCCAGCCACTGCCCGAGCGCCGTATGACGAGGATCTTCAATACAGGCGAGGGGATCGTGGAAAGAGACAACCCAGGCCGGGTGGATCTTATGAATAAGCTGGCACAGCGCCTGAGTCTCCGGTTCGGAACCGGGTTTGTCTCCCGTGAGCAGGACCACATCTCGCTCCTGCGCCGAACTGTTCCAGCGATACACCGTTTCACCGGCGCGCCAGTTTGCCGCCGGGAAGTTCCTGTTCAGGTCAACGCCGCGTGCATTCGCCCGTAATCCAAGCTGACAACCGTCCGGGTTGACGGTCAAAATCACATGATGACGTCGTAAATCGGGGGCCAGCGTACGTAGCGCGCACGAGAGCGTCACGACAGACGAGTTTTCATCGCCATGCGTGCCTGCAATGATTAAGCCGCTATTGCGATCGGCCTTGGGGGCCGGAAACCAGATCAGCGGCGCGCCTAAAAATGAGCGTCCATAATGTTCAGTTCCTGGCGGGAAGGCACCGCGTTCCGTTCTTGGTCGGGTAGTTGCCATAGTAAACCCTGATGATAAAGTCACTTCTGGCAGTGTTGTGCAAAAGCCGCGCTTAATCAAATAGTTTCCGTGTGTGTGGAAAATTGCCTGACATCAACTTTCCAGAGGAAGCATTTGCATTTCTCCGTTTCGAAACAAATAATTACGCATCTGCCTGTTACCTGACATCATTAAGGGGATCGTATGAAGCATCCTGTTTCGCTTCTTTGTACTGCGCTGTGGCTGTGCGGGCTTTCTTCACTTTCATATGCCGCGGAGGTTCCCGAAGGAACGGTTCTGGCGCAAAAGCAGGACCTGGTTCGACATATCAAAGATGAGCCCGCTTCGCTCGATCCGGCAAAAGCGGTGGGATTGCCCGAGATACAGGTGATTCGCGACCTCTATGAAGGGCTGGTAAATCAGAACGAAAAAGGGGAGTTAGTTCCCGGCGTGGCGACGCGCTGGCAGAGCAATGACAACCGCGTCTGGACGTTCACGCTGCGGGATAACGCTAAGTGGTCTGACGGTACCCCAGTGACGGCACAAGATTTTGTCTATAGCTGGCGTCGTCTGGTTGATCCTAAAACAACGTCACCTTTCGCCTGGTTTGCGGCGCTGGCGGGCATTAACAATGCCCAGTCCATCATCGACGGCAAAGCTGCTCCGGATACGCTCGGCGTGACGGCGGTCGATGCTAAAACGCTGCGCGTGCAGCTGGACAAACCGCTACCCTGGTTCAGTAATCTGACGGCTAACTTCGCGTTTTATCCTGTTCAAAAGGCCAATGTGGAGAGCGGTAAGGAATGGACGCGCCCTGGCGCGCTCATTGGCAACGGTGCTTATGTGCTGAAAGATCGCGTGGTGAATGAAAAACTGGTGGTTGAGCCGAATTCACATTACTGGGATAACGCCAGGACGGTGCTTAAAAAAGTCACCTTTGTGCCGATCAACCAGGAGTCCTCGGCGACCAAACGCTATCTGGCGGGCGATATCGATATTACAGAATCGTTTCCGAAAAACATGTACCAGAAGCTGCTTAAAGATATTCCGGGACAGGTTTATACACCGCCACAGCTTGGGACCTATTACTACGCGTTTAACACGCAAAAAGGCCCAACCGCGGATGCCCGCGTACGTCTCGCGCTCAGCATGACTATAGACAGACGTATTATGGCGGAAAAAGTCCTGGGGACCGGTGAGAAACCGGCCTGGCATTTTACTCCCGATGTCACTGCGGGCTTTACGCCGGAAACCTCGCCATTTGAGCAGATGTCGCAGCAAGAGCTGAATGCGCAGGCGAAAACATTGTTGCAGGCGGCAGGCTATGGCCCTCAGCGTCCGCTAAAATTAACGCTGCTGTATAACACGTCTGAAAACCACCAGAAAATCGCGATTGCCGTCGCATCCATGTGGAAGAAAAATCTGGGTGTTGACGTTAAGTTGCAGAATCAGGAGTGGAAAACCTACATCGACAGCCGCAATACCGGGAATTTTGACGTCATCCGTGCATCGTGGGTAGGGGACTACAACGAGCCGTCGACATTCCTGTCGCTGCTGACCTCCTCCCATAGCGGGAATATCTCACGATTCAACGATCCTGCTTACGATAAGATTATTCATCAGGCGACGCTCGAAACCACTGAAAAAGCGCGTAATGCCGACTACAACATGGCCGAGAAGATCCTTACCGAGAAAGCACCGATTGCCCCTATTTATCAGTACACCAATGGACGTCTCATCAAGCCATGGGTTAAAGGTTATCCGATAAATAACCCAGAGGATGTTGCGTACAGCCGTACAATGTATATTGAAAAGCATTAAAAAGAGGTCAGGGCGCTACGTGATTATGGTAAACATCCATTAACTGCATAAGCGCCCGCTCTCAGGGGGCATGATTTTACAGCCTGGTTATTACCGAATATCCCCTTCATATCAGCCCATCACTCATTGTCATGATGAATATCTTCAGAGAGATTCTTTCTCCCGTTTATCGAAAAACGCGTAGTCATTTATTCGCCATTCCTGTAGCAGTATAGTCATTACTGTTTTTAAGATTAAATTTGTCCGATACAGGATTTTTTCATATTCAGGCTATTTATTGAATTAAAACCTTATTTCTCTGCGCTGTTACGAGTTGTGTTAATAAATGCATTGATGTAAATCAATTATTCAACCTCATGGAATAATAAGTTCAATATTTCCAAACTAAGCAGTCATTCCTGCCAAATTAATGTGAATAAATAGTTAATTTTTACTGTATGTCATGTATCTATGGCATTTATGAGTACAATAATTTAGTGGAATATTCTTAAGAAAAGTCCAATAGTAGATCTTTGATCTGAGAAGTTGATTTTAAATGGGCTTTTGCTCTAATATGGTTTTGTAAAGAAACGTCACTCACTTAACATTTATTTCTTTTAAAGAAAGGGACTGCTATGGCCGATTCATTCCAGAATGAGGTGCCCAAGGCACGCATAAACTTAAAGCTGGCTCTGCATACAGGTGGCGCGCAGAAGAAAATCGAACTGCCGCTTAAACTCCTCACCGTCGGTGATTTCAGTAATGGAAAAGAGAATCGCCCATTATCGGAAAGGGAGAAAATTAACGTCAATAAAAATAACTTCAACAGCGTACTTTCGGAATTTAACCCGGAAGTGAATCTGACGGTTCCTAACACAATGGCCGGGGATGGTTCGGAAGAAAGCATAAAACTGAATTTCTCCGATATTAAGGATTTCGAACCTGAACAGGTTGCCCGCCAGATCCCCCAGCTCCGCGCCATGCTGGCCATGCGTAATTTATTACGCGACCTCAAATCCAATCTCCTTGATAACGCCACTTTCAGAAAAGAACTCGAGAAAATTCTTAAAGACCCGGCGCTGTCTCAGGAATTACGCGACGAAATGAGTGCACTGGCCCCGAAATAAGCGGCATGTGTAATTTAATGGATTAACCGGGAATATGCTGATGTCTGTAAATACTGAAACCGCCTCCGCGCAGGGGCAGACCACCGTACTGGAAAAAGAGGGCGTTTACGCCTCCCTGTTTGAAAAAATCAACCTGACCCCGGCCTCCAGCCTGGGGGATATCAATGCGTTTCTGGATGACGCCGCGCTTTCTGACGCTCCGGCGGGTGAACGCCTGACGGCGGCGATGCAGGTGTTTATGGACTGCATCCGCAAATCCGGTCAGCCGGTGGAGAAGCTCGACAAAACGCTGATTGACCGCCATATCGCCGAACTGGATTTCCAGATTAGCCGTCAGCTGGATGCCGTAATGCATCACCAGGAGTTCCAGAAGGTGGAGTCCCTGTGGCGCGGCCTGAAGCAGCTGGTGGACAGCACCGACTACCGCCAGAACGTGAAAACCGAAATTCTGGATGTGTCGAAAGAAGATCTGCGTCAGGACTTTGAAGACGCGCCGGAACTTATCCAGAGCGGCCTCTACTGGCACACCTATACCGCCGAATACGACACCCCGGGCGGCGAGCCGATTGGCTCCGTGATTTCATCCTATGAATTTGACGCCAGCCCGCAGGATGTGGCGCTACTGCGCAACATCTCTAAAGTGTCAGCTGCCGCACATATGCCGTTTATTGGCTCTGTCGGTCCGAAATTCTTCCTGAAAGACTCCATGGAAGAGGTGGCTGCAATTAAGGATATCGGCAACTACTTCGACCGCGCGGAGTACATCAAGTGGAAATCCTTCCGCGACACCGACGAAGCCCTGTTATCGGCATGCACCACTAACCACGAAGCGCAGTTGCGCCTTACTGAAAGCGCCTCCGGCACCCTGTCCCTCTGGGAGAACTGGTTAAAACCGATCCGCCCTGGGGAGGAAACGGGTGACGATCCGGCCTGTGACGATGATTTCCAACTGATGCGTGAAGAAATCAACAAACTTTCGGGCACCGATCCGGAGTTGCTCTGCACGCTGGCGGAAAAAATACTGTGTGAATGCGCCAAAGATATCCGTGTTGTTACCTGGTATACCCAGGCCCGGCTGAGCCGTGACGGCGAGAAAGGCCTGGCGGAAGGGATACTGCTGCTGGTCGCGATGTTGTCCCGCTATGGCAGACACTGTCATCCGCTGCGCCCGAATGCCCGGAAAGCCGCGCTGGAGTGGCTCAACAGTACAAAAGTACTTGATACGCTCTCGCGCTGGCCGGAAGTCGAACGGGATGATGCCGGCCTGACGGCCGGAGCGGTCACTCTGCTGAGTAAGGTGGTCTCAGACTGGCCTGAAAATGAAAAACCCGCATTCGCTGGCCTTTGTAGCGCGCTGGAAAACCGTCTGGCGCGTTCTGGCGGGGTGACAGCGCTAATCCCCCAGAACAGCAGCACTCAGGATACCGGGCATGACGCTGTCTTTTCTCCGTCGCCACTGCTGACGGACGTGAAGTCGGGGCGCGATTTGCTGGATCAGGCAAAGGTACTCTCCCGCTGGCTCGGAGAACAACCCCAGGGGTGGCTGGCCTCTCACCGGCTGATGAAAACCGTTCGCTGGGATACCGTCGATCAAATTCCACCGCTGGACAGCAGTGGTCGTACCCGGCTGATTCCGCCTAAACCAGAGTACCGGGCGCAGCTGAAGCGTCTGTACCTGCAAAAAAGCTGGGCTGAGCTGGTGGAGCAGGCCGGCCAGATGTACTGCGAAGGGGTGAATCATTTCTGGCTCGATCTCCAGTGGTACCTCTGGCAGGGACTCAGCCATGCGGGACAGCCCTGGGAGAACCTGGCGGAGTCAGTCCTGCTGGATCTTCGGTTCCTCCTCAGGCGTCTGCCCGGGCTTGAAAGCCTGGCCTGGAATGACGGTACCCCGTTTGCCGATGAGGTGACAACGGGATGGATTGCGGAAAAGGTGAATGAGGAAGGGCTGTCATTCGGTAGCGAGCCGGTCACGACGGCAACCGGATACGGGGACGAGGTGCTGTCACTTGAGGCCGAGGCGATGGAGAAGGGTGACAGTGAGGGGCCCGAAGCGGCTCTGACGTGGCTCCAGACCCGCCCCGGACTGGACTCTCCGCGAAATCGCTGGCTGATACGCCTGCTGATGGCCCGTGTTGCGGAACAATACGGGCGTAACGACATGGCGCTTCATCTGTTGGCCGAGCTGACATCCGGTGCGGCGCAGTTGACGATGGGGGACTGGGAGCCGGGCCTGATGTTCGAAGTTCAGGCCCGCCGTCTGAAACTGTTGCGCATGAAAGCCGGTCGCAGCGAGTCCGATAAAATCCGGCTGATGCCTGAGATGGATGCCCTGCTGGCGGGGCTGATTACCATCGATCCTGCCCGTGCCATGGTGCTGTGTGGCTGAATTTTGTCTGTTAACTATCAGGAATACCGAGCATGGATGATTTAACCCTGCGCTATTTTGAAGCCGAAATGCGCTATCTGCGCGAGGCAGGAAAAGAATTTGCCCGGGCACATCCGGACCGGGCGGCAATGCTCAATCTCGATAAGCCCGGAGCCCGGGACCCGTATGTGGAACGCCTGTTTGAAGGCTTTGCCTTCCTGATGGGCCGTCTGCGAGAAAAGCTGGATGATGATCTGCCGGAACTGACTGAAGGACTGGTGAGTCTGCTGTGGCCGCACTATATGCGGACTATCCCGTCGCTGGCCATCGTTGAGTTTTCGCCTGACTGGCGTGGTCTGCGTCAGGCCGAAATGCTGGTTGAAGGCTTCTCCGTTCTGTCACGTCCTGTCGGGCCGCATAAAACCGCCTGTCAGTACCGGACGACCCGCGATGTGCCGCTACAACCGCTGCACCTTGCAGATGCCCGCCTGCATACTGAAAACGATGGACGCTCTGCTATCCGTCTGCGTTTCGAATGCCCTGAAAAAGTGGACTGGAGTAAAGCCGGGATCGACAAGGTCGCCATATTCCTTAACGCAGAGAGTCCTGTGAGTTCTGCGCTGCATCTGGCAATGACCCGGCGTGTACATACCATGTATGCGCGTCATGCCGGGACGCATACTGAACGTCATCAGTTTGATGGCTGGTGCAAACCCATGGGCTTCGATGACAATGACGGCCTGTGGAAAAAAGCCGATACGGCCTTCAGTGGTTACCAGCTGCTGCTGGAGTATTTCAGCTTCCGTCCAAAGTTTATGTTTGTGGAGCTGCGCGGTCTCGACACTATCGGGCTCAATGCGGCCAGCACCTGGTTTGAAATCGACATTGTACTCAGTGAAGCCTGGTCATCCGATCTGCCCTTTGAGACGGAAGACTTCCGGCTGCACTGTGCGCCGGTTATCAACCTTTTTACCCTGGAAGCCGACCCGCTGACGCTAAATCCTCTGGAGAACGAATACCTGCTCAGGCCATTGCGTCTTCAGGATGGTCACACCGAGATTTACAGCGTCGATAATATTCACGGCGCGGTCAAGAATGGCAAACATCCTTATGTACCGTTCACCAGCTTCCGACACCGGGGCGGTATGATGCGCCACGATGCCCCTGAACGTTATTACCACACCCGCGTGAAACGCGGTCCCTCTGGCCTGTATGACACCTGGTTAATTCTCGGTGGCCGCTCGTTTGAACTGGAGCAGTTGTCCGAAAAACCGGAGTCACTCTCGATGCGAATAACCGGGACCAACGGTCAGCTTCCGCGTAAGGCACTGGAAAGTACTTTGCTGGACAGGGTGGTCAAATCCGGCAAGGTGCCCGTCAGGGTCCTCAACCTCACAGCACCGACGATGCCGCTGTATCCCCCTGCAAACGACCGCTTTCACTGGCGAGTGATGAGCCACCTCGGCTCAAACTTCCTCAGCATGATGGACAATCCTGAGGTCCTGCGGGGCACGCTGGCGCTGTACGACTGGACCGACGATGAAATGAACCGCCGTCGGCTTGAAGCAATCGTCGCCGTGAAGCACACTCTGATCCGCCGTTTTGAGAAGGGCTTTATGCTGCGGGGAGTGGACATTGAGGTCACGCTGAATATGGACAATTTTGCAGGCGAGGGCGATGTGAATCTCTTCGGCGAGATGCTGCACCGGTTCTTCGCGCTCTATGCCGATATTCACCTCTTTAACCAGCTCACGCTGGTACTGCAACCGACAGGGAAACGACTGAGATGGCGCGAGAATCACAGCCAGCACGTACCGGGCTGACGTTAGCTCTTGATAAAGAAATCTGGCGGGTCAATTTCTATCGTTTCTGCCAGTTGCTGGAGCAGGAAAATCCGGACGCGCCAAAACTGGGCACCACCAGCCATCCGGGCAACGACCCGGTACGTTTCAGACCCTGGCCGGGAATGGGTTTCCCGGTCAGCACCCTGAAAGCGGTGGAGACCGACGAAGACCATCCGACATTGCCTCCAACGGTCCGCACGACATTTCTGGGGATGTATGGCGTGGACTCCCCTCTGCCGACGTCTTATCTGGATGACATTGCACAGCGCCGGGAAGGCTATGAGGCGGTCACCTCGTTTCTGGATATCTTCAGCCACCGCATCACCACGCAGTATTACCGGATCTGGCGAAAATACGCGTATCCGGCCACCTTTGAGGCGGGGGGGCGCGATGCCACATCGCAATGTCTGCTGGGTCTGGTGGGACTCGGTATACCGGGCACGGCTGATCAGGTGGCAACACCGGTTTCCCGTTTCCTGGCCTTGCTGGGTACCATGCGATTGCCCACCCGCAATGCTGAAGGCATCCAGGCTCTGGTGAGCCTGCTGGCACCGAATACCCGGGTATTTATCACCGAACCGGATCCGGTAAAGGTCCATATCGATAATCGCAGTGGGTTGGGTACCGGAAACCGCGTTCATCTTTCACAGCGGGCCACGCTGGGTAAAACGGGCAGGGAAGCCTGTAGCAGAGTGCTGGTGACACTGGCCACGGAAGATCCCGGCGAAGCCGAAGGCTGGTTACCCGGTGGCATCCTCCATACCGATTTGCTGGTCCTGATGCGCGTCTATCTTGGTTACCGCAGCAATGCCCGACTGCGCCTCACTGTACCCGTGTGGTTGTTGCCTGAGCCGCGCCTTGGCAAAGGCAGGCGTATTCAGCTCGGGCGTACCGGCCTGCTCGGACTGAAGGACGGCAGACTCAGCGATAACCGGGAAACACTGACCGTCAGTCTGGGCTGCTATGAAGGACTCCGGTGTTCAGTGTTCCCTCCCGCTGAAGACGGGCATTACCGCTTCGACTAAATACGTATTCACATTCTCAATAAAGGAACTTTTGAATGGCAACAGTAACCCGCTGGTGGGCGCTGACGCTTATTGCCTGTGGTCTGCTCACAGGCTGCGGTCTGACACAGACCGTCACGGACGGTACGGTTAGCATCACGAAATCCATCTTCTACAAGAAAATTAAAACGCTGCATCTGGATTTTACCCCGCGCACGGCCATAAATGCCGATGGCGCACAGACGCCGCTGGCGACGATGGTGCGGGTCTACCAGCTTAAAGACCGTAAGAATATTGATGCAGCAGACTACCAGACGCTGCTGCGTAAGGCCGATACGGTCCTGAAAGAGGACGAGCTGGCGTCAAAAGAGCTGCTGGTGATGCCCGGGGGCAGCGTGACGCTTAATATGCCCATGGATGAAGACGCTGAGTTCGTGGCGGTGGTGGGGCTGTTTAACCGTCCCGACATGCAGGACAACCGCTGGCGGCTGGTACTGACCCGTGACGACCTCGACCCGGACAAACCCCGTAAGATTGAACTGGGTGATGGCTGGCTCAGCCTCGTTCCGGTAAAGGAGTGATGTAATGGATAACTGGCTGGCGCTTTTTGACGGACAGACGCGTTATTTTCTGGATATTAATGACAGTACCGTGACGGCGGATGTTTTACGCTTCCGCGGCAGGGAAGCCCTGAGCGAGCCCTTCCGGTGGGACATCGAGTTCACCTCCGGGCAGGCGAATATTCCCCCGGAACAGGTGCTGATGAAATATGCCTCCTTCCGGATGCGGAGCGGTAAAAATGTGCACGGCATAGTGACCCGTCTTGAATGGCTGTCCACATCAAAAGACCAGTCTCACTACCGGCTCACGCTCAGTTCCCGGCTGGCGCTGCTGGGATACACCCGGCAGTGCGCCGTATTTCAGAACCAGTCCGTGCCGGAGGTGGTGGAGCAGGTTCTGCGCAGACACGGGCTGGAGGGGCCTGATTTTGAATTCCGGCTGGAGCGCAGCTACCCGCCGCGTGAAATTATTACCCAGTGGCGGGAGACGGATTTGCAGTTCATTCAGCGCATTCTGTCTGAGGTGGGGATTTACTGGCGTACGGAGATGGATGATGTGTGCGGTCTGGATACGTACATTTTTGCCGACAGCCAGCTTAACTACCGGTTTGACGTGCGCCTGCCGTACCGCGAACCATCGGGTCTGTTTGACGGTGCGGCAGAATCGGTCTGGGATGTGCGGACCTGGCACAGGATTGTCACCGGCACCGTCGCCACGCGGGATTACAACTACCGGACAGCCACCACGCCGATGGATGCGACGGTCAGCGTACGCAGTGATGCGGTGACGACGGGCGAGCACTACCGCTACGCCGCGCCGTACCGGGAAGCAGGCGACGACAGCGACCCGGAGCCG
>NZ_QFLS01000008.1:0-167796 GCF_004136695.1 Enterobacter cloacae complex sp. 677-3DZ2D5B | reverse complement strand
AAGGTGTTTTGGCGAAGAGACAGACACGATTTTCAGCCTGATACAGATTAACAGAATTTGCCTGGCGGCTTTAGCGCGGTGGTCCCACCTGACCCCATGCCGAACTCAGAAGTGAAACGCCGTAGCGCCGATGGTAGTGTGGGGTCTCCCCATGTGAGAGTAGGGAACTGCCAGGCATCAAACAAGTGAAGAGGCCATCCGCAAGGATGGCCTTTTTGCGTTTGTTTGCTGAAAAACGGCAGGCCGTAAGGCGAAGCCGCCATCCGGCAACTCAGAGCGCACTATCCACATTCAAACGACGCAATTGCCGCTGATGGAAACGCCCAAGGATCAGCACCGTCGTTAACGCACCAAGCAGCGCGCAAAACATATCAGACTGGGTATCCCATGGATCGCCCTGCGTCCCCAGAAAATCATCCGCACCCTGTCCCATCGCCAAAGCAGCCCACCACTCAATGAGTTCATAGGTGGCGCTAATGGCCAGAGCAACACAGCACACCAGAAACCCCGTCATCTTATGTCCACGAACATACCCACCGCGCAGCAGAATTTCTCGCGCTGCCAGTGCGGGAACCAGCCCCTGGAAGAAGTGACCGAGCTTGTCATACGGATTTCGGCTAAGCCCGAGCATCTCCTGAACCTCAAAACCAACCGGAACCTTTGCGTAGGTGTACATTCCACCAACCATCAGAATGATGGCGTGGAAGAAAACCAGAGTATAGAGAAGGGGAGTCAAAGGGTATCGCCGGTGTGTGGCAAGCAGAAGTGGGATGATGATAATGACGGGCGTCACCTCCATCAACCAGGTGACGCGATCGCTCGTGAACAGGCCGGTATAAAACAGGATCATCAGCAGGAGCAGTGACCCGGCTTTTAAAGCAGATAAGGTCATATCATTTTCATTGTCAGGAAAAAAAATCACTATTACCTGACAGAAGGGAAAATTCAATGCGTAGCGGGGACAGAAAAGCAAAAACCCAGCCATAGGCTGGGTTCTTTAAATAGTGGTGCCCGGACTCGGAATCGAACCAAGGACACGGGGATTTTCAATCCCCTGCTCTACCGACTGAGCTATCCGGGCAACGGAGCGCATTAAACCGCAATCGCGCGCGATCGTCAACATTATTTCGGGAAAAGCTGTTCAACTGCTTAAGTTTGCGGCAATCTGTCCGTTTGTGCCCTGGAATTGCACAAATCTTCCAGACAGTTCAGGCAAGATGTGACAATGCTGATGGTAAGAGGAGGGCAGTATGGCAAACGACTGGCTTGAGCTGCGTCAGCATGCAGAAACAGGTATTGAGACAATTAAGGCGCATTTCGAAGGACATGCCTTTGATCCCCACTGGCATGATAGCTATCTGGTCGGAATAACCCTTTCCGGTACGCAGCAGTTCCACTGTCGCCGTGAACGCCACCGTAGCCAGCCGGGCGATGCTTTTTTACTTGAGCCCGGGGAGATCCATGACGGTGATGCACCGGTAGAGGGCGGCTTTACTTATCTGACCTTTTATATGGATGAACACTGGCTCACCCGTACGCTTCAAGGGCTGTATGACTCTACTCCCGGGAGTTACACTCTCCACTTTGCCCAAACGCTGACGCGAGAGCCTCAGTTGGTGCGCGCTATCGGTGATACATTTACCTCGTTGCATAACGATGAGATGAAGATCGTCCAACAGAGCACAATGGATAACCTGCTCTCTCAGATAACTACCCACTGCCACTGGCGTAAGAAACTCCCGTCGCAATTACAAAGCTCCGCTGTAGCGCATCGTGCCCGCGACTATCTCTATGCGCATATCGGCGAGAACGTGGGGCTATCAGACCTTGCCCGCGAGACGGGTACGGATCGCTTTACCCTCACCCGCTGTTTTAAACGCGAATTTCACCTGGCACCGCACGCCTGGCTTATCCAGCTGCGACTGGCAAAGGCCCGACAGATGCTGGCGTGTGGGGAACTGCCTGTTGATGTTGCGACGGCAGTGGGTTTTGCCGATCAAAGCCATCTTGGTCGCTGGTTCCAGCGTGCATACCGTATTTCTCCGGCACACTACCGCCGGTTGTGCACAAACCTTCCAGACGTTTCCAGAAAATAACGGCACATTCGTGGCTCTAATAAAAAAGGAGTCACCTGTGAATTTATTACCCTTCCTGCTGTTTGCATTTGTCGCCTCGATTACACCGGGGCCAACCAACATTCTGGTACTGGCTAACAGTCAGCACTTTGGCGTAAAAAATACGGTTCCTGCGATCCTGGGCGGGTGTATTGCCGCCAGCGCTATTGTTCTGGTTTCAGGCGCTGGGGCAGGAGAAGTGTTACGCCAGTATCCACTGATACGTCAGGTAATGAGCTGGGCGGGTGTGCTGTGGCTTTCCTGGATGAGCTGGCAGCTGTTTAGCGCCCCGGCCGCGAATCTCTCCTCCAGAAGTCACGTCCGATTTACCGCGCGGGCGGCGGCGTTACTACAGGTTGTAAACCCAAAAACATGGATGATGGCGCTGGCAGTTGTCAGCCTGTTTGCTCCGGCAAGCGACCATGCATTACGGGATATTACGCTGATGGCGCTATGGTTTCTGGCGATCTCCGTGGTCTGTTTGTTGTGCTGGGCGTGGCTGGGGAAGGCGGTGAACCGGATTTTCCGCACCACCGTGGCGATGGTGCGATTTCAACGCGCGATGGCGCTGTGTTTGTTTATTTCCGCCTGGATGGGAATGCTGGCTTAGGTCAGTGCACCACCCATACGACACTGCGCGAACCGCAAAATATCTTCCGCCAGACGGTGCGCCGTATCCACATCCGCCTGGCTACGGTTCACCAGCATGCGGCTCAGGCAACCTTCCAGCACCAGCTCCATCTGCTTCGCGACCATTGCCGGATCATCCACTTCAAGTGTGGTCAGCAGCTCATGTGTGAACTCGTGCGCGGCTCGTTTTTGCTGATCTGCCAGTTGATGGATGGGGTGCCCAGGATCCGGATAGTAGGTGCAGGCGGCGATAAACAGACAACCTGGGTAACGGTTGTTGGTAACACACTCCGTCAGTGCGGTATAGCGCGCCAGCAGCTTTTGCTCGGTGGTCAGTTCTTCATTCAGCATCAGCTGCCTGCGCCAGATATCCACCTGCTGGCTGAGATAGCGCAGGGCATCGTACAGCAGCGCCTCTTTATCCGGCCAGAAGCGCTTAAGTTCATCCAGAGGGTAATCGATACGGTCGGCGACCATCTCAAGCGTGGTGCTGGCGATCCCTTGAATCTCAAGCAATTGCAGGGCTTGTCCCAGTACGTCTTCGCGTTGCACGGTTATCTCCTCCGCTATTCCCAACGGTTTGTCCCGTCTAAAGTGTTGTTTACGGTTGGCGATTGCGCAAATGCGCGTTGAATGCCGTCGCGTCCATAAATCCGGTTACACGCTGCGTCGGCTGTTCTTCCCCCTGTTCATTGAAGAACAGGATGGTAGGCAACCCGAGCACGTTAAGTTGCTTCAGCAGAGCCTTATCCTGCGTGCTGTTGGCGGTAACGTTCGCCTGGAGCAGAACGGTATCGCTCAGCGCATGTTGTACCTGCGGATCGCTGAAGATGTATTTTTCAAACTCTTTGCAGGCCACGCACCAGTCGGCATAGAGATCGAGCATGACCGGTTTGCCTTTCGCCTGCGCCAGGGCGTGGTTAAGGTCATCCACGTTTTTAATCTGTATAAAATTCAGATGAGCCTGTGTTTGACCTGCCGGGGTGCCAAACGCCCAGTCCTGTAGCGGACGGACGCTCACCAGCGCGGCCGCCAGCAGAAGGATCTGTAGCAGGCGCATCCACGGTTTCTTCGCCCCCAGACTCACGATAAACGCCCAGCTGAAGAAGGCCACGCCGAGCATCGCCCAAAGACGTGTACCCCATACATCACCGATGATGCGCTCCAGCAGAAATACCGGCAGCGCCAGAATGACAAAACCAAACGCGGTTTTCACCGTCTCCATCCACGGGCCGCTTTTCGGCAGCAGACGATTGCCAAACACCGTCACCAGGATCAGCGGCAGGCCCATGCCGAGCGCGTAGAGGTACAGCGTGCCGCCGCCGAGCCACAGGTTGCCGCTCTGAGCAATGTATAACAGGATGGCGCTCAACGGCGCAGTGGTGCAGGGGGAGCAAATCAGCCCGGCGATGGCACCCATGGCGAACACGCCGCCCGCAGAGCCACCCTGCTGACGGTTGCTCATCAGCGTCAGACGGGTTTGCAGGGAAGAGGGCAGTTGCAGGGTGAACAGGCCAAACATCGACAGCGCCAGCAGAATAAACACTGCTGACAGTCCGATAAGCACATAAGGGTGCTGAAGGGCGGCCTGGAACTGCAACCCGGCAGCGGCGACCACGAGGCCGAGCGCCGTATAGGTTAACGCCATGCCCTGCACATAGATAAAGGCCAGCAACAGCGCGCGGGCGGTGGAAAGGCGTTGTTTACCGCCCAGCACGATGCCAGAGATAAGCGGGTACATAGGCAGTACGCAGGGCGTAAAGGCGATGCCGATACCAATCAATAACGCCCAAAGTGCTGAGAACGGAAGGTCTGAAGTGGCTTCGCCTGCGCCTTCACCCTTCATCCTGGCCCTCTCCCCTGATGGGAGAGGGGAGGCAGCGCCTTTCACTTCGCTAAGCGGAACGACCTTTGTTTCAGGTGGGTAACAGAATCCGGCGTCTGCGCAGCCCTGATAGGTGACCGTTAATGTGGCACCTTTATCGGCATGGTTCACCGTGACGGGCACGCTTAAGCGCTGGCGATAAATTTCACTCTTACCGTAGAACTCGTCCTCGTGCCACACGCCAGCGGGCATCTGCAATGCGCCGACGTTCGCCTTTGTCGGCGTGATGCTGACCTGCTTGCGATAGAGGTAGTAACCCTCTTTCACCTGCCAGGTGAGACTGAGATCGTGCTGGTTTTGCTGAAAGTCGAAAACGAATGCCTGGTCGGCAGGAATAAAGTTCGAACGGCCGGGTGCGTCAAACAACCCGGCAAAAACTGACGTGCTGCACAGCAGCAGGATCAGCGTAATGAAGCGTTGAGCCATGAGAGATAATCGTTATCGCCGTGGACCACTGGCAGCACCAGCAGCTCCGGGGTTTGGTATGGATGATGAGACTTGAGGCAGTCGAGGAGCGCCTGCTGGTTTGTCAGGTTGGTTTTGAGCAACATCTGGACTTCGTACTCTTGCTCCAGCTTGCCTTCCCAGTAATAAAGGGAGGTGGCGCCGGGAAGAAGCGTGACACAGGCAGCCAGTTTTTCGGCCAGCACTTTGGCGGCCAGATCCTGGGCAGAAGCTTCATCAGGGGCGGTGCACAGTACAACAACAGCATCAGGCGTGTTCACAAGTCGACCTCCTCATCACGAAAGTCTTCACTATATCACGCAAGGCGGTTGGTCATTAATGAAACGGGCCGCAGAGCGGCCCGTTTTTAACTATTTTTACAACGGCTAATCGTTTACAGCACAATGCCGCCGATGATAAAGCCGAGGATCACGCAGAGCGTAATCGCCACCACGCCCGGGATGAGGAACGCGTGGTTAAACACGTACTTACCAATACGGGTTGAGCCGGTGTCATCCATCTCAACTGCGGCCAGCAGGGTTGGGTAGGTTGGCAGCACGAACAGGGCGGAAACCGCTGCAAAAGAGGCAATCGCCGTCAGCGGCGTCACGCCCAGCATCAGTGCCGCAGGCATCAGCGCTTTGGTGGTCGCAGCCTGGGAGTACAGCAGCGTCGCGGCAAAGAACAGCACTACTGCCAGCAGCCACGGATAGTTGTGCAGCAGGTCGCCTGCAACGGTCTGGATATCGCTGATGTGCGCTTTCACAAAGGTATCACCGAGCCACGCCACGCCCAGCACGCACACGCAGGCGCTCATACCGGATTTGAAGGTGCTGGCGTTCAGCACTTCACTGGTGTCGATTTTACAGGTGATGCTGATCAGCGTCGCGATGGTCAGCATAAACACCACAATGGCTTCGTTACGCGGCAGAACCGGGTTCTGGATCAGACCTACCGTGTCGCTGATGGCGGTCGCGTAGAACATCACGGCGACGATACCAATCAGAAACAGCAGCACGGAGCGTTTTGCATGCGGCTTCAGCTCGAAGACCTGGCTACCGCGCAGGCTCACTTCACCTTTTGCCAGACGCTCCTGGTAAACCGGATCGTCTTTCAGCTCGGCACCGAGGAAGTTACACAGCACGGCAGTGATCATTACCGCAATCAGCGTGACCGGAATACAGATTGCCAGCAGCGTCAGGTAACTTACGCCCATTGGCTCAAGGATGCCCGCGAAGAAGACCACCGCTGCGGAAATAGGCGAGGCGGTAATCGCAATCTGGGAGGCGACCACGGCAATAGAAAGAGGGCGAGACGGGCGAATACCCTGCTCTTTCGCCACTTCGGTGATGACCGGCAGCGTGGAGAAGGCAGTATGGCCAGTACCGGCGAGAATGGTCATAAACCAGGTCACCAGCGGGGCAAGGAAGGTGATGTATTTCGGATGGCGACGCAGCATACGCTCCGCCAGGCTCACCAGGTAGTCCATACCGCCAGCGACCTGCATGGCCGCGATAGCAGCAATAACCGCCATGATGATTTCGATAACGTCAAAAGGGATTGCGCCGGGTTTAATCTGAAAGATCAGGGTAAGTACAAGCACTCCGAGACCGCCAGCAAAACCGATGCCGATTCCCCCGAGTCGTGCGCCCAAATAAATCGCCAACAGGACGATGACGAGTTCTGCTCCAAACATAAAGACCTGCCTTGCTCATTAACAAGTTGATATTGAATTGTTGTGTTTTGGTAACGCCCATAAAGAAAAAAGGCACGTCACAAGTGACGTGCCTTTCGGAAGCTTAGCCTGAACGGTTACTGTTCGCTTTCATCGGTATATCGTTTCGCTTTATATGCCGGGTGCATCAGGTTCTGGGCGGAGAAGATATCGTCCAGTTCG
Source organism: Enterobacter cloacae complex sp. 677-3DZ2D5B (assembly GCF_004136695.1). Lineage (NCBI taxonomy): Bacteria > Pseudomonadati > Pseudomonadota > Gammaproteobacteria > Enterobacterales > Enterobacteriaceae > Enterobacter > Enterobacter cloacae complex sp. 677-3DZ2D5B. Next base: position 160,826 of record NZ_QFLS01000008.1, on the reverse strand, counting down.
GCTTCGGTCAACAATCCTCGCTCGAGAACCACCTCACGTACGCTCTTACCGGTTTCGGCACAAATCTTCCCGACGATATCGCCGTTGTGGTGGCCGATGAAGGGGTTGAGGTAGGTGACGATGCCGATGGAGTTATAGACGTAGCCTTCACACACTTCTTTATTCGCGGTGATGCCGTTAATGCATTTTTCCAGCAGGTTGTAGCAGGCGTTGGTCAGAATATGGATAGATTCAAACATCGCCTGGCCAATCACCGGCTCCATCACGTTCAGCTGGAGCTGACCGGCTTCGGAGGCCATGGTGACGGTCGTATCGTTACCAATAACCTTGAAGCAAACCTGGTTCACCACTTCTGGCACCACCGGGTTCACTTTAGCTGGCATGATGGATGAACCCGCCTGCAACTCTGGCAGGTTGATTTCATTCAGGCCAGCGCGCGGACCGGAGGAGAGCAGGCGCAGGTCGTTACAGATTTTGGACAGTTTCACCGCCAGACGTTTCAGGGCGCTGTGCACCATCACGTAGGCGCCGCAGTCTGAGGTAGCTTCAATCAGGTCTTCCGCAGGCACAACCGGCAGGTTGGACACTTCAGCCAGCTTCTGTACCGCCAGTTGCTGATAGCCATCTGGCGTGTTCAGGCGTGTACCGATGGCGGTTGCGCCCAGGTTCACTTCCAGCAGCAGTTCGGACGTACGCAGCAGGTTTTTCGTCTCTTCGTTCAGCAGCACGTTAAACGCGTGGAATTCCTGTCCGAGGGTCATTGGCACCGCGTCCTGCAACTGGGTACGGCCCATTTTCAGGATGTCCTGGAACTCAACGGCTTTACGCTGGAAGCCATCGCCCAGCTGATTAATCGCGTCGACCAGTTTGACGACAGAGGCATACACCGCGATGCGAAAGCCGGTTGGGTAGGCGTCGTTGGTGGATTGACATTTGTTAACGTGGTCGTTCGGGTTCAGGTACTGGTATTCACCTTTCTGATGACCCATCAGCTCCAGGCCGATGTTTGCCAGCACTTCGTTGGTGTTCATGTTGACAGAGGTGCCCGCGCCGCCCTGATAGACGTCGACCGGGAACTGATCCATGCATTTGCCGTTGTTCAGCACCTCATCGCACGCGGCGATAATCGCATTTGCAGCGCTTTTAGGAATGGTTTGCAACTCTTTGTTTGCCAGAGCCGCGGCTTTTTTTACCATCACCATGCCACGCACAAATTCAGGGATGTCGCTGATTTTGCTGTTGCTGATGTAGAAGTTTTCAATCGCTCTCAGAGTGTGAACACCATAGTAGGCATCCGCTGGAACTTCCCTGGTACCCAACAAATCTTCTTCGATACGAATGTTGTTTAACATGTGAACCTTCTTTTCAAGCTGCCGATGGATTGTACTAAACACACAGTATATATGTGGTTTTGAATATTTTATGACCGACGATTATTCCCTCAATCGGCCAGATGTTCGAGATCATATGCTGATGATAGCGAATTGCCGTAAGCTGGATCACTTATTATCGACCCGATTTCATGATAATTATTAATCTGTGAAATATGTCACCGCTTTAATATTTCCAGAAAAAATATCCGTGCAAACCGATTGAAATTTGGCTAACCGTCGCCATCTCTTATCTACGCGCTTCGCGAACACATTCAGTCAGGGCCAGAAGGCACCTGCCATACAGGAGATGCCAGTGCGCTGGATACCATTTATTGCTTTCTTTCTTTATGTTTACATTGAAATTTCGATTTTCATCCAGGTTGCCCATGTGCTGGGCGTCCTGCTGACGCTGATTCTGGTGATCTTCACCTCCGTCATCGGCATGTCGCTGGTGCGCAATCAGGGTTTCAAAAATTTCCTGTTAATGCAGCAGAAGATGGCCGCAGGCGAAAGCCCGGCCGCCGAGATGATCAAAAGCGTGTCGCTGATTATTGCTGGTTTGCTGCTGATCCTGCCGGGCTTCTTTACAGACTTCCTCGGCCTGCTGTTGCTGTTGCCGCCGGTGCAGAAGCACCTGACCATGAAGCTGCTGCCGCATCTGCGTTTCAGCCGTATGCCAGGCGGTGGTTTCAGCACCGGCCCGGGGGATACCTTTGAAGGGGAATACCAGCGTAAGGATGAGCAGCGCGACCGGTTAGATCATAAAGACGATCGGTGAGTTTCTGGCCCGGTGGCGCTCGCTCACCGGGCCTGCGGAGCTTGTCGCTTCGGTAAAAACACCCACAGCCCCGCCAGCATGACGATGGCGTACACACTCTTCCATCCCACCATCGCCAGCAGCATCAGGCACAGGACACACCCGACAGCCGCCAGCGCCTTAAAGCGTCCTTTCAGTAGCCGACAGCCCGCCAGCATGCACAGCAGGTAGATCATGATGAAAATACCGTTGGCGTAGACAATCAGCGCGTCAAGGTTGATGTCGAGGAGATAAATGGCCAGGGAACTCACCACGCAGCAGCCCAGTACGGTATTCAGCGCATTCACCGGAAGCTGACGCTTTGACAGGCGTGAGAGGGGGCTATCCGGTTTATAAAGTGCCTGAGACCACACCAGCCGGGCGAAGCTCTGAATATAAATGTTGAGGCTGGCAAAGCAGGCGAGATAGCCAATCACGCAGGCTACCCACAGGGCTTTAACACCAAACAGCTGCACCACGATGCCCGGCAGCGACGCGGCGGCGGCTTTCTCTTCACTGAACGCGTTGAAGTGCAGCACCAGTACGGTACAGGCCCAGTACACGGTGCCCGCCAGCAGCAGGCCAATCATCAGAGCGCGGGGAAAGTCACGCTCGGGCTGTTTAAACTCGGATGCCAGATGAGCGAACGCCTCCAGACCGACGAAACACCAGAACATGACGGATAGTGCAGCGAAAAGCTGTGCGTGGTCGATGTCGTTAATCGCGGGGAAAGGGATATCCGCCACCGTAATGTCACCCGCAAACCAGATGGCGACGATCAGCGCGACAATTAACACGGCGACCAGCGTTTGCAGATTGGCGCTGGAACTGGCCCCTCGCGAGCCAACCCACCAGACAATCGCCAGCGTACCGATTTCAGCCAGCAGCAGTTGTTCATCGTGCCAGCCAAACAGCGCCTGTCCGAAGCCGGTTGCGATATGCAGGGCTGCCGGAAGGCCAACGGGTATCACCGACAAAAATAGCCAGCCGGTGACACGCTTCATCCGCGGCCCAAACGCCATGCCGACAAAATGCGCTACGCCGCCTGCGCTCGGGAAGTGCCGCCCGAGTATGGCAAAGACAATCGCCACCGGAAACACCAGCACGATCAGCACCGGCCATGCCCAAAGACTGTTATTGCCGGCAACCAACGCCGCCAGCGCGGGAACCGCAAATACCCCCGTGCCTAATAAAGACGTTGAGAGTAAGCCAATGCCCTGCGCCAGCCCCAACTCCTGCCTGAGTCCACTCATTTACCTCGTCCCGCCACCATCAAAAGAGAGTGGATGGTAACACTTTCGCAAATTTTTTTTCGATTACCCCTTGAAGGGGTAAAAAGCTATCCCCATCTCTCAGGGCACTAGCCGGAAAACCGCATGCGGACCGGCGTCATCCATAACTGATAATGACTTTCTCAAAGGAGAGCTATCAATGAGTATTCGTCCGTTACATGATCGTGTGATCGTCAAACGTAAAGAAGTTGAAACCAAGTCTGCTGGCGGCATCGTTCTGACCGGTTCAGCAGCAGCAAAATCAACGCGTGGCGAAATCATCGCTGTCGGTAAGGGCCGCATCCTGGAAAACGGAACTGTGCAGCCACTGGACGTTAAAGTTGGTGACATCGTCATTTTCAACGATGGCTACGGCGTAAAATCCGAGAAGATCGACAATGAAGAAGTGTTGATCATGTCCGAGAGCGACATTCTGGCAATTGTTGAAGCGTAATTAACGCACGAAAACTGTACGAATTTGAGGAAATAAGAACATGGCAGCTAAAGACGTAAAATTCGGTAACGACGCTCGTGTAAAAATGCTCCGCGGCGTAAACGTACTGGCAGACGCAGTGAAAGTCACTCTGGGCCCGAAAGGCCGTAACGTAGTGCTGGACAAATCCTTCGGCGCGCCAACCATCACCAAAGATGGTGTTTCTGTTGCACGTGAAATCGAGCTGGAAGACAAGTTCGAAAACATGGGCGCACAGATGGTGAAAGAAGTTGCCTCTAAAGCGAACGACGCTGCCGGTGACGGTACCACCACCGCGACCGTACTGGCGCAGGCGATCATCACCGAAGGCCTGAAAGCCGTTGCTGCGGGCATGAACCCAATGGATCTGAAACGTGGTATCGACAAAGCCGTCGCTTCCGCTGTTGAAGAACTGAAAGCGCTGTCCGTACCGTGCTCTGACTCTAAAGCCATTGCTCAGGTTGGTACTATCTCCGCTAACTCCGACGAAACCGTAGGTAAACTGATCGCTGAAGCGATGGATAAAGTCGGTAAAGAAGGCGTGATCACCGTTGAAGACGGTACTGGTCTGGAAGACGAACTGGACGTGGTTGAAGGTATGCAGTTCGACCGCGGTTACCTGTCCCCATACTTCATCAACAAGCCAGAAACTGGCGCTGTTGAGCTGGAAAGCCCGTTCATCCTGCTGGCTGACAAGAAAATCTCCAACATCCGCGAAATGCTGCCAGTGCTGGAAGCCGTTGCGAAAGCAGGCAAGCCGCTGGTAATCATTGCTGAAGACGTTGAAGGCGAAGCGCTGGCGACCCTGGTGGTTAACACCATGCGTGGCATCGTGAAAGTGGCAGCGGTTAAAGCACCTGGCTTCGGCGATCGTCGTAAGGCGATGCTCCAGGATATCGCTACCCTGACCGGCGGTACCGTGATCTCCGAAGAGATCGGTATGGAGCTGGAAAAAGCGACTCTGGAAGACCTGGGCCAGGCGAAACGCGTTGTGATCAACAAAGACACCACCACCATCATCGACGGTGTGGGTGAAGAAGCCGCTATTCAGGGCCGTGTTGGTCAGATCCGTAAGCAGATCGAAGAAGCAACTTCCGATTACGACCGTGAAAAACTCCAGGAGCGCGTAGCGAAACTGGCAGGTGGCGTAGCGGTAATCAAAGTCGGTGCGGCTACCGAAGTTGAAATGAAAGAGAAGAAAGCACGCGTTGACGACGCCCTGCACGCGACCCGTGCTGCGGTAGAAGAAGGCGTGGTTGCTGGTGGTGGTGTCGCGCTGGTGCGTGTAGCCGCTAAACTGGCTGGCCTGACTGCTCAGAACGAAGACCAGAACGTGGGTATCAAAGTTGCGCTGCGCGCAATGGAAGCTCCGCTGCGTCAGATCGTGTCCAACGCCGGTGAAGAGCCGTCTGTGGTTGCGAACAAGGTGAAAGCGGGTGAAGGTAACTACGGTTACAACGCGGCAACTGAAGAATACGGCAACATGATCGACTTCGGTATCCTGGATCCAACTAAAGTGACCCGTTCTGCTCTGCAATACGCGGCATCTGTAGCTGGCCTGATGATCACGACCGAGTGCATGGTGACCGACCTGCCTAAAGGCGACGCGCCTGACTTAGGTGCTGCTGGTGGTATGGGCGGCATGGGTGGCATGGGCGGCATGATGTAATCATGCTGTTCTGAACCTCTCAGAACGAGCCCCGGGCAGCAATGCCCGGGGTTTTTTATTATCTTCTACTCAAACGTGCCTTTCACGCACACCACGCCTTCACGCACCATCTGGCGGCCTTTCGCCCAGACCTCACGGAGCTTCAGGTCATCCGTCAGCACCAGGAAATCGGCATCGCATCCGGGCGCGATCCGCCCTTTATGCTCCAGACCGAGAAACTCCGCCACGTTACGCGTAAATGGCAGAAGTGCCTCCTCCAGAGGCAGGTGATACCGGCCGACCAGCTGCTGTAGCGTATCAAGCAGGGACTCAAAACCCGCCACGCCAATGCCAACAAGATTACCGTTTGCGTCAAAATTCGGCTGGCTGCCGTTGCCATCCGAGCTGAGCGTGAGCCGGTTAAACGGCACCTGCGCGTCACGGGCCGTCGCGATGGCGGTAGCGGCATCAATGGGCTCACTGATGCTGGTGGTGATGTCGATGTACCCCCCTTCGCGGGCATAGTCCAGTGCGGCGTGGAACAGTGCCTGGGCGCGGTTGACGTGGGTTGGCAGCAGCTTCGTGCGAGGCACGTCGGCGTTATTCAGGATGTTAAGCAGTGGCTCCAGCAGTTTAGGGCTGTTGCCGAGGTGAAATACGGATATCCCCGCTTTGGCGCCCAGCAGCCCGCCGACGCGTGACTGGGCGGCCATATTCGCGAGCTGGTCATCTGCCGGTGCGGAAGAGCGATGGTCAGAAATCGCGCATTTCACGCCAATGATTTTATCAATTAGCGCCACATCCTTTTCGATACTGCCAGTGATCGTCGGAGAAGGCAGGCCATACGCGCCTGTCAGCATCCATGCGCTGATCCCTTCATGCTCAAGTGCCCGCGTTTTCGCCAGCAGCGACTCGGGATGGCGGGTCACGCCGTCGGTGCCCAGCAGGCCTACAACGGAGGTGATGCCAGCCGCCACCAGCGCAGACAATCGTACCTCTGGCGTCCGGGTGTGGGGACCGGCTTCACCGCCGCCGCCAATCAGGTGTACATGCTGATCGATAAACCCCGGGCAAACCACCGCTCCGGCGAGATCGCTTTCAGGGCAGTCTGGCCTCATTGTGGCGTGGCCAGCTTTTTCGACTGCGACGATTTTTCCTCCGGCAATCAGCAGATCGCAATGCCCAAGATCCTCGGGAGCGTAAAGCTGCGCATTGCGGAAAAGGTGCGGTTCCAGCACTGAAAAATCCATTTTTATCTCCTCAGAAGAGTAGTTGCATCACCCACATTGAGAGCAGGGCGTTAATGACGCAGACAGCGATGATGTGCGGATAATACTTCGGGTTGACGCCTGCGGTGCCAAGGCAACGGCCCGTGTTTTGCACCGGATTACCCATCAGATAGATGGCGGGCAGCAGGATGGTGGCATCGTGACCGTTGAGCGTGCCGGCAGCGACCAGACTGGCGCAGACCCCCACACCGCCCCCCATGCTCATCACCGAGGCCAGAAGAACCGTTGCCGCCGCACCCGGAAGTCCCCACAGAGCCATGATGGGCTCGCATACCTTGCCGACAATATCCAGCAGGCCGGTTACCTTGAGCGCCTGAATGATAACAAACGCCATGACCACGTTCGGCAGCAGGCTGGTGGTGGCGATGGTAAAGCCGCGGCGGGCGCCATCGATAAACAAGTCCATGATATTTTTACGCGACCGGGCGATCATTTTTCCTCCTGAGCGCAGCGAACTTCCATGTGGGCGATCCACAGTCGCAGAAAGTTCGCGCCAACAAATTTGAACACCAGAATGACGGCAAGCGGCGTGATTACGGGGACGGTAATAAAGGTAAAGAGTGCGGCGCCGGAAGAAAAATAGTTGGTAATAATGGCGCTACCGCTGGTCTGGAAGGTGGCGAAAATGGCGCGCTCATGGTCAGTAATTGCCCCTTCGTTGGTCAACTCTTTGGTCATCCCTGCGGCAGCATCAGTATTTTGCAGGTTGGCGATAAGCGCCAGAGAGCAAATGCCCGGCACGCCGAGCAGCGGGCGCAGAATGGGCGTCATAAGCTGTTGTGCGGCGCGCAGCCCGCCCAGCCCCTCGGTAACGGCAATGATCCCGAGCGATAAAATGACCGAGGGCGCCAGTTCAAGGGCAAACAAAAACCCATCTTTCGCTCCCGTGCCGCCCTCGCCGCGAAACGTCAGCGCACCGTTCACCGATCCAAAGCTGCCGTTCAGGACGGTAAAATCCAGCACGCGCCACCATTCGGTACTTTTGGCGAAAAAACCTGAGAAAAATACGATGGTGAGCACGAACGCCAGATAGCCCACCCAGGTTACTTTTTCCTCTCCTGAGGATGATGCACTCATGAAACCCCCTTTTTTGAGTCGCGTACAAAAGTTGTACGTCGCATCACTAAAAACGATCGGGGGCTAAAACACGATATCCCAAAGGTTATTATCAGAATTCATTTAAGATGTCGGAGGAGTGCCAGCGGAATCTGGCTCGCAGAAATGCTCAGCATTTTTCTTTTGGTCATCTTTTTAGTATAAGGTTTACACGCGGACAACTACTGTCCAGCTTATTGAAAACGAGGAATAACATGCGCATAAAAGTCTGTGCAGGGATTGTAGGTGCAGCATTGCTGCTGGCGGGTTGTAGCACCAGCAATGAGCTGACGGCAGCGGGCCAGAGCGTTCGCTTTGTGGAAGATAAGCCGGGCAGCGAATGCCAGCTGTTAGGCACCGCCACTGGCGAGCAAAGCAACTGGATGTCGGGGCAGCACGGCGAAGAGGGCGGCTCTATGCGCGGTGCGGCCAATGCCCTGCGTAATCAGGCTGCGGCAATGGGCGGCAACGTGATTTACGGGGTAAGCAGCCCGACGCAGGGGATGCTGTCCAGCTTTGTGCCAACCGCCAGCCAGATGAACGGCCAGGTCTATAAGTGCCCGAACTGATATAACCGTTTGATGGCGCTGCCGCTTTATCTCCAGGGCAGGTAAGCGTAGCGCCACCTGCCTTTTTACTGCTGACGCAGCTGCAAATCCAGCGGCGTCTTACTCGGCTCTCCGCCAATCTCACGTGCCAGCTTCGGCACCATATAACCTGAAACCAGCGTTAACAGCTCGCGCATAATCTTCCGGGCCTCTTCATCTGTCACCATGAAGTGCGCCGCGCCCTGGACGCGATCCAGAACATGCAGGTAATAGGGCATAACGCCCGCATCAAATAAGGCATTGCTGAGATCGGCCAGCACGCGGGCGCTGTCGTTCACGCCGCGCAGTAATACGCTCTGGTTGAGCAGCGTCACGCCTGCCTTTCGCATACGCGCCATTGCCGCACGAAAGTCCGCGTCAATTTCATTCGCGTGGTTGATATGGTTTACCAGCAGCACCTGCAAACGGGACTGCTCCAGGCGCGTGACCAGGGCGTCGGTGATACGCGCCGGGATGACGATCGGTAAACGGCTGTGAATGCGCAGACGCTTAATGTGCGGGATGGTCTCAAGCTGAGTCAGCAGCCAGTCCAGCTCATGATCTTTTGCCATCAGCGGGTCGCCGCCGGAAAAAATGATTTCATCCAGTTCCGGGTGCGCCGTGATGTAGTCCAGCGCCACCTGCCAGTTGCGCTTATTGCCCTGGTTTTCGGCGTACGGGAAGTGGCGACGGAAGCAATAGCGGCAATTTACCGCGCAACCACCCTTAACCAGCAGCAGGGCACGATTGCGGTATTTATGCAGCAAACCCGGTACGACACTGTTCTGCTCTTGCAGCGGATCGGTGCTGTAGCCGGGGGCGGTAATAAACTCATCCTGAGAGGTAAGCGTTTGTTTTAATAACGGATCATCAGGATTGCCCTTTTCCATTCGGGCAACAAACGCGCGGGGAACGCGCAGGGCGAAAAGGCGTTTCGCCTCACGACCTGCACGCAACGCTTCGTGCTGTTCGAGGTCTAAAAGACGCAGCAATTCATCAGGACTGGTGATTACATCGGCAAGTTGCGATAACCAATCTTCTCTGGACGGGGTGTTTAGGGTTACAATATGCGCCATTTTGTGGCTTAGCTACCAGTTAACAAATTTAGAGGGCCTTATGGCAACGTACTATAGCAACGATTTTCGTGCTGGTCTTAAAATCATGATGGACGGCGAACCGTACGCGGTTGAAGCCAGCGAATTCGTTAAACCAGGTAAAGGCCAGGCATTCGCACGCGTAAAGCTGCGTCGCCTGCTGACCGGTACCCGTGTTGAGAAAACCTTCAAATCTACTGACTCCGCTGAAGGCGCTGATGTTGTCGATATGAACCTGACTTACCTGTACAACGACGGTGAGTTCTGGCACTTCATGAACAACGAAACCTTCGAGCAGCTGTCTGCGGACGCAAAAGCGATTGGTGACAACGCCAAGTGGCTGCTGGATCAGGCTGAGTGCATCGTGACCCTGTGGAACGGTCAGCCTATCGCGGTTACGCCTCCGAACTTCGTTGAGCTGGAAATCGTTGAAACCGATCCAGGTCTGAAAGGTGATACCGCAGGTACTGGCGGCAAGCCTGCCACTCTGTCTACCGGCGCTGTGGTGAAAGTGCCACTGTTCGTACAGATCGGTGAAGTGATCAAAGTGGATACCCGCTCCGGCGAATACGTATCCCGCGTGAAGTAATTTACGTCATGATGTAAGGCGCAGCGCCCGCTGCGCCTGATTTTGCAGGCAGGGAAGATGAAACGTACCGTTAAAATTCTGCTTCTGTTAGCGCTCTCCAGCGCAATTCTCTCCGGTTGCAACACCGCGCGTGGCATGGGTGAAGATATCCAGGATCTCGGCCATATCATTTCCCATGCGGCCAGCTAATTCCGTCTAATTTTCCTAAAAATTCTTCCTTTTCCGTCAAACGACAAGATCTTGTCTATTCTTAAGTTGCTATACACAAAATAACTTTGGCTATAAAAGGAAGATATTATGGTTAAGAAAACAATTGCAGCGATCTTTTCTGTTCTGGTGCTTTCTTCGGTACTGACTGCATGTAACACCACCCGTGGCGTAGGGGAAGATATCTCCGACGGTGGTAACGCGATTTCTGGCGCAGCAACCAAAGCTCAGAACTAATGAAAGCGACGGTACGGCAGGTCATTTCACCGTACCGTCAATTCTCCACTTCCTGTAGCGATAAAAACGGGGAGTAGCGCGTATCCATATGTAGCTTCATGCGGATATTGCGTTTGTACGTGTACACCGTTTTTCCGTTAATGCGCAGATTGCTGGCAATTTTCTGGTTGCTCGCGCCATCCATCCACAGGCTAAGAACTCTCTCTTCCTGACGCGTCAGTAACGGTGCTGCCATCTCCGGAAGCTCCGCGCTTGCGCATGACGTTAGCGCGTCATTTATCACCGCCGCTAGTTTTTCCAGATCGGTATTTTTGGAAAGAGAAGACCATATCGGAAACTGCGCCAGATAATCTGTCATCTCTTGCTCCTGGCCTGATTGCAGCATAATAAAAGGCAATGTTTCGCTGGCAATCAGCAGGGAGGATAGCTGCTGAAAATGGTGTAAATCCTGCCGGAAGCCAGATAAATCAGCGATGACCAGCGCAGGTTTCCATTGCAGGATATGCTCTCTGGCGAGGAAAAGATTATTCACCCCGGTTACGACGAAATGACCCGAAAACAGGTCTGAATGATTGACCCAGGCTTCAAATCCCGTGCGGGTGAAGTGACAACGGTCAATCAAAAGAATTTTGAACATAAAATTTTCGCAGTCGGCTAGTGGTTTGGCTTCCTGCCATCAGAAAGCCTATCATCATAGAGAAGTCGGATGAGTCATAAATGCCTGAACTCCGTGCCTTACTGAGGCTATTTCTTGCCTTAACGTGTTCATCAGAAAAAGTTTGAAAAAAAATTCCACGCTAACCAAAATATAAGGCGCAACCTCAGCCTTGCGGGACGACCCGTAAGCGCTTCACTCATCGGGGACGGCCCCAACTTGTCGTTAAGTTAAGGAGCCTGATATGTCCTGGATCGTTCTTGTTATTGCCGGTTTGCTCGAAGTGGTATGGGCAATTGGCCTGAAATATACCCACGGTTTTACCCGCCTGACGCCCAGCGTCATCACTATCGCCGCAATGATTGTCAGTATCGTCATGCTGTCATGGGCGATGCGAACCTTGCCAGTCGGAACGGCTTACGCTGTCTGGACGGGAATTGGCGCGGTAGGGGCTGCCATTACCGGCATTCTGCTGCTGGGGGAGTCTGCGAGTCTGGCGCGTATCGCCAGCCTCGCGTTAATCGTCGCGGGTATCATCGGGTTAAAACTCAGTACCCACTAATGCGGCTGTTTTACCCAGAGTAATTTCGTCACGTCAAACCCTTGCCGGGTCGCTATGTCCAGCATCTGCTGTTTCATTTCCGCCGGGATCGTTGGCGTGCGGGAGAGGATCCACAGATAGTTGCGATCCGGCCCACAGACCAGCGCGTGGCGGTACTCTCTGTCCAGCGCAATGACGTTATACCCGCCGTAGAATGGGCCGATGAAAGAGATTTTCATGGCCGCGCGGTTAGACGCGCCGGTGAAATAGGCCTGACCAACTGACTGCTGCCACATCTGGCGATCCGGGTTATAGCCGCGGTTAATGACCCGGATCCCGCCGTCATCCATCGCGCTGTAGCTGACCGTGACTTTCTCTAAGCCCCGTTCGAACTGATGATCCATTCGGGCGATTTCATACCAGGTGCCGAGGAAGCGCTGTGCGTCGAAATTACTGACTACCGTGACGCCAGGCGGAGGAGTAGGGGAACTGCAAGCAACCACTAAAAACGCGGCTGTTACTGCGGCAATAACAGGCAGAATGCGCATAGGAGTTTCCTTACTGTTTTTTGTTAAGTGTAGATGACAGCAGGGAAAATGCGGGAGATTGTGCAAGGGGGTTTTGCCGGGTAAGCGCAGCGCCACCCGGCAATGTTTTACTGTAACGCCTCGAGGATATGGTATGCCGCCTCAACGCGTGCCGGGTTCGGATAGCTTGTATTCGCGAGCATCACAATACCGATCCGCTTTTCAGGAATAAAGGCCACGTAGCTGCCAAACCCGCCAGTAGAGCCCGTTTTATGGACCCAGGACGCTTTGACCGGGGGAGCCGGTGGATTCACTTCTGCCACGGGCAACGGCGCCAGCGCTACCTTACTGTCGCTGCCTTCGACCACCGTGTTGGCCTCCACGGGCCAGTTGAGCATCTCCCAGCCCAGACCCTGATACATTGACCCGATACGCCAGTAGCGCGACTGCGCCAGCGCGATGCCCTGCTTAAGTGGGGCATCGGCAACCTTCTCCGGCGCCATGTTTGCCATGACCCAGTTCGCCATATCCTGCACGTTGGTTTTCACGCCATAGGCTTGTGCATCCAGCATTCCCGGCGAAACGCGCACCGCTTTACCGTCACGATAGCCCCAGGCGTAATGCGCCTCTTCCGCTTTCGGCACGTTAATCCAGGTGTGATGCAGCGCCAGCGGTTTGAATACTCGCTCGGTCATCGCCTGCTCGTAGCGCATGCCGGAAGGCTTAACCGCCAGCGCACCAAACAGGCCGATGCTGGCGTTGGCATAAAGGCGCGTTGTGCCTGGCTTCCACTGTGGCTGCCAGTGTTGATAGAAGCGCAGCAGGGAGGCGTCATCCGTCACCTCATCGGGCACCTGTAGCGGCAGACCGCCTGCGGTGTAGGTGGCGAGATCCAGCATTCGAATCCCTTGCCACTGCTTGCCCGTCAGCTCAGGCCAGTATCTGGTCACCGGATCGTCCAGCGAAATTTCACCGCGAGCAATGGCATCCCCACCTAAAACGCCGGTGAAGGTTTTACTTATAGAACCCAGCTCGAACAGGGTCTGAGGCGTAACGGGTTTATTCGCCGCGATATCGGCCTTGCCAAACGTGTAATAGTGCGGTTTTCCCTGATAAATAACGGCCACCGCCATGCCTGGAACAGACTGGGCTTTCATCAGCGGGGTAACCGTATTCGCGACCACCTCCGCCAGCTGTTTTTCTGACACTGGCGCGGCGAGAGCAGAGCAAGAGAGGCCCAGCAGCAGGGCGCAGCAAAGGGATTTTTTCATCATCAGTAATCTTCCGTAATAGCGAGTCAAGGGGATGTCCGGGCCCATCAGACAGGCGTAGTCTGTTGGATTTGACTGTGCCTGACAAACGGTTAAATTTAGCATTAGCTGTTAATTTTTCTAACGGAAGAGACCATGACGCGAAGCTATCTCCCCCTCAATTCGCTTCGGGCTTTTGAAGCCGCCGCGAGACATCTCAGCTTTACGCATGCGGCCATTGAGCTGAACGTGACCCATTCAGCCATTAGCCAGCATGTGAAAACGCTGGAGCAGCACCTGAACTGTCAGCTGTTCGTTCGCGTGTCGCGCGGGCTGATGTTGACTACCGAGGGTGAAAATTTACTGCCGGTGTTGAATGATTCTTTCGATCGTATAGCCGGAATGCTGGATCGCTTCGCTAACCATCGTGCGCAGGAGAAGCTGAAAATCGGCGTGGTGGGTACATTTGCCACCGGGGTTTTATTCTCGCAGCTGGAGGATTTTCGCCGTGGCTATCCGCACATCGATCTTCAGCTTTCCACCCATAACAACCGCGTTGATCCGGCTGCCGAAGGGCTTGACTATACGATCCGCTACGGTGGCGGGGCGTGGCACGGCACCGAGGCTGAATTCCTTTGTCATGCGCCGCTCGCGCCGCTGTGTACGCCCGATATCGCCGCCAGTCTGCACAGTCCGGCCGACATCCTCAGGTTTACGCTGCTGCGCTCTTACCGACGCGATGAATGGACCGCGTGGATGCAGGCGGCCGGCGAGCATCCCCCTTCGCCAACGCACCGCGTGATGGTATTTGATTCGTCCGTGACCATGCTGGAGGCCGCTCAGGCAGGGGTGGGCATTGCCATTGCGCCTGTCGATATGTTTACCCATCTGTTAGCCAGCGAGCGCATTGTGCAGCCCTTTGCGACGCAGATTGAGCTCGGTAGCTACTGGCTGACCCGATTGCAGTCCCGGGCAGAAACGCCAGCCATGTGCGAATTTTCCCGGTGGCTGGTGGAGAAGATGAAAAAGTAAAAAGCCCGCCGGATGGCGGGCCTGTTCAGTCAGATGGTGACCACGGCAATCAACGTGACGACCGTCAGAATGGTCGCCAGACCGTAGAAGACCCATTTACCGCTTGGCACATGGATTTTCAGATCGTGCATCGCATGGTGGATACGGTGCAGACCACACCACAGCGGCAGGACGATCATCAGGAAGATGAACACGCGGCCAATAAAGCTGCTCGCAAAGGCCAGTACGCGCTCATAGCTCAGCGCATCGCCCGGGAACAACCCCAGCGGCAGCATGATCCCGACCAGCAGGATAATGACCGGGGCAATAATGGCGCTCCACATGCCGCCTGCGCCAAACAGCCCCCAGAAAACCGGCTCGTCTGAACGTTTTGGATTTGGATTGATCACAGTAGTCTCCTTACCAGAACAGTGCGACAAACAGAATGACCACAGAGACAACTGCTGTCACTGCCCAGAGCCCTTTAATGACCGGCTCTGGCCCCATTTTTTCGCCTTTTACAATGATGTTCGCTGCTTTTGGCGCCAGTTCAAACCAGGTTTTGGTATGAAGCAGCGCGGCGGCGAGCACAATCAGGTTCAGTACTACGATGATTGGGTTTTGCAGGAAGCCCACAAAACTGGCCCAGGCTTCCGGGCCGTGCTTGAGGGCATACACCCCGTACATCAGTTCGAGGCTGAACCAGACCGCGGGAATTGCCGTGCCTTCACGCAGCATATAGAAGCGATAAAACGGCAGTTTTTTCCACCAGGTGGACGGCATTGGTCGCACGTAGGCTTTGCGTTTAGTCGTCATCATGCACTCCTTAGCGTGGTTTCAGGGTAGCGATAAGAAAGTCTTTCGAGCTTTCCACCTTACCCTGCTGAATGGCGGCGGCCGGGTCGACATGCTTCGGACAGACTTCGGAGCAGTAACCGACAAACGTGCAGGTCCAGACCCCGTTCTGGCTGTTCAACTGGGCCATACGTTCTTTTTTGCCGTGGTCGCGGCTGTCTTCGTTATAGCGGTGCGCCAGGGTAATGGCGGCCGGGCCGATAAACTCAGGGTTCAGGCCAAACTGTGGACAGGCGGCGTAGCACAGGCCGCAGTTGATGCATCCGGAGAACTGATGGTATTTCGCCATCTGCGCGGGCGTCTGAGTGTTTGGCCCCTGATCCGGTGTGCGCGGGTTGCCGATGATGTACGGCTTAATCGCTTCGAGGCTTTCGATAAAGTGGGTCATGTCGACCACCAGATCGCGCTCAATCGGGAAATTGCCCAGCGCTTCAACCTTGATGCCTTTGGTGTAATCACGCAGGAAGGTTTTACACGCCAGCTTTGGCACCTTGTTGACCATCATGCCGCAGGAGCCGCAAATTGCCATGCGGCAGGACCAGCGGTAGCTCAGGTCTGGGGCCAGGTTATCTTTGATATAGCCGAGCGCATCCAGCAGGGAGGTTTGCTCGTCGTAAGGGACTTCATAGAAAGCGCTATGCGGCGCGGCGTCCACTTCCGGATTGTAGCGCACCACTTCAACTTTCAGTTTTTGCATCTCAGCCATTCGCCTTCTCCTTCTTATCGGCGGCTTCTGCTTCTGCACCGTACACGCGTTTCGCCGGTGGCAGCGTGGTGATTTTCACGTCGCTGTAGTCCAGACGGGTGGTGCCATCCGCATCGCGCCAGGCGAGAGTGTGTTTAAGGAAATTGACGTCGTCACGTTCAGTGCAGCCCTCATCCAGACGCTGGTGCGCGCCGCGGGACTCTTTACGCGCCAGGGCGGAATGGGCCATACATTCTGCGACGTTCAGGCCGTGGCCCAGTTCAATGGTATAAAGCAGTTCGGTATTGAATACGCTGGAAGTGTCGGTGATACGCACGCGCTTGAAGCGCTCCTGCAACTCCGCCAGCTTATCGACGGTTTTCTGCATCAGCTCTGGCGTACGGTAGATCCCGCAGCCTTCTTCCATCGACAGCCCCATTTCGTCGCGGATCTTCGACCAGTTTTCGTTACCTTCCTGGTTCACCAGGTCTTTCAGGCGTTTTTCGACGTCTACAACCTGCGCATCCAGCGCCGCGCTGTTAGCTTCACCTGCCGTTGCGGCACGCTCCACCGCACGTTCGCCCGCCATGCGACCAAAGACCACCAGCTCAGCCAGCGAGTTCGAGCCCAGACGGTTTGCGCCGTGCAGACCGACGGAGGAACACTCGCCCACCGCAAACAGCCCTTTGATGCGGGTTTCGCACTGCTGATCGGTTTCGATGCCGCCCATGGTGTAGTGCGCGGTTGGACGCACCGGGATCGGTTCTTTCACCGGATCGACGCCCACATACGCTTTCGCCAGCTCGCAGATAAACGGCAGACGCTCCAGCAGTTTCTTCTCGCCGAGATGACGCAGGTCGAGATGCACCACGTCGCCGCGCGGCGTTGAGATGGTGTTGCCTTTGCGCCACTCGTGCCAGAAAGCCTGAGAGACTTTGTCGCGAGGGCCGAGTTCCATGTATTTGTTTTTCGGCTCGCCAAGTGGGGTTTCCGGACCCATGCCGTAATCCTGCAAATAGCGATAGCCGTTTTTGTTGACCAGAATTCCGCCTTCACCGCGGCAGCCTTCCGTCATCAGTATGCCGGAGCCCGGTAGGCCGGTTGGGTGATACTGGACGAACTCCATATCACGCAGCGGGACGCCGTGGCTGAGCGCCATGCCCATACCGTCACCGGTGACGATGCCGCCGTTGGTGTTGTAGCGGTATACGCGGCCCGCGCCGCCCGTTGCCATCACCACCGCATTAGCGCGGATCTGGACAAGCGTGCCTTCCATCATGTTCATCGCCACCAGTCCGCGCGCATGACCGTCGTCGACCAGAATGTCGAGAACGAAATGTTCGTCAAAGCGCTGGATTTGTGGGAACTGGAGGGAGGTCTGGAACAGGGTGTGCAGCATGTGGAAGCCGGTCTTATCGGCGGCAAACCAGGTGCGTTCGATCTTCATGCCACCGAAGCGGCGGACGTTGACGCTCCCGTCCGGACGGCGGCTCCACGGGCATCCCCACTGTTCCAGCTGGGTCATCTCCGTTGGGCAATGGTGCACGAAGTAATCAACGACATCCTGTTCGCAAAGCCAGTCGCCCCCTGCAACCGTGTCGTGGAAATGGTATTCGAAGCTGTCATGATCCTGCGCGACGGCAGCGGATCCTCCTTCTGCGGCTACCGTGTGGCTGCGCATCGGATAGACTTTTGAAATCAATGCGATTTTAGCGTTCGGATTGGCTTGTGCCGCAGCAATTGCAGCGCGTAATCCAGCCCCGCCAGCGCCTATTACGGCAAGATCGGCTTGAAAAGTTTGCACGACATTCCTCCAGATTTTTGTTTTCCCGCAACGCGATGAGCTAAAGGACGTTCACCTGCCCGAACGGGCGATTGCGGAAGCGATTCCACTGCTCCTTTATGGGTAAAACAGTATAACCGCGTAGAAGGGAGGGAAATTTGACGTGTTCGATTTTTTTGCTGTTCTGTGCGGTGATTTATCATTGTGATTAATGAATGGCGTCACAGTATTTCTCTGTGCAATGAAAAGGGACTTTTACTGTGCAAAATTTGTCTCTGCCCCGGCTTACGAGTAGACTTCGTGCCCTTGTCTGAAAATGGAGAAATAACTCATGAGCGAAACGGCCACCTGGCAGCCGAGCGCATCCATTCCAAACCTGCTAAAGCGCGCAGCAATTATGGCGGAGATCCGCCGTTTCTTTGCCGACCGCGGCGTCCTGGAGGTGGAAACGCCGTGCATGAGTCAGGCGACGGTCACGGATATTCATCTGGTCCCGTTTGAAACCCGTTTTGTTGGCCCAGGCCACTCTCAGGGCATGAATCTGTATCTGATGACCAGCCCGGAATACCATATGAAGCGTCTGCTGGCGGCCGGGTGTGGTCCGGTCTATCAGCTGTGCCGTAGCTTCCGTAATGAAGAGATGGGCCGACACCATAATCCGGAATTCACCATGCTGGAGTGGTACCGCCCGCACTACGACATGTATCGTCTGATGAACGAAGTCGACGATCTGCTGCAACAGGTGCTGGATTGCGCGGAAGCTGAAACGCTCTCCTATCAGCAGGCCTTCCAGCGCCATCTGGAAATCGATCCGCTGTCGGCTGATAAAACACAGCTGCGTGAAGTGGCGGCAAAACTGGATCTGAGCAACGTGGCGGATAACGAAGAGGACCGCGACACGCTGTTGCAACTGCTGTTCACCTTTGGCGTTGAACCGCAAATTGGTAAAGATCGCCCGACGTTTGTCTATCACTTCCCGGCCAGCCAGGCCTCGCTGGCGCAGATCAGCACCGAAGATCACCGCGTGGCGGAACGGTTTGAGGTGTACTTCAAAGGCATTGAGCTGGCGAACGGTTTCCACGAGCTGACCGACGCGCGCGAACAGCAGCAGCGTTTCGAGCAGGATAACCGCAAGCGCAACGCGCGCGGTCTGCCGCAGCAGCCGATTGACACCAACCTGCTGGAAGCGCTTAAGGCCGGTTTGCCGGACTGCTCCGGCGTGGCGCTGGGTGTGGATCGTCTGGTCATGCTGGCGCTGGGTGCCGAGCAACTGGGCGATGTGATTGCCTTTACGGTCGATCGCGCCTGAAAAAATGCCGGGTGGCGCTGTCGCTTACCCGGCCTACTCGGTCATTTAACTCTGCCACATTAAAAACTGCTCTTTTCGCTATGCACGGGTCTTTTTCTTAAATTGACTCGGATAGCCACAATATTTGTCTGGTCATCTGCTACCATCCGCGCAGTTTAATTCCGTTTCGGATGGTTATATGTCTCACTCACTCAAAAAAATGACCCTTACCGGGCTCATTCTGATGATTTTTACGTCAGTCTTTGGCTTTGCCAATAGCCCGTCCGCGTTTTATCTGATGGGCTACAGCGCGACGCCGTTTTATATCGTTTCCGCTCTGTTCTTCTTTATCCCGTTTGCGCTGATGATGGCGGAGATGGGCTCGGCGTACCGGAAAGAAGAGGGTGGCATCTATTCGTGGATGAACAACAGCGTCGGCCCCCGTTACGCGTTTATCGGTACGTTCATGTGGTTTTCATCCTACGTCGTCTGGATGGTCAGCACGGCGGCCAAGGTCTGGGTGCCGTTCTCAACGTTTCTCTTCGGTGCGGATAAAACGCAGGTCTGGTCTCTGGCGGGGCTGAGCTCCACGCAGGTGGTCGGTATTCTGGCGGTGTGCTGGATGGTGGTGGTCACGCTGGTGGCCTCGAAAGGCATCAACAAAATTGCCCGTATCACTGCCGTTGGCGGTATTTCCGTGATGTGCCTGAACCTGGTGCTGCTGCTGGTCAGCATCGCCATTCTGTGCCTGAACGGCGGGCATTTCGCACATGAAGTCAACTTCGTTTCATCGCCTAATCCGGGTTACCAGTCCGGACTGGCCATGCTCTCCTTCGTGGTGTTTGCCATCTTTGCTTACGGTGGAATTGAAGCCGTGGGCGGCCTGGTCGACAAAACCGAAAATCCGGAAAAGAACTTCGCCAAAGGCATTATCTTTGCCGCCATCGTCATATCCATTGGCTACTCACTGGCGATTTTCCTCTGGGGCGTCAGCACCAACTGGCAGCAGGTACTGAGCAATAACACCACCAACCTCGGCAACATTACCTACGTGTTGATGAAAAGCCTGGGGGTGACGCTGGGCAACGCCATGGATCTCGCGCCGGAAACGTCGGCCACCCTGGGGATCTGGTTTGCGCGGATTACCGGTTTGTCGATGTTCCTCGCCTATACTGGCGCGTTCTTCACGTTGATCTACTCGCCGCTGAAAGCGATTATTCAGGGGACGCCAAAGGCGCTGTGGCCTGCACGTATGACTCAGCTGAACGCTGCCGGTATGCCTGCCAACGCGATGTGGATGCAGTGCATGCTGGTGTGCGTGTTCATTCTGCTGGTGTCCTTCGGCGGTGATACCGCGTCGGCGTTCTATAACAAGCTGACCCTGATGGCAAACGTATCGATGACGCTTCCGTATCTGTTCCTGAGCCTGGCGTTCCCGTTCTTTAAGGCGAAGCAGGATCTGGAACGACCGTTTGTGATCTTCAAAACCCGTGCGGCGACGCTGCTGGCGACCACTGTTGTGGTGCTGGTCGTCGCGTTCGCTAACATTTTTACCGTCATTCAGCCCGTTGTTGAGGCAAATGACTGGAACAGCACGCTGTGGATGGTTGGCGGACCGATCTTCTTCTCGCTGCTGGCAATGGGGATTTATGAGCATTACCGTCGTCGCTCGACGGCCTGTGTAGCAGAAGTGGCATAAAGGATTGACCCCCTCCCGATGGGGAGGGGGAAAGGATTACAAACTTCCCGCCGGGCGCGTACGCGCCGCTGACGTCAACGTTCTTCCCGTCTTACGTCCGTCCAGCGTTTCCAGACGCATCTGGAACGGTGGGAACGGCATATCAATTCCGTGCTCGCGGAAGCCAGCCAGAATCAGCTGGTGGATCTCATGGCGCAGCGGCATACGGTGTCCCATCTCGGCGGCGTAGATACGCAGCTCGAAAATCTGGATCCCCTGCTGCAAATCAACCAGGAAGACTTCCGGCGGTGGGTTGTCGATTACCAGCGAACAGCGTTCAGCAGCCGTATACAGGATCTGCGTCACCTCTTCGCTGTTGGCATCCGACGGAGCGGGTACGGTCAGCACCACACGCGTGACGGAGTCGGACAGCGACCAGTTGATAAACTGCTCGGTGATAAATGCCTTGTTCGGGACGATGATCTCTTTACGGTCCCAGTCGCTGATGGTGGTGGCACGGGTGTTGATCCTGGTGACGCTGCCGGTGAGATCGCGGATGGTCACCGTATCACCAATTCGAATCGGCTTTTCAAACAGAATGATCAGACCAGAAACGAAGTTGGCAAAAATCTCCTGTAAACCAAAGCCCAGGCCTACGGTCAGGGCGGCAACCAGCCATTGCAGTTTTGACCATTCGATACCAATCATCGAGAAGCCGACCAGCCCACCAAACAGCATGATTAAATACTTGGTGATGGTGGTGATGGCATAGCCTGTGCCTGGGGTTAAATCCAGATGCTGCAACAGCGCCAGCTCCAGCAAGGCAGGGAAGTTACGTATCAGCTGGGTGGTGATGATCAGCACCAGAATCGCAATCAGCACGGCCCCTAAGGTGATGGGCTCCAGGCTTTCGACTCCCTGCACCGTGGATGTCACATCCCATAAAGAGATGTTCTCCAGGAAGCCAAACGCGGAGTGGATTTCTGACCACAGGTAGATCACCGACAGCAGGGCAACCAGCATCAGAATTGAGCGTACCAGCCGCAGGGACTGAGTACTTATCGCATCCAGATCCAGTTCGACGTCATCAGCGTCTGTAGTCCCTTCGGTGCTGTTGACGTGGTTTGGCTCTTCCTCACCCCGCGCGCGCTGGGCCAGAATTTCTGCGCGACGATGTTTAGCACGGTCAAACGCCAGACGACGACGCTGGATCAGCATGCCGCGGCGGATAACATGGTAGACCACCAGCAGCAGGAACCAGATGGCCACCGACGTTTCCAGTCGGGCGAGCAGCGCCTGCGACGTGGCGAGATAACCGACCGCTGCCGCCAGCATCGCCGCCAGCGGCGCGCTGAGCAGCAGGTTCCACAGCAGACGGTTTAACATGTTATCGCCGCTGCCGGTCTTGTCGAGATAGAGCGGGATCCCGGCGCGTTTCAGGCTGAGCGTCACTACCGCTAACGCCCCGCAGATCAGCATAAAGCACAGCCGTCCCAACGAGCCGGAGAACTCCCGGTCATTGAGATTATCGAACATGATCAACGCCATAATCAGCGGCACAATCAGCCCGATACTCATCAGGTAGTAACGCATCGCCCGCGCAACGCGATTACGCGGCCAGCCAAAGTGAGCGATGAACAGACCATTTGGCCGCGCAAACGTGGCGCAAATCATCACCACCCACAGCAGCGGAACGGTGGCGGTCACGCCATCGCCAATCGCGACGGCAAGCGGGTAGGGCCAGGCTTCACGCAGTCCGTATCCGAGCGTCATCCACAGCACCGGCAGCGGAGACGCGACCAGAATTGACCAGAACACCGTACGCAACGTCAGCCAGAAGTGATCCTGGGTTACTTTTCCCACTCGGGCGCTGGAGCGCTCAAGGAAACGGGTAAAGTGACGACGGGAATAAATACTGAAGCCCACCAGAATCAGCGCCCCCAGCAACGGGAAGATAGTCTCCTTACTGGTTATCATCATTACGCTGGCGAGGCCCAGCTGGCTAAAGGTGTCCAGCGAAATGAGGCGGCGCAGATCCTGCACGATCTCAATCGGCCAGGCGAAGGTCATCGGCCGCACGTCGGACGTCCAGAAAAGGTAACGGTGCGTGGCTTCGTTGACCTCTTTCAGCGCATCCTCCAGCTGGCTATTCGAGACTTTCAGCTTGGTCAGCTCAAGGATCAGCGTATCGCCCCCCTGCAACAGGGAATTGAGCAGTTCGCGTTGGGTGCGCAGCTGCGCTTCCAGAATACGACTTTGCTCGCCGGTGAGCGGCTGTCCGTCAGCCTGACGGATCTGGCGGATTTGCGGCTGCTTGTTGAGGAGATCTTCATAATGAAGACGCTGAACACGCAGCTGCGCCATCTCCGTATCAAGCTGCTGTGGTTTTGGCATCTCTGGCAGACGGGCCACCTGCGCGCGTAACGCTTCGCCCAACAGGTTAGACGAGCCAAGCCACTGGGACTGTTCACGCAGCGTGTTGAGTGCCTGACGAACCTGAAGGGTTTGATTGGTAGCCTGACGCTGCTGCGAGGCCACCAAATCCATGCGCTGCGCCTGCTGATTCAGCGCAGCAGAAAGCTCGCGGTTAACCTTAAACTGGGCGACGATGCTGTCGGGCAGGTTAGCGCTGTTTTCGGCCAGTAATTCTGTGCTTTCCAGAGCACGTTCAGCTTCACGCTGACGCTGGCTGTTGAGTTGATTTCTCAGCGCCTGGAGATACGCATCCAGCTGCTGGCTCTGCTTCTGCGCCAGCTCGGAACGCATCCGCGACAGCTCCTGGCGGTTGTTAGCGGAAAGCTGCGCCAGCTCCAGTTCATCAACCAGGGCTTTTAGTCTGGCGGATTCCGCCTGCAACCCAAGATTTTGCGCCTGATTCTGCGGTGTGCTGCCTGTCTGCGTCCCGATGCGGCGTTCCACCTCATTTAACTGACGGCGGGCATCGGTTTGCTGCTGTGGAAGCTGACTGAGGGAATCGGCAATTTCACGCGCCCGTTCCTGCTCCTGCTGCGCCAGACGGCTTTTTTCCAGCAGCTGGCTGCTGACTTGCAGGATCTCCTGATTCAGCGCCTCGGACGTCATCCCCGCGGGGACCTGGCGTGGTTCATCGCGCAGGTTGTTTAGCTGCGAGCGCAGGGTCTGAGAGAGTTTGGGGAAATTGTCGATAACCTGTTGATACTGCTGCGCGCGCTCAAGGGAACCCTTTCGTTCCTCAAGCGCGTTCAGTGCAGACTGGAGTGACTCAACGGTCTCCGGCTGAGCGGGTTTTGCCGCTTTTGCCTGCTCCAGCTCCTGGGTTATCTGTTTGGCGTCGGGGGCCGTCGCTGCGTACGCCCCCATGCTGAGGCACCAGGCCATCAGTAATACGATAATCGGGCGCACGTCAGCGATCCTTCTGTTGTTAGCCTTCGTCTTTTTTGTCGTCAACCAGCGGGCTGGCGTCGTGCTCGGCTTTGATCTCATCTTCCGGCAACGGGGCTGGCGCAACGTCTGGTGTTGCAAAGACCTCCGTCGATACTGCCAGAGGCTGGCCGAGTTTGGTCACGGACAGGCTTTCCAGCTCGTCGACCAGGTTAACTTTGCCCGGAGCGAACAGGTTGATGACCGTTGAGCCCAGCTTGAAGCGGCCCATTTCCTGACCTTTCAGCAGGGCCACAGAACCTTCTTCTTCGCCGGCAGGCCAGGTCCAGCGCTTGATCACGCCTTCGCGTGGCGGAGTAATGGTGCCCGCCCAGACGGTTTCGATGCTGCCTACAATGGTAGCACCCACCAGAATCTGCGCCATTGGGCCAAATTCAGTATCAAACAGGCAGATGACGCGCTCGTTACGGGCAAACAGGTTAGGAACGTTTTGCGCCGTCAGGTGATTGACGGAGAACAGATCCCCCGGCACGTAAATCATCTCGCGCAGAATACCGTTACACGGCATATGCACGCGGTGGTAATCGCGCGGGGAGAGATAGGTGGTCGCGAAAGTCCCGTTACGGAACAGATCGGCCATTATGTAGTTACCGGCCAGCAGCGCTTCCAGGCTGTAGTTATGGCCTTTCGCCTGCAAAATTTTGTCGTTTTCAATTTTACCCAGCTGGCTGATCACGCCGTCCGCTGGCATCACCAGCACGTTCGGGTCGGTATTCAGCGGACGCACTTCGTCGCGCAGCGGACGCACAAAAAATTCGTTGAAGGTACGATAGCTTGCCGTATCCGGCTTCTGCGCTTCTTTCATGTCGACCTTGTAGTATTTCACGAACAGGTCGATGACCAGTTTGGTCAGCCAGCCCGCTCGTTTGCTCGCGCCCCAGCCCGCCAGGCGAGTGAGCCACAGTTTCGGCAGAATGTATTGAAGCGAAAGTTTAAATGAGTTTAACAAGGTAGCCTCCAGGCCATTGTTTTGTCGTTCCTGATCCGGCATTACGCTGCCGGAACCTGAAAAAAAGGGGACGATTTTAGCGACGCTTAGCTTAGTTGTCAGTTATCAGAATCAGAAAAGTTTTTACGCGTTTTTACCTGGTCCATGCTTTCGAGAATACGGTGGTAATTTTCGAAACGGGTTTCCGCAATTTCACCGTTCTCCACCGCTTCGCGGATGGCGCAGCCCGGATCGTTGTCATGTTTACAGTCGCGGTATTTGCAAGCGCCTAAATAGTCATGGAATTCGACAAATCCGTTAAAGATTTGTTCCGGCTCGAGGTGCCAGAGACCAAATTCACGCACGCCCGGGGAGTCAATCACATCGCCGCCGTGCGGGAAGTGATAGAGACGTGAGGCGGTGGTGGTGTGCTGGCCCAGCCCGGAGACGTCCGACACATCGTTGGTCAGGATCTCCTGCTGAAGGCCGAGCAAATTGTTAAGCAGGCTGGATTTACCCACGCCGGACTGCCCTGCAAAGATGCTGATGCGGTCGGTTAGCGCATCTTCCAGCGGCTTCAGGCCGTCTTTGGTGCGGCTGGAAACCATCAACACGCGATAGCCAATGTTGCGGTAAATATCCATCTGCTCATTGACAAAGGCCATGGCCTCGTCATCCAGCAGATCGATTTTATTCAGCACAATAAGCGGTTCAACCTGTAGCGTTTCGCAGGCCACCAGATAACGGTCAATAATGTTGAGTGAAAGCTCAGGCAAAATCGCCGAAACGATCACGATCTGGTTAATGTTGGCGGCAATGGGCTTCACGCCGTCGTAGAAATCCGGACGGGTCAGAACCGACGTGCGTTCATGCACGGCTTCAACGATACCTTTAACCGTTACCCCTTCTGCCGCCTCTTTGCCTGGACGCCAGACCACGCAGTCACCGGTCACCAGGGAACGGATGGTGCGACGGATATTGCAACGGTGGATATCCCCGTCGGCAGATTCGACATCGGCGTGCATGCCGAAGCGGCTAATCACAACGCCTTCTGTCGCTTCGCCAAACAGGTTGTCGTCGTAATCGGGCTTCTCCGTAGTGGTTTTAAGACGGCGCTGGTGATTTGCATTCACGCGGCGCTGCTGCCCTTTGGAGAGTTTATTTTTACTCAATCGCGCTGGCTCCTGGTCGCCCGTAGCGGGCAAAACCTCTATGATACACTCTAATTAATACTAGTTAACCTGCTACTGCCGGTTATGCGAGAAGGGTGGAAAATAACATGATCGCGGACGAAAACAACCTGATTTGGATCGATCTGGAGATGACCGGCCTTGATCCCGAGCGCGATCGCATTATTGAGATCGCCACACTGGTCACCGATGCCAACCTCAATATTCTGGCGGAAGGCCCAACGATTGCCGTGCACCAGTCCGATGACCAGCTTGCGCTGATGGATGAGTGGAACGTGCGTACCCATACCGGCAGCGGGCTGGTGGAACGCGTGAAGGCCAGCACCCTGGGCGACCGCGAAGCGGAGCTGGTGACGCTTGAATTTCTGAAGCAGTGGGTGCCGGCAGGAAAATCGCCTATCTGTGGCAACAGCATTGGTCAGGATCGTCGTTTCCTGTTTAAGTACATGCCGGAGCTGGAGTCCTACTTCCACTACCGCTATCTGGATGTGAGCACCCTGAAAGAGCTGGCCCGCCGCTGGAAACCGGAAATTCTCGACGGCTTCACAAAGCAGGGGACGCACCAGGCGATGGATGACATCCGTGAGTCTGTTGCGGAGCTGGCGTACTATCGCGAAAACTTTATTAAGCTCTGATTTTGCGATCCGGCGCCTTGCGTGGCCGGGTTTTTGTCGCTAAATTGTTCAGCTTGCCGATTAAATAAGCACTTGAACTGAATTTCAAAAAAATCGCTTTGAGGGGGGTTGCAGCTAAACGGATTTCTCGTATAATGCGCCTCCCGTAACGACAGAGAATTACACGTTACGACAGCAACAAAAGCAGTACAGATTTGCGGGAATAGCTCAGTTGGTAGAGCACGACCTTGCCAAGGTCGGGGTCGCGAGTTCGAGTCTCGTTTCCCGCTCCAAAATTTGAAAAGTATCGC
Organism: Enterobacter cloacae complex sp. 677-3DZ2D5B; assembly: GCF_004136695.1. NCBI lineage: Bacteria > Pseudomonadati > Pseudomonadota > Gammaproteobacteria > Enterobacterales > Enterobacteriaceae > Enterobacter > Enterobacter cloacae complex sp. 677-3DZ2D5B. The sequence continues at coordinate 133,432 of NZ_QFLS01000008.1, read as the reverse complement.
AAGATACGCCAGCACCAGAACACCCAAGCGGGAATAGCTCAGTTGGTAGAGCACGACCTTGCCAAGGTCGGGGTCGCGAGTTCGAGTCTCGTTTCCCGCTCCAAAATTTGAAAGTATCGCAAGATACGCATAGCACCAGAACACCCAAGCGGGAATAGCTCAGTTGGTAGAGCACGACCTTGCCAAGGTCGGGGTCGCGAGTTCGAGTCTCGTTTCCCGCTCCAAATTCTTCTTCATCTCCAGATTATCCACAGCGAAATGCTTCGTTGGGGACGTTTTCTATTATATCTGAAATACTCTTGTGAACAGAGTTATCCACAGAAATCGTGATAAAACCAGTCTCTACGAAATGTTAGCAGGGTGAATAATATCTTCGTAATTCCCTGTAATTTATGAAGAAAATTTGATTTCAAAATGTTATTGAGATCACTTGACCTGTTTGCCAGAGCTGATGGCGCCTGAATTCTTATTTTTATTCACAGCCTGTGAATATATCACACATCCCGCGGCAGCCCTTTTTCAATCACCCTGACCAGGCGCTGTTTCTTCGGTAACTGCACTTCAACCACGCCGGCATTTCGCTTCTCAATTTGCTGCGCAATCGCCCATTCTATGTGCTCATCAAGAAGTGGGTGCTCACCTCTACGGCTTTCGAGCGCCTGAAGATTTGCCTCATCCCACGGGGCATTCCCCAGCGCAACGGCCACATTACGCAGCCAGCGCAGGTGGCCGATACGACGTATGGCGGAACCCTCCGTCACCTTCAGGAACCAGGCTTCGCTCCAGGCGAACAGTTCGATCAACTGCGGGGCATGTAACGCCTTGCGCGGACTGAAGTCTTCTTCGTCCGTCAACTGTGAATAACGGTTCCACGGACAAATCAGCTGACAGTCATCACAGCCGTAGATGCGGTTGCCAATAAGCGGACGAAACTCCTCTGGAATAGCGCCTTCCAGCTCGATAGTGAGATAAGAGATACAGCGGCGCGCATCAACGGTATACGGTTCGACAATCGCGCCCGTCGGGCAGATGGTCATACAGGCCACACAGCGACCACAACCTTCTTCCACCGGACTGTCTACCGGCAGAGGTAAATCAATCAGTAGTTCACCCAGGAAAAAGAATGAGCCCGCGTCGCGGCTTAAGATAAGTGAGTGCTTACCTGTCCAGCCGAGCCCGGCTTTTTCGGCGATCGGGCGCTCAAGAATAGGCGCAGAATCGACAAAGGGTCTAAAATTCAGCGAAACACAGTGCTGCTGAATGGTTTCCCCGAGCTTTTTTAGACGGTTGCGTAGAAGTTTATGGTAATCACGCCCCAGCGCGTATCGGCTGACGTAACCCAGCGAAGGATTTTTTAGCGTGCGCGCAAAGGCCGCGTTAGCAGGCAGATAGTTCATGCGTACGCTAATAACGCGCAGCGTACCCGGCAACAGCTCGTGGGGGCGGGCACGCATCATACCGTGACGCGCCATCCACTCCATCTCGCCGTGGTATTGTTTATCCAGCCATGCCTGGAGCTTAGGCTCACTGGCAGAGAGGTCGGTGTCAGTAATACCGACCTTCTGGAAGCCCAGTTCAGCACCCCACTGTTTTATTTTTTGCGCTAATTCATTGAGATCGAGGGGCTGTGACATGACGGACCATACTGTGAAGAAAAACCTCGCAAGTATACCACATTCCATCTGGCATGCGGATGACCTCCGTCGGGCCGAGAAAGAGGCCGCAGATAGCCTCGGCATTACCCTTTACGAACTGATGCAGCGCGCGGGCGAGGCGGCGTTTAACGTGGCGCGCACGGCTTATCCGGATGCCTCGCACTATCTGATCCTGTGCGGGCACGGCAATAACGGTGGCGATGGCTATGTGGTGGCTCGTCTTGCGGTGGCGGCGGGGCTGCGCGTCACCCTGATGGCGCTGGAGAGCGACAAGCCGCTACCGGAAGAGGCTGGCATGGCGAGAGAGGCCTGGCTGAATGCGGGGGGCATTATTCATGCGCCTGATATTATCTGGCCCGAGGATGTCGACGTGATTGTTGATGGTCTGCTGGGGACGGGACTGATGCGCGCGCCTCGCGATGACGTCGCCGCGCTGATTACGCGCGCTAATGCGCACCCCGCCCCGGTGGTAGCGCTGGATATTCCCTCCGGCCTGATGGCGCAAACCGGCGCGACGCCGGGCGTGTCGATTGAGGCGGCGCACACCGTGACCTTTATCGCCCTGAAGCCGGGGCTGCTTACCGGGAAAGCGCGGGATGTCGTGGGCACGTTACACCACAACGCCCTGGGGCTGGAAAACTGGCTGATCGGACAGGATACCCACATCACCCGCTTTGATGCCTCCCAGCTTGCACAGTGGCTACCGCCGCGTCGTCCCACCTCCCATAAGGGTGACCATGGCCGACTGCTGATTATTGGTGGCGATCATGGCACGGCAGGTGCGATTCGAATGACCGGAGAGGCCGCGTTGCGCAGCGGCGGCGGATTAATACGCGTGCTGACCCGCAGCGAAAACATTCCGCCCATTATTACCGCGCGGCCGGAGCTGATGGTCCACGAGCTTACCCCGCAGGCGATTGAAAAGGGTCTTGAGTGGGCGGACGTGGTGGTCATTGGTCCGGGCCTGGGTCAGCAGGAGTGGGGTAAACAGGCCCTGCAAAAGGCCGAGAATTTTCGTAAACCGATGCTCTGGGATGCCGACGCGCTTAACCTTCTGGCAATAAACCCGGATAAGCGTCACAATCGCATTCTGACGCCGCACCCCGGCGAAGCCGCACGGCTGCTTAACTGTAGCGTGGCAGAAATTGAAAGCGATCGCTTACTTTCAGCCCAACGTCTGGTAAAACGTTACGGAGGTGTTGCCGTTTTGAAAGGGGCGGGAACCGTTATCGCCAGCGATGATGCGATGGGCATCGTTGATGCCGGTAATGCAGGCATGGCGAGCGGCGGCATGGGCGATGTACTCTCTGGCATCATTGGCGCATTGCTCGGACAGAAACTTCCCCTTTATGATGCAGCCTGTGCGGGCTGCGTGGCCCACGGTACGGCGGCTGACAGGCTGGCTGCTCGTTACGGAACGCGCGGTATGCTGGCCACCGATCTTTTTTGCACGCTGCGGCGTGTTGTTAACCCGGATGTGATTGACGTAGAAAATGACTAATCGAGCGATTCCTTTACCTGATGAACAAGCCACTTTAGATCTCGGCAAGCGCGTGGCGCAGGCCTGTCAGGGGGCGACCGTCATTTATCTGTATGGTGATTTAGGCGCGGGTAAAACAACCTTCAGCCGTGGCTTTTTGCAGGCGTTAGGCCATAACGGGAACGTAAAAAGCCCGACCTACACGCTGGTGGAACCGTACACGCTTGAAAATATCATGGTGTACCACTTTGATTTATATCGTCTTGCGGACCCGGAGGAGCTGGAATTTATGGGGATCCGCGATTACTTTGCCAACGACGCCATCTGCCTGGTGGAGTGGCCGCAACAAGGTACGGGTGTGCTGCCTGACCCGGATGTCGAAATTCACTTAGATTACCAGGCACAAGGGCGTGAGGCACGCATCAGTGCGGTTTCCTCATCAGGCTGTTCCTTACTGGCGCGTTTAGCCGGTTGAGCGTAGGGATAACGGGATGATTAATCGCGTTAAAGGTTGGGTGCTGGCTGCCACGGTCCTGCTGTGCGCGCAGGTCGGGGCGGCCAGCCTCTCGGATATTCAGGTGTCGAATGGCGATAGCCAGGCCCGCATTACGTTCAGCTTTATGGGCGATCCTGAATATGCTTTCTCACAAATCGACAGCCGCAGCGTGGCGCTCGATATTAAACAGACCGGGGTGATCCAGGGGCTGCCGCTCCAGTTCAGCGGCAACAATCTGGTGAAAAGCATCCGTTCGGGAACGCCGAAGGATACGCAGTCTCTGCGTCTGGTGGTCGATCTCACCGAAAAGGGCAAAACGAAGGCGGTTAAGCAGCAAAACGGCGCCAATTATACGGTGGTCTTTACCATTAATGCTGATGTTCCGCCGCCGCCGCCACCGCCTGCACCTGTTGTAGCAAAACGCGTGGAAGCGCCGGTTTATACCCCAAGGCCGTCTGAGCCAGCCCGTAATCCGTTTAAATCACAAAATGACCGACTTACCGCCGTGACCAGCAGCAACACGGTGACGCGTCCGGCGGTCAGCGCGCGGCGAACACCGGTCAGTGGCGACAAAGTGATTATCGCCATCGACGCCGGACACGGCGGGCAAGATCCTGGCGCGATTGGCCCGGGCGGCACGCGGGAGAAAAACGTCACTATCGCCATTGCCCGTAAGCTGCGTGCGCTTCTGAATGACGATCCGATGTTTAAAGGGGTCATGACCCGCGACGGAGATTACTTTATTTCAGTGATGGGACGCTCGGATGTGGCGCGTAAGCAAAACGCCAACTTCCTGGTGTCGATTCACGCGGATGCTGCGCCGAACCGTAACGCCACCGGCGCGTCGGTATGGGTGCTGTCGAACCGTCGAGCCAACAGTGAAATGGCGAACTGGCTTGAAGAGCACGAGAAGCAATCTGAACTGTTAGGTGGGGCAGGCGATGTGCTGGCAAACAGCCAGGCCGATCCGTATCTCAGCCAGGCGGTACTGGATTTACAGTTCGGTCATTCTCAGCGCGTCGGGTATGATGTCGCCACTAACGTACTGAGCCAGCTGCAAAGCATTGGATCGCTGCATAAGCGTCGCCCGGAGCATGCAAGCCTTGGTGTCCTGCGTTCGCCGGATATCCCGTCGATTCTGGTAGAGACGGGCTTTATCAGTAACCATGGTGAAGAGCGTTTACTGGGAAGCGACAGCTATCAGCAGCAAATTGCCGAAGCGATTTATAACGGTCTGCGTAAATACTTTGACGCGCATCCGCTTCAGTCTGCGCCGCAGGGCGGGGCAGCCCAGACGGCAAGCGCCGCGCTGCCGGGTGAAATGACCGCGACTAATTAAGGAGAGTTCATGCCGATTCAGGTTCTACCGCCGCAGCTCGCGAACCAAATCGCCGCCGGTGAGGTGGTGGAACGCCCTGCGTCGGTGGTGAAGGAACTGGTGGAAAACAGCCTCGATGCAGGGGCGACCCGCATTGATATCGATATCGAACGCGGGGGCGCAAAGCTTATTCGCATTCGTGATAACGGCTGTGGCATCAAAAAGGACGAACTGGCGCTGGCGCTGGCGCGTCATGCCACCAGTAAAATTGCCTCACTTGACGATCTGGAAGCGATTATAAGCCTGGGTTTTCGCGGCGAAGCGCTGGCCAGTATCAGCTCCGTTTCCCGCTTAACGTTGACCTCCCGCACGGCCGACCAGCAGGAAGCCTGGCAGGCCTACGCCGAAGGGCGCGATATGGACGTCACGGTTAAACCTGCGGCGCACCCGGTAGGCACCACGCTTGAAGTGCTGGATCTCTTCTATAACACGCCCGCCCGGCGCAAGTTTATGCGAACCGAGAAGACCGAATTCGGACATATCGACGAGATCATCCGCCGCATCGCGCTGGCGCGCTTTGATGTCACCCTCAACCTCAGCCATAACGGTAAGGTGATGCGCCAGTATCGCGCGGTGGCGGAGGGTGGACAAAAGGAGCGTCGGTTGGGCGCCATCTGCGGCACACCGTTTCTGGAAAAGGCGCTGGCCATTGAGTGGCAGCATGGCGATCTGGCCCTGCGTGGCTGGGTTGCCGATCCGAACGCCAGCAGCGCCGCGTTCGCAGAAATTCAGTATTGCTACGTCAACGGCCGCATGATGCGCGACCGCCTGATTAACCACGCTATTCGACAGGCCTGCGAAGATAAGCTCGGCGCCGATCAACAGCCCGCCTTTGTGCTTTATCTGGAGATCGACCCGCACCAGGTTGACGTTAACGTGCACCCCGCCAAGCACGAGGTGCGTTTCCACCAGTCGCGCCTGGTGCATGATTTCATCTACCAGGGCGTTGCCGCTGTATTGCAGCAGCAGGCAGAGCCAGAGTTGCCGCTGGCAAAAGAAGCGCCCGCGCCGCGCCCACTGCCGGAAAACCGCGTGGCGGCCGGGCGTAACCATTTTGCCGAACCGGCGGTCGCGCGCGAGCCGGCTGCTCCACGTTTATCCCCGGCGGGCAACGCGCCGCGACCAACCGGTGCCAACTATCCCAACGCTCAGCCGGGCTACCACAAACAGCAGGGGGCGCTGTACCGCAAACTGCTGGATACGCCGGCGGTAGAGCATAAAGAGCACATCACGGTTTCAACCCCCTCTCTGGATGGGCATAGCCAGAGTTTTGGTCGGGTATTGACCATTATTGCTCCCGACATGGCGTTGCTTGAACGCGAAGGTAAACTGCTGCTGCTGGCGCTTTCCGTGGCGGAGCGCTGGCTCAAACAGGCGCAGTTAACCCCGGGGGTGAATGCCGCCTGCGCGCAGCCGCTGTTGATCCCCGTTCGCCTGAAAATATCCCCTGAAGAAACAGGGGTTTTGCGGCGCGTGCAGACGCAACTGGCCGAAATGGGGATTGAAATCGTACTGGACGCGCAGCATGTGACAATTCGCGCAGTGCCTTTACCCTTACGCCAACAAAATTTACAAAACTTGATTCCTGAACTGATAGGCTACCTGGCGCAGCAAACGACGTTTGATGCCGCCGATACCGCGCAGTGGATCGCCCGCCATCTGGCCAGCGAGCATGCACCGTGGAGTATGGCGCAGGCGATTACCGTTCTGGCGGAGGTGGAGCGCCTCTGTCCACAGCTGGTGAAAGCGCCTCCAGGTGGTTTGTTACAACCTGTTGATTTACAAACGGCGATGACCGCCCTGAAACATGACTGATGTAAGTAAGGCGAGCCTGCCAAAGGCGATTTTTCTAATGGGGCCAACGGCCTCCGGCAAAACGGCGTTAGCCATTGAGTTACGTAAAGTTTTGCCAGTAGAGTTGATTAGCGTTGATTCAGCCCTCATCTACCGAGGGATGGACATCGGCACGGCGAAGCCCAACGCAGACGAACTGCGTGCGGCACCGCACCGTTTACTGGATATTCTCGACCCGGCACAGGCTTACTCCGCGGCAGATTTTCGCCGCGACGCCTTAGCCGAGATGGCCGAGATTACCGCCGCGGGACGCATACCGCTGTTAGTTGGCGGCACGATGCTCTACTTTAAGGCGCTGCTGGAGGGGTTATCGCCTCTGCCATCGGCCGATCCGGAAGTGAGAGCGAAGATTGAGCGGCAGGCGGCAGAGCAGGGGTGGGACGTTTTGCACAGGCAACTGGAAGAGATTGACCCGGTTGCCGCAGCGCGGATCCACCCAAACGATCCGCAAAGGCTTTCCCGGGCACTGGAAGTTTTTTTCATTTCGGGTAAAACTTTAACGGAACTGACGCAAACGTCAGGAGACGCTCTGCCGTATCAGGTGCATCAGTTCGCCATCGCCCCGGCGAGCCGTGAACTGCTCCATCAACGAATTGAGCAGCGTTTTCATCAGATGTTGGCTTCAGATTTTGAAGCAGAAGTGCGGGCGCTTTTTGCCCGTGGAGATTTGCATACGGACATGCCTTCCATTCGTTGTGTGGGGTACCGCCAGATGTGGTCGTATCTTGAAGGCGAGATTTCATACGATGAAATGGTTTATCGAGGTGTTTGCGCCACGAGACAGTTAGCGAAGCGCCAGATCACCTGGTTACGCGGTTGGAAGGGGGTTCACTGGTTAGACAGTGAAAAACCACAACAGGCGTTAAACGAAGTGATTGAGGTTATTGGTGATATCGCTGACTGAATGTGTACAATTAAGCCGTATCGTGCGCAATTTTTCAGAATCGCAAGGTTCTAAGTACAAAACAAGCATATAAGGAAAAGATAGAATGGCTAAGGGGCAATCTTTACAAGATCCGTTCCTGAACGCATTGCGTCGGGAGCGTGTTCCAGTTTCTATTTATTTGGTGAATGGTATTAAGCTGCAAGGTCAGATTGAGTCTTTCGATCAGTTCGTGATCCTGTTGAAAAACACGGTCAGCCAGATGGTCTATAAGCACGCGATTTCTACTGTTGTTCCGTCCCGTCCGGTATCTCATCACAGCAATAACGCTGGCGGCGGCACTGGCAGTAACTACCATCACGGCAGCAACGCGCAGGGTTCTTCAACACCAGCGCAGGACAGCGAAGAAACCGAATAAGGTTTTGGGCTGTTATCCACACGGGGAGCCAGGGATCCTGCGTTCCCCGCTGATCTTTTTAGAGAGGTTTACGCTTGTTTGACCGTTATGACGCCGGTGAGCAGGCGGTGCTGGTACACATCTATTTTTCGCAAGACAAAGATATGGAAGACCTCCAGGAGTTTGAATCTCTGGTCTCTTCCGCCGGTGTCGAAGCAATGCAGGTGATTACCGGTAGCCGTAAAGCGCCGCACCCGAAGTATTTTGTAGGTGAAGGTAAAGCAGTAGAAATTGCGGATGCCGTAAAAGCAACCGGCGCATCTGTTGTGCTGTTTGATCATGCGCTGTCTCCGGCTCAGGAACGTAACCTGGAAGCTCTCTGCGAATGCCGTGTTATCGATCGCACGGGGTTGATCTTAGATATTTTTGCTCAGCGTGCGCGTACCCACGAGGGTAAGTTGCAGGTTGAGCTGGCGCAGTTGCGCCATCTGGCGACGCGTCTGGTGCGTGGCTGGACACACCTTGAAAGACAAAAAGGCGGGATTGGTTTGCGCGGCCCGGGTGAAACCCAGCTCGAAACCGACCGCCGTTTGCTGCGTGGGCGTATAACCCAGATCCTTTCACGTCTGGAACGTGTAGAGAAACAGCGCGAACAGGGGCGTCGGGCGCGAACGAAAGCTGACATCCCAACGGTGTCGCTGGTGGGCTATACCAACGCCGGTAAATCCACCCTGTTTAACCAGATAACCGAGGCCCAGGTATATGCCGCAGACCAGCTATTTGCGACCCTGGACCCAACCCTGCGCCGTATTGACGTCGCAGACGTGGGTGAAACTGTGCTGGCGGATACCGTAGGGTTTATTCGCCATCTGCCGCACGATCTGGTCGCGGCGTTTAAAGCGACCTTGCAGGAGACGCGTCAGGCGACCCTGCTACTGCATGTGATTGATGCGGCTGACGTACGCGTGCAGGAGAACATCGACGCGGTGAACGTGGTGCTCGAAGAGATCGACGCCCACGAAATTCCCACCCTGTTGGTGATGAACAAGATCGATATGCTGGACGATTTTGAACCGCGTATTGACCGAGACGAAGAGAACAAACCGATTCGGGTCTGGCTGTCTGCTCAGGCCGGGATTGGTGTGCCACTGCTTTTCCAGGCTTTGACAGAACGTCTTTCCGGTGAGGTAGCTCAGCACACGCTGCGACTGCCGCCACAGGAAGGCAGGCTGCGCAGCCGGTTTTATCAGCTTCAGGCGATAGAAAAAGAGTGGATGGAGGATGACGGCAGCGTGGGGATGCAGGTGCGTATGCCGATCGTTGACTGGCGTCGCCTCTGTAAACAAGAACCTGCGCTGGCGGACTATATCGTCTGATCAGAAAGGGGAAGCCTGAAAAATTCGCCCTTGCATAACAAATATGGAGCATATACATGGCGTGGAATCAGCCCGGTAATAACGGACAAGACCGCGACCCGTGGGGAAGCAGCAATAATCAAGGCGGCAACTCTGGGGGAAATGGCAACAAAGGTGGTCGCGAGCAGGGGCCGCCGGATCTGGATGATATCTTCCGCAAACTGAGCAAAAAGCTTGGTGGCCTTGGCGGAGGAAAAGGTTCTGGCTCGGGTGGCAATTCCACTCAGAGTCCGCGCCCGCCAATGGGTGGCCGCGTGGTGGGCATTGTCGCCGCTGCGGTAGTAATCATCTGGGCAGCCAGCGGGTTCTACACCATTAAAGAAGCAGAACGCGGCGTGGTCACCCGTTTCGGTAAGTTCAGCCATCTGGTTGAACCGGGCCTGAACTGGAAGCCGACCTTCATTGATGACGTGACCGCGGTTAACGTGGAGTCCGTCCGTGAACTGGCCGCCTCTGGCGTGATGTTGACCTCTGACGAGAACGTGGTGCGCGTTGAGATGAACGTACAGTACCGCGTGACCGATCCGGAACGTTATCTGTTTAGCGTGACCAGCGCCGATGACAGCCTGCGTCAGGCGACCGACAGCGCCCTGCGTGGCGTGATCGGTAAATACACCATGGACCGTATCCTGACCGAAGGTCGTACCGTTATTCGTAGCGATACCCAGCGTGAGCTGGAAGAGACCATCCGTCCGTACAACATGGGTATCACCCTGCTGGACGTCAACTTCCAGGCTGCACGTCCGCCGGAAGAGGTGAAAGCCGCCTTTGACGATGCGATTGCCGCGCGTGAAAACGAACAGCAGTACATCCGTGAAGCGGAAGCGTACACCAACGAAGTTCAGCCGCGTGCAAACGGTCAGGCACAGCGTATTCTGGAAGAAGCGCGTGCGTATAAGACCCAGACCATCCTGGAAGCACAGGGTGAAGTGGCTCGCTTCGCGAAGATCCTGCCGGAATATAAAGCCGCGCCGGAAATTACCCGTGAGCGTCTCTATATCGAGACCATGGAAAAAGTGCTGAGCCATACGCGTAAAGTGCTGGTTAACGACAACAAAGGCGGAAACCTGATGGTCCTGCCGCTGGATCAGATGCTGAAAGGCGGTTCTGCACCGGCAGCAAAAGACAACAGCGGTGCGAACAACCTGCTGCGTCTGCCACCGGCCTCGTCTGGCAGCGCCAGTGCGAACACAACGCCTTCTTCGAACGATGGTGACATTATGGACCAACGCCGTGCCAACGCGCAGCGTAACGACTACCAGCGTCAGGGGGAATAAGGATGCGTAAGTCAGTTATTGCGATCATCATCATTGTACTGGTCGTGCTCTACACCTCCATCTTTGTGGTGAAAGAGGGCGAGCGTGGGATCAAGTTCCAGTTCAGCAGCGTCGTGCGTGACGGCGACAAGCGTCCGGTGATTTATGAGCCGGGTCTGCACTTTAAGATCCCGTTCATTCAGTCAGTGAAAACGCTCGATGCGCGTATCCAGACCATGGATAACCAGGCCGATCGTTTCGTGACCAAAGAGAAGAAAGACCTGATCGTTGATTCCTATATCAAATGGCGCATCAGCGATTTCAGCCGCTACTTCCTGGCAACCGGGGGTGGCGACGTTTCTCAGGCAGAAGTGCTGCTGAAACGTAAGTTCTCTGACCGTCTGCGTTCTGAAATTGGTCGTCTGGATGTGAAAGACATTGTGACCGACTCCCGTGGTCGTCTGACGCTGGAAGTGCGTGATGCGCTGAACTCCGGCTCTGCGGGCACCGAGGATGAAGTTGAAACCCCGGCGGCAGACGATGCGATTGCCAAAGCGGCTGAACGTGTTCAGGCTGAAACCAACGGTAAAGTGCCGGTGATCAACCCGAACAGTATGGCGGCGCTGGGCATCGAAGTGGTTGATGTGCGCATCAAGCAGATCAACCTGCCAGCGGAAGTGTCCGAGGCGATCTACAACCGTATGCGCGCCGAGCGTGAAGCGGTAGCCCGTCGTCACCGTTCACAGGGTCAGGAAGAAGCGGAAAAACTGCGCGCGGCAGCGGACTATGAAGTCACCAAGACGCTGGCGGAATCTGAGCGCCAGGGTCGTATCCTGCGCGGTGAAGGTGATGCCGAAGCCGCGAAACTGTTTGCTGATGCATTCAGCCAGGATCCGGACTTCTATGCCTTCATTCGTAGCCTGCGCGCTTACGAGAATAGCTTCAAGAGCAACCAGGATGTGATGGTGCTCAGCCCGGACAGCGATTTCTTCCGTTATATGAAGACGCCGACCAACGCAACGCGATAAACTCAGGCTCGTTTGAGTATTCAAACCACCGCTCTTCACGGAGCGGTGGTTTTCTTTTATAAGGAACAAAAATGAATTCAACGATCTGGCTCGCGCTGGCCCTGGTTTTGGTGCTGGAAGGCCTCGGCCCGATGCTTTATCCGCGCGCATGGCGCCGGATGATCGTCACCATGAGCCAACTGCCGGATAATATTTTGCGTCGTTTTGGCGGTGGTCTTGTGGTTGCTGGTATCGTTATCTACTACATGTTGAGGAAAACGATTGGCTGATCAAAAACTAACCGCAATTGGCATATTTTAGGGTCAAAAAGTGCTGTATATCTGAAAAAGCGATGGTAGAATCCATTTTTAAGCAAACGGTGATTTTGAAAAAAATGGGTAACAACGTCGTCGTACTGGGCACCCAATGGGGTGACGAAGGTAAAGGGAAGATTGTTGATCTTCTGACTGAACGGGCTAAATATGTTGTACGCTACCAGGGCGGTCACAACGCAGGCCATACTCTCGTAATCAACGGTGAAAAAACCGTCCTCCATCTTATTCCATCAGGCATTCTTCGCGAAAACGTCACCAGCATCATCGGTAACGGCGTTGTGCTGTCTCCTGCTGCGCTGATGAAAGAGATGAAAGGTCTGGAAGACCGTGGTATCCCTGTTCGTGAGCGTCTGCTGCTCTCCGAAGCCTGCCCACTGATCCTGGACTATCACGTGGCGCTGGACGTGGCGCGTGAAAAAGCGCGTGGCGCGAAAGCGATCGGCACTACCGGTCGTGGCATCGGCCCGGCATACGAAGATAAAGTGGCTCGTCGCGGTCTGCGCGTCGGTGACCTCTTCGACAAAGCGACCTTCGCTGAAAAACTGAAAGAAGTGATGGAATATCACAACTTCCAGCTGGTGAACTTCTACAAAGCTGACGCTGTTGACTACCAGAAAGTGCTGGATGACGTCATGGCGATTGCAGACATTCTGACCGGTATGGTTGTTGATGTGTCCGATCTGCTGGACCAGGCGCGCAAGCGTGGCGATTTCGTCATGTTCGAAGGTGCGCAGGGTACCCTGCTGGACATCGACCACGGTACCTATCCGTACGTTACGTCCTCTAACACCACCGCGGGTGGCGTGGCGACCGGCTCTGGTCTGGGTCCACGTTATGTGGATTACGTTCTGGGCATCATCAAAGCGTACTCCACACGCGTGGGTGCGGGTCCATTCCCGACCGAACTGTTTGATGAAACCGGCGAGTTCCTCTGCAAGCAGGGTAACGAGTTTGGCGCGACCACCGGTCGTCGTCGTCGTACCGGCTGGCTGGACGCCGTTGCCGTACGTCGCGCAGTGCAGATCAACTCCCTGTCTGGCTTCTGCCTGACCAAGCTGGACGTACTGGACGGCCTGAAAGAAGTGAAAATCTGCGTTGGCTACCGCATGCCAGATGGCCGCGAAGTGACCACCACTCCGCTGGCTGCTGACGACTGGGAAGGCATTGAGCCAATCTACGAAACCATGCCGGGCTGGTCTGAGACCACCTTCGGTGTGAAAGAGCGTAGTGGCCTGCCAAAAGCCGCGCTGGACTACATCAAGCGCATTGAAGAACTGACCGAAGTGCCGATCGATATTATTTCTACCGGCCCGGATCGTACTGAAACGATGATCCTGCGCGACCCGTTCGACGCATAATCTTCGTGACTGCTGGCCTGCGGGGAAACCCGTAGGCCGGATAAGCGCAGCGCCATCCGGCGACCGCTCCTGGATCTCCGCTTTTTCGCCCCGTCTGTCAAATAAATTAGCCGCTAACTATCTGGCTGGTTTATCATCATTAATGAATATCTCTGCGGTTTAACCGCGTTTTCCCTTTTTCCTGAGGTTGATGTGCAGTTAACAAGTTTCACCGATTACGGCTTACGCGCGCTGATTTACATGGCGTCGTTACCCGATGGGAAGATGACCAGCATCTCTGAAGTCACAGAGGTGTACGGTGTGTCCCGTAATCATATGGTCAAAATAATCAATCAACTTAGTCGTGCCGGATACGTTGCTGCCGTCCGCGGGAAGAATGGAGGGATCCGTCTCGGTAAACCGGCACAGAGTATCCGTATTGGCGATGTGGTACGTGAACTGGAGCCGCTCTCTCTGGTGAACTGTAGCAGCGCGTTCTGCCACATTACGCCCGCTTGCCGCCTGAAACAGGCGCTTTCAAAGGCCGTGCAAAGTTTTCTCAAGGAACTGGATAACTACACGCTGGCCGATTTGGTTGAAGAGAATCAACCGCTTTATAAATTATTGCTGGTGGAATGAAGAAAATTTCCACCGGAGCTGACAACGGAGGAACCGACATGTCACAAGATCCTTTCCAGGAACGCGAAGCCGAAAAATACGCGAATCCTATCCCCAGCCGCGAGTTCATCATTGAACACTTAACAAAACGCGAAAAACCCGCCAATCGTGAAGAACTTGCCGTTGAATTAAACATTGAAGGTGAAGAGCAAATTGAAGCCCTTCGCCGCCGCCTGCGCGCCATGGAGCGTGACGGGCAGCTGGTCTTTACTCGTCGCCAGTGCTACGCGCTGCCAGAACGCCTCGACCTGCTGAAAGGCACCGTTATTGGTCACCGCGATGGCTTCGGCTTCCTGCGCGTGGAAGGCCGTAAAGACGATCTGTACCTCTCATCCGAACAGATGAAGATGTGTATTCACGGCGACCAGATCCTGGCGCAGCCGCTGGGTGCAGACCGTAAAGGCCGCCGCGAAGCGCGCGTGGTCCGCGTGCTGGTGCCGAAAACCAGCCAGATCGTTGGCCGTTACTTTACCGATGCGGGCGTAGGTTTTGTGGTGCCGGACGACAGCCGTCTGAGCTTCGACATTCTCATCCCGCCTGAAGAGGTGATGGGCGCACGCATGGGCTTTGTGGTGGTGGTTGAACTCACCCAGCGCCCGACCCGCCGTACCAAAGCGGTGGGTAAAATCGTTGAAGTGCTGGGCGATAACATGGGCACCGGCATGGCCGTCGATATGGCGCTGCGCACCCATGAAATTCCGTACGTCTGGCCGAAAGCGGTTGAAGACCAGATCGAAAATCTGCGTGAAGAAGTGCCGGAAGAGTCCAAAGCAGGCCGCGTGGATCTGCGCGATCTGCCGCTGGTCACCATTGATGGTGAAGACGCCCGTGACTTCGATGATGCCGTATATTGTGAGAAAAAACGTGGTGGCGGCTGGCGTCTGTGGGTGGCTATCGCGGATGTGAGCTACTACGTGCGTCCACACACGCCGCTGGATAACGAAGCGCGCAGCCGCGGTACGTCGGTCTACTTCCCGTCTCAGGTTGTACCGATGCTGCCAGAAGTGCTCTCCAACGGTCTGTGTTCCCTCAACCCGCAGGTGGACCGCCTGTGTATGGTCTGCGAAATGACCATCTCCAGCAAGGGACGTCTGACGGGCTATAAGTTCTACGAAGCAGTGATGAGTTCCCATGCGCGCCTGACCTATACCAAGGTCTGGCATATGTTGCAGGGCGATCAGGATCTGCGCGAACAGTACGCGCCGCTGGTCAAACACATCGAAGAGCTGCACAACCTCTACAAAACGCTGGATCAGGCGCGCGAAGAGCGCGGCGGGATCTCCTTTGAGAGCGAAGAAGCGAAGTTTATCTTCAACGCCGAGCGCCGCATTGAGCGTATCGAACAGACCCAGCGTAACGATGCGCACAAGCTGATTGAAGAGTGTATGATCCTGGCAAACATCTCGGCGGCACGTTTCGTTGAGAAAGCCAAAGAGCCTGCGCTGTTCCGTATTCATGACAAGCCAACCACGGAAGCCGTAACCTCGTTCCGCTCCGTGCTGGCTGAACTCGGCCTGGAGCTGCCTGGCGGTAATAAGCCTGAGCCACGCGATTACGCCGAGCTGCTGGAATCCATCAGCGATCGTCCTGACGCGGAAATGCTGCAAACCATGCTGCTGCGCTCCATGAAGCAGGCGATTTACGATCCGGAAAACCGGGGCCACTTTGGTCTGGCCTTACAGTCGTACGCGCACTTTACCTCGCCGATCCGCCGTTATCCGGATCTGTCCCTGCACCGTGCGATCAAGTATCTGCTGGCGCACGAGCAGGGTCATAAAGGCAATACGACCGAAACCGGAGGGTATCACTACTCCATGGAAGAGATGCTGCAACTGGGCCAGCACTGTTCCATGACCGAGCGTCGTGCGGATGAAGCAACGCGCGACGTGGCGGACTGGCTGAAGTGTGACTTTATGCTGGATCAGGTGGGTAATATCTTTAAAGGCGTGATTGCCAGCGTCACCGGCTTTGGCTTCTTCGTGCGTCTGGATGAGCTGTTTATCGACGGTCTGGTGCACGTTTCCAGCCTCGATAACGATTACTACCGCTTCGACCAGGTCGGACAACGTCTGATCGGCGAATCCGGCGGCCAGACCTACCGTCTGGGAGATCGGGTGGAAGTGAAGGTTGAAGCCGTGAATATGGACGACCGTAAAATCGACTTCAGCCTCATCTCCAGCGAGCGTGCTCCGCGTAACGTCGGGAAAACCGAGCGTGAGAAAGCGAAAAAAGGTGGCAACGGTAAAGCGGGCGGCAAGCGACGTCAGGCAGGTAAAAGAGTAAACTTTGAGCCAGACAGCGCTTTCCGTGGCGAGAAGAAACAGAAGCCCAAGGCGGCAAAAAAAGACGCTCGTAAAGCGAAAAAACCGTCGACCAAGACCCAAAAAATAGCGGCCGCGACCAAAGCGAAGCGCGCGGCGAAGAAACAGCAGGCGGAGTAATTTCCCCTCACCCTGACCCTCTCCCCAACGGGAGAGGGAAAATATTTATTACGAGAACCATCAATGAGTGAAATGATTTACGGCATCCACGCGGTGCAGGCCCTGCTGGAGCGCGCGCCGGAGCGTTTTCAGGAAGTTTTTATTCTGAAAGGGCGAGAAGATAAACGTCTGATGCCGCTGATCCACGCGCTGGAAGCGCAGGGCGTAGTGATCCAACTGGCGAACCGCCAGTATCTGGATGAGAAAAGCGAAGGAGCTGTACACCAGGGCATTATCGCGCGCGTGAAGCCAGGCCGTCAGTATCAGGAGAACGATCTGCCGGATCTGATCGCTGAGCTGGATAACCCGTTCTTCCTGATCCTTGATGGCGTAACCGACCCGCATAACCTGGGCGCGTGCCTGCGTAGCGCCGATGCAGCAGGCGTGCATGCGGTGATTGTGCCAAGAGATCGTTCCGCGCAGCTTAACGCTACCGCTAAAAAAGTTGCCTGCGGCGCGGCGGAAAACGTTCCGCTGATCCGCGTGACTAACCTGGCGCGCACCATGCGTCTGTTGCAGGAAGAGAATATCTGGATCGTCGGCACAGCCGGTGAAGCGGATCACACCCTGTATCAGAGCAAAATGACCGGCCGCATGGCGCTGGTGATGGGGGCAGAAGGTGAAGGCATGCGTCGTCTGACGCGCGAGCACTGCGACGAGCTGATCAGCATCCCGATGGCAGGCAGCGTGTCGTCCCTGAACGTTTCTGTTGCGACGGGTATCTGCCTGTTCGAAGCGGTGCGTCAGCGCGGGTAGCCTGTTGTGCCGGGTGGCGGCTTCGCCTCACCCGGCCTACAAAAGCATGGTAACGTAGGCCCGCTAAGCGCAGCGCCACCGGGCAACAATCTTACTCCTCTAACGACCGTAAATGGTCATCCTTCCTCAGCGTCATCAGCGCGAAAATACTCACCACCGCCGTTGCCATCACGTAGTACGCCGGAATATCCAGATTGCCCGTCTCTTTAATCAGCCCGGTAATGATCAGCCCCGCGCAGCCCGAGAAGATCGCATTCGACAGAGAATAGGCCAGCCCCAGCCCGGTATAACGCACGCGCGTCGGGAACATCTCAGACAGCATTGCCGGCCCCGGCCCTGCCAGCATCCCAACCAGACCTCCCGCAATCAGCACCACAATCGCTTTGACCGCCAGCGTACTGGTTTCCGCCTGCAAAATTTTCAGCAGCGGCAGGGCGAGGATCAGCAGGAGCACGGTGGAGATAATCATCACCGTCCGCCGCCCGATTCTGTCGCTCAGCATGCCCGACGGAATGATCGTGAGCGCAAACCCAATGTTAGAAATCACCGCAATCAGCAGCGCCTGGTTAAAACCGGTGTGCAGCGCAGATTGCAGATAGGTCGGCATAATCACCAGATAGGTATATCCCGCCGCAGACCAGACCATCACGCGGCCAATGCCCATCAGGATGGTTTTGAACGTGGCGGCGGTGGTGGCCTGAGTAACAACCGGTTTTTCCCGTTGCTGCACAAAGCTCGGCGTCTCTTCCATGCTCACCCGCAGCCATAGCGCGACCGCACCCATCGGCAACGCCAGGAAGAACGGAATGCGCCAGCCCCAGTCGTGCAAGGCTTCAGGGGAGAGCAGGGCAGAGAGCAACGCGACAATGCCTGCGCCCGCTAACAGCCCGAGCGCCACGGTGAAGGACTGCCATGCCCCGTAAAGACCGCGCTTGCCGCGCGGGGCGAACTCCGTCATCAATGAGACCGCACCGCCATACTCACCGCCCGCGAACAGTCCTTGCAGAATACGCAGGAGTGTAACGATCAGCGGCGCGGCAATCCCGATACTGGCGTAGACCGGCACAATACCGATGGCAGCGGTGGCGAGCGTCATCAATACCAGCACGATAATCAGCGTCGGTTTGCGGCCAATCCTGTCGCCAATGCGGCCAAAGACCACCGCACCCAGCGGACGGAAGAAGAAAGCGATGGCGAACGAGGCCCAGGTAAGGATCAGGCTGGTGAGCTCCGCTTCCCCCTCAAGCTGGAAGAAGTTTCTGGCAATCACCGTTGCCAGAAAACCGTAGACCGCAAATTCATACCACTCGATGAAATTACCGATGGAGCCTGCAATTAATGCACGCTTGTGCGCATCCTGTTGCATAACGATCCTCACAAAAACGGGGTAAGAATAAATTATTCAGCATTAGTGAAGTAATGAAATAGTTTATTCTTATGTTCTGTGAGCTATTTCACGAATGATATCAACACGATCGTCATCGTGTGACCCCCCTCCCATGCAGCGTGCATGCCCTCTGTCCATACTTACCTTTATTGCCAATGAAAGGAGGGAGACAGCATGCACTGGCAGACACATACCGTTTTTAATCAACCTGCACCGCTATCGAACAGCAACCTTTTTCTCTCTGATTGCGCCCTGCGCGATGCGGTAGCGCGCGAAGGGGCTGAGTGGGATGTGGATCTTCTTGCCAGCATCGGACAGCAGTTGGGTACGGCGGAGTCGCTGGAGCTGGGCAGGCTGGCGAACGTTAATCCGCCGGAGCTGCTGCGTTATGACGCCACGGGAGAGCGGCTGGACGACGTCCGCTTTCATCCAGCATGGCATCTTCTGATGCAGGGGCTTTGCGCCAACCGGGTGCACAACCTGGCGTGGGAGGAGGAGGCGCGGAAAGGATCGTTCGTCGCCCGGGCCGCGCGTTTTGTGCTGCATGCTCAGGTGGAGGCGGGAACGCTATGCCCGGTGACCATGACCTTTGCGGCCACGCCGCTGTTGCTACAGTCGCTGCCCAAACCGTTTCACGACTGGTTAACGCCGCTGATGAGCGATCGCTACGATCCCCATCTCGCACCGGGGGCGCAAAAGCGCGGCCTGCTGATCGGCATGGGGATGACGGAAAAGCAGGGCGGTTCGGACGTACTCAGTAATACCACCAAAGCAGAGAAATGCAGTGATGGCAGTTACCGGCTGGTGGGGCACAAATGGTTTTTCTCCGTGCCGCAGAGCGATGCGCATCTGGTGCTCGCGCAGGCGAAGGGCGGGTTGTCCTGCTTTTTTGTCCCGCGTTTCTTACCCGACGGGCAACGCAATGCCGTGCGCCTTGAGCGTCTAAAGGACAAGCTCGGTAACCGTTCAAATGCCAGCAGTGAGGCTGAGTTCCTTGATGCTTACGGCTGGCTGCTGGGCGAAGAGGGTGAAGGTGTCCGGCAAATTCTGAAGATGGGCGGGCTGACGCGCTTTGACTGCGCGCTTGGTAGCCACGGACTGATGCGCCGTGCGCTCTCGGTGGCGCTTTATCATGCCCATCAGCGGCAGACCTTCGGCAAAAATCTTATCGACCAGCCGTTAATGCGCGACGTGCTAAGCCGTATGGCGCTGGTGCTGGAGGGACACACGGCACTGCTGTTCCGACTCGCCCGGGCGTGGGATAACCGCACCGACCCGCAGGAAGCCGCATGGGCGCGGCTATTCACTCCGGCGGCAAAATACAGCGTCTGCAAAGCGGGCATACCGTTTGTGGCAGAGGCAATGGAGGTGCTGGGCGGCGCAGGCTATTGCGAAGAGAGTGAGCTTCCGCGGTTGTACCGTGAAATGCCCGTCAACAGCATCTGGGAAGGCTCTGGCAATATTATGTGCCTGGATGTACTGCGCGTACTGGCGAAGCAGTCGGGCATTCTCGACCTGCTCGCCGATGATTTCGCGCAGGTAAAAGGCCAGGACAGGCACTTCGATCGCAGCTGGCGGCAGCTACAGCAGAAGCTGCGTAAACCGCAGGAAGCGCAGGGCAGGGAGATCGCGCGGCAGCTCTTTTTACTCGGGGCCGGAAGCCAGATGCTGCGGCACGCAACGCCGCCCGTGGCGCAGGCGTGGTGCCGCATGATGCTGGATACCCGGGGCGGCACGCTGATGAGCGAACAGGTGCAAAACGACCTGCTGCTGCGCGCCACGGGCCGGGTCGGTTAAGCTTTAAGCTGGAACAGGCTCACCAGCCGGGTGAGATGTGAACCCTTCTCGCGCAGCGTCTGCGCCGTCTGCTCGCTGCGTGAGATACGATCGGCATTGATGTGCGATGCCTCACCGATGTGCGTCATCGCCAGATTCACCTGACCAATCCCCGCAGACTGCTCGCGGGAGGCGTGGTTGATCTCGGTAACAAGCTGGCTGATGTTATCGATATGAACAATGATGGCATCCATCGCCAGACGCGTCTGCTCAGAAAGCGCATGGCCTTCGCTCACCTTGTTCAGCGTGTCGCCAATCAGCTGCTCAATCTCTTTTACCGCGTTGGCGCTGCGTGCGGCCAGGGCGCGCACCTCTTGCGCCACCACTGCGAAACCTTTCCCGTGCTCGCCCGCCCGCGCCGCTTCAACCGCCGCATTGAGCGCCAGGATATTGGTCTGGAAAGCGATGGACTCAATCACGCGGGTGATGTCTTCAATGCGTTTCGATGCATCACGAATATCATCCATGGTGGAAACTGCGTGGGTCACCGTCTCTCCACCCTGATGCACCGCGCGCGAGGTTTCCCCCACCAGCTGCTGAGTTTGCTCCATGTTGGCGGCATTTTGCTGCACGGTGGCGGCTAATTGCTCCATGCTGGCGGAGGTCTCCTCAACGCTGCTGGCCTGTTTGTTGATTTGTTCAGAGATCTCGCCGGTATCTGAAGCCAGCGCGTTAGTCCCCAGATGGATTTCGCTTGCGGCCTCGCGGACCTGCAACACAATTTTTTGCAGGCCGCCCCCGATCCCGTTGATGGCATCAATCAGCTGGCCGACTTCATCCTGGCGGGTTACCGGCAGGCTGGCGCGAAGATCGCCTGCGGCATACTGCCGGGCAAGCGCGATCACTGCGCGCAGTGGGCGGGTTAGCATCCGGCGAATGAGGATAACGAACAGGCCCGCGAAGAGCGCGGATAGCACCACGCCCGCCATCAGGAAGCGATCGCGCAGCGTGGTGACGCTTGAAAGCAGTACGGCTTTATCCACTTCACCCACGATGGTCCAGTTCCAGCCCGGCAGCGGCGTGTAGGCGACTTTGAGCGTACGGCCATCCGCGCTCACGCGTTCCAGCGTGCCGGCTTTATCACTCAGAAGCTGCTGCTGTGTCGCCGTGCCCCAGTTGGGCAGTTTGCCCTCTTCGCTGGCATGGAACAGATACTGTCCGCGCGTTTTACCGCTGCTGCGATCCAGTACAAAGAAGTGACCGCTCTTGCCCAGACGACGGTTAAGGATTTTCTCGCGCATGACGTTCCAGGAATGGGTGATGTCGACGCCAACAAAGATAATCCCGATAACCTGGCCTTCCGCATTTTTAACAGGCTGGTACTGCGTGATATAGCGCTTGCCGAACAGCAGCGCGAGGCCGCGATAGACCTCCCCTTTGGTGACAGCCGCAAATGCCGGGCTGGTGCTATCAAGAACGGTTCCGATGGCGCGGTCGCCATTCTCTTTGCGCAGCGACGTGGCCACGCGGATAAAATCGTTACCGCTGCGGACAAACAGCGTCGAGATGGCCCCCGTTCGGCTCAGGAAGTCATCAGAAAGCGTATTGTTTTCATGCAACTCCGTTTCACCGCCCTTCAGCAGAGGAACGGTAAGGCCGTTAATGGTGCGGCTCTGGCTGCTGTCGCTGTTCAATGGCTGTGGCAAAAAGGTGGTGAACAGGCGGGTATAGCTCTCGACCTCTTCGCTCAGGCTGGTGTTGAACATCTCTACCATATCCACCATGCCGGTAGACTGGTTATGCAGGTCTTCAACCGCAAGATCTTCAAGCTGCTGGCTGGCGTTGTGGCTCAACAGAAAAGTGAACAGCAAAAAAAGCGTGGCGACACTGGCACCTGTTAGCAGCGATAGCTTCGTGCCCAGACCTGCCCGGCGGAAAAAGGTGATCATAAATTGCTCATTATTGAAAAGTGATGGCTGTTCAACGGCAGAGCAGAGATAACGTTTACCTTTTTAATGTAACCTAATGTTACATGTTTGTTTTCGTTAGGTTTTGGGAAAGATAAAAAATTTGCAAAAGTGAAAAGCCACTAAAATTAAGTGGCTTTTATCGGAAGGGATTAGGCATAAAGAATGGCCTGCACGCGCCAGTGATTAACATGGTGATCTTCCTGCATCTGGACGATGCGATACCAGGATGCGCCCTGTTCATCGGCCTTCAGAGCGACGACACGTTCAACGTCTTGCGGACTCCCCGTGATATTATTGACGGAGATCTGACCAATCTCGTTCAGGCCCGTGACGCAATCCGCGCTGGCAAATTCGGCCGACTGCGCCGTGGTGCTCAGCAGGCCCGCTGAAAGCAATAGCGTCGTTAAAGCAAGGGTTCGTTTCATCGTCAGCTCCTTTTCACGTGTCTCCGGTATCCGCCGGGCAATCCTTCGCGAATAAACTCATTTCCATTGTTGCTGGCATGGAGTTTATTGTGGACAGGAAAATGTCTACGGACGCAAAGCAGTGTAAAAGTCGTTCAAATGATGATGCTTACTTACGGTACAAAATGCCCTGGGCGTACCACTGTCCCGTAATAATGGTTTCATCAATCATCGTGATGACGTAATAATCTGCTTTTGCGGCAACGGCCTGCGCTTCAATTGCGTCTTCTGCATCATCCGGGGAACCACGAACCATCGCGGATACGGTACCCAGGCGTTGTAATCCTTCCGTCTGATTACGACGAATTTCCTGAGGATGATCGGTAACCGGCGGCGCCGGTTCTGGCGTACCCTGCAATACGGAACATCCGCTGAGCAGCGAGACCAGCAATAAAGCGGTAAGCCTGCGCATAAACCTGTCTCTTTTCCTGATAGCCATAGTGTAGTTGTCTGCGAATTTAGTTTTGGGGGAATGTTCCCGAAGTGTTATCTGGGACGTAGATTTCGAATGAAAATATCGTGAAACCGTAATCCAGCTCTCAACATTATGAATCATTCATCAGCACAGGATCGACAATGATTGAAATTGAAACTCGCCAGCTGAGTGAGCATGAAATCATCCATGCTTTTCCGGCTGGTAAAGGTGAACAGCCGCTGCCGACGGTAGTTTTCTATCATGGCTTTCTCTCCTCGAAGCTGGTCTACAGCTATTTTGCCGTCGCGCTGGCGCAGGCCGGTTTCCGGGTGGTCATGCCTGATGCGCCGAATCATGGGGCACGCTTTACGGGCGATGAGCAGGCGCGGCTGGGGCTGTTCTGGCAAACGCTGCACGGCAATCTGACCGAGTTCGCCGGGCTGCGTGACGCGCTCTTGCAGGCCGGGCTGGTGGAGGGGAAACGGCTGGCGGTCGCAGGCGCATCAATGGGCGGAATGACGGCGCTGGGGATCATGGCCAGGCATCCGGAGGTGACGTCCGTGGCTTGCCTGATGGGATCGGGCTACTTTACGTCGCTGGCAAAGACGCTGTTCCCGCCGCAGGCCCCTCAGGAGATTGAGACCCTGTTGTCTGAATGGGACGTCAGCCATGCGCTTTCGCAGCTGGCCGATCGTCCGCTGCTGCTGTGGCATGGGGATGCCGACGACGTCGTACCGCCCGGTGAAACGTTCCGCCTGCAACAGGCGCTACAGCGCGAAGGGCTGGACAGCAATCTGACCTGCCTGTGGGGAGCGGGTGTCCGGCACCGTATTACCCCGGAGGCGCTGGAAGCAACCGTGGAATTCTTCCGCCAGCACCTTTAAACGCGCAGCACCGTGACACCCTGATCCTCCAGCTTGCTGAGGATCTCGGGGTTGGCGTTTTTGCCGGTGATCACCATGCTGATTTGCTCGGCGCGGCTGAAAAGCATGCCGGCACGTTCACCGACCTTGCTGCTGTCGACCAGCACCACCAGCTTGCCCACCACGTTAAGCATGTTCTGCTCTGCCATTGCGGTGAGCATATCGGTTTTATACAGTCCATCCGCCGTCAGGCCTTTGCCGCTGGTAAACATCCAGTGCCCGGCGTAGAGGCTGTTTTCACTGTCCTGCGGGCTCAGGGTGATGGACTGGCTCTTGTTATACTGGCCGCCCATGATCACCACGCTTTCATGTTCCTGGTCAATGAGATAATTGGCCAGCGGCAGATAGTTGGTAATGATTTGCACCGGCTTGCCGCACATTTCACGGCCCAGCAGAAACGCCGTCGAACCGCAGTTGATCACCACGCTCTCCCCGGGATTCACCAGCTGTGACGCCGCTCTGGCAATCCGCACCTTTTCATCGTGATTCTGCGCCTGGTGGATGTTCATCGGCGTCCAGCGTGGACGCTGCTGGCTGATGGCCTCTGCGCCATTGCGGACTTTTTTCAGCTTGCCGCTCTCATCCAGCTTGTTGATATCCCGTCGCGCGGTAGCGGGGGAGATCCCTAAACGTTCGATCACTTTCTCGACGGTGATAAACCCTGTTTGCGCCAGGAGTTCCAGTAAAATTTGATGCCGTTGCGCTTCCGTCATGAGCTATTCCGATAAGAATTGATTTGAAAAGATGATATTTGAAATAGCGTGAAATTACTAAATTAAAAATGACATCGCCAGACGCAGGGTCTGGCGATTGGGCCTCGGTATCAGAGGAAGGACTTGAACGGCAGATCGGGTTCAATCGTAAAGCAATCATCGAAACCACGCGGGTAGTGATACTCAAGATTGTCTTTATCCAGCGGCCAGGTGAACTTGCCGCCAACCTGCCAGATGAACGGCTTGAAGCCATACTTGAGGCGGTCTTTTTTCATCTCCCACAGGACGCGGATCTCTTGCGGATCGGCCTGGAAGTTTGACCAGATATCATGGTGGAACGGGATCACCACTTTGGTTTTCAGCGCTTCGGCCATACGCAGCATATCCGCGCTGGTCATTTTGTCGGTGATCCCGCGCGGGTTTTCACCGTAAGAGCCAAGCGCCACGTCAATCTGGTGCTCGTTACCGTGCTTCGCGTAGTAGTTGGAGTAGTGGGAGTCACCGCTGTGATACAGGGAACCGCCAGGCGTTTTGAACAGATAGTTCACTGCGCGCTCGTCCATCCCGTCTGGCAGTACGCCTGCGGCTTTCTGATCGGCAGGCAGGGTGATCAGCGCGGTGCGGTCAAAGGCATCCAGCGCGTGAATCTCAATGTCTTTGATTTTCACCACGTCGCCCGGCTTCATCACGATGCAGCGCTCTTTTGGCACGCCCCAGCCAATCCACAAATCCACGCAGGTCTGCGGCCCGATAAACGGTACGTCGTCCGCGCAGTTTTGCATTACCGCTGCCGCCACGTTCACGTCGATATGATCGTTGTGATCGTGGGTAGAGAGAACGGCGTCGATCTGGCGAATGGCAAAAGGATCAAGCACAAAAGGCGTGGTGCGCAGGTTCGGCTGGAGCTTTTCAACGCCGGCCATACGCTGCATCTGGTGGCCTTTTTTCATCAGTGGATTGCCGTGGCTCTGTTTGCCGGTGCCGCACCAGAAATCAACACAAATGTTGGCGCCGCCTTCTGATTTCAGCCAGATTCCGGTGCAGCCCAGCCACCACATCGCAAATGTGCCAGGAGCAACCTGTTCCTGCTCGATCT
This sequence comes from Enterobacter cloacae complex sp. 677-3DZ2D5B, assembly GCF_004136695.1. Lineage (NCBI taxonomy): Bacteria > Pseudomonadati > Pseudomonadota > Gammaproteobacteria > Enterobacterales > Enterobacteriaceae > Enterobacter > Enterobacter cloacae complex sp. 677-3DZ2D5B. The sequence goes on along the minus strand of NZ_QFLS01000008.1, from coordinate 107,281 downwards.
CTTCGTTCAGCCAGCTACCCCACTCCGGAAAGGTACTCAGAATCCATGATTCACGGGTGATGGTTTTCACTTTACTCATCGTTTGACTCCTGGTTTTAATCAAAAGTAATCATACTGTGACTTGTTGTGATTAATGCTGGCACTGTTTAAACCGATTTGCAATGGCTTATTTACGGAAAATTCCCCTCGTCACATCACAGAAAAAACATCATGACGTTGATAAGATAACCGCTATAAATGATTAATATACTGAAAATTAAGAATTTATTTATTGGATTGGTTCGGTAGTGAAAATCATTACTAACGCCATGGAAATAAATTGCGTGATCCGTCACAAATAATCAAATGCAATCTTGTGATGATTATTTGTGATTAATAGAGTGATGACACCAACCACACAGGGATTGCCCCTCGTGTTCTCATTTTCTGGAGAGAGTTATGGAGATCCTCTACAACGTCTTTACCGTTTTCTTTAATCAGGTAATGACCAACGCCCCGCTGTTGCTGGGTATCGTGACGTGCCTGGGGTACATCCTGCTGCGCAAAAGCGTCAGCGTGATTATCAAAGGCACCATCAAAACCATCATTGGTTTTATGCTGTTGCAGGCGGGGTCTGGCATTCTGACCAGCACGTTTAAGCCGGTTGTTGCCAAAATGTCAGAGGTGTACGGCATTAACGGCGCCATCTCTGACACTTACGCGTCCATGATGGCCACCATCGATCGCATGGGAGATGCATACAGCTGGGTTGGGTATGCGGTACTGCTCGCGCTGGCGCTGAACATCATTTACGTGCTCCTGCGCCGTATCACCGGTATTCGCACCATCATGCTCACCGGGCACATCATGTTCCAGCAGGCGGGTCTGATTGCCGTTTCTCTCTATATCTTCGGCTACCCAATGTGGACCACGGTCATCTGCACGGCAGTGCTGGTCTCACTTTACTGGGGCATCACCTCCAACATGATGTATAAGCCAACGCAGGACGTTACGGACGGCTGCGGTTTCTCCATCGGTCACCAGCAGCAGTTCGCCTCCTGGATTGCTTACAAAGTCGCGCCGTACCTGGGCAAAAAAGAGGAGAGTGTTGAAGATCTCAAATTGCCTGGCTGGCTGAATATCTTCCACGACAACATCGTCTCCACGGCAATTGTGATGACCATCTTCTTCGGCGCTATCCTGCTCTCCTTTGGCATTGACGTGGTGCAGGCGATGGCGGGTAAAACCCACTGGACGGTCTATATCCTGCAAACCGGTTTCTCCTTCGCTGTTGCTATTTTCATCATCACCCAGGGCGTGCGTATGTTCGTCGCCGAACTGTCGGAAGCGTTTAATGGCATCTCCCAGCGCCTGATCCCTGGCGCGGTGCTGGCGATTGACTGTGCGGCTATCTATAGCTTTGCGCCAAACGCCGTTGTCTGGGGCTTTATGTGGGGCACCATCGGCCAGCTGATTGCGGTCGGCATTCTGGTGGGCTGTGGCTCCTCAATCCTGATTATTCCTGGCTTTATCCCGATGTTCTTCTCCAACGCCACTATCGGCGTGTTTGCTAACCACTTCGGCGGATGGCGCGCAGCGCTCAAGATCTGCCTGGTGATGGGCATGGTTGAAATCTTCGGGTGCGTGTGGGCGGTCAAGCTCACCGGCATGAGCGCCTGGATGGGCATGGCGGACTGGTCAATTCTGGCGCCGCCGATGATGCAGGGCTTTGCGTCCGTCGGGCTGGTCTTTATGGCCGTCATCATCCTGATTGCCCTGGCTTATATGTTCTTCGCTGGCCGTTCGCTGCGGGCTGAAGAAGATGCAGAAAAACAAACAGCAGAAGTGTCTGCTCATTAAGGAGTTTCGATTATGACCGTACGTATCCTGGCTGTGTGTGGCAATGGGCAAGGTAGCTCCATGATCATGAAGATGAAAGTGGACCAGTTTTTAACCCAGTCAAACATTGACCACACGGTGAACAGCTGCGCAGTGGGTGAATACAAAAGTGAACTGAACGGCGCGGACATCATCATCGCCTCAACGCACATTGCCGGCGAGATTAGCGTGTCGGGCAACAAATACGTGGTAGGCGTACGCAACATGCTGTCGCCTGCGGATTTCGGACCAAAGCTGCTGGAAGTGATCAAAGAACACTTCCCACAAGACGTGAAGTAAGGATGCCACATGAAACTACGTGATTCGCTGGCAGAGAATAACTCCATCCTTTTACAGGCCGAAGCCAGCACCTGGCAGGAAGCGGTGAAGCTGAGCGTGGATCTGCTGGTTAAGGCTGACGTTGTCGAGCCGCGTTACTACCAGGCGATTCTGGATGGCGTGGCGCAGCATGGCCCTTACTTTGTGATTGCGCCAGGCCTGGCGATGCCGCATGGCCGCCCGGAAGAGGGCGTCAAGAAAACCGGCTTCGCGCTGGTGACGTTGAAAACGCCGCTGGTGTTTAACCACGAAGATAACGACCCGGTCGACATCCTTATCACTATGGCGGCTGTCGATGCCAATACCCACCAGGAGGTGGGCATCATGCAGATCGTCAATCTGTTTGATGATGAAGCTAATTTTGACCGTTTACGCGCCTGCCGTACCGCGCAGGACGTGCTGGATTTAATTGATAACGCCACTGCGGCGGCCGTTTAAGAGGAATTTAAAATGTCATTACCAATGTTGCAGGTCGCGCTGGATAACCAGACTCTGTCTCACGCTTACGAAACCACCCGTCTGATTGCGGAAGAAGTGGACATCATCGAAGTCGGCACCATTCTGTGCGTGGGCGAAGGCGTTCGTGCGGTTCGTGACCTGAAGGCGCTCTATCCGCATAAAATCGTGCTGGCGGATGCCAAAATCGCCGATGCGGGCAAAATTCTCTCTCGCATGTGCTTTGAAGCCAACGCCGACTGGGTCACCGTGATCTGCTGTGCGGATATCAACACTGCGAAAGGCGCGCTGGACGTGGCGAAGGAGTTCAATGGCGACGTGCAGATTGAACTGACCGGTTTCTGGACCTGGGAGCAGGCGCAGGAGTGGCGCGAAGCAGGTATCCAGCAGGTGGTTTATCACCGCAGCCGTGATGCGCAGGCCGCAGGCGTGGCGTGGGGTGAAGCCGATATCAGCGCGATCAAACGTCTGGCCGATATGGGCTTCAAAGTGACCGTAACCGGTGGCCTGGCGCTGGAAGATCTGCCGCTGTTCAAGGGGATTCCAATTCACGTCTTTATTGCCGGTCGTAGCATTCGCGATGCGGAATCTCCGGTGGAAGCGGCGCGTCAGTTTAAACGCTCAATCGCTCAGCTTTGGGGTTAAGGAGCGGGTATGTTGTCAAAACAGGTCCCGCTTGGCATCTATGAAAAGGCACTCCCTGCGGGGGAGTGCTGGCTGGAGCGGTTACAGCTGGCGAAGCAGCTGGGTTTCGATTTTGTCGAAATGTCGCTGGATGAGACGGACGAGCGTCTTGCTCGCCTGGACTGGAGCCGCGACCAGCGTCTGGCGCTGGTGAGCGCCATTGCCGAAACCGGCGTGCGCGTGCCATCCATGTGCCTGAGCGCTCATCGTCGTTTTCCGCTTGGCAGCGAAGATGATGCCGTACGCGCCGAAGGGCTGGAGATCATGCGTAAAGCTATTCGCTTCGCACAGGATGTCGGCATCCGCGTGATCCAACTGGCGGGTTATGATGTTTACTATCAGGAAGCCAATGATGAAACGCGCCGTCGTTTCCGTGACGGCCTGAAAGAGAGCGTTGAGATGGCAAGCCGTGCGCAGGTGACGCTGGCGATGGAGATCATGGATTATCCGTTGATGAACTCCATCAGCAAGGCGCTGGGCTACGCGCACTATCTGAATAACCCGTGGTTCCAGCTTTATCCGGATATCGGCAACCTGTCGGCATGGGATAACGACGTACAGATGGAGCTTCAGGCGGGCATCGGGCATATCGTGGCGGTGCACGTTAAAGATACCCGTCCCGGCGTGTTTAAAAACGTACCGTTCGGCACCGGGGTGGTGGATTTCGAACGGTGCTTCCAGACGCTCAAACAGACAGGTTATTGCGGGCCTTACCTGATTGAGATGTGGAGCGAAACCGCGGACGATCCGGCGGCAGAAGTGGCGAAAGCCCGGGACTGGGTGTGCGAGCGCATGGCGCGGGCAGGACTGATGGAGGCGGAACATGCTTAAGCTGAAACAGCAGGTCTTTGAAGCCAATATGGATCTCCCGCGCTATGGACTGGTGACGTTTACGTGGGGCAACGTAAGCGCCATCGATCGCGAGCAGGGGCTGGTGGTGATTAAGCCGAGCGGCGTGGCCTATGACGCCATGAAAGCGGACGATATGGTGGTGGTTGACCTGGAAGGACAGGTCGTTGAAGGCAAATGGCGTCCTTCTTCTGATACGGCAACCCATCTGGCGCTGTACCAGCGTTACCCGTCCTTGGGGGGGATAGTACATACCCATTCCACGCACGCCACCGCCTGGGCACAGGCCGGGCTGGCGATCCCTGCTTTGGGTACAACGCACGCGGACTACTTCTTCGGTGATATTCCCTGCACGCGGGCGTTAACGCAGACTGAGGTCGAAGGCGAGTACGAACTTAACACCGGCAGGGTCATTATCGAAACGCTGGGTGAGACGGAACCACTGCATACGCCGGGTATTGTGGTGTACCAGCATGGTCCATTCTCCTGGGGTAAAGATGCGCATGACGCCGTGCATAACGCGGTGGTGATGGAAGAGGTGGCCAGAATGGCGTGGATTGCGCGCGGCATTAACCCACAGCTTCAGGGCATTGATGATTATCTGATGAACAAGCATTTCATGCGTAAGCACGGCCCGAATGCTTATTACGGGCAGAAGTGAATAAGTGCTCTGGAATACCGAAACAGTTGTAACCGGTGGTATTCCGGAGCCATTCATAAAAAAGCCCCCGGGCAGGGGGCAAATTATATATGGCTTTGATTTTCTTTGGCTTTCCTGGTGCTAGCGATAAAGCGTTACTGGTAAATATCTGCACTGGCGTGCATATTACCGTTGCTGCCGGGCTCACGTGTCAGCATGACGTGATAGTATTTTGCGCCCTGCGCATCGGTTTCTTCATTAAGCGCCTGATCTGCTTCACTTTCAGTGGCGAAGTTATGATTGATGTAAATAACGCCTAAGCTCTGCACATCATCCATGTTTCTGGCCTGTTGGCTGTCTATTCTGATGGCTGCCATCGCGTTTGCACTGAGCAAAAGCGCAGCCAAAATGGCGATTGCGATTCTTTTCATGATATGCGCTCCACGACTGCGTGCTGTGATACGGGGGAATGCTCTCCTTCTCTGTTCAGGGTTTCTGATTAAAGTGTAATCGCTACCCGGGTTGGGATGGGTGACCATTTCTGATGATGTTGTTCAAAAAAACAGCGCTTCTGATGAGTGCGATTTTAAATCACCCACTTAGAACAGCTTTACCCTTTGTGCGAATTATTTGTGCAATCAGCTTGAGTTTCCTGGGGAGCGCAAGTATTATGACGCGTCAATTTTTCAGCCGACCTTTAACACGTTCCTTGCCTCCCCGGGCCTCGGCTGACCCAGACAGGAGGCTGAATAATCCGTAAGGAGCAATTCGATGCGTCATTACGAAATCGTTTTTATGGTCCACCCTGACCAGAGCGAACAGGTTCCGGGCATGATCGAGCGTTACTCTGCTGCCATCACTGGTGCAGAAGGCACGATCCACCGTCTGGAAGACTGGGGCCGCCGTCAGCTGGCTTACCCGATCAACAAACTGCACAAAGCACACTACGTTCTGATGAACGTTGAAGCTCCGCAGGAAGTGATCGATGAGCTGGAAACTACCTTCCGCTTCAACGATGCCGTTATCCGCAGCATGGTTATGCGTACCAAACACGCAGTGACCGAAGCATCTCCGATGGTTAAAGCGAAAGACGAGCGCCGTGAGCGTCGCGATGATTTCGCAAACGAAACCGCAGATGATTCTGATGCTGGGGATTCTGAAGAGTAATTTCTGATGACCAACCGTCTGGTGTTGTCCGGCACCGTGTGCAGGACCCCCCTTCGAAAGGTCAGCCCATCAGGAATTCCGCATTGCCAGTTCGTGCTTGAGCATCGTTCTGTGCAAGAGGAAGCCGGGTTTCACCGGCAGGCGTGGTGCCAAATGCCCGTAATTATTAGCGGACACGAAAACCAGGCCATTACTCACAGTTTAACGGTCGGTAGCGCAGTAATCGTTCAGGGGTTCATTTCTTGCCACAAGGCAAAGAACGGCCTGAGCAAAATGGTTCTGCATGCCGAGCAGATTGATTTGATAGATTCTGGAGACTAGCCATATGGCACGTTATTTCCGTCGTCGCAAGTTCTGCCGTTTCACCGCGGAAGGCGTTCAAGAGATCGACTATAAAGATATCGCAACGCTGAAAAACTACATCACCGAAAGCGGTAAGATTGTCCCAAGCCGTATCACCGGTACTCGTGCAAAATATCAGCGTCAGCTGGCTCGCGCTATCAAACGCGCTCGCTACCTGTCTCTGCTGCCGTACACTGATCGTCATCAGTAATCGGGCACGGTCCATTAATACGACTTTAAGAGGATAAGGTAATGCAAGTTATTCTGCTTGATAAAGTAGCAAACCTGGGCAGCCTGGGTGATCAGGTAAACGTTAAAGCGGGTTACGCTCGTAACTTCCTGGTTCCACAGGGTAAAGCTGTTCCAGCTACTAAGAAAAACGTAGAGTTTTTCGAAGCACGTCGTGCTGAACTGGAAGCCAAACTGGCTGACGTTCTGGCGGCTGCTAACGCTCGCGCTGAAGCAATCAACGCACTGGGCACCGTTACCATCGCGTCCAAAGCTGGCGACGAAGGTAAACTGTTCGGTTCCATCGGTACCCGCGATATCGCTGATGCAGTTACTGCGGCAGGCGTTAAAGTGGCTAAGAGCGAAGTTCGTCTGCCGAACGGCGTTCTGCGTACCACTGGTGAGCACGAAGTTGACTTCCAGGTTCACAGCGAAGTATTCGCTAAACTGGTTGTTAACGTAGTAGCAGAGTAATTTTTTACTCTGCTCGCGTCGAAGCGCCGGCCTTGTGCCGGCGTTTTGCTTTTTAGCATGACCCTACGTCATCTTTTGCTCTTGTAAGGTCGCTATTCCTGACGCATTCTCTAATAATAAATTGAAACGCAATTTTATTTATGAGATTTGTCATGGATACTGCTCTGCCCACGCCCGTCTTTGCCCGTCGAAATGTGGCCTATGCCTGCGCCACGCTCTGCTGTCTGCTTTGGGGAAGCTCGTACCCGGCCATTAAAAGTGGCTACGAACTCTTTCAGATCGCGACCGATGATATCCCCTCCAAAGTCGTCTTTGCCGGATACCGTTTTCTGTTTGCCGGCGCGTTGCTGCTGCTTTTTGCCCTGGCCCAGCGAAAACCGATTGGCAGGCTCACGCCCACGCAGTTTGGCCAGCTCACGATCCTCGGACTGACCCAGACCTCCCTCCAGTACACCTTCTTTTATATCGGCCTGGCCTACACGACCGGGGTGAACGGCTCCATCATGAATGCCACCGGGACCTTCTTCAGCGTGCTGCTGGCGCACTTTATCTACCACAACGACAAACTCAGCTATAACAAAACGCTGGGGTGTGTTCTGGGCTTTGCCGGGGTGATGCTGGTGAACTTCCACAGCGGGTTAAGTGAGTTCCAGTTTGTGTGGAAAGGTGACGGATTTGTGGTGCTGGCCGCCTTTATTCTCTCTGCGGCCACGCTTTACGGGAAACGCATTTCCCAGACCGTTGACCCGACGGTGATGACGGGATGGCAGCTGGGGATAGGCGGGGCGGCACTGGTTGCGGGAGGCTATGCCACGGGCGGGACGCTGGAGGTGCACAGCATGAAAGCCGTCGCCGTGCTGGGGTATCTGACGCTGCTCTCATCCGTGGCGTTCGCCCTGTGGAGCGCGCTGCTGAAAGTAAACCGCGTGAGTATGATTGCCCCGTTCAACTTTGTCATACCTGTAGCAGGGACGGTGCTCTCCGCCATCTTCCTCGGCGAAAACATTCTGGACATCAAATACGCGATTGCGCTGGTGCTGGTCTGCTCGGGGATCTGGTGGGTGAATAAACGGCGTGCCTGAGAACAAAAGTGCCGGGTGGCGGCATCGCCTTACCCGGCCTGGGCCATTAACGTGCTCTGATGAAACTGCCGTCCGGCTGGCGGGTAAACAGTACCTGCTGCCCGTTTCCGGTATCGATCGTTAACCCGGTCACCACGCCGCTGGCGTTCTGACGGATCTGCACCATCTGACCATTTTGCAGGTTGCTGAGCGGCTTGCCTGCCCCCTCGACTTGCGCCATGGCATACACATCCGTTGCTGGCAAATTGTGGTCGCGGAACAGCTGGGCAAGAGTTTTCCCAGGCTCTACGCGATACGAACGCCACTGCTGCTCAATGCCGGTGGGCTGTTGCGCCTGTGGCTCTGAAGGGGCGGCGGCCTGCTCCTGATCTTCCTGAACAGGTTCAGGTTCAACCGGCGCAACCTGGCCCGGATCGTTAGACGGTGTGACCAGCTGCGTCTGCATCGGCTGTGAACCAGGCTGCGGCTGGCTTTGCGACTGGATATCCAGCTCAGCATTCCGGCTGACCGGCGCGGTATCAACGTTGTCACTGCCGGAAGGAAGCAGGAAGCCGATGACGATCAGCAACGCGCCGATGATAATGCCTCTGCGATGCAAAGGCGGCAGCGGGTCCATGATGCGAAAGTTATCCGGCGCATGCCAGATTTTCGCCAGGGTAGGTTTCAGTTCAAATCGCCCGGGCATGGCTCTCCTCCTGCTCCGCGTCTTTTTATCCTGTCCTGAGAAGTGTAGTTTGCTAACTGCCTGATGGGCGTAACAAAGCCAGCTTTCGTGACATATATTAGGGAAAATCCTGACGGCTACTATTGTTTCCGTTTCGTCGCAGTTTGTCACCTTTACTTAAGACAAAGTTTTACCCATAAGGGCATGGCTGATATGCTGCCCGCTACTTTAAATGTGATGGAAGGAAAACCCATGACCACCCCGACTTTTGACACTATCGAAGCGCAGGCAAGCTACGGCATCGGCTTGCAGGTAGGACAGCAGCTGAGCGAATCCGGCCTGGAAGGTCTGTTACCGGAAGCGCTGGTGGCGGGTATCGCTGACGCGCTGGAAGGCAAGCAGCCCGCTGTGCCGGTTGACGTTGTGCACCGTGCGCTGCGTGAAATCCACGAACGTGCTGACGCCGTACGTCGCGCGCGTTTCGAAGAGATGGCGGCAGAAGGCGTGAAATATCTGGAAGAGAACCGTGAGCGTGAAGGCGTGAACAGCACCGAGTCCGGCTTGCAGTTCCGCGTAATCAATCAGGGTGATGGCGCAATCCCGGCGCGTACCGACCACGTTCGCGTACACTACACCGGTAAGCTGATCGACGGTACCGTGTTCGACAGCTCCGTCGCGCGTGGCGAACCGGCTGAGTTCCCGGTCAACGGCGTTATCGCAGGCTGGATCGAAGCCCTGACCCTGATGCCAGTAGGTTCCAAATGGGAACTGACTATCCCGCACAACCTGGCTTACGGCGAGCGTGGCGCTGGCGCGTCCATTCCGCCATTCAGCACCCTGGTGTTTGAAGTCGAGCTGCTGGAAATCCTGTAATCGGTTTTTCTTATTTTCCTCTCTCCGATCGGGGAGAGGAAAATAGCGATAAAACCCGGAGTTACGACGGAATCAACATTTTGTATTGCAAACGAAACTGTTACGTGTATTTTTGTGAGCTGTTTCGCGCTGTATGAGTGATATGACACTCACTTTCAACATATTATTAACATAATATTCAAATCATAGTATTCATCCCGCCGATTCTTACCTACTATCGATTAGTCCTTACACAGGGGCCGTCATTTATTTGGCGTAAATAAAGGCCAGAAGAGCCTTAACAACACAGACAGGCATAAACAGGAAAATATCACATGGTAGATCAGGTCAAAGTCGCCGCCGCAGAAGAGGCGACGTCTGAACAGTCGCTACGGCGAAATCTCACGAACCGTCACATTCAGCTTATTGCCATTGGCGGAGCCATCGGCACAGGGCTGTTTATGGGCTCGGGCAAAACCATCAGTCTTGCCGGCCCGTCGATCATCTTCGTTTATATGATCATCGGTTTTATGCTCTTTTTCGTGATGCGTGCAATGGGTGAATTGCTGCTCTCGAATCTTGAATACAAATCCTTCAGCGACTTCGCGTCAGACCTGCTCGGCCCGTGGGCGGGCTATTTTACCGGCTGGACCTACTGGTTCTGCTGGGTGGTCACCGGCATGGCTGACGTTGTGGCCATCACGGCGTACGCGCAATTCTGGTTCCCAGGGCTATCGGACTGGGTGGCTTCGCTGGCGGTGATTGTCCTGCTGCTGAGCCTGAACCTCGCCACCGTTAAAATGTTCGGTGAGATGGAGTTCTGGTTCGCGATGATCAAAATCGTCGCCATCATCGCGCTGATTGTCGTCGGGCTGGTGATGGTGCTGACGCACTTCCAGTCGCCAACCGGCGTACAGGCGTCGTTTGCCCATCTGTGGAATGACGGCGGCTGGTTCCCGAAAGGGATCAGCGGCTTCTTTGCCGGCTTCCAGATTGCGGTGTTCGCGTTTGTCGGGATTGAGCTGGTCGGTACCACGGCGGCGGAAACCAAAGATCCGGAGAAATCCCTGCCGCGCGCGATCAACTCCATTCCGCTGCGTATCATCATGTTCTACGTGTTCGCGCTGATCGTCATTATGTCCGTGACGCCATGGAGTTCGGTGGTGCCAACCAAGAGCCCGTTCGTCGAGCTGTTCGTGCTGGTGGGACTGCCTGCTGCCGCGAGCCTGATTAACTTCGTGGTGCTGACCTCTGCGGCCTCTTCCGCGAACAGCGGCGTCTTCTCCACCAGCCGTATGCTGTTCGGTCTGGCGCAGGAGGGCGTTGCTCCGAGCGCGTTTGCCAAACTGTCTAAACGCGCGGTACCGGCGAAAGGGCTGACCTTCTCCTGCATCTGTCTGCTGGGCGGTGTGGTGATGCTCTACGTCAACCCGAGCGTAATCGGCGCGTTCACCATGATCACTACGGTGTCGGCGATCCTGTTCATGTTCGTCTGGACCATTATCCTCTGCTCATACCTGGTGTACCGCAAACAGCGTCCACACCTGCATGAGAAGTCGATCTACAAGATGCCGCTGGGCAAGCTGATGTGCTGGGTGTGCATGGCGTTCTTCGTCTTCGTGCTGGTGCTGCTGACGCTGGAAGAAGATACCCGCCAGGCGCTGATCGTCACGCCGCTGTGGTTTATTGCGCTGGGGCTGGGCTGGCTGTTTATCGGTAAGAAACGTATGGCGAGCATGCGTTAAGCATGTTGCCGGGTGGCGCTGACGCTTACCCGGCCTACGTTCGCGGACGTTGTAGGCCCGGTAAGCGCTAGCGCCGCCGGGCTTTTTTATTCCCCCGCTAATGCACGCGGGAACAGAACGTTATTCTCAAGACTGATGTGTTCCATCAGATCGTCGATCATCTCGTTAATGCCGTTGTACATGGCTTTCCAGGTGGTGCACGCCTCTGGCGGCGGTGTGACGTTGTCGGTGGTGTGTTTAATCACTTCCAGCAGTTCGCCGGCGTCATCATGTTCGCTTTCCATCACGCTGATGGGCCCCATGGCCTGGCTGCCCATGCCCTGTTTGATCATCGGGAAGAGGATCTGCTCCTCTTTCATCATGTGGCTGGAAAGTTCTTCGTGCAGCATGGTCAGGTATTTCGCCAGGCCGCGCGGTACGGAAGGTTTATCGGCATGAACGCGTTCAACTTTGGTCGCCTGTAAAATCAGCTCCGGCAGCTGCTCGCGGTGACGATCGTGGTAACGCACAATGATATGGTCGATGATTTCAGCCAGCGGCGCAGTGCGCCAGTCTTTGTCGACGGGCTGTTCAGCCAGCTGAGCCAGCTCCGCTTCGATAGCCTCTACATCCAGCTCTTTACGCGACGCTGCGCGCGCCAGCGTTTGCTTACCACCGCAGCAGTAATCCATATCATATTTACGGAACAGCGCAGAAGCGCGAGGGATGGAGAGCGCCAGCTCGCCTAAGGGTTGGTCGCGGAAGGCCATAGCAGTTACCTCATCATCAGAAATATAAGATGCATTTTAAATGCATCTTTAAGTGGATACTATAACCCTTTAGAGGCAAGGGTGAAAACGAGAAAGGGATCACAAAAAAAGCATGCTTTTAACTTGCTGATTGAATGCAGAAAAGGGCTTTCGAAAGTTTTTAAAGGTGGAGAAACAGTAAACAACCCGCCGCGCGTGCCGATAGATACAGGTCAGACAATACCTGTATATAAAAAAGGCAACGCATGTTTAAACGTATAAAAGTCATTACTCTTTTGATTTCGGTGCTGCTTGTGCTCGGCATCATGCAGCTGATCTCCGCTGGCATTTTCATTAATGCACTCAATAACGATAAAGAGAACTTCACCGTTTCTCAGCTTTCCAGCCAGAACGTCGCTGAGTTTACCGACGCCTGGATCAGCCTGAACCAGGCGCGCGTCACCCTCAACCGCGGCATGCTGCGCCTGCAAAGCAGCATGGCGTCGCAGATTAACGGCGGGCAGCTGAACGAGCTGGTCAATACCGCGAAAAACCTGCTGGCCGATGCCCAGACCCATTACGATAAATACTATGCGCTGCCGGAAACGCCGGGTATGGACGAGCACCTGGCCGATCGCCTGGAAGAGCAGTACCGCGTCTACTCCGCCACGCTGACGCAAATGAACGTTCTGCTGGGGCAGGGCAATCTGGAAGATATGTTCAAACAAAATGCCGAACAGAAGCAGACCGCGATGCAAAAGGTTTATCGCGAGTGGCGTGAGGCGCAGGCCGCGCTGACCGCCAAAGGTATCCAGGACAATGAAAGCGACTACAAACGCATTCTGTGGATCCTTTCTGCGGTGATGCTGCTGGTGATCGCGGTGATTATTTCCAGCTGGATTGCGATGCGCCGCGTGCTGCTGCTGCCGCTGGAAGAGGTGATCAACCATATCCGCGCCATTGCCGCAGGGGATTTAACCCAGCCGATTCAGGCTGAGGGTAAAAATGAAATGGCGATCCTGGCGCGCAACGTTCAGGAGATGCAGACTGCGCTGGCCAACACGGTGGGCGTGGTGCGTGAAGGCGCTGATACCATCTACACCGGCGCGGGTGAAATCTCGGCGGGCAGCAACGATCTCTCCTCCCGTACCGAGCAACAGGCCGCTTCTCTGGAAGAGACGGCAGCCAGCATGGAACAGTTAACCGCCACCGTGAAGCAAAACGCCGATAACGCGCGTCAGGCGTCGCGTCTGGCGCTGGACGCCTCTTCCACCGCGAAGAAGGGCGGTAACGTGGTCGAGGGCGTTGTGCGCACCATGGATGAAATCGCCACCAGTTCCAGCAAAATCGCGCAAATTACTAACGTGATCGACGGCATTGCTTTCCAGACCAATATTCTGGCGCTGAACGCGGCGGTAGAAGCGGCGCGCGCGGGCGAGCAGGGACGTGGCTTCGCGGTTGTCGCGGGCGAGGTGCGTACCCTTGCGCAGCGCAGCGCGCAGGCGGCGAAAGAGATCAAAGCGCTGATCGATGATTCCGGCGAACGCGTCAACGCGGGTTCTCAGCTGGTAAATGAAGCGGGCGCGACGATGGCGGAGATCGTCAATGCGGTTACGCGCGTAACGGACATCATGGGTGAGATTGCGTCGGCCTCCGACGAACAGAGCCGCGGTATCGACCAGGTGGGTCAGGCGGTGGCGGAGATGGATCGCGTCACCCAGCAGAACGCCTCGCTGGTGGAAGAGTCTGCGGCGGCAGCGGCGGCGCTGGAAGATCAGGCAGCACGCCTGAACGACGCGGTGGCGGTGTTTAAGATCACCCGCAACCAGGCGGTGAAAGCCGCGCCCGTGAAGGCTTACGCGCCTAAGGCGCAGCCCGTAGCAACGGCGTCTGAAGCGAACTGGGAGACGTTCTAAAGGCTTGCCCGGTGGCGGCTACGCCTTACCGGGCCTACGAGGCGTTATTTTGTAGGCCGGGTAAGCGTCAGCGCCACCCGGCAGAAATCACCCCTCCGACGCCGGAACGACCATCGGTTTTTCCGGCTTCGCTCTCACCGCAATCACCACCCCAACGACCAGCAGCGCGATCCCGCAGGCCGTTAGCAGCGGCGGCACGCTCTGACGCATCAGGAAGGTATAGAGCAGCCCGGCCAGCGTCTCAAAGACAATCAGCGGCCCCAGTATCACCGTCGGCAGCTTCTGGCTGGCAATGTTCCAGCACAGCGCGCCCACCCACGAACAGAGCACGGCAATGGCGACCATTAGCCCGACGAATACCCACGGGCGCGGTCCGAGGGGCAGGGTAAATGCCGGTTGCTGGCTACCCAGCCAGACACACGCGCCCACATAGCCCAGCAACGAGACAGGGAGGGTGACCAGCGCCTGCGCCGTCGCCCACATCATCGGATGTTTATCCGGGTTTTCCCGCAGCCAGCGTGCGTTGCGCAGGGCATACCAGGCCCAACAGACAACCGAAATAAACGCCAGAAAGATCCCTGAACCGTAACGCCACACGCTGAAATTTTCCAGACCATGGCGAAGCTCGGCAATATTCACGCACACCAGCCCCACGGCAATGCAGACCAGCGCCGGCGCCATTTTTGACCACGCCAGTTTGCCGTCACGCTGGCTGTAAAGCAGGTTCGCGAAAACCGGGATGACCACCGGCAGCGTGCCGATAATCATGGTCGACACCGGCGCACCGGTGCGCTGAATGGCGCTCGCCAGACAGACGTAGTAGATCAGATTACCCATCATGGTCAGCCCCAGCGCGGTGAGCCAGTCCTGGCGGCCCAGCTGACGCAGACGCGTGCGCCCCAGCCACGCCAGCGGCACGGCAATCAGCCCCAGCGCCAGGTAACGTCCGGTCGACTGCAATATTGCCGGGTACTCCGGCACAATCAGCGGGCCGACAAAAATCAGCCCCCACATCAAACCCGCAAGCAGGGCATACAACACGCCGCTAATCATTTTTCCATCCATCTTGATTCACTTTGCGCTCAGTGTAGGAGGGCAAAACGGGCGCGTATTGTATGAGGTTGCGCATTAGCGCGGCATAACCTGTTTCTGGTAGCGCACGGGTGTGATGCCGTAGCGACGGGTGAAGGCGCGGGTCAGGTGCGACTGATCGGTCAGCCCGGTCGCGGCGGCCACCTCGGCGGCAGGCATGCCATGGGTGAGGAATGCTTTGGCGCGCCACAGCCGGATGGCCATCAGCATCTGGTGGGGCGTAACGTGGAAATGGGCTTTGAACTGGCGCTGAAAATGGTACGGGCTGAGCGAGACAACGTTAGCCAGCTCGTCCAGGGTCAGCGAGCGCATATAGTTGTCGTGCAGGTAGTCGCGAACGCGTTCGAAGCGGTGCGTGGCCTCCTGCACCACCGGCGCATGGTGGGCCAGCGGCTGAAAAGTCTGAATCAAATCCAGTAGCAGCCCCTTCTGCGCCAGCGGATCGTCCGTGTGCCACAGGCCATAAATCAACTGGCCTATCTGTTGCGAGCGCAGCGGATCGTGACGCGTGACGTCGCTAAACCACCAGTGACGCAGGCCAGTGACCTCTTCCAGCAGGTCGGGTTCGATGTAGACCATCCGGTAGCGCCAGCCGCCTTCAGTGGCGGATTCCCCGGTGTGGATCTCGTCCGGGTTCATGGTCACGACGGATTTTTCCGCGGCAAGATGCTGGGTACCGCGATAGCGGAAGCGTTCGGCACCGGTTTCGATGGTGCCGATACCGAAGGCTTCATGAGTGTGCGGCTCGAAGGCGTAGTCAGAGATATGGGCGTGATAAAGCTCCAGGCCCGGCAGCTGCGCCAGATGGCGAAAGCGCGCGCTGTCTCTCTCATCAGTGAACTGTTCCGGTACGCCTTGCACGGTGAGCCTCCTTGTGGGTCATCGCTTCATTATCAGAGATGACCCGAGGGGATGCCACAAAAAATAACCAATTTTTAACAACTACAGGATGGCTTTGACGCTTTCCGCCAGCGGTGTGGTTGGGCGGCCAATGAGCTTGCTCAGGGTATGGTTGTCGTCGAACAGGCCGCCTTTGGACGCGCCGGTGTCGGAGTCCGCCAGCATTTCCGCCAGCCCGGCAGGCAGACCAACGCCCTTCAGCGCAGCGGCGAAATCGGCTTCGCTGAGGTTCTGATACGTTACCGGCTTACCGCTCTGCTTGCTCAGTTCCGCAGCCAGTTCGCTCAGCGTCCAGGCATTATCACCCGCCAGTTCATACACCTTGCCGGCATGACCCTCTTCAGAAATCACTTTCGCTGCCGCCGCCGCGTAATCCGCACGGGTCGCAGAGGCAATTTTGCCTTCGCCTGCGGCCCCCATAAACACGCCGTGTTCCAGCGCTGGCGGCGCGCTTGCCAGGTAGTTTTCGGTGTACCAGCCGTTGCGCAGCAGGGCGTAAGGCACGCCGGAGGCCGCCAGGGCATTTTCGGTTTCGACGTGCTCAACGTGCAGACCCAGCGGGGATTTGTCAGCATGCAGCAGGCTGGTATAGGCGATGAATTTCACCCCGGCGGCTTTGGCGGCGTTTATCACGTTCTGGTGCTGTACGGCGCGCTGGCCCACTTCGCTGGAGGAGATGAGCAGTAGTTTATCCACGCCGTTCAGCGCGGTGGTAAATGCGGCTTCATCGGTGTAATCCGCCTGACGCACAACGACCCCTTGCTGACGCAACGCTTCGGCTTTCGCCAGGTTACGCACAATAGCCACGATCTGGCTGGCCGGAACGGTTTTCAGCAGTTCTTCAATAACGTGTTGGCCAAGCTGGCCGGTTGCGCCGGTAATCGCGATCATGATGAATCTCCTTCGTGTTTGTCTGGTGTTGTGGCACACTATCACCATAACTAACTTTTAGTAAGTACGTACAAAAAGGTAAGTATGAAAACAACAATACCAACGCTCAGCGAGCAAATGCGCGATGGCAACCTCTTTGCGGAACAGTGCCCGTCACGGGAGGTGCTCAAACACGTAACCAGCCGCTGGGGCGTGCTGATCCTGGTGGCGTTACGTCAGGGGACGCATCGCTTCAGCGATCTGCGCCGCAAGATGGGCGGCGTCAGCGAGAAGATGCTGGCCCAGTCTTTACAGGCGCTGGAGCATGATGGGTTTGTCGATCGCGTGTCGTATCCGGTCGTACCGCCGCATGTGGAGTATAGCCTGACGCCGCTGGGGCTGGAGGTGAGCGAGAAGGTGGCCGCGCTGGCCGACTGGATTGAGGTCAATACGCCGCAGGTGCTGGCGAATAGGGACGAGCGTGCGGCGTAAACGCCGGGTATGTGCGGCCTGATGCCCTCACCCTGACCCTCTCCCACGGGGCTGAGGGTTCCCCACAAAATAATGCCTGCACAGACGGCCCCCTCTCCCTTGAGGGAGAGGGCTGGGGTGAGGGGGACATACGGCTCTGGTGGTTATTCCGTTCACTTTATGTTCCTTGCTACTCTGTCACGACATGAGCGGTGAACGTGCCAGGGTGGCTCAGTCGCCACCACCCTGGCGACCCGGCCTACAGGAAACGCCTCAGCGATTTACAGCCGGACCGAGGCATCGCTGAAAGCCCTCAGTTATTCTGAGGCAACGTTATCGCTTTTGCTTTCAAATTACTGGGGAACCCTCAGCCCACGGGGAGAGGGAACAAACACCAAAAATGGCAACGAGCGTTGCCGTTTTGCTTTTACCTGCTCAAATCCACCTGATAAATCGCGAACCCAATATCATCCGTCGCGACCTTTTTCATCGGATACTGCGCCTTATCCTTGATAAACGCGGCTGCTTTATCGGACGGAGATGTCTCAAAGCGAATATCCAGCTTAGTGTCGCTGTGGATCGGCGCAAGTCGCCAGTTGTTATCCACCGCCGGATGAATTTCACCCGCCTTTTTCGACTCCGCGCTGATCCACGCCGCCAGCACCGAACGGTTCTCATCCGGTGAGGCAAAGGCGATATGGCTGTCACCCGTACCGGCAAACTTACCGCCATAGGCGCGGTAGTTGTTGGTCACCACCAGGAAAGTGGCATTAGGATCAATCGCTTTGCCGTTGAAGGTCAGGTTTTTGATGCGTTCTGCCTGCGGATTAATGGCCTGACATTCGCCGTCATATTTCGCGGGCTGGGTAACGTCAATCTGATAATCCACGCCGTCGATCACGTCGAAGTTGTAGGTGCGGAAACCGTCCCAGTTAATCAGCGACTGCGGTTTGCTGCTGTGCGGATCGATCTGGTTGAACTGTCCGGCAGAGCACTCCAGCCACTCCTTCACCTCTTTCCCGGTGGCTTTCACCACCACGAGTGTGTTGGGATAGAGGTAGAGATCGGCGGCATTACGGAAGGTCAGCTGGCCTTTTTCCACCTCAACGTAGCTGGCCGGATCGTTCTTACGTCCGCCCACTTTGAATGGCGCCGCGGCAGACAGTACCGGCAGATTTGCCAGATCCGGATCGCCCTGAATATAGTGCTCCGCATAGGCTTTCTGCGCCATGTTGACTACCTGCACGGTCGGGTCATCCTGTACCAGCGCGAGGAAGCTGTACATGTTATCAGCCGATTTACCGATCGGCTTGCTGACAAATTCACGCGTCGCGTCGTGGTCATGCTTCAGGACGTCGACCAGCTTTTTATCTTCCCCTGCCAGAGATTTTTTGGCCGCTGCGTCGTAGATCGGACGCGCTTCCGCTTTCGACTGCGTGACTTTCCAGCTTCCGCTGTCGTTATTCAGCACCAGATCCACCACGCCAAGGTGGTCACCCCACATGCCCGGCATCACCGATGGCACACCGTTGAGCGTCCCTTTTTCGATGTCCGCGCCTTTGATATCAGCGAAATCTTTGCCCGGGAAGACGGCATGGGCGTGACCAAACAGGATCGCATCCACGCCCGGCACCTGGCTGAGATAGTACACGGAGTTCTCAGCCATCACCTGATACGGGTCGGCCGAGAGGCCGGAGTGGGCCACGACGACCACCACATCCGCCCCTTTCGCCCGCATCTCCGGCACGTATTTGCGCGCGGTTTCGGTAATGTCGTTGACGGTTACTTTCCCGTCGAGGTTGGCTTTATCCCACGTCATGATCTGCGGCGGTACAAAACCGATATAGCCGATTTTCAGCGTCTGTTTTTTACCGTCCTGGTCGACAACCTCGGTCTCTTTAATCAGATAAGGGGTGAAGCGCGGCTTCTTCGTCTTAACGTCGATGATATTGGCGTTAACGTACGGGAATTTTGCCCCTGCCAGCGCGTCGTGCAGGTATTTCAGACCGTAGTTAAATTCGTGGTTGCCCAGGTTGCCAACCGCATAATCCAGGGTGTTCATCGCTTTATAGACAGGGTGGATCTCGCCTTTTTTCAGCCCCTTCGCCGCCATGTAGTCGCCGAGCGGGCTGCCCTGAATTAAGTCCCCGTTATCGACCAGCACGCTGTTTTTCACTTCACCGCGGGCGGCGTTGATCAAACTTGCCGTGCGTACCAGTCCGAATTTTTCCGTAGGGGTATCTTTGTAGTAATCGAAGTCCATCATATTGCTGTGCAGATCGGTGGTTTCCAGAATACGGAGATCCACCGTCGCTGCCTGAACGCTTGCCGCAATCAGCGTTGCCAGGAGCGTTGCGCTAAACTTAATCATCTGAGGAGTCCTTTTTTCGATCCAAGCCACAAAAGAATATGTATGTAGTATTTGTTGCTTACAGAAGTGTGAATGCTGCCAGAAAAAAGGGCGCTGAAACCAGAATTGCTTCACAGATAGCGGAATTGTTCACATTACGATATAACTAAAACAATAAGTTATGCCCACTGCGTTAACGAAGAGGTGGAGAATGTTAGATAAAATTTGTCAGCTCGCACGGGATGCGGGTGATGCCATTATGCAGGTGTACGACGGTGCGAAACCGATGGATGTTGTCAGCAAAGCGGATGACTCCCCGGTGACGGCGGCGGATATCGCGGCGCATGCGGTGATCCTGAAAGGTTTGCAGGCCCTGACGCCGGATATTCCGGTCCTTTCTGAAGAAGCGCCCCAGAGCTGGGATGAACGTCAGCACTGGCAGCGTTACTGGCTTGTCGACCCGCTGGACGGCACGAAAGAGTTTATCAAGCGTAACGGTGAATTCACCGTCAACATCGCTCTGATTGAAAACGGGAAAGCGGTACTGGGCGTGGTTTATGCCCCGGTGATGAAGGTGATGTACAGCGCGGCGGAAGGTAAAGCCTGGAAGGAAGAGTGCGGCGTGCGTAAGCAGATCCAGGTGCGTGATGCCCGTCCTCCGCTGGTGGTGATCAGCCGCTCGCACAGTGACAGCGAGCTGGAGGAGTATCTGCAACAGCTGGGTGAACACCAGACGACGTCGATTGGCTCGTCGCTGAAGTTCTGTCTGGTGGCGGAAGGGCAGGCGCAGCTGTACCCACGTTTCGGGCCGACGAACGTCTGGGATACGGCGGCAGGGCATGCGGTGGCGGCGGCCGCTGGCGCGCATGTGCATGACTGGCAGGGTAAGCCACTGGACTACACCCCGCGCGAGTCATTCCTGAATCCGGGCTTCCGGGTGTCACTTTACTGAGTCAGCAGCTTATGCAGCAGGGCAACCACCTGCTGCACCTCATCCTGCGTCAGCGCGCCGTCTTTAACCCACTCTACGCGACCGTTTTTGTCCAGCACGACAATCGCTGAACTCTCCTCTTCCAGCTGCCACGCCTTACGCGTCACGCCGTTGCTGTCGACAATAAACTGCGACCAGGGATAGAGCTTCTTATTGCTCTCAAGGCTTGAGCGCACAAACATGCCGGAGCCGGGAATGGCGTCGTCGGTGTTCACGATGGTGGTGGTCTGGTAGCGATCGTGCGGGAGTTTTGCGGCCTTGATCGCCTCCACGAGGGTAGCGTTTTTCTCTTTAGCGGATGTACGTCCGGCAATATGTTGTACAACTCTCACTTTGCCCGCAAGCTGCGCGCTATTCCAGGCTTTATAGCTAAACTTATCATTGTCGAGAATCAATTCTCCCCGGTCAGCAATCCCGACCGGCGGGACACGTTGTCCTTTTTCAATGTTGTGTGCGGAAGCCATCAGCGGCAGCAACAGGCAAGCTGCTGCCAGGAGGTTACGTAGGGTCATGGTGTTTCCTTATTGTTAGCAGGTGATCCGACCACTTGGTCATGCGCTTTTAATCATAAGTGCGATCAATAGGCTTTTCCCGCAATCCCGATGCCAGTTTGCGGGCGAACGCACATATCTATGCAAAAACGACGGCATATACTGCGCTGTATCACGCTTTGCAAAGATTATTCTGAATAATTGTAATCAAACGGTAAATAAACTTATGCACACTGGGTAAGTACGAGGTTCTGGTCTATAGTCATTGGGCATCAAAATTTGCGCTCAGGACAGTCGGGCCGATTGTGGCACCGCAAGAGCGTATGATTCGCAGGAGATACAAGAATGAAAATTTTCCAACGCTACAACCCGCTTCAGGTGGCGAAGTACGTGAAGATCCTGTTCCGTGGACGGTTGTACATCAAGGATGTTGGCGCTTTTGAGTTCGATAAGGGCAAAATCCTTATCCCGAAAGTGAAGGACAAACAGCACTTGTCTGTGATGTCCGAAGTCAACCGTCAGGTTATGCGTCTGCAAACTGAGATGGCTTAACCAACGTGCTATGCAGTAGTTGTTAAAAAGACGGCTCCCAATGGGAGCCGTTGATGTTTGTAGGGCCAGTCCAGAGACATACCCTGAAGCAGATAGTTTTGACTTGGCGTTATTTGTATTAACGGGCATAACCATGAATTGATGAAGTTTTTCTTAAAATCTTTTTCAGTGCTAAAAATTGATATAAAACATTAAAAACTTGGATCACTATTGGACTTATTATCCATGGCATAAACAATACCCCTATACTTTTTATAAGCGAGTTGTAAAAAGGTCAGCTTTAACTGTTGGCTGAGAAGGGAAGCCGTTACGCATGGAAAATAAATGGAATAATTATGCATCGAGATCTGGTTTTTAAAAATAAGAATATATTTGTGTTATTTATGTTAGCTACCATAGGATATGGGATTTGGCGCATGCTTGGTGACTTTTTTTACCTTGAACAGACTATAGTTTATCGGCATGCCGTAGTTGATAAGTCTATGTTGTATATCACGGAAAGCAGCGCGGGTGCGACGACTTCTTTCGTATATAAATATTATCTTTACACGGCACAAAAGACCGATGAAGTTTTTTTAGAAGACATTAAAAATGGTTATGAACCTTTCCTTGTCACCACCGATCCTGGCGTGAAAGTTAGCATTGAAGACAGAACGATTTTTCTTAAAGTAAGCGGGGATATTTTTAAATTTAATAATATCGTAGGCTCTGCCTTTATTTATCTCAATTCGTCCCCCTTCTAAGGACTTAAAAAATTATTTAAATTACATAAACGGCAGCTTCCGTTTTAAAACAAAAAGGGCAGCTCAACGCTGCCCTTCATAAATTACGCCGACACCTTCTCTTCCGCATCCGGCAGTTTCGGCACCAGCACGGTCGGTTTGCTATCAATACGCGTTACCAGCAGCTGATCGATGCGGTAGTTATCAATATCCACCACTTCAAACTTGAAGCCGGAGAACTTCACTGAGTCGGTACGTTTCGGGATTTTACGCAGCATAAACATCATAAAGCCGCCGATGGTCTCGTAGTTTCCGGACTGCGGGAACTCGTCGATGTCGAGCACGCGCATGACGTCTTCAATCGGCGTACCGCCATCGATGAGCCATGAATTTTCGTCACGCTGAACAATCTGCTCTTCCAGCCCCTGGCCGACCAGGTCGCCCATCAGGGTCGTCATAACGTCGTTGAGGGTGATAATGCCCACCACCAGCGCGTATTCGTTCATGATCACCGCGAAGTCTTCCCCGGCGGTTTTGAAACTTTCCAGCGCTTCGGAGAGCGTCAGGGTGTCCGGCACAATCAGGGTGTTGCGGATCTGCACGCCGCTGTTCAGCGCCAGGCTCTGGTTTGCCAGCACGCGGTTCAGCAGGTCTTTGGAGTCCACATAGCCGATGATATGGTCGATATCTTCGTTACAGACCAGGAACTTGGAGTGCGGATGCTGCGCCACTTTGGTCTTCAGGCTCTGCTCGTCTTCATGCAGATCGAACCAGATGATGTTTTCACGGCCGGTCATGGAGGACGGCACGGTACGGGATTCCAGTTCGAAAACGTTCTCAATCAGCTCGTGCTCCTGCTTGCGCAGCACGCCTGCCAGCGCCCCGGCTTCCACCACGGCATAAATATCATCGGAGGTGATGTCGTCTTTACGCACCATCGGCAGCTTGAAGATGCGGAAAATGACGTTCGCCAGGCCGTTAAAGAACCACACCAGCGGACGGAAGACATAAAGGCAGAAGCGCATCGGGTTGATGATACGCAAAGCCACAGCTTCTGGCGCAATCATACCGATGCGTTTCGGGGTCAGGTCCGCGAATAAAATGAACAAGCCGGTCACCAGGGAGAAGGAGAGGATGAAGCTCAACTGCTCGGCCAGCTCTACGGACATGTACTTAACAAAGAGGCCATAAAACGCCGGAGAAAACGCTGCATCACCCACGATACCGCCAAGAATGGCGACCGCGTTCAGGCCAATCTGCACCACGGTAAAGAACATGCCGGGGTTTTCCTGCATTTTCAGAATGCGTGATGCGTTGATGTTGCCCTCGTCGGCAAGCAGCTTCAGTTTGATTTTACGGGAGGCAGCCAGCGAGATCTCCGATATCGAGAAAAATGCACTGACGGCAATAAGACAAAGTATTACTAAAATACTGTTTAACATAGTTTATCCGGCTTCTCGCCAGATCCTCAGAAGGGGAGTTGATACCATTCGTGTGAAGACACATTGAAGTCAGCTCGTAGCGTTGAGCCGATTATTTCAGCGGTAGTATAGCGTAAAGACGTGTAAACCTGCCAGAGGTCACGTTTTCGGCAAAAAGTGGCCGGAGGGAGAGGCTGTGCGCCACGCGGCTCGCGTGGCGCTGAAGCCGTAATCAGTCCTGTTGTGGAGGCAGACAGACGCCGATGCCGCCAATGCCGCAGTAGCCGTACGGATTTTTATGCAGGTACTGCTGGTGGTCGTCTTCGGCATAGTAGAACGGTTTCGCGGTAGCGATTTCCGTCGTGACCTGACGTTTATCACCGGCCGCCTGCATCGCTTCCTGGAAACGCGTCAGGCTGGCGTGGGCCGCGGCCTCCTGCTCTGGGGTGAGCGGGTAGATGGCCGAACGGTATTGGGTGCCGTGATCGTTACCCTGACGCATGCCCTGCGCCGGGTCATGGTTTTCCCAGAACACCTGGAGCAGCTGTTCATAGCTAATGACGCTCGGGTCATACACCACACGCACCGCTTCAGCATGACCGGTCTCACCGGAACAGACTTCGCGGTAGGTTGGGTTAGGCGTATATCCTCCGGTGTAGCCCGCAGCGGTGCTGTACACGCCCGGCAGTTGCCAGAACAGGCGTTCTACGCCCCAGAAGCAGCCCATGGCAAACAGGGCGATCTCCATTCCATCAGGAACGTTTGTCATTGAATGGTTGTTTACGGCGTGTAATGTCGCCACTGGCATAGGGGTGTTGCGTCCCGGTAACGCATCGGCTTGTGATACCAGATGCTTTTTATCAAATAAACTCACGGTGGGGCCTCCGGGGTAGCGTTGTTTCGGTTAAGGTTGTCACGAAGCGTTTAATTGAACACAATAAATGCGATGAATGAGTCTAGATTTAATCATAAGAAATATTTGGGTGTTACACCCTTTTTCAACCCGTAATTTGGGTTTTTGGCTTTCAGGCCGTATTTTGCCGCGGAGCGGCACTGCATTTGCTTCCAGGGTGGAAACAGGGATATTCAGGAGAAAACGTGACAAAGATCCGCCAGTTATGTTTAGTCAGCTTACTGCTGACCAGCGGGATTGCCAGCGCGGCGAATGTCCGTTTGCAGGTTGAGGGGTTATCCGGGGCGCTGGAAAAAAACGTGCGTGCGCAGCTTTCTACTATCCAGAGCGATGAGGTCACGCCGGATCGGCGTTTTCGCGCGCGCGTGGATGACGCCATTCGCGAAGGCTTAAAGGCGTTGGGGTACTACGAACCCACCATCGATTTCGATTTACGCCCGCCGCCGGCAAAAGGACGTCAGGTGTTGATTGCCCGCGTCTCGCCGGGCGAACCCGTCCTGATTGGCGGCACGAACGTGGTGCTGCGCGGCGGCGCGCGCACGGATCGTGACTACCTGGATCTGCTCAGCACCCGTCCGAAAGTGGGCACTGTGCTCAATCACGGGGATTACGATCGTTTTAAAAAATCATTAACCAGCGTTTCGCTGCGCAAAGGCTACTTCGACAGCCAGTTCAACAAAAGCCAGCTAGGCGTTGCGCTTGAGCGACGTCAGGCATTCTGGGATATCGATTACGACAGCGGCGAGCGCTACCGGTTTGGCGATGTGACCTTCGAAGGATCGCAAATCCGTGATGAGTATCTGCAAAACCTGGTGCCGTTTAAAAAGGGCGACTACTACCAGTCCAGCGACCTGGGCGAGCTGAACCGTCGTTTGTCCGCGACGGGCTGGTTTAACTCCGTGGTGGTGGCGCCGGAATTTGATAAATCCCGTAAAACGAAAGTGTTACCGCTGCATGGCGTGGTCTCTCCGCGCACCGAAAACACCATTGAGACCGGTGTCGGCTACTCCACGGACGTCGGCCCGCGCGTGAAAGCCTCGTGGAAAAAACCGTGGATGAACTCCTACGGCCACAGCCTGACCACCAGCGTGAGCCTGTCTGCGCCTGAACAGCAGCTGGACTTCAGCTATAAAATGCCGCTGCTGAAAAATCCGCTTGAGCAATACTACCTCGTGCAGGGCGGCTTTAAGCGTACCGATTTGAACGATACCGAGCAGGACTCGACGACGCTTGCGGTATCACGCTTCTGGGATCTCTCCAGCGGCTGGCAGCGCGCCATTAACCTGCGCTGGAGCCTCGACCACTTTACCCAGGCAAACGTCACCAACACCACCATGCTGCTTTATCCGGGCGTGATGATCAGCCGTACCCGCTCGCGCGGTGGCCTGATGCCGACCTGGGGCGACTCTCAGCGCTACTCCATCGATTACTCCAACACTGCCTGGGGCTCCGACGTAGACTTCTCCGTCTTTCAGGCGCAAAACGTCTGGATCCGCACGCTGTACGACAAACACCGCTTTGTGATGCGCGGTAATCTCGGCTGGATCGAAACCGGTGATTTCGAACGCGTCCCGCCGGATCTGCGCTTCTTCGCCGGGGGCGACCGCAGCATTCGCGGGTATAAGTACAAATCGATCTCACCTGAAAACGACAAAGGCCAGTTGACCGGGGCGTCAAAACTGGCGACCGGCTCGCTGGAGTACCAGTACAACGTCAGCGGCAAGTGGTGGGGGGCGATGTTCGTTGACGGCGGTGAAGCGGTGAACGATATCCGCCGCAGCGATTTCAAAACCGGCGCGGGCGTAGGCGTGCGCTGGCAGTCACCGGTCGGGCCCATCAAGCTCGATTTCGCCGTTCCGGTGGGCGACAAAGACGAACACGGTTTACAGTTTTACATCGGTCTGGGGCCTGAATTATGAGTTTATGGAAGAAGATAAGCCTCGGGGTGCTGATTTTTATCGTATTACTGCTCGGTACGGTGGCGTTTCTGGTGGGCACCACCACGGGCCTGCATCTGCTGTTTAACGCCGCGAACCGCTGGGTGCCGGGGCTGGAAATCGGCCAGGTGACGGGCGGCTGGCGCGATCTGCGCCTGAAAAATATCCGTTACGAACAGCCCGGCGTGGCGGTGAACGCGGGCGAGTTTCATCTGGCGGTCAAGCTCGGCTGCCTGCGTGACAGCCAGCTGTGCGTAAACGATCTGTCGCTAAAAGACGTTAACGTGGCGATAGATTCCAAAAAAATGCCGAAGTCTGAGCCTGTTGAAGAAGAGGACAGCGGCCCGCTTAATCTCTCCACGCCGTACCCGATTGCGCTCTACCGGGTTGCGCTGGATAACGTCAATATCAAAATCGACGATACGACGGTATCCGTGATGGATTTCACCTCCGGTCTGCGCTGGCAGGAGAAAAACCTCACCCTGACCCCAACCTCCCTGCAAGGGCTGCTGATTGCGCTGCCGAAGGTGGCCGACGTGGCGCAGGAAGAGATCGTCGAGCCGAAGATCCAGAACCCGCAGCCGGAAGAAAAACCGCTGGGCGAAACGCTGAAAGATCTCTTCTCGAAACCGGTTCTGCCGGAGATGACCGACGTGCATCTGCCGCTGAACCTCAATATCGAAGAGTTTAAGGGCGAGCAGCTGCGTCTGACGGGTGATACCGATCTGACAGTCTTCAACATGCTGCTTAAAGTCAGCAGCATCGACGGCAACATGAAGCTCGACGCGCTGGATATCGACTCCAGTCAGGGCTCGGTGAACGCCTCAGGCAATGCGCTGCTGCGCGACAACTGGCCGGTGGATATTACGCTGAACAGCGCCCTGAACATCGATCCGCTGAAGGGCGAAAAGGTGAAGGTGAAGGTCGGCGGCGCGCTGCGTGAGAAGCTGGAGTTCGGCGTGAACCTTTCCGGACCGGTGGATATGGTGCTGCGCGGGCAAACCCAGCTGGCAGAGGCCGGTTTACCGCTCAACCTTGAGGTTGTCAGCAAGCAGCTTTACTGGCCGTTCACCGGCGAAAAACAGTTCCAGGCTGACGATCTGAAGCTGAAGCTGAGTGGCAAAATGACCGACTACACGCTGTCGTTCCGCACGGCAGTGAAGGGGCAGGGGGTACCGCCCGCCGATATCACCCTGGATGCGAAGGGTAACGAGTTGCAGGTTAACCTCGACAAGCTGACCGTGGCGGCGCTGGAAGGAAAAACAGAGCTGACCGCGCTGCTCGACTGGCAGCAGGCGATCAGCTGGCGCGGCGAGCTGAAGCTGACCGGGATCAACACCGCTAAAGAGGTCCCGGACTGGCCGTCAAAACTGGATGGCCTGATCAAAACCCGCGGTAGCCTGTACGGTGGCACCTGGCAGATGGACGTGCCGGAACTCAAGCTCACCGGCAACGTGAAGCAGAACAAAGTCAACGTAGAGGGCTCGCTTAAGGGCAACAGCTATCTCCAGTGGGTGATCCCGGGCCTGCACGTGGCGCTGGGCCGCAACACGGCAGATATCAAAGGCGAGCTGGGGGTGAAAGATCTCGATCTGGATGCCACCATCGACGCGCCAAATCTCGATAACGCCCTGCCGGGTCTTGGCGGCACGGCGAAGGGGTTAGTGAAGGTTCGCGGTACGGTGGAGGCGCCGCAGCTGCTGGCGGACATCACCGCTAATAACCTGCGCTGGCAGGAACTTTCCATTGCCCGCGTGCGCGTCGAAGGGGACGTGAAATCCACCGATCAGATCGGCGGAAACCTGGACCTGCGCGTGGAGCGTATCTCCCAGCCGGACGTGAACATCAGTCTGGTCACGCTGGCGGCAAAAGGTAACGAAAAGCAGCACGATCTCCAGCTGCGCGTGCAGGGCGAGCCGGTCTCCGGGCAGCTGCACCTGACGGGCAGTTTTGATCGCCAGGCAACGCGCTGGAAGGGCGTACTGGATAACACCCGCTTCAGCACGCCGGTCGGCCCGCTGATGCTGTCCCGATCCATCGCGCTGGACTACCGCAATGCGGAGCAAAAGTTAAGCATTGGGCCACACTGCTGGACCAACCCGAATGCTGAGCTGTGCGTGCCGCAGACCATTGATGCGGGCGCGGAAGGACGCGCGCAGATCAACCTCAACCGTTTCGACCTGGCGATGCTGAAACCGTTTATGCCGGAAACCACCCAGGCCAGCGGGGTCTTCAGCGGTAAAGCGGACGTCGCGTGGGACACCACCAAAGAGGGGCTGCCGCAGGGCAGCGTTACGCTCTCCGGGCGTAACGTGAAGGTGACGCAGGAGGTCAATGACGCGCCGCTGCCGGTAGCGTTCGACACCCTGAATGTGAACGCTGACCTGCGTAACAATCGTGCTGAACTGGGATGGCTGATCCGCCTGACCAACAACGGTCAGTTTGATGGACAGGTGCAAATTACCGATCCGCAAGGGCGGCGCAATCTCGGCGGCAACGTCAATATTCGCAACTTCAACCTGGCGATGGTGAATCCGATCTTCTCGCGGGGAGAAAAGGCGGCGGGGATGCTCAGCGCCAACCTGCGTCTGGCGGGGGATGCGCAAAGCCCGCAGCTGTTTGGCCAGATGCGGTTAAACGGCGTGGACATTGACGGTAACTTTATGCCGTTCGATATGCAGCCAAGCCAGCTGACGATGAACTTTAACGGCCAAAGCTCAACCCTCAGTGGCTCAGTGCTGACGCAGCAGGGACAAATCAACCTGAGCGGTGACGCAGACTGGAGCCAGCTCGACAACTGGCGCGCCCGTATTGCGGCCAAGGGCAGCAGGGTGCGTATCACGGTACCGCCGATGGTGCGCCTGGACGTGTCGCCAGACGTGGTCTTTGAGGCAACGCCGAGTCTCTTCACCCTGGACGGCCGTGTTGACGTACCGTGGGCGCGCATCGTGGTTCACGAAGTGCCGGAAAGCGCGGTTGGCGTCTCCAGTGATGAAGTTATGCTCAATGAAAATCTGAAACCTGTTGAACAGAAGAGCGCTGGCATACCGATCAATAGTAATCTTATCGTGCACGTGGGGAATAACGTGCGTTTGGACGCGTTTGGGCTGAAGGCGAGACTCACGGGTGACCTGAAAGTGGCGCAGGATCAACAGGGGCTTGGCCTCAATGGACAAATCAATATTCCTGAAGGGCGCTTCCATGCCTACGGTCAGGATTTGATTGTGCGTAAAGGCGAGCTGCTGTTCTCCGGTCCACCGGATCAGCCGGTACTCAATATCGAAGCGATACGTAACCCGGAAGCCACCGAAGATGATGTGATTGCGGGCGTGCGCGTGACGGGCTCCGCCGATGAACCTAAGGCAGAGATCTTCTCTGACCCAGCCATGTCGCAACAGGAAGCGCTCTCTTACCTGCTGCGCGGCCAGGGTCTGGATAGCCAACAGGGCGATGGTGCGGCAATGACATCAATGTTAGTCGGTCTGGGGGTTGCACAAAGTGGTCAGGTTGTGGGTAAAATCGGCGAGACGTTTGGCGTAAGCAATCTGGCGCTGGACACTCAGGGCGTGGGTGACTCTTCGCAGGTAGTGGTCAGCGGCTATGTACTGCCGGGTCTACAGGTAAAATATGGCGTGGGGATCTTTGACTCACTGGCTACACTCACGTTACGTTATCGCCTGATGCCTAAGCTATATCTGGAAGCAGTGTCCGGCGTAGACCAGGCACTTGATCTGCTCTATCAGTTTGAGTTTTAGCAATGCGAATATTTGTTTACGGCAGTTTACGAACCAGGCAAGGCAACAGCCACTGGATGACCAACGCCCAGTTGCTGGGAAATTACACAATCGAAAACTACCAGTTGTACAGTCTGGGCCACTATCCAGGCGCAGTTCCGGGGAACGGAACGGTACAGGGTGAGGTTTATCGTATTGATAATGCCACGCTGGCCGAACTTGATGCCTTGCGCACCAGGGGCGGTGAATACGCTCGCCAGTTGATCCAGACACCTTACGGCAGTGCATGGATGTACGTGTACCAACGTTCGGTCGACGGGTTAACGCTGATTGAAAGCGGTAACTGGTTAGACAGAGACCAGTTCTGAAAAACGACAACGCCACCGTAAGGTGGCGTTGTTTTTTTGCGCCCATTCGCACGGGTTACCGGGATCGAAAGGCACAAAAAAGCCCCGACGCGCGGGGCTTAGTATCAGCAGTAAGAATTACTTCTTAGCAGCACGCTCGAAAGAGGCGATGATTTCTGCTTTCGCCGCTTCTGCGTTATCCCAGCCTTCAACTTTAACCCATTTGCCTTTTTCGAGATCTTTGTAGTGCTCGAAGAAGTGGGCGATCTGCGCTTTCAGCAGCTCTGGCAGGTCGTTCACATCTTTAATGTGATCGTACTCTTTGCTCAGCTTGGTGTGCGGTACGGCAACCAGTTTCGCATCTTCACCCGCTTCGTCAGTCATTTTCAGCACGCCAACAGGACGGCAGCGAATGACGGAGCCTGGCTGCAATGGGTACGGCGTCGGGACCAGTACGTCAACCGGGTCACCGTCCAGAGACAGAGTGTGGTTGATGTAGCCGTAGTTGCACGGATAGAACATGGCGGTAGACATGAAACGGTCAACGAACAGCGCACCGGTGTCTTTGTCGATTTCGTATTTGATTGGATCTGCGTTGGCCGGGATTTCGATCACAACGTAGATGTCTTCTGGCAGTTCTTTACCCGCAGGGACGTTGAGTAAGCTCATGTCGGTGTCCTTTAAAATGGATGGTAAACAAGTGGCAGGTATTATAGCCAACTGGCGCTGAAAGTCTCCGCCTGTTTTCGACTTCTCTCCCTCGCGCCTTCACTTTTCAGACCGTTTCCATGACAGGATAATCCATAAACTCAGCCGCATTTTAAATGTTGAAATGAAAGCGATTACAAACTTGTGATTAATGTTTTATTCACTTTTCTGAAGTGTGATGTAACGCAATCCGTAACATATTCCATTGGCTATAGTTCATCCGCGGAACATCTTTTAACCAACAATAACCTACCCTACGAGGACGTTCATATGTGGAAGCGCTTACTTCTTGTTACAGCAGTTTCGGCAGCCATGTCGTCTATGGCGATGGCCGCACCTTTAACCGTGGGATTTTCGCAGGTCGGATCTGAATCCGGCTGGCGCGCCGCTGAAACGAATGTGGCGAAAAGTGAGGCCGAAAAGCGCGGTATTACGCTGAAAATCGCCGATGGTCAGCAAAAGCAAGAGAACCAGATTAAAGCGGTGCGCTCGTTTATCGCTCAGGGCGTGGATGCCATCTTTATTGCCCCGGTTGTCGCCACGGGCTGGGAGCCGGTGCTGAAGGAAGCCAAAGATGCTGAAATTCCGGTCTTCCTGCTCGACCGTTCCATCGACGTAAAAGACAAATCTCTCTATATGACCACCGTCACCGCCGATAACGTGCTGGAAGGCAAACTGATTGGTGACTGGCTGGTGAAGCAGGTGGATGGCAAGCCGTGTAACGTGGTTGAGTTGCAGGGCACCGTCGGAGCGAGCGTGGCTATCGACCGTAAGAAAGGTTTCGCGGAGGCCATCGCCAAAGCACCAAACATCAAAATCATCCGTTCTCAGTCCGGCGACTTCACCCGCAGCAAGGGTAAAGAGGTCATGGAAAGCTTCATCAAGGCAGAAAATAACGGCAAAAATATTTGCATGGTTTACGCCCACAACGACGACATGGTGATCGGCGCCATCCAGGCCATCAAAGAAGCGGGCCTGAAGCCGGGCAAAGATATCCTCACCGGCTCGATCGACGGCGTACCGGACATCTACAAAGCAATGATTGACGGCGAAGCGAACGCCAGCGTGGAGCTGACGCCAAATATGGCGGGCCCGGCATTCGATGCGCTGGAGAAATTCAAGAAAGACGGCACCCAGCCTGAGAAGTTGACCATCACCAAATCCACGCTCTACCTGCCGGACACGGCGAAAGAAGAGTTAGAGAAGAAGAAAAATATGGGCTACTAAGCCCTCGCCCCCTCACCCTAGCCCTCTCCCCGGAGGGGAGAGGGAAAAGGGCGGGTTGGGCAGAAAATTAAAGATGGGCACGACATAGTCCCCTCTCCCCTCCGGGGAGAGGGTCAGGGTGAGGGGAAAACCATGACCACCGAACAACACCAGGAAATCCTTCGCACAGAGGGCCTGAGTAAATTTTTCCCTGGCGTTAAGGCGCTGGATAACGTTGATTTCAGCCTGCGGCGGGGGGAGATCATGGCGTTGCTCGGCGAAAACGGGGCGGGGAAGTCGACGCTGATTAAAACCCTGACCGGGGTCTATCACGCCGATCGCGGCGCTATCTGGCTGGAAGGTAACGCCATTTCGCCCAAAAACACCGCGCATGCGCAGCAACTGGGGATCGGCACGGTCTACCAGGAAGTGAACCTGCTGCCAAACATGTCGGTAGCGGACAACCTGTTTATTGGCCGCGAGCCCAGACGTTTTGGCCTGCTGCGCCGCAAAGAGATGGAAGCGCGCGCCGCGAAGCTGATGGAATCGTATGGCTTCTCTCTCGACGTGCGCGAACCGCTGAACCGTTTCTCCGTGGCGATGCAGCAGATCGTGGCGATCTGTCGCGCTATCGATCTCTCGGCGAAAGTGCTGATCCTCGATGAACCCACCGCCAGCCTCGATACCCAGGAAGTGGAGATGCTTTTTACCCTGATGCGCCAGCTGCGTAATCAGGGCGTTAGCCTGATTTTCGTGACGCATTTCCTCGATCAGGTTTACGAGGTGAGCGACCGTATTACGGTGCTGCGCAACGGCAGCTTTGTCGGCTGCCGGGAAACCCGCGAGCTGCCGCAGATAGAATTGGTCAAAATGATGCTGGGCCGCGAGCTGGAGACCAACGCGCTTCAGCGCGCGGGCCGTACGCTGCTGAGCGAAAAACCGATCGCCGCGTTTCACGATTACGGCAGAAAAGGGACCATCGCGCCGTTTAACCTCGAGGTACGCCCCGGTGAAATTGTGGGACTGGCGGGTCTGTTAGGCTCCGGGCGCACCGAAACCGCCGAAGTCATCTTCGGGATCAAACCTGCCGACAGCGGAACGGCGCTGATCAAAGGCAAACCACAAACGCTACGTTCACCGCATCAGGCGTCGTGCCTCGGCGTGGGCTTCTGCCCGGAGGACAGGAAAACGGACGGTATTATTGCCGCCGCCTCGGTGCGGGAAAACATCATTCTGGCGCTACAGGCCCAGCGCGGCTGGCTGCGTCCGATCCCTAAGCGCGAGCAGAACGCGATTGCCGAGCGCTTCATCCGCCAGCTCGGTATACGTACCCCGAGCGCGGAACAGCCCATCGAGTTCCTCTCGGGCGGTAATCAGCAGAAGGTGTTGCTCTCGCGCTGGCTGCTCACCAAGCCGCAATTCCTGATCCTCGACGAGCCCACGCGCGGTATCGACGTGGGCGCGCACGCCGAAATCATCCGGCTTATCGAAACGCTCTGCGCCGACGGTCTGGCGCTGCTGGTGATCTCGTCTGAGCTGGAGGAGCTGGTCGGCTATGCCGATCGCGTCATCATCATGCGCGATCGCAGGCAGGTGGCAGAGATCCCGCTGGATAAACTGTCGGTTCCGGCGATCATGAATGCCATCGCGGCGTAAGGAGTCAAATGTGATGTCCCGTTCTCTTTCGCAAACTGGCGAAGCGAAGCGCCGCTTCAGCTGGCCGACCGGCACGCCGCAAATCGTGGCGCTGCTGCTGGTGCTGCTAGTGGATAGCCTGGTGGCTCCGCATTTTTTCCAGATCGTCGTGCAGGATGGCCGGCTGTTTGGTAGCCCGATCGACATCTTAAATCGTGCCGCGCCCGTGGCGCTGCTGGCGATTGGTATGACGCTGGTCATTGCCACTGGCGGGATCGACCTCTCCGTCGGTGCGGTAATGGCGATTGCGGGCGCCACCGCCGCCTCGATGACCGTCGCCGGGCACAGCCTGCCGGTGGTTCTGCTGGCCGCGCTGGGCTCCGGCGTGCTAGCCGGGCTATGGAACGGCATTCTGGTCGCGGTGCTCAAGATCCAGCCGTTTGTCGCGACGTTGATTTTGATGGTGGCCGGGCGCGGTGTGGCGCAGCTTATCACCTCCGGTCAAATCGTCACCTTTAACTCCCCGAGCCTGGCGTGGATCGGCAGCGGTAATTTTCTGTTCTTCCCGACGCCGGTGATCGTCGCGTTGGTGACGCTGGTGGTGTTCTGGCTTTTCACCCGCAAAACGGCGCTCGGGATGTTCATCGAAGCGGTGGGGATTAACATTCGGGCCGCGAAAAACGCCGGGGTAAATACGCGGCTGATGGTGATGCTGACTTACGTGCTGAGTGGCGTCTGTGCTGCGATTGCCGGGGTGATCGTGGCCGCCGATATTCGCGGAGCGGATGCCAATAACGCCGGACTCTGGCTCGAGCTGGATGCGATCCTTGCGGTGGTTATCGGCGGTGGATCGCTGATGGGCGGACGTTTTAATCTGCTGCTCTCGGTGGTGGGGGCGTTGATTATTCAGGGTATGAATACCGGTATTTTGCTCTCCGGGTTCCAGCCGGAGCTGAATCAGGTCGTCAAAGCGGTCGTGGTGCTTATCGTGCTTATCGTGCAGTCGCCGCGCTTTATCACTCTCATTAAGGGGAACCGCGGTCATGATAAAACGTAATTTGCCGTTAATGATCACGCTGGGCGTGTTCGTGCTGGGGTACCTCTATTGCCTGACCCAGTTCCCGGGCTTCGCCTCCACGCGGGTGATTTGCAACATCCTGACCGACAATGCCTTTTTAGGCATTATCGCCGTCGGCATGACGTTTGTGATCCTCTCCGGCGGGATCGATCTCTCCGTTGGGTCGGTGATCGCCTTTACCGGCGTGTTCCTTGCCAAGGCGATTGGCTTTTGGGGCATTTCGCCGCTGCTGGCTTTTCCGCTGGTGCTGGTCATGGGCTGCGCGTTCGGCGCCTTTATGGGGCTTTTGATCGATGCGCTGAAAATCCCGGCCTTTATTATCACCCTCGCCGGGATGTTCTTCCTGCGCGGCGTGAGCTATCTGGTGTCGGAGGAGTCAATTCCGATAAACCACCCGATCTACGACACGCTCTCCAGCCTGGCGTGGAAAATCCCCGGCGGGGGGCGCCTGAGCGCAATGGGGCTGCTGATGCTGGGCGTGGTGGTGATCGGGATCTTCCTCGCCCACCGTACCCGGTTTGGTAACCAGGTTTATGCCATTGGCGGCAGCGCCACGTCCGCGAACCTGATGGGAATTTCCACGCGCAGCACGACTATCCGCATCTACATGCTTTCGACCGGGCTGGCCACGCTCGCGGGGATTGTATTCTCGGTTTATACCCAGGCAGGCTATGCCCTGGCGGGGGTGGGCGTTGAGCTGGACGCCATTGCCTCGGTGGTGATTGGCGGTACGCTGCTCAGCGGCGGGGTGGGGACGGTGCTCGGCACGCTGTTTGGCGTGGCGATCCAGGGGTTGATTCAGACATATATCAACTTCGACGGCACGCTCAGCTCCTGGTGGACCAAAATTGCCATCGGCATTCTGTTGTTTATTTTCATCGCGCTCCAGCGCGGCCTGACGGTGCTGTGGGAGAACCGCCAGAGCTCGCCTGTTACCCGGGTGAATACATCTTTAACAGAGCGATAACATGCTGAAATTGCTTAAAGTCTAAACATTTTCCGGTAGCGGCCGATACTCTTTTTTTATGCCCAGAAATATCTCGCTACCGGAAATAACATCATGCTTAAAACGCTATCGATTCGTACCGGCTTGCTCTCTTTACTGGCCGTTATGACCCTTCTGCTGCTGATTGTCAGCGGCATCGGCATTTATGCCCTTACACAAAGTTCCGCTTCTCTCCAGCGCATCAATCATCTTCAGGGTGAACAGATGGTGCAGCTGAATGCCGGCTATACGCTGATCCTGCGCGCGCGTAACGAAGCGGGGCAGGCCGTCCGCATGATGGAGGTCGGCCTGCTGGACGATGCGGCCAGGGCGGTCAAAACCATTAACCAGGAAGTGGCGCTGGCACAGAAAACGCTGAAGGACGTGATCGGCAGCGGCGTGGCGGATGAGCAGGGGCAAAAGCTGCTGGATAACGTCGCCGCGAGCCTGGCGGTGTACAACCAGCAGGGTATCAGCCCGATGCTGAAAGCCCTGAACGAGCAAAGCGCGGACAGCTATTACGATCTGCTGGAAAACAAGCTGGTCCCGGTGGCGAAGCAGTTTGATAACGATATGCAGGCGTTCCAGGCATGGAGCGAGGCGCGCGGCAAAGCGGAGGTGAGCGCCGTGCAGGCGAGTAAAACCCGCGTGCTGATCCTGATTATCGTCGCGGCGCTGCTGACGGCTGGCATTATCGTGCTGGCCTGGCTGGTTCTGCGCCATATGCTGCTCGAGCCGCTTTCAGCCTCGATTGCCCAGCTGGAACATGTGGCGGCCGGGGATTTAACCCATACCCTGAACGCGCCGGCGAGCCAGGAATTTAATCGCCTTAACGCGGCGATCGAAGGGATGCGCCAGTCGCTGATGGACTCCGTTCTGCGGGTGCGTGACGCCAGCTCGCAGATTGATACCGGCAGCCGCGAGCTGACGGCCGGGAATATGAACCTGGCTCAGCGCACGGAATCCACCGCCACCTCGCTGGAGCAGACGGCCGCCAGCATGGAAGAGATCACCGCCACGGTGAAACTTAACGCCGATAACGCCGAGCAGGCGCACCAACTGGCGAAGTCGGTCTCCGATACCGCCGATCACGGCAGCGAAATGGTCTGCTATGTCATTGAGAAGATGCGCGACATCTCCGGCAGCTCGGCACGCATCGCCGATATCCTGAGCGTCATCGACGGCATTGCCTTCCAGACCAATATTCTGGCGCTGAATGCCTCCGTTGAAGCGGCGCGTGCGGGTGAGCAGGGGCGAGGTTTTGCGGTCGTGGCGGGTGAGGTGCGTAATCTCGCCAGCCGCAGTGCTGATGCGGCGAAAGAGATCCGCTCGCTTATCAGTGATTCGCAAACCCACGTGAACGAGGGCAGCGAGCTGGCGCAGCAGGCCGGTGAGACGATGGACGAGATCGCCACCGAAGTACTGCGTATGACCAAACTGATGCGTGAAATTGCGACGGCCTCTCAGGAGCAAAGCCGCGGTATTGAGCAGGTGAATATCGCCGTCAATCAGATGGATGAAACGGCGCAGCAAAATGCGGCGCTGGTCCAGCAATCATCTGCGGCAACACGTTCCCTGGAGGAGCAGTCTCGCGAGCTGATGGAAGCGATGGCCTCCTTCAAATTGACCACGCAAACGGCATGACGAAAAAAAGGGGAGCCTGACGGGCTCCCCTTTTCGTGCGTTACGCGTCCGGGTATTCGCGGATCATGCGTTCAACGTCATCCACCATATGGCGGTTGCCGACGAAGAACGAACGGCGCTGGTGCAGGCTTTCTGGCACGATATCCAGAATACGCTCTTTACCGTCGCTCGCCTTGCCGCCTGCCTGTTCGGCCAGGAATGCCATTGGGTTGCACTCGTACAGCAGACGCAGTTTTCCGTCCGGGTGGCTGGCGGTGCTTGGGTAGAGGTAAATACCGCCCTTCAGCAGGTTACGGTGGAAATCCGCCACCAGCGAGCCGATATAGCGTGAGGTGTACGGGCGCTGGGTGGCTTTATCCTCTTCCTGGCAGAATTTGATGTACTTCTTCACGCCGTTCGGGAATTTGATGTAGTTGCCTTCGTTGATGGAGTAGGTGTTGCCCTTCTCCGGGAAGCGCATACGCTCCTGGCACAGGCAGAACACGCCCAGGGACGGATCGTAGGTAAAGGCGTGTACGCCGCAGCCGGTGGTGTACACCAGCATGGTGGACGAGCCATACACCACATAACCGGCAGCAACCTGTTTACTGCCCGGTTGCAGGAAGTCTTCTTCCGTCACCGGCGTGCCAACCGGCGTGACGCGACGGTAGATGGAGAAAATGGTACCGACAGAAACGTTAACGTCGATGTTGGAGGAGCCGTCCAGCGGATCCATCAGAACAACGTATTTCGCGTGTTCACACCCTTCGAATACGACGATCTCATCTTCTTCTTCAGAGGCGATACCCGCAACGATGTCGCGCGCGCGCAGTGCTGCTTTCAGTTTTTCATTGGCGAACAGGTCGAGTTTCTGCTGAACCTCACCCTGAACGTTCTCGGCACCGCTGGCACCCAGGATATCGACCAGACCGGCCTTGTTGATATCGCGGTGGATGATCTTAGCGCCCAGCTTTATTGCCGACAGCAAAGCAGTGAGCTCACCCGTAGCATGAGAGAACTCGTGCTGCTTCTCGACAATAAATTCACCTAACGTTTTCATAACACTTTCCCTGCATCTTATGTTGAGTAAAGCGGTTGATGTCCAACAATCTTAACAAACATTCAAATATTAGCGCAGAGGTGAATCGCGCCAGCAAAATACGGATTTACCTGAAATGCGTTTCACAGCCGCTGACATGTGAGTAAAATGTGCGCCACATTGAAGAAGGATAGTGACGTATGCGCATTCATATATTGGGGATTTGTGGCACTTTCATGGGCGGACTGGCAATGCTGGCGCGCTCGCTGGGCCATGAAGTGACAGGTTCGGACGCCAATGTGTATCCGCCGATGAGCACGCTGCTCGAGAAGCAGGGAATTTCTCTGATTCAGGGATACGACGCCAGCCAGCTGGAGCCGCAGCCGGATCTGGTGATCGTGGGTAACGCCATGACCCGTGGGAATCCATGCGTTGAAGCGGTGCTGGAACGCAATATCCCGTACATGTCTGGCCCGCAGTGGCTGCATGATTTTGTCCTGCGCGACCGCTGGGTTGTCGCCGTTGCCGGGACGCACGGCAAAACCACCACCGCCGGTATGGCGACCTGGATCCTCGAAGCCTGCGGCTACAAGCCGGGCTTCGTGATCGGCGGCGTACCGGGGAATTTCGACGTCTCCGCGCGTCTGGGCGACAGCCCGTTCTTTGTGATTGAAGCGGATGAATACGACTGCGCGTTCTTCGACAAGCGCTCCAAGTTCGTGCATTACTGCCCACGCACGCTGATCCTCAACAACCTTGAGTTCGATCACGCGGATATCTTTGACGACCTGAAAGCGATTCAGAAACAGTTCCACCATCTGGTGCGCATTGTTCCGGGTCAGGGCCGCATTATCCTGCCGGAGAACGACATCAACCTGAAGCAGACCCTGGCAATGGGGTGCTGGAGCGAGCAGGAGCTGGTGGGCGAGCAGGGGCACTGGCAGGCGAAAAAGCTCAACGCGGATGCCTCCGAATGGGAAGTGCTGCTCGACGGTGAGAAAGTGGGCGAGGTGAAGTGGGGCCTGGTGGGCGAGCACAACATGCACAACGGCCTGATGGCGATCGCCGCGGCGCGTCACGTTGGCGTACTGCCTGCGGATGCCGCCAATGCGCTGGGCACGTTTATCAACGCCCGTCGCCGTCTGGAGCTACGTGGCGAAGCCCACGGTGTGACGGTGTATGACGATTTCGCGCACCACCCAACGGCCATTCTGGCGACGCTTGCCGCATTGCGTGGCAAAGTTGGCGGCACCGCGCGCATTCTGGCCGTACTGGAACCGCGTTCGAACACCATGAAAATGGGCATCTGCAAAGACGATCTCGCGCCGTCCTTAGGGCGTGCCGACGAAGTCTTCCTGCTGCAACCGCAGCATATTCCGTGGCAGGTGGCCGAAGTGGCCGACGCCTGCATTCAGCCAGCGCACTGGAGTGCGGACGTGGATGTCTTAGCGGATATGGTGGTGAAAGCCGCACAGCCTGGCGATCACATTCTGGTGATGAGCAACGGCGGGTTTGGCGGGATCCATCAGAAGCTGCTGGACGGTCTGGCGAAGAAAGCCGCGGCCGCAGAGTAAAAAAAGACCCGGTGGCGCTAGCGCTTACCGGGCCTACATTATCTCTTCTCCCTCTCCCCTTTGGAGAGAGGGCTGGGGTGAGGGGTTTACTCTTCGTTCTCAGACAGCTCGCGCAGATACTGGAAAATCAGACGCGCTGACTTCGGCGGCTTATTCCCTTCTTTCTCTTTCTTCGCGTTACGGATCAAAGAACGCAGCTGCTGGCGGTCGGCATTCGGCCACAGGTTCAGCACTTCAGGTACCGCGTCATCACCTTGCTCGATCAAACGATCGCGAATCTGCTCCAGCTTATGGAACAGCGCAACCTGCTGGTTGTGGCGGTTCTTCAGTTTATCCAGCGCCTGACGGATCGGCTCCACGTCGCGCTGACGCAGCAGTTTCCCGATAAGCTGAAGCTGGCGGCGACGCCCTTCTTTCTTGATTTTCTGTGCCAGTTCAATGGCATCACGCAGATCCTGGTCGAGCGGGATCTTATCCAGCGCGTTTTTACCCAGTTCTACCATTTCTGCGCCAAGCTGTTTTAACTCTTCGGCGTCACGTTTAATTTCACTTTTACTGACCCAGATGATCTCATCATCTTCGTCTTCGATGTCATCACCGGGAACGTCGTCGAGCCAGTCTTCGGGCTGCTTAGTCATGTCAGGCTCCTTAAAAAAAGAGGCTAATGTTACCAGTTAAGACGCGCACTGAAAAACGGTTCTCTGTTAGACTTCACTTAACTCTCTCTTACAGTATGGCATTTGCGATGAAAGTAACCTCACAAGTTGAAGCGCAGCGTAAGATTCTGGAAGAAGCCGTCTCCACCGCGCTGACGCTCGCTTCAGGTAAATCAGATGGCGCCGAAGTGGCGGTCAGCAAAACCACCGGCATTAGCGTGAGCACCCGCTATGGCGAAGTGGAGAATGTAGAATTTAATAGCGATGGCGCGCTGGGGATCACCGTGTATCACCAGAATCGCAAAGGCAGCGCGTCGTCTACCGATCTCAGCCCGGATGCCATCGCCCGTACGGTGCAGGCGGCGCTGGATATCGCGCGTTACACCTCCCCGGATCCTTACGCTGGCGTGGCCGATAAAGAGCTGCTGGCGTTTGACGCGCCGGATCTCGATCTGTTCCATCCCGCGGAAGTGACGCCGGACGAAGCCATTGAGCTGGCCGCGCGAGCCGAGCAGGCTTCTTTGCAGGCTGACAAACGCATCACCAATACCGAAGGCGGCAGCTTTAACAGCCACTACGGCATCAAAGTGTTTGGTAACTCCCATGGCATGTTGCAAGGGTACTGCTCAACCCGCCACTCGCTTTCCAGTTGCGTCATCGCCGAAGAAAACGGCGACATGGAGCGCGACTACGCGTATACCATTGGCCGCGCGCTGGGGGATTTGCAGTCTCCGGAGTGGGTGGGTAAAGCGTGCGCCGAACGCACGCTGTCTCGCCTGTCGCCGCGTAAACTCTCCACCATGAAAGCCCCGGTGATTTTTGCCAACGAAGTGGCGACCGGCCTGTTTGGCCATCTGGTGGGCGCTATCGCGGGCGGTTCGGTGTACCGTAAATCGACCTTCCTGCTCGACTCGCTGGGCAAGCAGATCCTGCCGGAATGGCTGACCATCGAAGAGCACCCACACCTGCTGAAAGGGCTGGCCTCCACGCCGTTCGACAGCGAAGGCGTACGCACGGAACGCCGGGATATCGTGAAAGACGGCATTCTGACCCAGTGGCTGCTGACCAACTACTCTGCGCGTAAGCTGGGGCTGAAAAGCACCGGGCACGCGGGTGGCATCCACAACTGGCGCATTGCCGGACAGGGCCTGAATTTTGAACAGATGCTGAAAGAGATGGGCACCGGCCTGGTGGTCACCGAGTTGATGGGGCAGGGCGTGAGCGGTATCACCGGCGATTACTCTCGCGGTGCAGCGGGCTTCTGGGTCGAAAACGGTGAAATTCAGTATCCGGTGAGCGAAATCACCATCGCCGGCAACCTCAAGGACATGTGGCGCAATATTGTTACGGTCGGTAACGATATTGAAACACGCAGCAATATTCAGTGTGGTTCTGTATTACTGCCTGAGATGAAAATCGCCGGGCAATAATCCCCGTAAAAGCGTGATTAATAATAAAAAAGGAAGTGAGCAATGCGTAAACACCTGTTAGCGATCGTCGCGGCTTCAACGCTGGTTCTTGGCTCATCTGCGTTTGCTGCCGATCTCGAAGACAACATGGACATCCTCAGTCAAAATCTGAAGGTGGTGCAGAAAACCGACAATGCGGCGGAAATGAAAGACGCACTGACGAAGATGCGTGAAGCTGCGCTGGATGCGCAAAAAGCGACGCCGCCGAAGCTGGAAAGCAAAGCGGCAGACAGCGCCGAGATGAAAGACTACCGCCACGGCTTTGACGTGCTGGTCGGCCAGATCGACGGCGCGCTGAAGCTGGCGAACGAAGGCAAAGTGAAGGAAGCCCAGGCGGCAGCCGATCAGTTTGCGGCGACCCGCAACGCGTATCACAAAAAGTATCGTTAATTGGGTGCCTGAGCTGTACGTCCTCTCTCCGTATGCGGAGGCGCATGATGCGCCCCCGCATCGTTGCTCCCTACTTGCCGGAGCGACAATCCATCCGCGCTGTCACTTCAAGCGAGCCATTACGAAAACGGATCTCGCACAGTGTTTTCCTCGTCACCAGCGTTAAGATGATTATTGTCAAAGAAATAATCATCAAAACCCCGATACTTGGGTTTCTGCGTTTCATGGATGCCTCCTTGCTTTAAAGCGGGCGAGGTAGCGAACTCCACGGTGTGACGTGTCGTTTCGAGCCCCCGCCCTGATTTTTTATCAGGCGGGGCTTTCCACTTTCCGTCCCATGCCTGAGACGGTCAGTCTCAAGCACCCGCCGCCACTCTAGCGAATCTCCATAAGAAAACCTTATCCACGTCACATTTCTACGAGCCTGCTCGTAATCTTTTCCACTCCGCTTTTCAGTCTAATACCGCGTAATAGCGTGATATTCATCACGTAAATCCAGCGATTTATACAGATTCACCGCATTTATGTGGCACAGATCACTGCCGCTGCTCGCCTTTCCACTTCGAAGTGGAAAACAACTCGCTACAAACAATTCCCCCCCAACGTTAGTTTTATTCCAGAGCCATTAACGGGGTAAGACGAGTGATTAACGGAGCGGTAATGAACGACGTTGGGGAACAGGCGGTGCAAACAGAACAGCTCGCGAACACCATGCTTCAGCAGGTCTACGCCCTGCTGGCCCGGCACAACATCATCCCCAACGCGGTACAGGAGCAGATGCTGACCTCCCACGTTCGCGCAATGGCGCACCGGTCCGTGACCGGCGAGCCGCTGCCGGAGGTTGAAGCAGAGCTGTTCGACGAAATTTCACCAGATTCAATGCAACTTGCCCGTGAAGTGGTAGCGCAGTTCGGCAACCTTCCTGATGAAGAGGCCTGGCTGCTCTCCGTTCACTTCGAAGTCGCGAAAGACAACCTTTAAGGAGCAACACATGGAACAGATTACAGTCGTGATTGGCGATCGCCTGGGTAAAGGTCAGAAAGTGGCTGCGGGTGTGGAAAAAGCCGGCGGACGCGCGGTTGTCGTACCGGGCATGGCAGCGGATATGAAGCTCGGTGACGTGATGAAAGCGGAAAACGCCACCTTCGGCATCTCCTTCTGCGGCAGCGGCGGCGCGGGCGCCATCACCGCTCAGACCAAATATGGCTACAAGGCCAAATACGGAATGCGCTCCGTGGATGAGGGTGTGACCGCCATCAACGAAGGCTGCAACGTGCTGGGCTTTGGCTTTATGGATAAAGAAGAGCTGGGCGAGCGTCTGGTACAGGCGTGGCAGAAGAAATACGGCGCGTAAGCATGAAAGAACAGTTCACAACCACGGTGAGAGTGAAGGGGAAGGGCGACGCCAAAGCGCGCGCCTTTGCCGACGCGCTCAACCACGTTCAGGCCGCGGTGATGAAAGCCTCACCGCATATCTTACTGCGTATTGAGCCACAGGATGTGCAGGTCGTTCAGGCGCAAGAAGCGGTGCGAAAAGAAGCGTTTCTGTTCTTCTTTCTGCGCCGGGAAAGACGCACCTACAGCGTGGAGCTGGATGTGACCGTCAACGTGACAGCCATCAATCTCGACC
Organism: Enterobacter cloacae complex sp. 677-3DZ2D5B; assembly: GCF_004136695.1. Taxonomy (NCBI): domain Bacteria; kingdom Pseudomonadati; phylum Pseudomonadota; class Gammaproteobacteria; order Enterobacterales; family Enterobacteriaceae; genus Enterobacter; species Enterobacter cloacae complex sp. 677-3DZ2D5B. The sequence goes on along the minus strand of NZ_QFLS01000008.1, from coordinate 62,474 downwards.
AGGTGGATTTCGTCACGCAACGCTGATTATTCATAAAAGGGCAGACTGATGTTCTTAATTATATTAATAAAATCGCTCATCATCGGCGGCCTGGTAGGCGTCGGTGTCGGGGCCGGGGCTGCACGCATGTTTCATGCGCCTACCACTCAGGGTATGGGCGCGTTTCGTACGTTGGGGGAACTGAACTCCTGCGAAGGGGATCCGGCGTCCCACTTCTCCTTTGGGTTAGGTTTCTTCTTTAACGCCTGGGCCTCTTCCGTGGCCGCAGGTGCCTTCACACAGGACGTTGACCACCGCATCATCCCGAACTGGGGTGCTGCTGCACTGATGATCAAAAACCGTAACGTCGGTGAAACGCTGCATGACCCGCGCAAAATGGCGATTGCCTGCGGCGTGATTGGCATGCTCGTCGTCACCTTCCTGAACCTGACCGCCTCCTCCGTTCCGGCTGCGCTTCAGGTCACCGCCGTGAAGGTGCTTGTACCGGCGGCTAACCTGCTGGTCAACACCGTCATGCCGGTGATCTTCTGGCTGGCGGCCATCGACGCGGGTAAAAAATCGGGCTTCTGGGCCACCATCTTTGGCGGCGCGGCGCAGCTGATTATGGGCAACGCCGTACCGGGTCTGGTACTGGGTATTCTGATCGGTAAAGGCGTGGAGGAGAGCGGCTGGAACCACGTCACCAAAGTGATGATGGCGGCGATCGTTCTGCTCTTCGTGCTGAGCGGCTTCTTCCGCGGCTTCGACATGAAGATGATCGAATCCTTCCATCTGACCGTGCCGAACTGGCTCGACATGATCCACAACTCGCTCAGCGGTAAATAACAGGAGCCTCTAAATGGAACAGAATAAAGGTTTTTGGTATGCCGACTGGTCGTTCCCGATCTTCGTTGGCCTGCTCTCCTCCGGCGTCTTTGCCGGGACGCACATGTACTACCTCTACGGCATCGGCGCGTTTAACGAAGTGGCCTTCGTGGCGATGCTGAAAGCGGGCATTGATACCGGCGTTTACGGCGCAGTGGCGGCATTTGGCGCGAGCTTCCTGTTCGCCCGAATTATCGAAGGGTCGCTGGTAGGTATTCTTGATATCGGCGGGGCGATCCAGACCGGCGTAGGCCTCGGCGTACCGGCGCTGCTGCTGGGCGCGGGGATCATGTTCCCGGTGACCAACTTCATTGCCTCGCTGATTACCGGCCTGGTGATTGGTCTGGCGATTGGCTACGTCATCATCCTGGCGCGTAAGTTCACCATCAACCAGAGCAACTCCACCTACGGCGCAGACGTGATGATGGGCGCGGGTAACGCCTCCGGCCGCTTCCTCGGGCCGTTGATTATCCTCAGCGCCATGACCGCCTCCATTCCAATCGGCGTCGGTTCCCTGGTAGGCGCGTTGCTGTTCTACATCTGGCAGAAGCCGATAACCGGTGGCGCCATCCTCGGCGCAATGATTTTGGGCTGGCTGTTCCCGGTCGCCCTTTAATACCCGCGGGCGCTCCGGCGCCCGCCCTATCAGGAGAACCCCATGTTTGATCTACTCCTGCGCCGTGCGCGCCTCGCCGACGATACCCTGACCGATATCGCCATTCAGGACGGGAAGATCGCCGCGACAGGCGACATTAACGCTCCCGCCCGCAAAACGGTTGAGCTTAACGGTGATGTGTTCGTCAGCGCGGGCTGGATTGACTCCCACGTCCACTGCTACCCGAACTCCCCGATTTACCACGACGAGCCGGACAGCGTGGGCATTGCCACTGGCGTCACCACCGTGGTGGACGCGGGCAGCACCGGGGCCGACGACGTGGACGATTTCTACGCCATCACCCGCAAAGCCTCCACCGAGGTGTTTGCCCTGCTGAACATCTCCCGCGTGGGGCTGATCGCCCAGAACGAGCTGGCCAATATGGCCAATATTGACGCCGACGCGGTGAAAGAGGCGGTGAAACGGCATCCTGATTTTATCGTCGGCCTGAAGGCGCGCATGAGCAGCAGCGTGGTCGGTGAAAACGGCATCACCCCGCTGGCGCGCGCGAAAGCGATCCAGAAAGAGAACGGCGACCTGCCGCTGATGGTGCACATTGGCAACAACCCGCCGAACCTCGACGAAATCGCCGAGCTGCTGAGCTCCGGCGACATCATGACCCACTGCTACAACGGCAAGCCAAACCGCATCCTGACGCCCTCCGGCGAGCTGCGTGCCTCCATTACCTCCGCCCTGAAGCGCGGCGTGCGTCTGGACGTTGGCCACGGTACGGCGAGCTTCAGCTTTGAAGTGGCGAAGCGCGCTATTGCGATGGGCATTCTGCCGCACACCATCAGCTCGGATATTTACTGCCGCAACCGCATCAACGGTCCGGTCGGCTCGCTGGCAAGCGTGATGTCGAAATTCCTCGCCATCGGCATGTCATTGCCGCAGGTGATTGACTGCGTCACCGCCAACGCCGCCGACGGCCTGCGCCTGACGCGCAAGGGTCGCATTCAGCCTGGCCTCGACGCCGATCTGACGCTGTTTACCCTCAAGCGCCAGCCGACGGTGCTGACGGATGCCGAAAACGACAGCCTACAGGCTGAACACATTCTGGTGCCGCTTGCCGCGATCCGCGCGGGCAAGGGCTACATGACCGAACAAGGGAGCACGGAACATGCCTTCGATTTATGAGAAGTACAACTTAAAGCAGGTTATCAACACCTCTGGCCGCATGACGGCGCTGGGTGTCTCCACGCCGCGCCCGGAAGTGGTGCAGGCGGCGATGGACGGCATGAATCACTATTTCGAGATGAAGGATCTGGTCAATAAAACCGGGGAATACATCGCGAAGCTGCTGGAGGTGGAAGGGGCGACGGTGGTCTCCTGCGCGTCGGCGGGCATTGCCCAGTCCGTGGCGGCTGTGCTGGTGAAAGACAGCGACTGGCTGCTGGAAAACCTGCACGTCACACCGATTGAAAATAACGAGATCGTCCTGCCGAAAGGCCACAACGTGAATTTTGGCGCGCCGGTGGGCACCATGGTGGCGCTTGGCGGCGGCAAGCTGGTGGAAGCGGGCTACGCCAACGAATGTTCCGCCGATCAGCTGGCGGCGGCGATCACCCCGCGCACGGCGGCTATCCTCTACATTAAATCGCACCACTGCGTGCAGAAAAGCATGCTCAGCGTCGAGCAGGCGGCGGTTGTCGCGCGTAAACACGACTTGCCGCTGATCGTTGATGCCGCGGCGGAAGAAGATCTGCATACCTATTACCGATCCGGCGCCGATCTGGTGATCTACAGCGGCGCGAAGGCGATCGAAGGCCCAACCAGCGGCCTGGTGATTGGCAAAACCCAGTACGTTGAGTGGGTGAAGCGCCAGACGGCGGGCATTGGCCGCGCGATGAAGGTGGGCAAAGAGGGCATTCTTGGCCTGACCTGCGCCATCGAACACTACCTGACGGCCACCAAGGAGAGCGGCGCCGAGATGGTGGCGAAAATGACGCCGTTTATCGAGGCGCTCAACACCCTTAACGGTGTGACTGCGCGCGTGGTCTGGGACAGCGCCGGACGCGACATCGCCCGCACCGAAATTAAGTTCGACGAAGCCACCACCGGCGTCGGCACGGGTGACCTGGTGGCGAAGCTGAAGCAGGGCGAATACGCCATTTACTTCCGTGGCTATAAAGCCAACGAAGGGATTATCGAAGCGGACGTGCGCAGCGTAAACGCTGACCAGCTGAACATTGTGTACCGCCGCATTAGTGAAGTATTAGGACAGGAGAAAAACGCATGAAACTGACCCCCAACTTTTACCGTGACCGCGTCTGCCTGAACGTGCTGGCAGGCTCAAAGGCCAACGCCAGCGCCATCTATGAGGCGGCGGAAGGCCACGTGCTGGTGGGCGTGCTCTCCAAAAATTACCCGGACGTGGCGAGCGCGGTCGCGGATATGCGTGAGTACGCGAAGCTGATTGATAACGCGCTCTCCGTTGGCCTGGGCGCGGGCGATCCGAACCAGTCGGCGATGGTGAGTGAAATATCCCGCCAGGTGCAGCCGCAGCACGTTAACCAGGTCTTTACCGGCGTGGCCACCAGCCGCGCGCTGCTGGGGCAAAATGACTCCGTGGTCAACGGTCTGGTCTCTCCGACCGGTACCGTCGGGATGGTGAAAATCTCCACCGGCCCGCTAAGCAGTAACGCGCCGGAAGGCATTGTGCCGGTTGAAACCGCCATCGCCCTGCTGAAAGATTTCGGCGGGAGCTCCATCAAGTACTTTCCGATGGGCGGCCTGAAATGCCGTGACGAATACCAGGCGGTGGCGGAAGCCTGCGCCCGTCACGACTTCTGGCTGGAGCCGACCGGGGGAATCGATCTGGAGAACTTCGAGGCGATCTTGCAGATCGCCCTCGACGCGGGCGTGAGCAAAATCATCCCGCATATCTACAGCTCGATTATCGATAAAGCCAGCGGTGATACGCGCCCAGAAGATGTGCGCACGCTGCTGGAGATAACGAAGAAGCTGGTGAAGTAAAACCTGCCCCTCACCCCAGCCCTCTCCCCAAAGGGGAGAGGGTGTAATCGTCCCCTCTCCCCTTTGGGGAGAGGGTTAGGGTGAGGGGAAACAAACCGCACACACCCGAAGGAGCCACCATGCACACCCGTACCCTGCTTGTTGCTTCACTCTCTTTACTTGCTACCTCTGCTATTGCTCAAAACCAGTACGCCTGGGTGGGCACCTACAACCCCAACGGCGAAGGGCTGTACCGCTTTACCGTCGACCCGCAAACCGGTGCGCTGAACGATAAAACGCTGGTGAGCAAGCTGCCGAACGCCGCGCAGTTAACCGTCTCACACGACGGCAAAACGCTCTATCTGGCAAGCGAAGTGGAGCAGGGCGTGGTGCAGGCGCTGCGCATCGGCGATAACGGCACGCTGAGCGAGCTGAATCAGGTGGCCTCCGGCGGCGCGGGGCCGGTATATCTTTCCCTGACGCCGAACGGTAAACATCTGCTGGTGGCAAACTACATCAGCGGAACTGTCGCGGTGCTGCCCGTTAACGCAGACGGCAGCCTGAGCGATGCTACGGACACCCATCAGGACAAAGGCGAACCGGGCGCGGCGAAGCCGGAAGCTGCCGTCGAGGGCAGTTTCGCCATCAGCGATCATAACGGCCCGCATGCGCACATGATCGCCGCCGATCCGAGCGGGAAATACGTTTTTTCCACCGATCTGGGGCTGGATCGCATCTATCAGTACCGTTTTGACGATCAAACCGGGAAGCTGACTCCGAACGATCCGCCGTTTATCAGCGCCTCCTCAAAAGGGGCCGGGCCGCGCCACTTCGTCTTTACGCCGAAAGGTGATGCCCTGTGGCTGATTAACGAAGAGGCGTCTACGCTCACCCATTATGCGCTGGACAGTAATGGCAGGCTGAAAGAGGGTAAAACGGTTTCAGCCCTGCCGGACGGTTATAAAGGCACCAGTTTTGCTGCCGGGCTGGCGCTAAGTGCCGACGGGAAACAGCTGTATGTCGCTAACCGTTTGCATAACAGCATCGGGCACTTTACCGTAACGGCAGAGGGTACGCTGACGCATCAGGATGATGTCTGGACGCGCGGCGACTATCCGCGCACCCTGACGCTCGATAAGCAGGGTCGCTGGCTGTACGTCATGAACCAGCGCAGCGACAACATTACCCGTTTCCGCGTGGCGCCGGACGGCAAGCTGAGCGCCGAGCCAGACTATACCCCGGTCGGCAGCCCATCCCAGATGGTCATTTCACCTTAAGCCGTAAGAGGACAACGACGTGCGATTTCCGAACCAACGTTTAGCGCAACTTTTCGATCTGTTGCAAAACGAGACGCTGCCGCAGGACGAGCTGGCGCAGCGGCTGTCGGTTTCCACGCGAACCGTCCGGGCGGATATCACCGCCCTGAACGCGCTGCTGGCTAGCCACGGCGCGCAGTTCATTTTGAGCCGGGGCAACGGCTATCAGCTCAAAATTAATGATGTGGCGCGCTATCAGCAATTGCAGGCGTCCCACCCGCGCGCGCTGCGTATTCCGCGAACCGGACCTGAGCGCGTGCACTATCTGGTGGTGCGTTTTCTGACGTCAGCCTTTTCCATCAAGCTGGAGGATCTGGCCGATGAGTGGTTCGTCAGCCGGGCCACGTTGCAGAGCGACATGGTGGAAGTGCGCGAGTGGTTTCACCGTTACAACCTGACGCTGGAAACCCGCCCTCGCCACGGCATGAAGCTGTTTGGCAGCGAGATGGCGATCCGCGCCTGCCTGACCGACCTCCTGTGGGAGCTGGCGCAGCAGGACAGCCTGAACCCGCTGGTGACCGACGTGGCGCTGAACGCGGGCGTGGCGGAAAAGATGGTGCCGGTGCTGCACGATGCGCTGACGCGCCATCACATTCGCCTGACCGACGAAGGCGAGCTGTTCCTGCGCCTGTACTGCGCGGTGTCGGTGCGGCGCATCAGCGAAGGGTATCCGCTGCCGGAATTCCACGCGGAAGACGTGGAAGAGAACGTGCATGAGGCGGCGAAAGATATCGCGGTGGCTATCCAGGAGCTGGCGGGCAAAGCGCTGTCGCCGTCAGAAGAGAGCTGGCTGTGCGTGCACATTGCGGCGCGGCAGATCCAGGAGATCGCCCCGAGCGCCATTAATGCTGACGACGACGAAGCCCTGGTCAACTACATTCTGCGCTACATCAACACCCACTATAACTACAACCTGTTGAGCGACGAGCAACTGCATGCAGATCTGCTCACGCACATAAAAACCATGATTACCCGCGTGCGGTATCAAATCATGATCCCCAATCCGTTGCTGGATAACATCAAGCAGCACTACCCGATGGCGTGGGATATGACCCTCGCGGCGGTGTCGAGCTGGGGAAAATACACCCCGTATGTGATCAGCGAAAACGAAATTGGTTTTCTGGTGCTGCATATCGGCGTCGGGCTGGAGCGCCACTACAACATCGGCTACCAGCGCCAGCCGCGGGTGCTGCTGGTATGCGACGCAGGTAACGCGATGGTGCGCATGATCGAGGCGGTACTTCAGCGTAAATACCCGCAGATTGAGGTGACGCGCACGCTCACCCTTCGCGAGTACGAGCTTGCCGATGCCATTGGCGAAGACTTTGTGATCTCCACCGCCCGCGTGAGCGAAAAATCCAAACCGGTGGTGATGATCGCCCCGTTCCCGACCGATTATCAGTTAGAGCAGATCGGCAAGCTGGTGCTGGTGGACCGCACCCGGCCGTGGATGCTGGAAAAATACTTCGACGCGGCCCATTTCCGCATTATCGACAAGCCTGTCGACCAGCAAACGCTGTTCCGCGAGCTGTGTGAACAGCTTGAAGCAGAGGGCTTTGTCGGTGCGGAGTTTCTGGATTCGGTTATCGAGCGTGAAGCCATCGTCAGCACCATGCTCGGCGACGGCATTGCGCTGCCGCACTCCCTCGGCCTGCTGGCGCAAAAAACGGTGGTCTACACCGTGCTGGCGCCGCAGGGCATTCAGTGGGGAGATGAAACCGCCCATGTCATCTTCCTGCTCGCCATCAGCAAAAGCGAGTACGAAGAGGCAATGGCGATTTACGACATCTTTGTCACTTTCCTGCGTGAACGCGCGATGGCGCGCCTGTGCCAGTGCGAGAATTTTGCGGCGTTTAAGGCTGTGGCGATGGAGAGTTTGAGTCGGTTTTGACGTTCAGGCGGACAGAGGATATCCGCCTTCATTCAACGCAGATGATGCACAACCTGGTTGCTGCTGCCGCGCCAGATAAGCATAGGATCTTTTAGATCCTGCATGAACTTGCCGTCGACCAGGACGTTAATTAGATCCACCACTTCCATCTGCTGCGCATTCAGTTCATCCAGCTTATAGCCCGTCCAGACCCAGATGTCTTTTCCCGCGCACTCGTGGTGGATGCGTTTTACCAGCTTCAGGATCTCCGGCACGTTTTGCGGATGGAGCGGGTCGCCGCCGGAGAGCGAGATCCCCTGGCGTTTGATGCGCGTGTCGTTCAGGTCGTTGATGATGCGGTCTTCCATCTCAGCGGTAAACGGCATACCCGAGTTCAGGCGCCAGGTGCTTTTGTTGTAGCAGCCGGGGCACTCGTGAACGCAGCCTGATACAAACAGGGTACAGCGGGTGCCGGGGCCGTTGACGATGTCGACGGGGTAGTACTGGTGATAATTCATAGCGTTAACCTGATGCCCTCACCCCGGCCCTCTCCCACAGGGAGAGGGAGAAAACCGGTGGCCGGAATAACAATGTGCTCGATCGGTTCCCTCTCCCTTGAGGGAGAGGGGTAGGGTGGGGGGGACACCCTGCGCAGAACTTACCCGATCTGCCCATTCCCCAGATGTTTCACCCTGCGCTTCACCTCTTCCTGCTTACCGGCGTTAAACGGACGGGCATCCGGGCTGCCGAGGTAGCCGCACACGCGGCGGGTCACGGAGACGCGGGCTGCATCGTGGTTACCGCATTTCGGACAGGTGAAGCCTTTGCTGGTGCACTCGAACTCACCGGTAAAGCCGCACTCGTAGCACTCGTCAATTGGCGTGTTGGTTCCGTAGTACGGCACGTGCTGATAGCTGTAATCCCACACGTCTTCCAGCGCCTTCAGGTTGTGCTGAATGTTCGGGTACTCGCCATAGCAGATAAAACCGCCGTTCGCGATGGGCGGATAAGCCGCTTCGAAGTCGATCTTGTCGTACGGGTTCACCTTCTTCTCCACATCGAGGTGGAAGCTGTTGGTGTAGTAACCTTTGTCGGTCACGCCTTCCACGATGCCGAATTCGGCGGTGTCCAGGCGGCAGAAGCGATCGCAGAGGTTTTCACTCGGCGTGCTGTACAGGCTGAAACCGTAACCAGTTTCCTCTTTCCACTGGTCTACCGCATCGCGCAGGCGCTGCACAATCGCGATACCCTTCTCACGCAGGGCGTCGTTGTCATAGATATGCTTGTCGCCAAACAGCGCGTTAATCGTTTCGTGAATGCCGATATAGCCAAGAGAGATCGACGCGCGACCGTTTTTGAAGATCTCCGACACATCATCGTCCGCTTTCAGGCGCACGCCGCAGGCCCCTTCCATATAGAGAATTGGCGCGACGCGGGCTTTCACCCCTTCAAGACGGGCGATGCGGGTCATCAGCGCCTTACGTGCCAGCTGTAAACGTTCATCCAGCAGCGTCCAGAAGGCCGCTTCATTCCCTTTGGCTTCCAGCGCGATGCGCGGCAGGTTCAGGCTGATGACGCCCAGGTTGTTGCGCCCGTCGTGGATCTGCTCGCCGTTCTCATCCTCGTACACGCCGAGGAAGCTGCGGCAGCCCATTGGCGTTTTAAACGAACCCGTGACTTTTACCACCTGGTCGTAGTTGAGGATATCCGGGTACATACGCTTGCTCGCGCACTCCAGCGCCAGCTGTTTGATGTCGTAGTTCGGATCGCCAAACTTGTGGTTCAGGCCGTCGCGAATGGCGAACACCAGTTTCGGGAACACCGCCGTTTTACGGTTTTTACCGAGGCCGGAGATACGGTTGCGCAGAATAGACTGCTGGATCAGGCGTGATTCCCAGCTGGTGCCGAGGCCAAACCCGAAGGTCACAAACGGCGTCTGGCCGTTGGCGGTGTGCAGCGTGTTTACCTCATATTCCAGCGACTGGAAGGCGTCGTAGCACTCTTTCTCGGTGCGGGAACGGGCGTAACCGTCAGCATTCGGGATCTGCCACTCTTCCGCCGTTTTACGGTGTTTGTTGAAGCTCTCGGTCACGAACGGGGCCAGCACTTCATCAATGCGGTTAATGGTGGTGCCGCCATAGATGTGGCTCGCCACCTGGGCGATGATCTGCGCCGTGACCGCCGTCGCGGTGGAGATGGATTTCGGCGGCTCAATCTCGGCGTTACCCATTTTAAAACCGTGGGTCAGCATGCCTTTCAGGTCGATCAGCATGCAGTTAAACATCGGGAAGAACGGCGAGTAGTCGAGATCGTGATAGTGGATCTCACCGCGCTCGTGCGCCGAGACTACATCGCGCGGCAGCAGATGCTGACGGGCATAGTGCTTGGCGACGATACCGGCCAGCAGGTCGCGCTGGGTCGGGATCACTTTGCTGTCTTTATTGGCATTTTCATTGAGCAGCGACGAGTTGGTTTGCTCTACCAGGCCGCGGATCTCCTGGTTAAGGCGACCCCGTTTCTCACGCTGGACGTCACGGTCGTGACGATACTCAATGTAGGCGCGCGCCAGCTGCTTGTACGGACCAGACATCAGCTGGTTTTCAACCGCGGTCTGGATCTCGCTGATATCCACCTGGCTGCGTTCATGCATCTGGCTGCTAACGACTTCTGCGACGGTGGCGCAGTAATCTGCGTCATCGACTCCCGCTGCTTTAGCTGCACGCAGAATGGCTTCTTTGATGCGCTCTGATTTAAACGGCACTTTACAGCCATCACGTTTCATCACATGCGGTGTCATGATCACTCCATTTTAAAAACAGGTTATCCACAGAGGTGGAGAAGTATTCACCGGGCGTATTCCTCGCCGCGGCAAAGACTTCCCGCGTGCCCAGCCCGTGTTATCCACAATTCCGGCCAGCGTAAGCGCCGTCTTGTTGTTGGAATAGTAGACGATAAATACAAGATGTTGGGTCGGCGTGCATTTTAAGTGCTACATATAGTGATTTGCATCAAACATGTTTGCGATTTTTTTGATGCAGGACAAAGTAAAAAGACGAGAGTACAAACGGCGGGCGCTGGGGCAATTGTAAAGACGCGAAGGAAAAATCTGATTAATTATTCAACAAAAACAGCAAAGTAAGCCGGACACGGCATCGTGCCCGGCGGAGGAATTACTGCTTTAGCCACCACACGGCTTCAAACGGACGAAGCATTGAGGTTTGAGGGGCGGGGTAGTTGCTTATCACCACCTGCGACTCGCCGCTGAGAGCGTCCGCTTGCCATTCCTGAGGCAAATGGCTCAGGTTCGCCACCACCATCAGCGTTTGCCCCTGCCACTGGCGGCGATAACACCACAGGGAAGGGTGGTCAGGCAGGAGATCCTCATAATCCCCCCACGTCAGTACCGGCAGGGTTTTGCGCAGGCGAATCAGCGACTGGTAGGTGTAGAACACCGAATCGGGGTCGTCCAGCGCCGCGCGGACATTCACGGTTTCGTAGTTGTCGCAAACGCCAATCCACGGCTCGGCCTCGGTAAAGCCCGCATTATGCGAGGCGTCCCACTGCATCGGCGTGCGGCCATTATCGCGTGACTTACTCGCCAGAATCGCCAGTAGTTCATCGGTATCGCGTCCGTTAGCCCGCTGTTCGGCGAACATGTTCAGACTTTCCACGTCGCGGTAGTCGGTGATACGGCTGAAATGCGGGTTGGTCATACCCAGCTCTTCACCCTGGTAGATATACGGCGTGCCCTGCATCCCGTGCAGCACCATGCCGAGCATTTTCGCCGCCGCCACGCGGTGTTCCCCTTCGTCACCAAAGCGCGACACGATGCGCGGCTGGTCATGGTTACACCAGAACAGCGCGTTCCAGGCTTTATTGTGCATCCCCTGCTGCCAGTGGCGGAAAAGGGTTTTCAGCGCCACGAAGTCCGGCTTTGCCTTCGTCCATTTTTCGCCGCCGGGGTAGTCCACCTTGAGGTGGTGGAAGTTAAAGGTCATCGACAGCTCGCGGCCATCAAGAGACGCGTACTGCTGGCAGTTCTCCAGCGAGGTGGAGGACATCTCGCCCACCGTCATCAGGTTACGCGGGGTAAAGACGTCCCGGCTCATCTCCTGAAGATATTCGTGGATGCGCGGCCCGTCAGTGTAGAAGCGGCGACCGTCGCCGAGGGTATCGTCCGGGAAATCCTGATCTTTTGAAACCAGGTTGATGACGTCCAGACGTAAGCCGTCCACGCCGCGATCGGCCCAGAACTCGCACACTTTTTTCAGCTCGGCGCGCACCGCCGGGTTTTCCCAGTTGAGATCCGCCTGCTCCGGTGCGAACAGGTGCAGATAATACTGTTCGCTTTCGGCGTGCCAGCGCCAGGCGTTGCCGCCAAATTTGGAGCGCCAGTTGTTGGGAAGCGTATCCGGCGTACCGTCGCGCCAGATATAGAACTGGCGGTACGGACTCGCTTTATCCAGCGACTCGCGGAACCAGGCGTGCTGCGTGGACGTGTGGTTAAAGACCATATCCAGCACGATGCGGATACCGTGTTCATGCGCCCGGGCAACCAGTTCGTCAAAGTCGTCCAGCGTGCCGTAGGTCGGGTCAATGGCAGTGTAGTTCGCCACGTCGTAACCGTTATCCACCTGCGGCGAGATATAAAACGGCGTCAGCCAGATAGCGTCAATGCCGAGGGTTTTCAGGTAGTCCAGGCGCTGCGTTACGCCGCGTAGATCGCCCGTGCCGCTGCCGGTGGTATCCTGGAAACTCTTTGGGTAAATCTGATAGATGACGCCGTTCTGCCACCAGTGAGGAAGGGTATTCATAGTGCGTTCCTGCAAATGCGAAGGGGCGCAACTGCGCCCCGAAAGAGAGAATTAAACAATCTGCAACGTGCCCTGACGGAACTTACGCTGATAAACCACGGTAGTCAGCGCCATTGGGATGATAATCGCCACCGCCATCGCCAGCGCAAATACCTGCCAGAAAGCGGGTTGAATGGAGAGGATCCCCGGCAGGCCGCCGACGCCAATCCCGTTCGCCATCACGCCGTTCAGGCCGCACAGCAAGCCCGCCAGACCGGAGCCGATCATCGCGCAAAGCATCGGGAAGCGGTATTTGAGGTTGATACCGTACATCGCCGGTTCAGTGACGCCGAGGTAAGCGGAGATGGCAGCCGGAACGGAGATCTCACGCTCGTTGTGCTTACGGCTGACGATGATGATGCCGGTTACCGCCGAGGCCTGCGCAATGTTAGACAGGGCGATGATCGGCCAGACAGGCGTACCGCCGAGGCTCTGGATCATTTGCATATCGATCGCCAGCGTGGTCTGGTGCACGCCGGTGATCACCAGCGGAGCGTAGAGGAAGCCAAACAGCGCGGCACCGATTGGCGCGAAGCTGCCGGTCATCAGGTGACGGACCGCGAAGGCCACGCCGTCGCCAATCATGCGGCCAAACGGACCGATAAAGGCGTGCGCCAGGAACACCGCCAGGATCAGCGAGCAGACCGGGACCACCACCAGATACAGGTAATCCGGCACGATGCGCTTCAGGCGCGTCTCAATAAAGCCCAGCGCCAGACCCGCCAGCAATGCCGGGATCACCTGCGCCTGATAGCCCACTTTGGCGATGGTAAACAGGCCGAAGTTCCACACCTCTGGCGTTTGCTGACCAAGTAAGTAAGCGTTCATTAACTGCGGAGAGACCAGCGTCACGCCGAGCACGATACCGAGAATTGGCGTTCCGCCCATCTTGCGCACCGCGGACCAGCAGATCCCGACCGGCAGATAGAAGAAGATCGCTTCGCCAATCAGCCACAGGAAGTCATAGATACTTTGCAGCGCCGGGTACATCTGCGCCAGGGTTTTGCCGTCGCTCATTGGCACATCGCCGATGACGTTACGGAAGCCCAGAATTAAGCCCCCGCTGATCAGCGCTGGCAGCAGCGGGAAGAAGATCTCCGCAAAATGGGAAATCAGCTGCTCATGCCATTTCATATTCTGACGCGCGGCCTTCTTCGCCTGCTCTTTATCTGCGGAAGAGTGCCCGGTAGTCGCCAGCAGAGCCTGATAGTAATCGCCCACTTCGGTACCAATCACCACCTGGAACTGCCCGGCATTGGTGAAGCAGCCTTTAACCATGGAAAGCTCTTCAATGGCCTTCGGGTTGGCTTTGGCCGGATCGTTCAGCACGAAGCGCAGGCGGGTAATGCAATGGCTGACGGTGGCGATGTTGTCGCGTCCGCCGACCAGGACGATCAGCTGATCGATATCTGTTTGTTTGACTTTACTCATCATGAAACCTCATGACAGATGGTGATAGGGGTTATGACCTGTGCGCAAGCCTACTCCTTCAACGTGACGGCGAAAATGGGAACGTTCCCGAAATCGGGCGAAGATCACAATAATCTATTCAAAAGAATTATGAGAGATGGGCTGGGATAACGATCTGACGGGGCTCGGTACGCCCGGTAATTTGCTCGATCAGCTGCGCGGCAGCCTGCCGGCCAGATTCGGCGTAACCCGGATCAACGCTGATAATCTCCGGGTGTAAGAACTTCATCAGCGGCGTGCTTCCCACGCTCGCTAATTGCAGCTCCCCGATGCGCTGCTCCTGCAAATATTTGCTCGCACCCAATGCAAGGGTATCCGTGGCGCATACCAGGGCGGTGGTTTGTGGCGTCAGCACGCTGGCGACCTGTTCATATCCCTGTTTCATACCCAGACCGGGCAGCGCGGCCACGGCGGGGAGATTGTGTTTTTTACAAAACGCCAGGTACGCTTCATGGCGACGCTTGCCGGTGGTGATGTCGGCATGCGGCACGCCGAGATAGCTAATATGCCGATGGCCCTGTTCATACAGGCGCTGCATCAGGATCACGATCGCCCCTTCGTCATCGTAACAGACAGAGGCAAACCCGCTTGCGTCGCGCGCCAGCAGCACCAGTGACGGCTGCCAGGGTTTAAGCACGTCCTCTTTTAGGCCGGTAAATCCGAACAGCACCACCCCATCAATATTACGGCGCTGAAGCATACCGAGATGCTCCTCCACCATTTGCGCGGAGAACTTGCTCTCCATCATGATCGGATCGTAGCCCTGCTCGTAGAACGCGGGCAGCATCGTCTGTACGGCGAGGTTTTCGGAGAGGGAATCCAGACGCGAGACGATAATGGCGACCACTTTATCGCTCTGCCCGCGCATGGCGCGCGCGGAGCGGGAAGGGGAAAAACCGTGCTGATTCATCACCGCCTCGACGCGCTCGCGTGTGCGCTCGCTGACACCGCTTTCGTTGTTCAGCACGCGTGAGACAGTCGATTTCCCCACGCCGCTTAAACGCGCGATGTCTTTAATCGTAAGGCGGTTCTGCATGCTGTATTCCCTGTAACAACGATAAAATAATCAATTGAGCCTAATGCTATCCTGCGAATTCGCTATGGGCAAAGTCTGGTTTACGTTCGGTTTATTTGCAGGGCGTTATAATACCGCCCGATTAGTCACAAACGGTATGGATAAATCTCTATACTGCGCGCCGATACCCAACTTTTTACTTACCGGAGGCCACATGGATCCCGATCCCACACCTCTCCTGACCCGGAGAAAACCTTCTTACCGGTAAGCCAGCTTTTTGCTGTCTCACCGGCGTGAGGCAGCAACGTTCATACGTTCCTGCTTGATAAATTAAGTGCCTGACAGGTACGGCTTTGCCACGCCTGCGGGAAAGACTGCTTCCGCCTTTGCGGATGCGGGGGAATGACTATGTTGAAAAATATCACCCGGCAGCTGCAAGCGCTGCTGAGCCGTCACCTGCCACATCGCCTGATTGCGCGCGATCCGCTGCCAAATGCCAACACCATGGCGGGAGCGGCAATCCCCGCTTCCCTGACCGAGCGCTGCCTGAACGTGGCGGCGATGGATGAAAACGAAGTCTGGCGCGCCTTTGGCGGCCACCCGGAAGGGCTGAACGCGCAAGAAGTGTCAAAAATCCGCGCGGAACATGGCGATAACCAGATCCCGGCGCAGAAACCCTCTCCCTGGTGGGTCCACCTGTGGCTCTGCTACCGCAATCCGTTCAACCTGCTGCTGACGGTGCTCGGGATTATCTCTTACGCCACTGAAGATCTGTTTGCCGCAGGCGTGATTGCCCTGATGGTAGGGATCTCCACGCTGCTGAACTTTATTCAGGAAGCGCGCTCCACCAAAGCGGCGGATGCGCTGAAAGCGATGGTCAGCAACACCGCCACCGTGTCGCGCGTGATTAACGACCTCGGCGAAAACGCCTGGATTGAGCTTCCCATTGACCAGCTGGTGCCGGGCGATCTGGTGAAGCTGGCGGCGGGGGACATGATCCCGGCGGATTTACGTATCATCCAGGCGCGGGATCTGTTCGTCGCGCAGGCGTCACTCACCGGTGAATCCCTGCCCGTAGAGAAGGTGGCGCGGACCCGCGATCCGCAGCAGATGAACCCGCTGGAGTGCGACACCCTGTGCTTTATGGGCACCACGGTGGTTAGTGGCACCGCGCAGGCGATTGTCACCGCCACCGGCGGCAATACCTGGTTTGGACAGCTTGCCGGACGCGTCAGCGAGCAGGAGAGCGAGCCGAATGCGTTTCAGAAAGGCATTGGCCGCGTCAGCATGCTGCTGATCCGCTTTATGATGGTCATGACGCCAATTGTCCTGCTGATCAACGGCTACACCAAAGGCGACTGGTGGGAAGCGGCGCTGTTCGCGCTCTCCGTGGCCGTTGGCTTAACGCCGGAAATGCTGCCGATGATTGTCACCTCCACGCTGGCGCGCGGGGCGGTCAAACTCTCTAAACAAAAGGTGATTGTTAAACACCTCGACGCCATCCAGAACTTTGGCGCGATGGACATTCTTTGCACCGATAAAACCGGCACCCTCACCCAGGACAAAATCGTGCTGGAGAACCACACCGATATCGCCGGAAAGACCAGCGAACGGGTGCTGTACAGCGCGTGGCTGAACAGCCACTACCAGACCGGGCTGAAAAACCTGCTCGACGTGGCGGTGCTGGAAGGTGTGGATGAAGAGTCTGCCCGCATGCTCTCCGGGCGCTGGCAGAAGGTGGACGAAATTCCGTTCGACTTCGAGCGCCGCCGCATGTCGGTGGTGGTCAGCGAGCAGCCGGACGTGCATCAGCTGATCTGCAAAGGGGCATTGCAGGAGATCCTGAATGTTTCCACGCAGGTGCGCCATAACGGCGAGATCGTGCCGCTGGATGAGACCATGCTGCGCCGCATCAAACGCGTCACCGATAACCTGAACCGCCAGGGGCTGCGCGTGGTGGCGGTAGCCAGCAAGTTCCTGCCCGCGCGGGAAGGGGACTACCAGCGTATCGATGAATCTGATTTGATCCTCGAGGGTTACATCGCATTCCTCGATCCGCCGAAAGAGACCACCGCACCTGCGCTGAAAGCGCTGAAAGCGAGCGGTATCACCGTCAAAATTCTCACCGGCGACAGCGAGCTGGTGGCGGCCAAAGTGTGCCACGAAGTCGGCCTGGACGCGGGCGACGTCGTCGTGGGGAGCGACATTGAGCTCCTGTCTGACGATGAGCTGGCCGACCTTGCCCAACGCACCACGCTGTTTGCCCGCCTGACGCCGATGCATAAAGAACGCATCGTCACTCTGCTGCGTCGCGAAGGGCATGTAGTGGGCTTTATGGGCGACGGCATCAACGATGCGCCAGCCCTGCGTGCGGCGGATATCGGTATCTCCGTAGACGGCGCGGTGGATATTGCCCGCGAAGCAGCGGATATCATTCTGCTGGAAAAGAGCCTGATGGTGCTGGAGGAGGGCGTCATCGAAGGGCGTCGCACCTTCGCCAATATGCTCAAATACATCAAAATGACCGCCAGCTCGAACTTCGGCAACGTCTTCAGCGTGCTGGTGGCGAGCGCGTTTCTGCCGTTTCTGCCGATGCTGCCGCTGCATCTGCTGATCCAGAACCTGATGTACGATGTCTCACAGGTCGCCATCCCGTTTGATAACGTGGACGACGAGCAGATCCAGAAGCCGCAGCGCTGGAACCCCGCCGATCTGGGGCGCTTTATGCTGTTCTTTGGGCCGATCAGCTCCATCTTCGACATTCTGACCTTCTGCCTGATGTGGTTTGTGTTCCACGCCAACACCCCGGAACACCAGACGCTGTTCCAGTCCGGCTGGTTCGTGGTGGGGCTGCTGTCCCAGACGCTGATTGTGCACATGATCCGCACCCGCCGCATTCCGTTTATCCAGAGCCGTGCCGCGTGGCCGCTGATTGTGATGACGGGCATTGTGATGGCGCTCGGGATCGCGCTGCCGTTCTCGCCGATGGCAAGCTACCTGCAACTCCAGGCGCTACCGCTGAGCTACTTCCCATGGCTGGTGGCGATCCTCGCGGGTTACATGGTGCTGACGCAGATGGTGAAGGGGTTCTATAGCCGTCGGTATGGGTGGCAGTAACGGCAAGCCCGGTGGCGCTGCGCTTACCGGGCCTACGATCCGAACGTAGGCCGGGTAAGGCGAAGCCGCCACCCGGCAGCTGGCTTTCCTCCCAAATTCAACAACCTGTGATCTCCGTCGGCGCATTCGCTTGACGACAATTTGAGCGCATGTTAACAGAATGTTTTGCCTGTATTTGGCCCGTCAGATAAGGAACATTCATGTTACGGTACAGTCTCTTAACCGCCGGGCTCATGCTCGGCGCCTCCGCCTTTGCCGCACCGGCAGGCGACCTTCCCTTAATGCCCTGGCCTGCGAAGGTTGAACGCCCGACCACTCAGGGCGCGCTGGAGCTTAACAATCAACTCACCGTGAGCGTAAGTGGCGACGATCTGGGGGATGCGGTCAACCGCCTGCGCCAGCGCATCGCCCTTCAAACCGGCTGGACGCTACAGCCGCAGGCCGAAAAACCTGACAAGCCGACCATCCGCATCGCCATCGCCAAAAAGGTGAAGCCGCAGCCGCTGCCGGACAGCGATGAGAGCTATAAACTCACGGTGGACGCCAACGGCGTAAATATCTCCGCCAATACCCGCTTCGGCGCGCTGCGCGCCATGGAAACCTTGCTTCAGCTGATGCAGAACGGCGCCGAAAACACCTCGATCCCGTGGGTGACCATTGAAGATTCGCCGCGCTTCCCGTGGCGCGGGCTGCTGCTCGATTCGGCGCGCCACTTCCTCCCGATTCCGGATATTAAACGCCAGATCGACGGCATGGCCGCGGCGAAGCTCAACGTGCTGCACTGGCATTTGACCGACGATCAGGGCTGGCGCTTCAGCTCAAAGCGCTACCCTAAGCTGACCCAGCTTGCCAGCGACGGGCTGTTCTACACCCCTGAGCAGATGCGCGAGATTGTGCGTTACGCTGCCGAACGCGGCATACGCGTGGTGCCGGAAATTGATATGCCGGGCCACGCGTCGGCGATTGCCGTCGCCTACCCGGAGCTGATGAGCGCGCCGGGGCCATACGCCATGGAGCGCCACTGGGGCGTGCTGAAGCCAGTGCTGGATCCCACCAAAGAGGCAACTTATACCTTTGCCGACGCGATGGTCAGCGAACTGGCGGCGATCTTCCCGGATCCATATCTGCATATTGGCGGCGATGAGGTTGACGACAGCCAGTGGAAAGCGAACGCTGCGATCCAGAGATTCTTGCGCGACAACAAACTGGCGGACAGCCACGCGTTGCAGGCGTATTTCAACCGCAAGCTGGAGACGATCCTTGAGAAGCACCACCGGCAGATGGTTGGCTGGGATGAGATCTACCATCCCGATCTGCCGAAAAGCATTCTGATCCAGTCCTGGCAGGGACAGGACGCGCTGGGGCAGGTGGCGCAGAACGGCTATAAGGGCATTCTCTCAACCGGTTTCTACCTCGATCAGCCGCAATCCACCGCCTACCACTACCGCAATGAAATTGTGCCGCAGGGGCTGAACGGCGTGGATGTGATAGCGGACACCGACAGCGTCCAGAGCTGGGCTTTCTCCATGCCGCGTCTGAAAGGCAAGCCGGTGGAAGGCAGCTTTACGCTGGTGAAAGGCGATGCTGGCTGGCGCGGATTTATTGATTTTGCCGGGAAATCGCGTCGGGCGGTGGATAACATTCAATGGCGGGACGACAATCAGGTAACGTTTACCGTTGATACCTGGATGGGTGAAACGCGTCCGGTCGTTTCTGTTGAGAACGATAAGCTCAGCGGCTATTTCCTGGTGGGTAACGCCCGCTACCCGATTAGCGGCACGCGTCTGGACGCGGTCCCAAAAGGCATACCGCCGGTGGTGCCGGACCCGGCGAACGAGGCCAATCTGCTCGGCGGTGAAGCCGCGCTGTGGGCGGAAAACGTGGTCGCGCCGGTGCTGGATATCCGTCTGTGGCCGCGCGCCTTTGCGGTGGCGGAGCGGCTATGGTCGGCGAAGGACGTCAACGACATCGACAACATGTATACCCGGCTCCAGGCGATGGACAGCTGGTCGACGGTGTCGGCTGGACTACAGCAGCATACCCAGCAGCAGGTGCAGTTCACGCGCCTCGCCAACAATGCGGATACCCTTCCGCTGCAAATTCTCACCCAGGCGCTTGAACCGGCGCAGTATTACACCCGCCAGCATCTTAAGTTCCAGGCTGGAAACTATCATCAGTTTGAGCCGCTCAACCGGCTCGCTGATGCGCTAAACCCGGAAAGTGCGACCGTGCGTCAGATGAATAAATGGGCGGACCGTCTGGTGAGCGACGCGGAAGACACGGAAAGCGCCGACGCGCTGCGCCACGTCTTTAACCGCTGGCAGAACAACACCAGCGACGCGCTGGCGCTAAGCGAAAACAGCTATCAGTTGAAGGCCATTAAGCCGGTGATCCAGGAGGTGGATAAGCTGGCCGCGATTGGCCTGAGGCTGACGGATCTGGTGGCGCGCCAGGGCACGCTGGATGATAAAGAGATTGCGTCGATCCAGAGCGAACTGGATAACGCGGCGAAGGTTCAGGACGAGGTAATGATTGCGGCGGTGTACCCGCTGGAAACGCTGCTGCGCGCGACGCGGAATCAGTAGTAAAGAACCCTCACCCCAGCCCTTTCCCAAAGGGAGAGGGTGTATAAATTCCCTCTCCCTTTGGGAGAGGGTTAGGGTGAGGGAATCAGATCACTCAGTCCTTCAACACCCATGCCTCTCTCCAGTGCGCGCCCACGCCTGGTTCAAACTGGTTTGCGGTTGGGCTGTACTGCACGCAGTAGCCGCTGAACGGGACAGGCCTGCATTCGTAGGTCTTACCGTCTTTCGGCTGTAGCACTACGGTGCCCGCTTTGTAGGACGCGACGTTATCCGGGAAGATAAAGTCATGCGGGCCGTTGCTGTCCGCCGCGTCGCTTTCCAGCATCAGATCCAGCACGTCCTGCGCGAACAGGGTGCCGTCTTTGTTGGTGGCGTAGTATTTCAGCATATGGTGACCCGCCGTGACGTCAGTCAGGGTCATGGTCACGTCCTGGCTGGCGTTATTCATCTCCTGCTTCAGATACCCCTTTTCCGCACCGCTGTGGTTCATCACGTGCGCTTCAACGTTCACGTCGCCTTTGGTGTTCACGTGGAAGGTGACGGACGCCTTGCCATTCTCGATTTTGCTGTAGTGCAGGTTAGATACCGCGATGGTTTCATTCACTTCCGCCTTCTGCTCTTCGTACGAAATCGCAACGGACTGAAGGGCGCTGCCGTCTTTGACGAAGACGCTGTTCGCGCCGTGAACCGGGCTAATTTCGCCCGCTTCATCCTTCACCCCGACACGCACATCGCTGTACGCGGCGTTGATCTTCTGCGCCAGATCGTAGGACCACTGGTTCGTATCCCCCTGGGCAACGGAGCCGATGGTCAGCTCGGTACGCAGGGCGGCAACTTCCCCGTTGGCGTCGAAGAAGCGTGCAATCACTCTATCGCCCGTGTTCAGGTTATTCCCGGCAATCTGTCCGCTCAGGGTTTTACTCCACTGGGATATCACCGCTGGGGTGTCGTCCGGCGTGACGTTGCCGCCGTTACCGAAATCAACGTCAATGGCCTGATAGAAACTGTTTGCGGTATCCGCAATTTCCCACACGCCATAAATAACCTGGTAGCCCGTACGTTCCGGGACATTACAGGTCATGGATTTTGTCATCGCCGGTGCCTGACCATTTCCGTTAATAGTACAGAACGGCGTTAATTCGAACTGGTCACGGGTCAGCGGTTTATTGGGGTCCCAGTTTTGTTTGGTAATGTAATAACGCCAGTTGGTGGTTTTATGCGGCGCGGTATGGTGCCAGACAAATTCATGCGGGCCTGCCGTCATGGGATTTTTGGTCCAGGCGTTCAGGCTCTGCTTATCAAGCTGGGAGTAGCTGGCAATACCGGCGCTGGCAAGCTGGCCGTCAGGCGGCATCGCACCCGTCGGGAAGCCGGAGGTCTTTTCTACGCTCTGCGGTTCATATTGTACAGAGCCACAGTCAATATTCTGGCCGAGCTTACACATATAAGCGCGGCTGGCAGGGGATTCTATATATCCGTGTGCAAGTGCGGAAGACGCAACCGTTAATGTGGTTACCGCCAGCGCAATTTTAGAGAGTTTCATTCATCATCCATTAATTAGAATAGAGCAAGGCAGCGTCAGTCTATTAATGGAGTGGCGGATGCGTCATTTCCCGGAGAGAGTAAAAATGGTCGAAATAAAAAAAGGCAGCCAGAGCTGCCTTCTCTTTCTTGAAATAAATTAGCGACGTACGGCAATCGCTTCAATTTCAATTTTCACGTCTTTTGGCAGACGCGCCACTTCCACACAGGAGCGCGCCGGGAAGGTGGCGTTGTGCTCGGTGAAGAACGCTTCGTAAGTGGCGTTAACGGTCGCAAAATCATTCAGATCTTTCACGAACACGGTGGTTTTGACGATATCGCCCACTTTCAGACCGGCAGATTCGACGATCGCCTGCACGTTTTCCAGCGACTGACGCGCCTGCGCCGCTACGTCGGCAGGTACTTCACCGGTTTTTGGGTTCACCGGGATCTGGCCAGAAGTGATGATCATGCTGCCCAGATCAACGCCCTGAACGTATGGGCCGATAGCCGCTGGTGCATTTTCCGTCGCGAGTACTTTGCTCATTTTTTCTCCAGAATTACAGCGTTAAGAATGTTCCCGGCCATTATAACAGCCGGGATTTCATTACCAACCTCAATTAGTTGGCCAGCACCACATAATGAGAAAACTCTTTTTCGCAGTATTTGCATTTGAGTGCGATGTCATTGGCGCGCTTTTTCACTGCAAAGCTGGAGGAAACCGGCTCAGCATGACTGATGCAGTTGCTGTTCGGGCAGACCAGCACGCTTTCGATACGTTCTGGCAGGCTCGGGCGTGATTTGCCGACCACTTCGTACTCGTCGATGCGGTTGACGGTGGCGTCCGGCGCGTACAGCGACAGCTGGTTAACCTGCTCGTCGGTCAGGAAGGTGTTCTCGATTTTGATCAGGTCTTTGCGGCCCATCTCGCCCGACGGCAGGTTCAGGCCGATGGTGATGCGCTGGTCGGTTTCGGTCAGTTTGAACAGCGTCAGCAGCTTAAAGCCCACCTGCGCAGGGATGTGGTCAATCACGGTGCCACGCTTGATGGCTTCAACCTGGAGTTTGTTATCGTGTGTCATGGTCGTCTCCCCTTACAGAGCTAATTCGCGATTCAGAACCAGTGCCAGTAACGCCTGGCGGGCGAAGATGCCGTTTCCGGCCTGCTGGAAGTACCAGGCGTGCGGCGTTTTATCCACGTCTGTGGTGATCTCATCGATGCGCGGCAGCGGGTGCAGCACCTTCATGTTGTCGCGCGCGCCTTCGAGGTCGCCGGCGCGCAGCACGAACTGCGCCTTCACGTTGGCGTACTCGGATGGGTCAAGACGCTCTTTCTGCACGCGGGTCATGTAGAGAATATCCACGTTGCCCATCACCTCTTCGATGCTGGCGTGCAGGCTCCACGCGATGCCTTTTTCGTCCAGCATATCGAGAATGTACTGCGGCATCGCCAGCGCGTCCGGCGCGATGAAGAAGAAGCGGTTGCCGTTAAATTTCGCCAGCGCCTGGGTCAGGGAATGGACGGTTCGGCCATATTTCAGGTCCCCGACCATGGCGATGTTCAGGTTCTCAAGCGTGCCCTGCGTCTCCTGAATGGTGAACAGATCCAGCAGGGTCTGCGTTGGGTGCTGGTTGGCACCGTCACCGGCGTTCAGCACCGGAATGCCGCCGGAAAACTCGGTCGCCAGACGCGCCGCGCCCTCCTGCGGGTGGCGCATCACAATCGCGTCGACGTAGGTGCTGATCACTGAAATGGTATCCGCCAGGGTCTCGCCTTTTTTACCCAGCGACGTGTTGCTGCTGTCAGAGAAGCCCACCACGCTCGCGCCCAGGCGGTGCATGGAGGTCTCAAAGGAGAGGCGGGTGCGGGTCGAGGCTTCAAAGAAGCAGCTCGCAATCACCTTGTGCTTCAGCAGCTCCGGTTGCGGATTGGCCTTCAGTTTTGCCGCGGTTTCCAGAACCAGTTCCAGCTCTTCGCGGCTGAGGTCGTTTATGGAAATGATGTGTTTTTGATAAAGCGGATTCATGTTTATCTCCTGACGCCGGGCAAAAAAAAGCCCCTCAAATGAGGGGCTCTGGGAATAGGTTTAGCAACGGGAAGAAAAACGGCAGGCCAGCGTCTGATTTCAGACGCGGTAAGACGTTATGTCGTACACGCTTGACCATGCTTCCTCCCGGCAAATTGTCGGGCATTATACGCAGCTCGCTTTTGGGATCAAGCGATTTAATGCACGCTTTACTCAATGCAAACGGTTCTTTATGAATATTAATGCGTTCTGAGTAAATAATTAATTTGCTTATGCACCAGCGCGGTGCGCTTCACTATGCGGGGCGCGACCCAGACAATACTGCTTCCGGCCACCACGCCTAAAATTTCCGGTAACTGGTGATAATCCAGAATACGCGCCACCGCGCGGCCATATCCGGCGACGGTATGGATAAGGATAAATTCGCTGTTGTGCTCCACGCTCACCACCATTTCAGAGACGGTACGCGCCGCATCGGGGGCCGGGCGCAGCTGGGGATTCAGCGAATAAATCTTTAGCCCTTTGGCATTGCGAATTTTTATGACACCAAGCAACTTGAGCAGACGTGAAACGGTGGACTGGCTGATGGTCTCAAAACCCCGCTCCTGTAAGTCGCGGCGGATCTCTTCCTGGGAGAGATAGCTCTTTTCCGCGATCAGACGCTGGCAGACCGTTAGCTGTAGTTGCTCTTTGGGAGAGTACTCTTCGTAATCCATCATAGTTCCCATATCAGTTCCCGAAATAACCGGTGGCACCGCACCGATCCGTAGGCCGGATAAGCGCAGCGCCATCCGGCAAATCACAACAAAGCGCCCAGGCTTAACGCCACCATAATCACCACCGTTAAAATCCCCAGCAGCGGCGCGACCCATTTCAGATAACGCACGTAGGGCACGCGGGCGATAGCCAGCCCGCCCATCACGACGGCAGAGGTGGGAGTGATCAGGTTAACGATGCCGGACGCCGACTGGTAAGCCGTAACCACCAGGTCGCGGTTGACGTTAGCGAAATCGGCAAGGGGCGCCATGATCGGCATCGTCAGAACGGCCAGGCCGGACGAAGAAGGCACAAGAAACGACAGCACCACTTCCAGCCAGTACATCACGTTGATGAACGCCACCGTCGACAATCCGGTGACCATTCCCTCGGCGCTGTGCAAAATGGTGTGGGTAATCATGCCCTTATCCATGATCACTACGATACCGCGCGCGATGCCGATAATCAGCGCGACGCCCAGCAAATCTCGCGCGCCGTTGATAAAGGTTGAGGTCAGCTCCTCTTCGCTCATGCGGGCGATCAGCCCGATGATAATGGCGCTGGCGAGGAACATCGCCGAGATCTCCGCCATCCACCAGCCCAGCACCGCCACGCCGTAGATCATCACCGCAAAGGCGAGGGCGAAGATCACCAGGATGAGTTTGCGCACCGGGGTAAACTCCAGCGACTGCTCGCCCTTGTTGCCGAGGAAGTGGGCGCGGTTCTCTTCCTGCTTATCCGCCACGATCGACAGCGACGGATCCTTGCGCACCTTACGGGCGTAACGCATTACCCACGCCACGCAGATGATCCAGCCGATCACCAGCAGCGCGATGCGCAACATGATGCCGTTGGTGAAGGGGATCCCGGCGGCGTTGGCGGCGATCACCGTGGCGAACGGGTTGATGGTGGAGCCGAGGGTGCCGATCCCCGCGCCGAGCAGCACGGTAGAGGCCGCAACCACCGGATCGAACCGCGCCGCCAGCATCACCGGCACCAGTAAGGTATAGAAGGGCAGCGACTCTTCTGCCATGCCGTAAATCGTGCCGCCCGCGGCAAACAGCGCCATCAGGATCGGGATCATCCACTCTTCGCGGCCGCGCAGCCGGGTGGTGACGCGCTCGATCCCGGCGTCTATCGCCCCGGTTTTGGTAACGATCCCGAGGAATCCGCCGATGATCAGAATAAACAGCGCCACGTCGATGGCTCCGGCCTGGCCGGATTCCGGATCGTACAGCCCGGCAATCGGCGCCATCAGCACGGAGACCAGACCTTGCGGGTGCGCTGCCACGTGCGCGTAGGTGCCAGCAACCGGCACTTCTTTACCGAGCGCCTCGTTCATTGCCATATGGTACTGCCCGGCCGGAACAATCCACGTCAGCACGGCAACCACGGCAATCAGAAAAAAGAGAATGGTGTAAGCGGAGGGAAACTTGAACTTGCCCATGATGTTCTCCTGAACCCGGCGCACCCCGCGGCGCGCCGGGCGGTGATTAGTCGCCGAGTGTCGCCACCATGACCGCTTTAATGGTGTGCATGCGGTTCTCTGCTTCGTCGAAGACGATGGAGTTCGGTGATTCGAAGACCTCTTCCGTCACCTCCAGCCCCTTCAGCCCGTACGCCATCTCGATTTCGCGGCCCACCTTAGTGTGCTCGTTGTGGAATGCCGGCAGGCAGTGCATGAACTTGACGTTCGGGTTACCGGTGGCCTTCATCACGTCCGCGTTAATCTGATATGGCTTCATCAGGCTGACGCGCTCGGCCCAGGCTTCCTTCGGCTCGCCCATGGAGACCCACACGTCGGTGTAGAGGAAATCGGTCCCCTGCACGCCTTCTTCCACGTCGTCGGTGAGGGTGATGCGCGCGCCCGTCTCTTTCGCAATGGCGCGGCACTGCTCAACCAGGCCTGCCTCCGGCCAGAAGGATTTCGGCGCCACGAGGCGGATATCCATCCCCATCTTGGCCGCACCGACCATCAGCGAGTTGCCCATGTTGTTGCGCGCGTCGCCGAGATAGGCAAAGCTCAGCTCCGGCAGGGTTTTGCCTGGGGAGTGTTCCAGCATGGTCATCAGATCGGCGAGAATTTGCGTTGGGTGGAACTCGTCGGTTAGGCCGTTCCACACCGGCACCCCCGCGTACTCGCCCAGCTCTTCAACGATGGCCTGGCCGTAGCCGCGATATTCGATGCCGTCATACATGCGGCCCAGCACGCGGGCGGTGTCTTTCATCGACTCTTTATGGCCAATCTGCGAGCCGCTTGGGCCGAGATAGGTGACCTGCGCGCCCTGGTCGAACGCGCCCACTTCGAAGGCGCAGCGGGTGCGGGTGGAGGTTTTTTCAAAGATCAGGGCGATGTTTTTCCCGACCAGGGTTTGCTTCTCGCGCCCGGCTTTTTTGGCGGCCTTGAGCTCGATGGCGAGGTCAATCAGGTACTGGATCTCCGCCGGGGTGTAGTCCAGCAGTTTCAGGAAGTTGCGGTTTTTCAGGTTAATGGTCATGGGGAAATCCTTTTTAAATTGTTAGCTGTCTGATGCCCTCACCCCGGCCCTCTCCCACGGGGAGAGGGGGGCTTACATTCCCTCTCCCTCCGGGAGAGGGTTAGGGTGAGGGGAGGGGTTTAGTTACGAATCAACGTGCCTTTCTCGCCCGCCAGGATCTCCGCGCCGTCATTCAGCGCGCCGATCCCGGCAATGCCGCCGCAGGCCTCAACAAACTCGCGGCAGGCGGCTACTTTCGGCCCCATCGATCCGGCGTCGAACTGCATGCCTCTGAGCAGCTCCGGCGTCACCTGCGCCAGCGGACGCTGGGTTGGCTTGCCCCAGTCGAGGTACACCGCGTCGGCATCGGTCAGGATCAGCAGGGCGTCGGCCTCGATCTGGCGCGCCAGCAGGGCGGCGGAGAGGTCTTTGTCGATCACCGCCTCAATGCCGCGATAGCCGTTGGCGTTTTCCACCACCGGCACGCCGCCGCCGCCGTTGCAGATCACCAGATGGTCGCGCTGGATCAGCGCCGTGATGGCGTCGCTCTCGACAATGCGCTTCGGCTGCGGAGAGGGCACCACGCGGCGGAAGTAGCTGCCGTCGGCCTTAAACACCCAGCCTTTCTCCGCGGCCAGCGTTTTGGCCTGGGCTTCGCGGTACACCGGGCCGATGTACTTGGTCGGGTTACTGAAGGCCGGGTCGGCGGCGTCCACTTCCACCTGCGTGAGCAGGACGCTGACCTCGCGCTGGGGCAGATTGTTTTTCAGCGCCTGCTGGAGCATGTAGCCGATCATTCCCTGGCTTTCGGCGCCAAGAACGTCCAGCGGGTAGGGCGTGACTTTGTCGTAGGCGCTGTTTTGCAGCGCCAGCAGTCCGACCTGCGGGCCGTTGCCGTGCACCAGCACCACGCGCCACTGCGCCGTTAAGCCGGCGATGGTGCGGGCAGCCTGCTCGATGTTCTGGCGCTGGATCTCCGCTTCAAGCGGTTCGCCGCGCTTGAGCAGCGCGTTGCCGCCCAGGGCCACAACCAGAGTGGGTTTTCGTTCCATGATGGCTCCTTAAATTCCGTCGCGTTCCAGCGGGCAGCTCATGCAGCGCGCGCCGCCGCGGCCGCGTCCCAGCTCGTCGCCCGGGATCGGCAGCACGGTGATGCCCGCTTTGTCGTACTTCTCGTTGGTCCAGACGTTGCGCTCGTAGCCGATCACCACGCCCGGGCGGATGGTCAGGACGTTGTTAGCGTCGTTCCACTGCTCGCGTTCGGCTTCAAAGGCATCGCCGCCGGTGGTGATCAGACGTACCTGGTTAATGCCGAGCGCTTTCTCGATGGCGTGCAGCAGGTCGGTTTCCTGGGTGCGCAGCAGGCCGCCGCGGCCGTCCGGGGTGAGCGTCCAGCACTGGGCG
This sequence comes from Enterobacter cloacae complex sp. 677-3DZ2D5B, assembly GCF_004136695.1. Lineage (NCBI taxonomy): Bacteria > Pseudomonadati > Pseudomonadota > Gammaproteobacteria > Enterobacterales > Enterobacteriaceae > Enterobacter > Enterobacter cloacae complex sp. 677-3DZ2D5B. Next base: position 33,589 of record NZ_QFLS01000008.1, on the reverse strand, counting down.
TCTTTGCGCACCACTTCCGGGTAGACGGAGAAGGTATCCACGTCGATGTGGGTCATGACGGTGTCGAGGTGCATGCAGGAGCGGTGTTTTGGCAGCTCAACGGCAATCACGCGCTCGGCCTGGCGGTGTTTAAACAGGCTGTTAGCGAGGAACTCCACGCCCTGCGGGGTGGTGCGTTCGGACATGCCGATCAATACCGCCCCGCGACCAATGACTAATACGTCGCCGCCTTCTAAAGTGGCGTGGTCGTAATTAATATTCTCGTCGCCGAAATACTTAATAAACTCGCCGTCGGCAAATGCGGGATGCCAGCGATATATTGCCCGCAGGTTATTCGTTTCACGCTGGCGGGCGGGTTTCGCCATCGGATTAATGGAGACGCCGTTATATATCCAGCAGGAGGTATCGCGGGTAAATAAGTGGTTCGGCAGCGGCTTCATAATAAAATCATTCGCCGTGTGGGTATCGACCACCATATTTTTAATGGCCGCCGGAATTTCACCGTAGGTTAATCCGCCGCTTAACCTGCGCGCCAGTTCGCGGTGCGGCATATCCGCCAGCCAGCCGCGTACGTCGGCGGCGAAGGTTGGCCCCAGGCGATAGTCGGAGATTTGTGTTTCAAGAAGCCAGGCTTTTGCTTCCGCAATATCAAGCGTTTGCGTAAGAAGGTCGGTCAACAGGAGGACTTCCACACCCTGCTCGCGCAGCGTGTTTGCGAAGATGTCATGCTCTTCACCCGCCCGTTCAACCGAGAGCACGTCATCAAATAACAGCTCCTGACAGTTTGAGGGGGTTAACCGTTTCAGACTTAAATTAGGACGGTGCAGCATAACGCTACGCAATTGACCAATTTCAGAACCGACGTAATGCTTTTCCATAATTATTCCTTTAACTTTTTTCAGAATAAAAAGGGCATGCGCCATGTGAGGTGTTTAATTTCATGGCGGCTAAGCTCAATAGATTTCGTGAGTTATAGTAGGCGCTTAAATAATGGTTATTGTGACATTGCTCACGCGAAAACCGATATTGATGAGTTTGTTTTCAATTGCATGATTCGTATCAGATAATGATTAATTTCATATTATTACGGGATGAATAGCTAAGCAGGAACGGGTGGCAATATTTGAGTTTGTTATTATTTTGTAGAATTACATGTTTTGAAATATTTAGTTATATGGTTGATTTTAATGGATAAAATGTTGATTCGGGAATAGCTATGCAATAATGACAGTTAACTATTTTTCACTTAAGATAAATCAATAAATAATTATGGATTTTTAAAGGAAATAACCAAAGTGATAAAGTGTGATATGCCAACAGGTTTTGTGAGTTACGTTTTAAATTCAGTGAGTTAGACCCTATGTGCAAAGTGCATGAAATGAGGTTATGCATAACCACTGCATAAATGCCTGTGTGCAATTAACAGTGGATTAACACATTTCCCGATAAACATGCGCTGACGCAAATCTTGTCAAAAAAGGGCTGGTATGGAAGAAGCATTTCTCGTATAAAACATGAAAATGAAACAATGTTTTAATCTGAGGGTTGTATCATGATTATTGGCAATATTCATCATCTCCAGTCCTGGCTGCCAGAAGAGCTGCGTCAGGCCATTGAGCACGTTAAGGCCCACGTCACCGACGCGACGCCGACCGGCAAGCACGACATCAACGGCAACAGCCTGTTTTATCTGGTTTCGGAGGACATGACCCAGCCGTTCGCCGAGCGTCGTGCTGAATACCATGCACGCTATCTGGATATTCAGATTGTGCTGAAGGGGCAGGAAGGGATGACCTTCAGTACCCTGCCGCACGGTACGCCGGATACCGACTGGCTGGCGGACAAAGACATCGCGTTCCTGCCGGAAGGCGAGCAGGAGAAAACCGTGGTGCTGAGCGAAGGGGATTTTGTGGTGTTCTGGCCGGGCGAAGTGCATAAGCCGCTGTGCGCGGCGGGAGCACCTGCTCAGGTCAGGAAAGTGGTTGTTAAAATGCTGGTGGAGTAATTTTCCCTCACCCTAACCCTCTCCCACGGAGAGAGGGAACTTTTACACCCTCTCCCCGTGGGAGAGGGCCGGGGTGAGGGCACCAGACCGCACCCACGCATAATGTGATCCAGCTTAAATTTCCCGCACTCCCTCTCCATCTCTCATTTACCTGCGCTTTTCCTGCGTCATAGTATGATCGTTAATTTAACGAACACTGTTCTATAATGTAGAACAAAATGATTCAGCAAGGAGATCTCATGCCGCAGTCCGCGTTGTTTACGGGAATCATTCCCCCTGTCTCCACCATTTTTACCGCCGATGGCCAGTTCGATAAGCAGGGCACCGCCGCGCTGATCGACGATCTCATCAAAGCAGGCGTTGACGGCCTGTTCTTCCTGGGCAGCGGCGGCGAGTTCTCCCAGCTCGGCGCCGAAGAGCGTAAAACCATTGCCCAATTTGCTATCGATCATGTCGATCGTCGCGTGCCGGTCCTGATCGGCACCGGCGGCACCAACGCCCGGGAAACCATTGCGCTCAGCCAGCACGCGCAGCAGGCGGGGGCGGACGGCATCGTGGTGATCAACCCTTACTACTGGAAAGTGTCGGAAGCGAATCTGATCCGCTATTTCGAGCAGGTGGCGGACAGCGTCACGCTGCCTGTGATGCTCTATAACTTCCCGGCGCTGACCGGGCAGGATCTGACCCCGGCGCTGGTGAAAACCCTGGCCGACTCGCGCAGCAACATCGTCGGCATCAAAGATACCATCGACTCCGTCGCCCATCTGCGCAGCATGATCCACACCGTCAAAGGCGCCCATCCGCACTTCACGGTGCTGTGCGGCTACGACGATCATCTGTTTAATACCCTGCTGCTCGGCGGCGACGGGGCGATCTCGGCCAGCGGCAACTTTGCCCCACAGGTGTCGGTAAATCTTCTGAAAGCCTGGCGGGATAAAGACGTGGCGAAAGCGGCTGAGTATCATCAGACCTTACTGCAAATACCGCAGATGTATCAGCTGGATACGCCGTTTGTGAACGTCATTAAAGAGGCGATTGTGCTCTGCGGCCGCCCGATTTCCACGCACGTGCTGCCGCCCGCCTCTGCGCTGGACGAGCCGCGTAAGGCGCAGCTGAAAACCCTGCTGCAACAGCTCAAGCTCTGCTGAGCCGGACGATAACCATGACCATCGAGAAGATTTTCACCCCGCAGGACGAGGCGTTTTATGCCGTCATCACCCACGCGGCGGGGCCGCAGGGCGCGCTGCCGCTGACCCCGCAGATGCTGATGGAATCCCCCAGCGGCAACCTGTTCGGCATGACGCAGAACGCCGGGATGGGCTGGGATGCCAACAAGCTGACCGGCAAAGAGGTGCTGATCATCGGCACCCAGGGCGGCATCCGCGCCGGGGACGGACGCCCGGTTGCGCTGGGCTACCACACCGGCCACTGGGAGATCGGCATGCAGATGCAGGCGGCGGCGAAGGAGATCACCCGCAACGGCGGGATCCCGTTTGCGGCCTTCGTCAGCGATCCGTGCGACGGTCGCTCGCAGGGCACGCACGGTATGTTCGACTCCCTGCCGTACCGCAACGACGCGGCGATCGTGTTTCGCCGTCTGATCCGCTCTCTGCCCACGCGGCGGGCGGTGATCGGCGTCGCGACCTGTGATAAAGGGCTGCCCGCCACCATGATTGCCCTGGCCTCGATGCACGACCTGCCGACCATTCTGGTGCCGGGCGGGGCGACGCTGCCGCCAACCGTGGGGGAAGACGCGGGCAAGGTGCAGACTATCGGCGCGCGCTTTGCCAACCATGAACTCTCCCTGCAGGAGGCCGCTGAGCTGGGCTGTCGCGCCTGCGCCTCGCCGGGCGGCGGGTGTCAGTTTCTCGGCACGGCGGGCACCTCGCAGGTGGTGGCCGAAGCGCTGGGGCTGGCGCTGCCGCACTCCGCGCTGGCCCCGTCCGGACAGGCGGTGTGGCTGGAGATCGCCCGCCAGTCTGCGCGGGCGGTGAGCGAGCTGGATAACCGCGGCATCACCACGCGCGATATCCTCACCGATAAAGCCATCGAAAACGCCATGGTGATCCACGCGGCGTTCGGCGGCTCGACCAATTTACTGTTGCACATTCCGGCCATCGCCCACGCGGCGGGCTGCACGATCCCGGACGTAGAGCACTGGACGCGCGTCAACCGCAGGGTGCCGCGCCTGGTGAGCGTGCTGCCCAACGGCCCGGACTATCACCCGACCGTGCGCGCCTTCCTCGCGGGTGGCGTGCCGGAGGTGATGCTCCACCTGCGCGATCTTGGCCTGCTGCATCTGGACGCCATGACCGTCACCGGCCAGACGGTGGGCGAAAACCTCGACTGGTGGCAGACGTCCGAACGCCGGGCGCGCTTCCGCCAGTGCCTGCGCGAGCAGGATGGCGTGGATCCGGATGACGTGATCCTGCCGCCTGAGAAGGCAAAAGCGAAAGGGCTGACCTCAACGGTTTGCTTCCCGACGGGCAACATCGCGCCGGAAGGCTCGGTGATCAAGGCCACGGCGATCGACCCGTCGGTCGTCGGTGAAGATGGCGTTTACCGCCACACCGGTCGGGCGCGGGTGTTTGTCTCGGAAGCGCAGGCGATCAAGGCCATCAAGCGGGAAGAGATCAAGCAGGGCGATATCATGGTGGTGATCGGCGGCGGGCCGTCCGGCACCGGCATGGAAGAGACCTACCAGCTTACCTCCGCGCTGAAGCATATCTCGTGGGGCAAGACGGTGTCGCTCATCACCGATGCGCGCTTCTCGGGCGTGTCGACGGGCGCCTGCTTCGGCCACGTGTCGCCGGAGGCGCTGGCGGGCGGGCCGATTGGCAAGCTGCGCGATAACGACATCATCGAGATAGCCGTCGACAGGCTGACATTAACGGGCAGCGTGAACTTTATCGGCACCGCGGATAACCCGCTGACGCCTGAGGAGGGGGCACGCGAGCTGGCAATGCGGCAGACGCACCCGAACCTGCACGCCCACGACTTTTTGCCGGACGACACCCGGCTGTGGGCGGCATTGCAGTCCGTGAGCGGCGGCACCTGGAAAGGCTGTATTTATGACACCGATAAAATCATTGAGGTAATTAACGCCGGTAAAAAAGCGCTCGGTATTTAATTATTTTGTGAGATAAATCCGTCTGCGGAAAATAATCCGCGGACGGCTTTTTTGTATCTGTAATTTATTAATTTAAACAATAAGTTGCGATATATCGCTGGCGTCACAAAAGCGAAATAACGTAATTCAGAAATAAGATATGACCATTGCTGGTTAATTGAACAGCTCATTACACTCCATTAACACGATGTTGTAATTCAGCACACTACATAAGGGTGTAATTCTGATGACGCAATTAACCATGAAAGACAAAATTGGCTACGGGTTAGGTGACACCGCCTGCGGCTTCGTCTGGCAGGCCACGATGTTCCTGCTGGCCTACTTCTACACCGACGTCTTCGGCCTGTCGGCGGGCATTATGGGGACGCTGTTTTTAATCTCCCGCGTGCTCGATGCCGTGACCGACCCGCTGATGGGGCTGCTGGTGGACCGCACCCGCACGCGTCACGGCCAGTTCCGCCCGTTCCTGCTGTGGGGCGCCATCCCGTTTGGCATCGTCTGCGTGCTGACCTTCTACACGCCGGACTTCTCCGCGCAGGGCAAAATCATCTACGCCTGCGTGACCTACATTCTCCTGACCCTGGTCTACACCTTCGTTAACGTGCCGTACTGTGCCATGCCGGGCGTCATTACCGCCGACCCGAAAGAGCGTCACGCCCTGCAGTCGTGGCGTTTCTTCCTGGCGGCGGCGGGATCGCTCGCCATCAGCGGCATCGCGCTGCCGCTGGTGAGCATCATCGGCAAGGGGAACGAGCAGGTGGGCTATTTCGGTGCCATGTGCGTGCTGGGCCTGACCGGCGTGGTGCTGCTCTACGTCTGCTTCTTCACCACCAAAGAGCGCTACACCTTTGAAGTGCAGCCGGGCTCGTCGGTGGCGAAAGACCTCAAGCTGCTGCTGGGCAACGGCCAGTGGCGGATCATGTGCGCGTTCAAGATGATGGCGACCTGCTCCAACGTGGTGCGCGGCGGGGCGACGCTCTACTTCGTGAAATACGTGATGGATCACCCGGAGATGGCGACCCAGTTCTTACTCTACGGCAGCCTCGCCACCATGTTTGGCTCGCTCTGCTCCTCCCGACTGCTGGGCCGCTTCGATCGCGTCACCGCCTTCAAGTGGATCATCGTCGCCTACTCGCTGATCAGCCTGCTGATTTTCGTCACCCCGGCGGAGCACATCGCGCTGATTTTCGCCCTTAACATCCTGTTCCTGTTCGTCTTTAACACCACCACGCCGCTGCAGTGGCTTATGGCCTCTGACGTGGTGGACTACGAGGAGAGCCGCAGCGGGCGCCGCCTCGACGGGCTGGTGTTCTCCACCTACCTGTTCAGCCTGAAGATTGGCCTGGCGATTGGCGGGGCGGTGGTGGGCTGGATCCTCGCGTATGTGAACTACTCCGCCAGCAGCAGCGTGCAGCCGGTAGAGGTGCTGACCACCATCAAAATTCTGTTCTGCGTGGTGCCGGTGGTGCTCTACGCGGGCATGTTCATCATGCTGTCGTTCTACAAGCTCACCGACGCCCGCGTGGAGGCCATCAGCCAGCAGCTGATCAAGCACCGCGCGGCGCAGGGCGAGGCCGTTCCCGACGCCGCGACAGCCGCATCCCATTAACCGGAGGCACTATGCAAATCACTAACCCCATTCTGACCGGCTTCAACCCGGACCCGTCCCTCTGCCGCCAGGGCGAGGACTACTACATCGCCACTTCGACCTTCGAGTGGTTCCCGGGCGTGCGCATCTACCACTCCCGTGACCTGAAAAACTGGTCGCTGGTCAGCACGCCGCTGGACCGCGTGTCGATGCTGGACATGAAGGGCAACCCAGACTCCGGCGGCATCTGGGCGCCGTGCCTCAGCTACGCCGACGGCACATTCTGGCTGCTCTACACCGACGTGAAGATTGTCGACTCGCCGTGGAAAAATGGCCGCAACTTCCTGGTTACCGCGCCCTCCATCGAAGGGCCATGGAGCGAACGGATCCCGATGGGCAACGGCGGGTTTGATCCGTCCCTGTTCCACGACGACGATGGCCGCAAATATTACCTGTATCGCCCGTGGGGGCCGCGCCACCACAGCAACCCGCACAACACGATCGTGATGCAGGCGTTTGACCCGCAGACCGGCACGCTCTCGCCCGAGCGTAAAACCCTGTTTACCGGCACGCCGCTCTGCTACACCGAGGGGGCGCATCTTTATCGCCACGCGGGCTGTTACTACCTGATGGTTGCCGAGGGCGGCACCAGCTACGAGCACGCGGTCGTGGTACTGCGTTCCAAAAACATCGACGGGCCGTACGAGCTGCACCCGGACGTGACGATGATGACCAGCTGGCACCTGCCGGAGAACCCGCTACAGAAGAGCGGCCACGGCTCGCTGCTGCAGACCCACACCGGGGAGTGGTACATGGCCTACCTCACCAGCCGCCCGCTGCGCCTGCCCGGCGTGCCGCTGCTGGCCTCCGGCGGACGCGGCTACTGCCCGCTGGGCCGCGAGACCGGCATCGCCCGCATTGAATGGCGCGACGGCTGGCCGTACGTGGAAGGCGGCAAGCACGCGCAGCTGACCGTGAAAGGCCCGCAGATGGCGGAACAGCCTGTATCCATTCAAGGCAACTGGCGGGAGGACTTTGACGGCAGCACGCTTGACCCTGAATTGCAGACTCTGCGCATTCCGTTCGACGACACCCTCGGCTCGCTCACCGCGCGCCCCGGCTATTTACGGTTGTACGGCAACGACTCGCTCAACTCGACCTTTACACAGTCGACCGTGGCGCGCCGCTGGCAGCACTTCACCTTCCGGGCGGAGACGCGGATGCAGTTCTCGCCGGTTCACTTCCAGCAGAGCGCGGGGCTGACCTGCTACTACAACAGCAAAAACTGGAGCTACTGCTTTGTGGATTACGAGGAGGGGCAGGGCAGAACGATTAAGGTGATCCGGCTTGACCACAACGTGCCGTCATGGCCGCTGCACGAGCAGCCGATTCCCGTGCCGGAGAGTGCGGAGAGCGTATGGCTCCGGGTGGATGTGGATAGGCTGGTCTACCGCTACAGCTACTCGTTCGACGGCGAGACGTGGCACACCGTGCCGGTGACGTATGAGGCGTGGAAGCTGTCGGATGACTATATCGGCGGGCGCGGCTTCTTTACCGGTGCGTTTGTGGGGCTGCACTGCGAGGACATCAGCGGTGACGGCTGTCACGCGGACTTCGACTACTTCACCTACGAGCCGGTTTAACGGCTCAGGCCGGGTAGCCCAGCGCGCGTGACAGCGCGAGCCCGGCCTGCTGAAGCTGCTCGCGGAAATTAGCCAGCTCTGCATCGTCCACGCGCGAGGTCAGCGTCGACAGGCTCAGGGCGGCAATCACGCGGGATTCATGGTTCCACACCGGCACCGCCACGCAGCGCACGCCCTGCTCGTTCTCTTCGCTATCCAGGGCATAGCCCTGCTCGCGGGTCTGCGTCAGGGCGGCCATTAATGCTTCGCGAGAGGCGAGGGTGGAAGGGGTGTAGGTGGTGTAGTGATAGCCCTCCAGCAGGGCGTTCAGCTCGGCCTCGCCCAGCCAGGCAATCAACACCTTGCCGATGGCGGTGGCGTGAACCGGCAGGCGGCGGCCGATGCGCGAATAGGCGATGGCGGCCAGCTTGCCTTCAATCTTCTCGATATAGACCCCTTCACTCCCGTCCAGGATCCCCAGATGGGTGGTCTGCCCGGTCCGCTGAGACAGCTCCGTCAGCCAGCCCTTCGCCTTCTGGCGAATATCGATGGAGCCCACGACAAAATGGCCGCGCTCGACCAGCTTCATGCCGAGGCGATATTTGCCGTTCTCCGGGTTCTGATCGATATAGCCGTGAAGCTGCAGAGTTTTCAGCAGCGAGTGGAGGGTACTCTTGCTCAGCCCCATCAGTTTGCTGATGTCGGTGATCTTAAGCTCGGTGGCCTGCTCGTTGAACAGGTCGAGGATCTGCAACGCACGTTCAACAGACTGAATAATCGGCATAATGCTGGTATGTCCACGCTGGAATTAAGGCGAAAACGTACCTTTTTCGGGGTGAAAAATCAATGAAATGGAGCTGGCCTGATTCGCCCGGCGGCGCTTCGCTTGCACGGGCCTACGGGTTGTGTAGGCCGGGTAAGCGCAGCGCCACCCGGCAAAAAGAGCGCGCAGTATCAATATTTTTGCCGGTACGTCGTTTGGCTCAGTTCGGTATAGTCAGGTTTCTTGAAAATTCAACAGCAGAAACTGACTGTACCTTCCATAAGTTGTCTTCTTTAACCATGCAGTCTATGACTATGTGGTCCTTCTTTTTACCGAATGCAATGTATACGTTGACACAGACTGGATCGGTATCCCCGGCTATGGCTGTTACATTCTGCGGCCAGTCATCGCCGATGTATTGCGCTTTTAAAAATATATCGGCCTCGTAAAACTCTTCGTCTGCATAGCGAGGATCCTGCGCGTGACGGAGTTTTTTCATTGTTGATGCTGTGACATATTTATCTATTTCGTTTCCATCAGTAATGGGAAATACGTCTTTGTTGATTTGATTTACGTACCAGCTGTTAAATTTTACAGCACGCTCAATCGGGTCAGAATGGCCGGCCATAGCAGAGAAAGAAAACAGGCAGCAAAGAAGTAAGGTGCTTTTCATATCAGTAGTGCCTGTAAAAGGTGATTTTTGGCTGTATCTTCCGATATCTCTGGCCGGGATAAAGACTATTCTGTTTAAAATCTGAATACCAGGTACCTGAACCGTCATAGATGCATGCATGCCCGTTCTGATGCGCACCAGGCAATGCGTCAATGACTGCAACATCACCCTCAATGAGGGTGCCGTACACCTTGCTGAATCCTGCTTTCTCAAGAGAGCGCCAGAAGTTTTTTGCATCAGCGCCATTAATTTCTAATCCTCCGGCGCGGATAGCCGCGGCTACGGCGCGAGCGCAGTAACCCGTGCTGTAATGGTGCGCGTGGCTACGGGCGTATGACACAGCTTCATGCTTATTCCATGACATAAATAATCCTTATTAACGAAATGCAGCAATAAGGAAATATTACGCCGATAATATACGGTCTTTTGTAATTGATAATGACCTGATATTAACCATTATCTACTCAGTAAATAATGGTCAATAAAAAAATAAATATCTATTATGGTTCATGCCTATCTGAGAAAGCGTCAGTAAAATGAATTTTTCTGCCCGACGATAACGCTGTTGTCGTTTTTAGTGTTTTCTCCCTCTCCCCGTGGGAGAGGGCCGGGGTGAGGGCACCAGACCGCAGAGGAGTCAATCACTCCCCAAGCGTCGCCACCATCACCGCCTTAATCGTATGCATTCGGTTTTCCGCCTGGTCGAACACAATGCTCGCCGCCGACTCAAACACCTCGTCCGTCACCTCCATCCCGCCGTGCAGGTCGAACTCCTTCGCCATCTGCTTGCCGAGCGTGGTCTGGTCGTCATGGAACGCCGGCAGACAGTGCAGGAACTTCACGTTCGGGTTGCCGGTGAGCGCCATCATCTGCGCGTTCACCTGATACCCCCGCAGCAGCGCAATCCGCTCCGCCCACTTCTCTTTGGCTTCGCCCATCGACACCCAGACGTCGGTATAGATAAAGTCTGCGCCCTTCACGCCCGCCGCCACGTCTTCCGTCAGGGTGATTTTCCCGCCGTGCTTTTCCGCCAGCGCGCTGCACTCTGCCACCAGGCTCTCTTCCGGCCAGCAGGCTTTCGGGGCCACCAGGCGCAGATCCAGCCCGGTCAGCGCCGCCGCTTCCAGCATCGAGTTACCCATGTTGTTGCGCGCGTCGCCCGCATAGACCAGCGTCATCTCGTTAAACGCCTTGCCCGGAAGGTGCTCCTGCATGGTCAGCAGGTCCGCCAGCAGCTGCGTCGGGTGGAACTCGTTGGTCAGCCCGTTCCACACCGGCACGCCCGCATACTGCGCCAGCGTTTCGACCACTTCCTGGCCGTGGCCGCGATACTGAATGCCGTCGTACATCCGCCCGAGCACGCGCGCGGTGTCCTTAATTGACTCTTTATGCCCAATCTGGCTGCCGCTCGGCCCTAAATAGGTAACGCGCGCACCCTGGTCAAATGCGGCAACTTCGAAAGAGCAACGGGTACGGGTCGAGTCTTTTTCGAAGATGAGCGCGATGTTTTTACCGGTAAGTTTCTGTACTTCCTTTCCATTTTTCTTATCGGCTTTGAGCTGTGCGGCAAGGGTCAGCAGAGAAGTGAACTGTGCAGGGGTAAAGTCGAGCAATTTCAGAAAGTGTTTCTTGTACAGAACAGACATTTTATCCTCACATGGCGAACGCCACTTATTGAATTAAAATTCACTTTATATGTGTAATTATTCATTTGCAACCCCGTTTCACAAATCTTTCCAACAAAGGTGGAGGCAAACCCGTCCGTGTGTGAAAATAGAAGTATCTGCCGCACTTTAAAGAGGATTGAGCCATGGCAAACCCGGAATTACTGGAAGAGCAACGCGAAGAGACGCGTCTGATTATTGAAGAGCTGCTGGAAGACGGTAGCGATCCGGACGCGCTGTACACCATCGAGCACCATTTCTCTGCGGATGATTTCGACGCGCTGGAAAAAATGGCCGTGGAAGCCTTTAAGCTGGGTTACGAAGTGACCGAGCCGGAAGAGCTGGAAGTGGAAGAGGGCGACACCGTCATCTGCTGCGACATCCTGAGCGAAGGCGCGCTGAAGGCGGAACTGATCGACGCGCAGGTAGAACAGCTGATGAACCTGGCCGAGAAGTTTGAGGTGGAGTACGACGGCTGGGGAACCTACTTCGAAGATCCGAACGGTGAAGACGGCGAAGAAGGCGACGACGAAGATTACGTCGACGAAGACGACGACGGCGTGCGTCACTAAGCGTTTCAGGCGGTGGCGCGCGCCACCGCTTTTTCAAGGCAGAACCATGGATTACCCGCAGATACTCGCCCCCGTACTCAACTTCCTCCAGTGCCCGACCCCGCAAGCATGGATTGATAAAGCCCGCGACCCGGCGAACCTGCCGCTGCTGCTCACCGACCACATGGTGTGCGAGCTCAAGGCCGCCCAGACCGCGCTGCTGCTGGTACGTAAATACGTCGCCGACGAAAGCGGTGCCGACGCGCTGCTCGAGTGGCTCAAACCCTACGAACAGTTCACCTTCCGCGACGGCCCGGAGCCGGACTTCATCGCCCTGCACAGGCAGATTGGCAAAAGCGTGATGCCCAAAACCGACGACCCGTGGGGCCAGGCGCTCATCGACAGCATGGTGCTGCTGATTAAAGAGGAGCTGCACCACTTCTGGCAGGTGCGCGAGGCGATGCTGGCGCGCGACATTCCGTACGTCAAAATCACCGCCAGCCGCTACGCCAAAGGGATGCTGAAGGACGTGCGCACCCACGAACCGCTGACGCTGATCGACAAGCTCATCTGCGGCGCCTACATCGAAGCCCGCTCCTGCGAACGCTTCGCCGCGCTGGCCCCGTTCCTCGACGACGACCTACAGAAGTTCTATCTCTCGCTGCTGCGCTCGGAAGCGCGCCACTATCAGGACTACCTGACGCTGGCCCAGCAGGTAAGCGACGACGATATCTCACCGCGCATACAGCATTTTGGCGAAATTGAAGCCACACTTATCTCGACACCGGACAACGAGTTTCGCTTCCACAGCGGCGTGCCGGTGTAAACCGGCATAACTCAAGGATAAGGATGCGAGATGAATAAAACGTGGACCCGTATTGTGATTGTCGTCATTGCGGCTGCCGCCGTGGCGTTCTGGGTGTTTTTCGACAGGCAGCGCGCCCCTGAACGGCAGATGGATTCCGCACTCAACGCGATGCCCGCCTGGCAGGTGATTAAGGAGCAGGAGCCCGCGCTGCATCAGCGCATCCTCGACCAGATGGCCGCCCTGCAAAACGCGGGCGAGCCGGAGCAGCAGATTATCGACACCATCCAGCCGCAGATCCTGCATCTGCAGATGACGCGCCTGCAAAACGCCCCGGACGCCAACGTGGTGAACTACATGACCATCAACATGGAGCAGACCGCCGCCATCCAGAAGGTGAGCGACGACGCCTGTTTCCGCTTCCTCTACCCGATGGTGAAGGGCGGCATCAACCCGATGCGCATGCTGGATAAAGACCTGATGGCGCGGCGCATGCAGGCCGACGCCGACATGATGCGCGCGGCCTATGGCAAAAACCGCCACACCGTGACCCCCGCCGAACGCGAGGCGGCTGTCGAAGATGTGCGACCGATTATGAAGCAACTTGCCGATAAGTACGGCGAGGACATCCAGCTGCTGCAGATGCCGGAGAAGGCGGCGGGCAAAGAGAAGCTCTCTTGCGATATGGTGCAGGAGATGTGGGCGAAGGTGCTGGTGCTGCCGGAGCAGAAGGCGGCGAGGGTGATTCGGCTGGCGGTGTCTGAGCTGGACTGACGAAGGGCGCTGGTTTTTTGGGCACTTAGCGCGGGTTTAGCGCGTCGTCGCTTGCATGGCGGCGCGCGACAGGTATAATCCACAACGTTTCCGCATCCCCTTCAGTGCCGAAGTGGCGAAATCGGTAGACGCAGTTGATTCAAAATCAACCGTAGAAATACGTGCCGGTTCGAGTCCGGCCTTCGGCACCATCGGAACATCAATAGACGTCAACAGACGTCTTTTTTTGTGCCTGAAATCCAGTATCCGCAAGGGTTTCCTCGCTTTTTCACTCAATCTAAGTCAACCTGATTCAATCTACATCAACTTACTGATGAGGGTACAACTGTGGGTATATCCCGGTTCGATAATGTTTGTACCCACACAGAACCCTTGAAAGGATATTCATTATGGCTCTAAGTGATGTGAAGGTTCGTTCGGCTAAGCCTGAAGCAAAAGCCTATAAACTGACTGACGGCGACGGTATGGTTTTGCTGGTTCACCCTAACGGCTCCAAATACTGGCGGCTACGTTATCGCTTCGGTGGTAAAGAGAAGATGCTGGCGCTAGGGAAATACCCTGAGGTTTCGCTGGCGTATGCCAGGGCTCGTCGAGATGAAGCCCGTAAGCTGTTAGCTAATGGTGTCGATCCAAGTGAGAACAAGAAAGCCGTTAAAGTAGAGCAGGAAGAAGAGGCGATAACGTTTGAAGTGGTCGCAAGAGACTGGCATGCCAGCAATCAGAAATGGTCGGCATCGCATAGCGCTCGTGTGTTGAAAAGCCTCGAAGATAATCTCTTCGCTACCCTAGGTAAGCGAAACATTTCTGAACTGAAGACACGAGATTTGCTTGTACCCATTAAGGCTGTGGAATCATCCGGACGACTCGAAGTTGCCGCCCGTTTACAGCAGCGTACTACCTCGATTATGCGCTTTGCCGTTCAGAGTGGCTTAATCGACTACAATCCCGCGCAAGAGATTGCAGGTGCGGTTGCTACGGCTAAAAGACAACACCGTGCAGCTCTTGAACTGAATCGCATACCTGAATTACTTCATCGCATTGATCACTATTCTGGCAGGCCCTTAACTCGACTGGCGGTTGAACTCACATTGTTGGTTTTCATCCGTTCAAGCGAGCTGCGTTTTGCTCGCTGGTCAGAAGTTGATTTTGATACTGCCATGTGGACGATTCCAGGTGAGCGTGAACCGCTGGAAGGCGTTAAACATTCGCAGCGTGGTTCAAAGATGCGGACTCCCCATCTTGTTCCTTTGTCGCGGCAGGCTCTGGCTATTTTGGGAAAGATCAAAAGCATGAATGGGAATCGAGAGCTGATCTTCGTTGGCGATCACGATCCGCGTAAACCCATGAGTGAGAACACGGTGAACAAGGCTTTACGAGTGATGGGCTATGACACTAAAACGGAAGTGTGTGGGCATGGTTTCAGGACGATGGCTTGTAGCTCCCTGATTGAATCAGGTTTGTGGTCGAGAGATGCTGTGGAGAGGCAGATGAGTCACCAGGAGCGTAACACTGTGCGTGCGGCTTATATCCATAAGGCGGAGCATATGGGGGAGCGTAGGTTGATGCTGCAGTGGTGGGCTGATTATCTGGATGCCAATCGGGAGAAGGGAGTTAGTCCGTTTGATTTTGCTAAATTGAATTGAGATTGGCTTTCATATTGTTAGGGGACATTTGGTATGCATTTTTGCCCGATTGTTCTCTAGATTACAAACGTATTTGATTCAATATTAATCGTTGTCCCTGATATCTTTAGTACCCTAAATCAACGCAGATGTGTGCCTGAGCATGGCTGTCGAATTCGCCATACCTCGAAACGGCAACAAAAAGTCATACACTGAGATAACATCTTATGAGCTAACATTTGCCAACTACTAACTGTCTCGTAAGGGCTATAAAAATAAAAACCGAGCAAGCAGGAACATCTCGTAGGAAATTGCATTGTGAGAAGCACCACTTGGTGACATAAATTGCTCTTGAGAGATTTGAGCGGAGCCTGCTACCAGGCTCCGCTTATCCGAAAGTATAGGTAGTATGTGACTAAAAAACCGATTTTAGGACGTTCCGGCTATGTAGCGCCATAGATATTACACTATACCCGACTGTGATTACGGCAATAAGGGCAGACCCAGTTCTGCCAGGTACTGGTTATGCGTCTCCTTAATTGAAATGATCTTACCTTCGACGGCTAACAGGTCTGCATGTGAAGCGGTAAGATCTATTTCCTTCTCATCCTCAGCAGTACTAATATAACGTGATACGTTCAAGTTGAACTCATGCTTCTCGATCTCTTCCATATCTACACGCCGCGAGTAACGTGGCTCTTCCTTACGGAATTGATAAGTGGCGATGATCTTGTCGATATGCTCATCTAATAGCTGGTTCTGACGCTTCCCTGGAGAGAAGTGCTCAGCTGCATTGATAAATAATACATCGTCAGGTTTCTTACACTTCTTTAACACCAGGATGCACACTGGAATACCGGTAGAGAAGAACAGATTAGCTGGTAATCCGATGACTGTGTCGATATGACCATCCTTAAGTAGCTTAGTGCGGATTCGCGCCTCGGCACCGCCACGGAACAATACGCCGTGAGGTAGGATAATCGCCATCACGCCGTCTTGTTTCAGGAAGTGGAATCCGTGCAGCAGAAAAGCGAAATCTGCCGCCGACTTGGGTGAAAGGCCGTGGTTTTTGAATCGTGTGTCCTCGCCCAGCGCTTCACTCGGATCCCATCGGTAGCTAAATGGTGGGTTTGCCACCACTGCATCAAACTTCGGCATTTTGCCCGGATTGGTCTCACGCAGAATGTCCCAGTCGTTAAGCAAAGTATCGCCGTGGAAAATCTCAAACTCCGAATCCTTCACACCGTGTAGTAGCATGTTCATGCGCGCAAGGTTGTAGGTGGTGATGTTTTTTTCCTGACCGAAAATTTTATTGATCCCATGCTGACCCATTCGATGGCGTACATTTAGCAACAAAGAGCCAGAGCCGCAGGCAAAATCAAATACACTATCAAGATGTGGGCGCTTGCCTGTGGCGGGTTCCTGCCCATCTAACGTGACGATTGCCGACAAAATGCTGGAAATTTGCTGAGGCGTGTAGAATTCACCAGCCTTCTTGCCTGAATCGGCTGCAAATTGGCCAATTAGATATTCATAGGCATCACCTAGGGTATCGCTGTCGGTGGAAAATTCGCGCAGTTCTTTAGCAATTTCGGCAATAACTTTGCACAACAGAGTATTACGCTCGATGTAGGTTTTGCCAAGTTTTTCTGAGGCTAGGTTAATTTCAGAAAATAATCCTCGGAATGTACTTGCGAAAGACTCTTCCTCAATATACTTAAATCCTTCCTGTAATGTGCTGAGTAATGTGGCATCTTGTATTCGTGCCATCTCAGCAATATTACCCCACAAGTAATCAGGTTTGATCACATAATGCACTTTACGGCGCATCTGTTGCTCAAACTCGGAGACATCTTCTAGGTTACTTTCGTACCAACGTTGCAATGGTGTGAAAGTTGAATCCTCATTTTGCTGTGGGTAGTCTGACCCTAGCTCTTTTTGTGCGGCAGCCTCGTAGTTGTCCGACAAATAACGCAGGAACAAGAAAGCCAGCATATAGTCGCGAAAGTCGTCCGCATTCATTGCACCACGTAGTTTATTCGCAATAGCCCAAAGGGTTTTACCAAGTTTTTGCTTTTCAAGATCTGTCATGTTATTTCCTGCTCTTTCTTTTCTAGAGCGACTTTTTGTGAAGAGATTTGCAGATTTCCATCAACTGATGCGCCTAAAATCTCCGGGAGAGCGAATTGAAATTCGGCTACAAAGTCTCTAAGAATTCGGCGAAACAATTCTTTTGTATCCTCACCCATTTGGGTTGGTTCATGTATGGCGTATTTACCATGGCTAAGGAGATTGAGTGCTCTATTATAGAGTATTCTGTCATCCTCATTATTAAGTGTCTTAAGACAAAAGGAGATATTAGAGTGGCCGAAAAAAGATGCTGTTTTCTCCATAATACTACGCATCGCATTGAAGTGAAAAGTGTAGAGAGTACCTGAAGTGTGGAAAGCTGCACGCTGTAGTTCAGCAAGAGACGCAACATGATGAAAAAAAGGCGTATCTTCTGTCGCACGCAATGTATATACTTCGCCGCCATTGGGACGGTGAAGGAAATAACGTTTGTGGGTCACTTTAGGCTCTCCCTCCTTTGATCTGCCAATCTCATTGCACATCACGTTGAAGAAAAGAGCGTGATGAGAAGAAAAGATAATCTTAATTGGGACAGACTCACCATTGCTGTTTTTCCTATTGGCAGCGCGGCGGAGAAGCTTGGCAAGATCGCAGGCAATCGCTACTGCGTTATTGTCGTCAAGAGAAGAAATAGGATCATCTATATAAAGGTATTTCACCCATTGGTAGGATTCATGCCCATCAAGCATACGTTCACAAATAGCCATGAAAAGACACCAGACAAAAATATTTTGTTCACCCCTAGATATCTTGATGTTTTCTTCGTCACCTTTTCGAAAAGCTACCTGCCAATTTCCATAATCAATATCAAAATCAAAGTCGGCGTAATGGCTGACAAAACCAGCTATTGCTTCATCTAAAGCAAGCTCATCCATTGCTTTGAAGAACTTGGATTTATTGTTAAGCTGCAGATAGCGTACACTATCGCCATCCAAATCGTTTTCCCACGTAAATAGATCTTCAGTAAACGCATTAAAATATAGAGTATCTGCTTTTCTCTCAGGATTTTTCTTGGATTTCCGTTTTCCGGCATTCTTGAATTCCATAGAGAGCCGAGTTTTTCCGGTCCGGTTATAAGCATATATGAGAATTATGGAAGCCGGGTTCTTGATTATATTTTTCTGAGAAACGGTTTCCTTTTGATTCAGATCATCACGTAACCGGGTCACTACATTACGAAGGCTTTTGTAGGTTCGAATGCCACTCATATACACACCTCAGCGAACTTAGGGAAGAGTTTTTGCATCAAGCCTTTCTTCCATGTCTTTAGAAGATAAACTTTGTGGCTTTGAGCCGCGATCAGGTCATCAACGGAAGATAAACAATCGGCGATTTTCTGTTGTTCTTCTTGATCTTTGTCTTGGGGAATGACACATGGAACCTTCTCAAGACTCTCTATAGAAAGTCCTGGTTGGGCTTGTCCAGTGGCATAAGTATTCAAATTTAGGAATTTTAGGCAATAATAAAGCCAATCTGTACTTACTCCAGGTTTAGGCATCGTTACGACTGCATGCTCGGTTGCATAAAAATTGCCATCAACAAGATTGACGTTCCCACATAAGGCACCCTGGCGGCCAATAAGTGAAAATCTTCCTGACCGATTAAACTTCTTGGCATAACCGCGTAGACCGTTACCACCATAGCAAGGGTAAAGACCATCTGAAAATTCTTCTGAAAGATCGGCTGCAGCGATGAATTTCCCGGCTTGCATATGGCAAAGGTCGCCAAGCAATACTTGTCGCCACTCAGGATCTTTCTGAAACTTAGGAAACCGCAACCGTGCTATGGATTCGCCTTTGCGAGGAAAAAGCTGCTGCATCAAGCCATTTTTGTGAGTGTTGAGTCTATCCAGTTTGAGGGATTCTTCTGTAATAAGTTCATCAAGGGAAGACAAGCAGTCAGCGATCTTTTGTTGCTCTGCAAGGGATAGAGAACCACTAGGTAACGGTACTGGTATCGCCCTTATATCATCATCGTTAACTTGTAGTGAGCCATGAGCGCGAGCACCGATTGCGATACGATTTCTCAGCCAATTTCCATGCAGATTATTAAAAAAAAGCGCATCCAAAAAAGCAGGAATAACTAGCTTTTTATTTACGCGAAAACACGTAAATATGCTGTTCGGAACAGCAGCCCGATCATCGCCGAGATAGCAGGCAATAAAACCTTGCGGATATGCTTTTGTAGCACTTTTATTGTATGCGAAGTCATTCTTCTGCAGGACTATATAGTTTTTCAGAGAATTACCTGCAATGGTGCGACCAAGTTTTTCTTCTTGGCTAATAAGGCCAACCCCAGATGTAATTGTATAAGGCGTGCAGATAGTAGTACCAGCCCTTTCAGTTACAAATTGAGATATTTCACCTAGTTCGATTGTGAACCATTCCCCCGCATTCCGAAATTCAGGAAATCTCAACTGTGGCACTAGTGAATATTTTTGGTTTCCAGTCATACTACTTCTTCCTGTAGTACCATAAATAGACAGCGTGCGTTTTCATCGACAAAATCGATAAGTGACCAGGAATCCATTACCCGTAACCTTTGTACGAAATCTATACTTATCATCGTTCTTCCTCATAAGCCGCTAGACCAGCTATTTCTCGACCTTGCGAAAGTTTATGCAGTATTGGAGTTAATTCCTCCATAAGTGCCAACTCTTTCACTCTTCTGCTCTTCCAGTTGAGCCCTAACGGCTTCAGAAAGTCAGTGAGTTTTTCGCCGTCGAAAATACATCGACGCATGATTTCATCTACAAACACTTGAAGGGCATCGAGCGAAAGCCCGTGACGGTTGGCAATGTTGGCGAGTTCTCGCGTTTTTTTCTCTGCTTTGAACCTAGCAAAGCCATCACGTATTTGTTTTTCATTCAATGCCTCATCGGTTGGGAGACCTCGAATATACTCAGCAATCTCCTCACGCTCATCGATAAACTTGGCATCGGATTGGATCAGGCCGATGAGTTGCTCACGACTCATTGTGCTCTTGCCGGGTTTCTGTTGTGTCAGTTTTGCAATGAGATCCATTATATAATCGTAATCAATCACTGCGGAGGAGAAGAGAACAAACTCGAAATCAAGTTGTTGTACTTCAGACGGTGCTTGGTCACGATCTTGCTGTTCCTTTAGTTGTTTAGCCGTGTCCAAGTATACGCCCTTGAACCCTTGCAACTGATCAGGTGGTACAATTTGCGCGATCAATGTCTTTTGCTCATCGGTGAGATCTGTGTACTGATCAAGTTGCGTTTTTAAGCGCTGTACTTCCTTGAATAGGTTAACAAACTGTGCACGAGCCGCATTACCTCTAAGATTAGAGACCTCTTCCGGAGCATTAGCTAGGCCCTGTGAATGCATGTAATCTGCCAGCTTCTGGGTGGCGATTTGTAGTGTGTCGATTACTTTGATAGCAGGATCTACGAGCCAGATTTCGCGAGGATTATCGATCTTCTCGCCGGAGAATAGTGCGATAGCCTCGTCTACTGACGTTTTCTGTTGGCGAAAATCAAGGATATTGCCGTAGGGCTTACTGTCGTTAAGCACGCGATTGGTTCGCGAAAATGCTTGGATCAGACCATGGTGTTTGAGGTTCTTATCCACATAAAGCGTGTTGAGGTATTTGGAATCAAAGCCCGTGAGCAGCATGTCCACCACTATTGTGATGTCGATTTTTTGCGCAGCCGGAAAATCGGCATTGGGATACTGTTGATCCTTGATGCGCTTTTGCACATCTTGATAGTACAGATCAAAAACGCTTATACGGTAGTTGGTGCCAAAGCGAATATTATAGTCTGTGATGATATTGTTGAGTGCTTCTTTCTTGCCTTCTGGATCCTGTTGATTATCTTGCTTTTCCTGGGGCAGGTCTTCCTGAATCTGCTGTATATCCTTATTCCCCTCAGCTGGCGGTGAGAACACGCAAGCAATACTTAAAGGGCGAAAATCAGGGTCTTGCTCCGCTTGCTCACTTTGAATGCTTGTGAACAACTCGAAGTATTCGATGGCATCATTAATACTCGCAGTAGCCAGTATGGCGTTAAATTTGCGCTCATTAGTAGCCGCATCGTGCTTAGCCAGTATGGTCTTAATGACCTTGGTTTTGTCAATCCTTTCGCCGGGCTTGGGTGGCTTCTTGCCCTCGGGCTTGAAGTGGTCCACATGAAAACGCAATACGTTGCGATCTTCGATAGCATGTGTGATGGTGTATTCATGCAGGCTGCGCTGAAACAAATCATCGGTCGTGCGGTAACTGGCCTTCTGACCTTCGACCTGCTGATAGTTGGCGTTTTGTTCAAAAATAGGTGTGCCTGTAAAGCCAAAGAGCTGGGCGTAGGGGAAAAAGTCCTTTATTGTTTTATGGTTATCACCAAATTGTGAGCGGTGGCATTCATCGAAGATAAATACTATGCGAGCTTTGCGCAGTGGCTCTAGCCGCTCTTTGTAGTTACGTTTATTGGTGCCGTCTAATGCCAACCCCAATTTCTGGATAGTGGTGACAATGACCTTGTCTGCGTAGTCGTCGGACAGCAAACGGCGCACCAATGTTTCGGTGTTAGTATTTTCCTCAACGCAGCCTTCCTGAAAACGGTTAAACTCTTCACGGGTCTGACGATCGAGGTCTTTTCGGTCTACCACGAACAGACATTTGTCTATATCCGGATTGTCTTTAAGCAGGGTAGAGGCCTTAAAGGAGGTCAGAGTCTTGCCCGAGCCTGTGGTGTGCCAAATATACCCGTTGCCACAATTCTGGTTAATGCATTCGACAATTGCTTTGACCGCATAGATTTGATATGGCCGCATTATGAGCAGCTTCTGTTCGCTGGCTACAATGACCATATAGCGACTTATCATCTGACCCAAGGTACACTTTGCCAAAAACTTCTCAGCAAAACGGTCAAGCTGGGTGATTTTCTTATTGTCCTCGCTGGCAAACTGGTAGACAGGAAGGAAACGCTCGTCGGCATTAAAGCTGAAGTGTCGCTGGTTGTTGTTAGCGAAGTACCATGTATCGCTGCGGTTGCTGACGATAAAGAGCTGGATGAAACACAGCAGCGTTTTACCATAGCCATTGCTAGGCGCGTTTTTGTAATCCACGATCTGCTGCATGGCACGTCTCGGGCTTACGGCCAGCGTTTTAAGCTCAATCTGCACCATTGGTATACCGTTGATAAGCAGTATTACGTCGTAGCGATGATGGCTGTTATCGTTATTAATGCGTAACTGATTGATTACTTCGAAGTCGTTTTTGCACCAGTCTCTAATGTTTACTAAGGTGTAGTTAAGCGGAGTACCATCGTCGCGCTCAAAGCTGTTGATACTTCGCAGTATCTGGGCAGCGTTGTACACATCGGGTGTGATAATGCCATCGATCAGTCGCTGAAATTCGCTATCCGTCAGATGCACCCGGTTAAGTGCCTCGAATTTTTCACGAAAATTGGCTTTTAGCGTAGTAAGATCGCGGATATCGGGACGGTAGGTATATTTTAGGTCGCTGAGCTTAGCGATCAGGTCATTTTCGATGTGTTGTTCTGATGTTGCCATGAATCCTGCCCCAAATACCAAAAAAGTTATCCTAACTGTCACACAGATTTGTTAATGCCATTGTGTTTGAATGCCCTGAATTCTCTTTTTGACACTCTTTTATAGTTACGTCATTGCCCTCTTCAACTCGCCTATCTCGGACAATTGGAAGTTCCTTAACCACATACACGATGTGCGGAAATCTCTTACTCTCTCGAGCAGTAGACGGTGTCCTTGGGGACATACTGATGCCGGGCAACCTTTTCAACTGCAATCCACCGTTCTGAGTTTATGTGTGGGTAGTTGTTTTATCTGTTTCTGAGAGTCATTTTGAGTCTATCATGGGTTTTACGTGTATGCATCTTTGCATAGCCGCAAGCTGCTTTGCGGTTGAGGTGTGACATGTTTAAGGAGACATAAGAGTCCCCGAATTGACTCAGCATTTGTATTCCTGAATGAGCCCTTTTTCCCCATAAAAACTGTTACTTTGGCTGTGTTATAAATCATCAGCTAAAGGTGCCAGCGTATTGTTGCCGAGAGATAATTTCCAGTAGCCCCTCTAGATGACAGGCCTGGGGGCCATTTAAGCACATCCCTGGCATGTGGTTTATTTCGTACTTCCCCCGAAAGAGCGTTCTTCTTTGGTGTATGCCTTGGTACGCTCTTTGGCAAAGTATTCCAAGTGGCTCCGTAAACTCAGGAGCTGTTGACCATAACGATCCACCCGAAGACGCTCCAGATAATGTGGCTTGTTGATGAAAGTAACGAGCGTCCTGTACTCAGGAAATTCGAGCAGCCCCAGCGCACTTAGCCATGCCTCGCAGATGTAACTCCCCAGGTTATGGTCTTCTTTCGAATAATTCCCTAATCCATTAAACGTATCTTTGTTGACGAATATCGCCATGTGGTAATGGGATTTACCACTGGTTCCCACCTCTCGTACCCATAAGTGTCTCAGGTCCGTTGGACACACCTGAAGGCCTTCTCGCTTACGTCGTTTCTGATGGGCTGTGAGACGAGCTCTCAGCGCCCCAGTTACTCGTTCCATCAATCCTGAACTCAGGTCAGGGGCACAGGCAATACTGTCGCCTGTATCACGATGTTCAGGCAGCCTGAGTACGAAGGTGAATACGGATGTCCTAGCGTGGGCTGTTGTCGCGAAGTTGATGATATCCGTAATACGATTCATAT
Source organism: Enterobacter cloacae complex sp. 677-3DZ2D5B (assembly GCF_004136695.1). NCBI lineage: Bacteria > Pseudomonadati > Pseudomonadota > Gammaproteobacteria > Enterobacterales > Enterobacteriaceae > Enterobacter > Enterobacter cloacae complex sp. 677-3DZ2D5B. The sequence goes on along the minus strand of NZ_QFLS01000008.1, from coordinate 9,558 downwards.
AGCCCGGATTGATTTCCCCAAATTTAAGGTTAGTCATAGGTATTACTCCTTTTGCGTTTTTTCTCAGGCGAGAGAAACCTCTGCCAGAGCGAATGGCAGTAATAAATGCGTTGGTGGTTTGAACTTTATATGTTGCCTGGGACAGGGAAGGTTTCGTTATTTCCCCGTTATCATCGCCTGGCGGTTATTGAGGGATGGACAGTGTGATTGCTTTTTGTGAGATGAGACCATTCTTGCTCTTGATATTTAACAATTATTTTTTTGAATGTGCACCAAGCTATTTGAAGTGAAGTAACGCATGTAGCTTAAATAAGCCACCCCCTTACGCACATTCTGTTACACTTACGTTTAGCTTGCCAGGATCGCACATTTTCAAATAAAATCACCCACACTCCAATAAATAATTCACTAATCACCTTGCATATCCACATACATATCTACCAGTATATGCCACTAGCTTGCTTATCCATGGTTACATATATTAACCCCCTTATATGTGAATATCTTTGCATATCATTTCATCATATACTAATCTCTTTATATATAATAATTATTTTATATGTTAATTACTTTGCATATAATATATATACTGTATGATGGAAGATAGCTGATATATACCAAAGCCTTTTCACATGCGGGGCTTTATATTATTGGTGTTCAGAATTTACTCCAGGGTTAGCAATTCAGAACATAAATGAAAATCTGATAATCAGGACATTTGGAAGTGCTCATGGACAACGTCTGTTTTATCCATTTTTGCTTCTGCCAGGCCACCAGGAGCTAAGCCTTGCTTCCACTCTTTTACAGCCATGCTCAGTTACCCCGGGAGTCTGCTATGCGCTGCTGCACCCAGGCTTCCACTTCGCTCTTTAGCCAGCGCGAGCTGCGACCCAGTTTGATTGGCTTAGGGAAGAGTCCTTCACTGATGAGTTTGTAGAACCATTTATCTGTCATTTCGGTATAGGTGGTGATGAATGCCATATCGACAAGCTGGTCGTTCAGCAGAGCAGGTGATGTGTTCATGGGGATATCTCCTTTAAGGTAAAAGTGAAAGGAGGAATGACTGGTTCTCAGTGTTGTGTTGCAGCCTTCCTCAGGGGATGGAAGACCGTGTAAAAAATTAATGAGGCATAAGGGTTTTTGCTTTCAGCTGGCGCGTCAGTGAAGCGTTAAACGCCGCCTCTTCTAACCGGACCGGTGCCACGAGAACTCAGTTCATAGCGCACAGTGGATCGCTGCAGTGGAGATTGATGGTGTAGTATTTTTTTAACGAAGCATCTTTTCCATGAGATTGCTAAGGGAGTGAGTAGGTTGGGGAAAGGTGTACAGGGAGGAATCGCAGATTGATATAAAATTTCATAATTAATTGTATTTAATGCATAAAACAAAAAGTGACCTACTATTGTAGGTCACTTTTTTCTTATAGTTAAAATCACAAGTAACCTTAAACACTTAACAAATAGGTTACTTAATATTTTTTATTTATATTATTATAAGGTGCATTTGCACGATATCAGACATGGACAGGTTGCAGAGATGGAAGGCAAATCAAAAGATAAGCTCAGGGAAAACAGGAGAGGGATAAGGATTTATGGCATATAAATTTAAGTCAACGATGTACTATTCAGATGAGGAGACGAAAGCGTTTCTTCTCGGCAAGGCGGTGAAGACCAATGGGAAAAGAAGCGAATCCCACTATCTTTACTCTCTGGTAACGAACGAAAGAGAAGGCCAACATCAGGCTGATAACGAGGGTAAGAGTCAACCCGCTTCAGTACAACTTTTTCCCGAATTTACTACGTCACGTGAATTCACTGTGAGCGGCCAGATTACATTTTGGGGACTTGCTCACGTAGTTCAGCCACAGGAAAAAGAAAGCGCCTTGATGCGGTTAAAGCACAAATCTTTAATGGAGGCGATCGAGTTAAAAATTCATGAAGATGTCATTAAACAAGATAGTTTTAAACGTGAGGAACAAAATGAAGGCCACTTTCTGGTTGTGCTAAAGACATATATCGCCTGTTATTACAGTGGCCCCTGTGCTCAATCTGGTATTTACGAAGGGATGTTCACCGCAACATGCAGAGTTATTATCGTCAACAGGACGTTATGGGATAAGCACGACGGGAGGTTCAATTTCGAAAAAATACGCTATATAAAATATGAAGATATTGCAAAGGCGGGGCGGGGAATTCCCGGAGGGCTTTGTAAGGTGGCGGAGATATCCGCTAAAGATAAAACCGGTGCATTCTTTATACCGGTGTCAACGTTACCCATGAAATTTCCAGAAAAGAACAACCCTGGGCGCGTCCTTATCAAGGGGGTTGATGTTTCTTTCCACAAAGAACGTCTGAAATTAAAAGCAATGAATGAAACTCAAAAGAAAAGGCATTCAAAGAAGATGTTAAATTTTCCAGGTTAGTTGTAAATAACTTCAGCCCTACATTACTCCTGTGATAGTGAACAAGATTCTTTTTATTACAGGTGAAATATGTACACTGAATCTCCGAAAGAAACGCCATTCAGGCAGCTCCTCTCCAGGCTGCCTGCTGATGCTACTGAAAAGATATACCGTCAACTCAGCAGTATCATAAGTTATGAACCCTGTATCGGATTGATGGGAAAAAGTGGCGCGGGGAAATCCAGCCTCTGCAATACCCTGTTCAGTCCACCTCCCGCCAGGGTTGATGCTATCAGCGGCTGTACCCGTACCGTTCAGCGCTATCGGGTCACTCACGGCACACATACCCTGACACTGGTAGATTTTCCGGGTATTGGCGAAACTCCGGAGCTGGACAGCCTTTACCGTCGCCTGTATCAGGCGTGGTCCCGCAGGCTGGACCTGATTGTCTGGGTACTCAAAGCCGATGAACGGGCCTGGAACGAGGATATCCGCTATTACCGCGAGTTACTTAGCAGCGGAGCAGTACCGGCACGCTTTCTGTTTGTCCTCAGCCAGGCAGATAAAATAGAGCCCTGCCGGGAATGGGATGGGCTGAATCACCGGCCCTCGCAGCAGCAGCAACATAACCTGCAGGCCAAAACCCGGCTGGCCGAAACCCTTTTCGCCACCGCCCACCCGGTCGTTGCCGTCTCTGCTGCAGAGCACTACAACCTGCATCACTGGGTGGAGGCCCTGATACTGGCGTTACCGGTACACAGCGGCAGCGCTGTTTCCCGACATCTTCACCCCGAACTTCGGACCGACACGGTCAGGGAGACAGCGCGTGAGGGATTTGTCCGCGTGACCGGGGAGATATTTGATGAAGCGGTGAACACTCTGAAGACTTCCGGGATGCTGGTTCGCTATCTCCACCAGCTCCGCCACCGGTTGCTGACTGTTGCCCGCGCCGTCTGGCATCTCCTGTTCTGATTTTATCGTGTCTTTTATCAGCACCTGTTCGATCTGTTTCGACGATCGAAATGAAATTATTCAATAGATATTAACTATCAAATTAAGTTTATTGATCGTCTTTCTCGATAGAAAATAACGATCGGTAATCAATTATCGATCTGAATTAACGATTATCACACCAGAAAGTTAGGCAGTACGATCTGCGCTGAAAATAACCCGCAGCCTCTTCCTTAACCATTCCAGTAAGTTGTTTATAAAGGAGTCTTTCGATGTTTTTGTTCGTCACTGTCTTCAATGAGGAAATAACATTCCGGGGGGAAATGGGATGAGATCCTATCCGTTGCTTCGTGCAGACCTGTTCGCCTGGTGCCTTGCGGTTGTTCTCCCGATCCTCTGGTTTGTCCTGGTTCTGAATTTTCCGCAAGCTCTCGCGCTTGTCATTTATTTGGTCATTGCCCTGGTCTGGGTGTTGCTGGACCGTACTAACCTGGTGAAACAGGGCATTTCGCCGCCATCCTTTATCTGGTTCTGGTTCCCGGTGGTGTATCTCCGTCAGCGTGACCAGATGCAGGATAAACCCTGGCGACTGATGCAGGTCTGGTTGTTATGTACTGCCATGTCGTTTGCGGGAATATATCTCCTTAACCGGCAGTCAGGTACGGAAAATCTGGCGCAGAGTGCCTGTGCCGTCGTGACGAAAATCCTGCATAAAGAGGGGAGTGATGAGCGCTGTATCCGCGTGATGGATATGCATGAAGAGGTCCGCGGTCGTTTCTGGCAGGCGCAGGCATTGCTGAATACCGGTGTAAAGGAGCCCGTGACCATTGAGGTCAGGGGCCGGGATATTTATGTCGTTTTACCCGAAGCGGGAGAGTGAAAAAGATGAAAACGGTAAACGTTATCGCCCGGCTGCTGATTGTCGTCGCGGTGTTATGGACTCAGGTGAGCCGCGCTGCTGCATATGACATTAAACCCGTTCTCGTCACAGGCGAGGTGGCAGGAAATGTACAGGTCATGCATGACCACATCATGGATGGCGTGGATGATTTTATCATTAGCGCCACAAAAGGTAAGGAAACGCAGAAGCTTATTCTTACCTGTAACGGTCCGGAAAAGCGCCTGAACATTCTCTACTGGCTGAAAGATATCACTGGTGGCAAGGCATCAGGCGCAACGGGTATGACCATCCAATATTACCCGGAGAGGGAACATCAGATGAAGGCTCATGCGGAGCAGCCACTGACACTGTTCGACAGCCAGCTATCTCCGGATCTTACACGCGCAGCGTCACGTATGCTGGATTATAAAAAGGGAAGCTTTGTTTTCCATTTCTATGAAAATGACGGCGTATCCGATCACGGTCCACTTGCATGGAGCTGGCAATATCCGGCCCGGAAACTGGCCCCTGCGCTAGCTGGCGCACTGGTATCCGCCAGGGCAAATAACTGCAGCCTGGCACAGGGTGAAACCCGTATTGCCTCTCTCGCGCGACTGGTCGACCATCAGTAAGGATACTGACATGATAGCAGGTGTTATCTATCTGACATCCTGCATTGTTTACGTCCCAGTCCTTGTTCTGGGTTACAGCCTGCTCGTCTGACATCCCTGGTACTGACCGTATTCACCCGGGTATTAATCCCGTTATTTTTGTTCACTAAAAGGCCGTACTTCCTTCCGGAGGTATGGCCTTTTCATTTATGTAATCAAAGGAGTTACCCATGCGCTTAGCCAGCCGCTTTGGCCGGATTAACCAGATACGCCGTGACCGTCCGTTAACCCGTGAAGAACTGATGCAACATGTTCCCAGCGTTTTCAGCGAAGACAAGCACACGTCACGCTCTGAGCGTTACAGCTATATACCGACGATTACCCTGCTGGAGAACCTGCAGCGCGAAGGGTTTCAGCCGTTCTTTGCCTGCCAGACACGCGTGCGCGACCTGAATAAACGCGACCACACAAAGCACATGCTGCGTTTCAGGCGTGAGGGGCAAATCACCGGCAAACAGGTCCCCGAAATTATCCTGCTTAACAGTCACGACGGCTCCAGCTCATACCAGATGCTGCCGGGCCTGTTTCGCTTTGTCTGTCAGAACGGACTTGTCTGTGGTGAAACCTTTGGTGAGATACGCGTGCCGCACAAAGGCAATGTGGTGGAGAAAGTCATTGAAGGGGCTTACGAGGTTTTGGGGATATTTGACCGGGTGGAAGAGAAGCGGGATGCCATGCAGTTGCTGTTACTTCCTCCACCGGCACAGCAGGCGTTTGCCAGAGCCGCGCTGACGTACCGCTTTGGTGAAGAGCACCAGCCGGTCACTGCGGCACAGATACTGACACCCCGCCGCTATGAAGATCGGCAGGACAACCTGTGGACGGTATTCAACCGCCTGCAGGAGAACCTGCTGAAAGGGGGGCTGCCAGGACGCACGGCCAAAGGCAAACGCAGCCATACCCGCGCGGTTAAAGGCATAGACGGCGACGTTAAGCTCAACCGGGCACTCTGGATGATGGCGGAAGAACTGCGGCAGGCGCTGAGCTGATGCCACCGCTGCCTGATAGCGCCCGGCAGGCCACACTTTATCCGACCGCCCTGGAGAATAATCCATGCAGCCGCTCCATCTCAGATGACGACTTGTGCGCATGGTGCTCACACCTTCTTTATCGACTCGGTGAACTCAACCAATGCAGTTTAAACATCACTGAGGGGAGCAGGCCTTAGCTCTGTCATGAGGATGGCTACATGCAGTCCTGCCCGTCACTTCGTTTCGGCAACCCATATGAAAATACGAAGGAAACTAAATGAACAACATTCTCACCCTGACCAGCACAGTGGCTAGATCCCCCGCTTCACCACACGCTGATACAGTGTGCATCGTGTGTACGCCCGTACCTGATGAACAGCGTACTGCCTTCTGGCCGCAGCACTTTGGCTCCATTCCACAATGGATAACCCTTGAACCCTGTATTTTTGGCTGGATGGACCGGCTGTGTGCCGATTACCACGGTGGTATCTGGCACTTTTCGACGCTCGGTAACGGCGGTGCTTTCATGGCTCCTGAATCAGAGAACGATAAAACGTGGGCATTGTTTAACAGCATGAACGGTAATGGTGCAGAGCTTACCAGTGAAGCTGCAGGGATAGTCGCCTGTCTGATGGCTTACAGCCACCACGCTTGTCGTACCGAATGTGATGCGATGACTGAGCATTATTATCGCTTACGTGACTTCGCGCTAAAGCATCCGGAATGCAGCGCCATTATGCATCTCATCGACTGAGGAATATCTGACATGAATACTGCGTTACCCTCGGCAGTTACGGCTACGTATACATCGCCGTTTACTCCACCCATCGTTAACTACTTTCACAAGAGCAAATATGAAAACTCTACCTGCAACAAATCCGCAGGCGGCGAAGCTATGTCTGTCGCCCGTGGCTGTCTGGCAAATGCTGCTTGCACGCCTGCTGGAACAACATTATGGCCTGACACTCAACGACACGCCATTCAGTGATGAAACGGTAATTCAGGAACATATCGATGCCGGTATATCTTTGGCCGATGCCGTTAATTTTCTGGTGGAAAAGTACGGGCTGGTTCGTATTGACCGCAGGGGATTCAACTGGCAAGAACAGTCCCCATATCTGCGGGCAGTCGATATTCTGCGGGCGCGACAGGCAACTGGTTTATTGAAAAAAGATCGTACTAGCACGGCACGGTGAACATTGGGAATAGCCTCCCTGATTCACATTGCAGTCTTACTTTTTTACTCATTCCAAAAAGCACCTGCCGATGCTGGTTGGTGCTTTTACTTATATGGACGAAATATCATGCAAATTGAAGCTGTAATTTTAACTGGGCACATTATCGCAAGCACAATCCGGGAATGCTGGGCCGTCGTTGTTGATGGTTTTGACGCATACTTCGAACAAGCTTATGATCCAGCATAATTTCTTTTCCTCATGAAGGGACTGGTATGGGCAACAGAATGTGGATGATCCGCGGTGACGGCGGCAAGCTCTATGACGATTTTCGCGATAAGCAAATTGTAGGTATCGATTGGTCTCAGCTGGCTCCATTAGTCAAACCCGGCCTATCCCGAGCCCAGTTACTCGCCTTATACCATGAGGCTGCTCCCTTAACAAAGCTCGGAACTGCGCGTTCTGGCGCATCGCAGGTCTGGCGTTTTGTGAATGAGATCCAAAAGGGAGATTGGGTTATTACCTATTCGCCAGCCAACCGTACTTATTTGCTAGGCAAAGTTACTTCAGACTTCCAGTATCATCCTGAATGGGTGGAAGAGGGGATGGGTATCGCTCGGCAGGTTAAATGGAATACTCAAGAAATCGACCGCGATAGACTGTCTGTTGCTACCAAAAACACATTGGGTTCTACGCTGACGGTTTTCCAGCTTCCAGAATATGCGCTAGAAGAGCTTTTGCAGGATAAGAAACCCACTGTAGAGGTTATTGCTCAAAATCCAACAGCGGCAGATGAAGATGAGGTCGTTTCTGATCCGCTTCGCGATGTGGAGTCATTGGCGCGTGAAGGTATTAAAGATCGAGTTAATGGGCTCGATCCGAAAGAGATGGAATATCTGGTTGCAGGTGTTTTACGCAGCATGGGATATAAAACACAGGTGTCTCCTGTGGGTCCTGATCGTGGGAAGGATATCATTGCTTCGCCTGATGGATTTGGATTCGAGAATCCACGTATCGTCGTTGAAGTAAAGCACCGCAGGGAACAGATGGGAAGCCAACAGATACGCAGCTTTATCGGCGGTCGCCATAAAGACGATCGCGGGCTTTATGTCAGTACAGGGGGTTTTACGAAAGATGCTCGATATGAAGCCGACCGTTCGACAATACCACTGACGCTCTGGACACTTGATGATCTCGTCCGTGCGCTTATTGAGAACTACGAACAAGTTGATATCGAGACTAAACTTTTGGTGCCTCTGAAGAAAACGTTCCTGCCTGCCTGAGTCTTGCTTCAACAGCCATATCAGTGTTCTACTGGTATGGCTTAATACCCACTCGCGATGTCTATTTTTTGTACGGATTTTAACTTGTGGGTACAAGTGCGGGTATAACTATTTATCTCTGCTTATAAACAACATTTATATCAGTCTATTAGGTGTGAAATTCGAGTCCGGCCTTCGCACTCATCCTCTAAACACCTCTCTCCAATGCCACTCCACGAACCCCTCTCCTGGATAGTTCCCTTTCACCATTGGTAGCGCAATCTGCTTCCCGGCAAAATCCCAGAACAGCTGCCCAACAATCCCGCCCCCATTCACCGCCTCGGAAACCAGTATCCGCATACTCTCATCTAGTCCAATCGATCCCTTATCAAACGCCTTATGATGAATCGCACACAGCGCCAGCCCGTTTGGGATCTCACACGGTCCACCAAACTGCTTCCACTTGATATGCGCGGCTTCAAGACCAACAGAGGCGTTATCATGTCGCATGTTAAACCCGCAGATTGCGCACTCATAGTTATAAGCACGTAGCACCTGCTGCCGGAACAGCGGATCGCGAACCTTACGGATTTGCTGAATATTAAAGCCCATCTCATCCGCGATCTCTTCCTGAATGCTTTCAGGAAAGTGCGCTTCAAGGATCTGCTGCGCCAGCGAGCCGATCAGGTTTTTGTTCTTACTTAGCAGCGCAAAGTGTTCTTCATCAAACCCGCCTGCGACGTTATGTTCCACAAGTTCTTTAACAGGCGGTTGCTTACTGCCAATGGTCGAACAGAACTCAGTATTCTTCAGATCCCAAAATCCATCCCCTTTGAGCCTCCAGAAGGGCATATTTGGGTAATGCGCCTTCCTCTGTGGGCCAAAGCGTTCTAACAGGCTAAGCAGCTGCTCGTGGACCTCAGTTCCGTAATCAAACAGTCGCGCATGCCCCTGCTGATAGTTCGCCAGCACATACAGAAGCAATAAAGGCTTATGCGGCGCACGCTGTTTGCCTTTGTGCCAGATAGTGATGTCGGCAATAGCCTGTTCGAGAGTTTTGCTGGAAGCCATCGCGTTACGGAAGAAGGTAAATAATTGCGATGATGCTCGCAAAACCCAGACCAATCAACCCGTAACCAACAAAAATATGACCTTAATGAACCCAACCCTATTTCCTGAATCCTCCTCGCAAATTCCAAATTTACCCCACCCAAAACCGCTGTATTTATATGGGTCTTCCCCGATCA